>JBEKMJ010000028.1:0-81420 GCA_050008575.1 Bryobacteraceae bacterium
GGCGGATGTGAGTTCACCGACATCGTCGAGAACCTCGCGCGCGATCGCGCCAAGAAGCTGTTCGGCGCGGAGCATGCCAACGTGCAGCCGCATTCCGGCTCGCAGGCCAATCAAGCCGCGTACGCCGCCGTCCTGCAGCCCGGCGACACCATTCTCGGCATGAACCTGGCGCACGGCGGCCACCTGACGCACGGCCACAAGCTCAACTTCTCCGGCAAGACCTACAACATCGTGCCGTACGGCGTGCGCAAAGACGACGAGCGCATCGATTACGACGAGCTCGCCCGCCTCGCCGAGGAACACAAGCCCAAGATGGTCCTGGCCGGGGCCAGCGCCTATCCGCGCGTGCTGGATTTCGCGCGCTTCCGCCAGATCGCGGATTCCGTGGGCGCGCTGTTGGTGGTGGACATGGCGCATATCTCGGGCCTGGTGGCGGCCGGTCTGCATCCTAATCCTTGCCAGTACGCCGACATCGTCACTACCACCACGCACAAGACGCTACGCGGCCCGCGCGCCGGGCTCATCCTCTGCAGAGAGAAGTACGCCGCGGCTGTCGATAAGACGGTCTTCCCCGGTTTCCAGGGCGGCCCGCTGGTGCATATCATAGCGGCCAAGGCGGTGGCCTTCAAGGAAGCCATGGAACCCGGCTATGTCGATTATCAGAAGCAAGTCGTCGCCAACGCCCAGGCGCTGGCCGGCGCTCTGATGGACGCGGGCTTCCACGTGGTCTCCAACGGCACGGACACGCATCTGATGCTGGTGGATGTCTTCTCCAAGGGCATTCGCGGCAAAGAAGCCGAGGCGGCGCTGGACCGCGCCCGCATTACCGTCAACAAGAACGCCATCCCCTTCGACGTGAATCCGCCGCTCAATCCCAGCGGAATTCGTCTGGGCAGCCCCGCGGTCGCCACGCGCGGCTTCCGCGAACCCGAGATGCGCGAGGTCGCTGCCTTGATCTCCGAAGTGCTCCACAACATCGCGTCCGACGCTGCGATCGCCGCCGTGCGCCGCGGGGTCGAGACCCTAACCGAGCGTTTCCCGCTATACGCCTGGAGACGCCAGGCCCTCCTGGCGCAGGCTTGACCACCAGCCACCAGCCACCAACCACCAGCCACGGCGCGCCATGCGCGCCCCTGCGCATCGTGATGGATGTCCGCCGCGTGCGGGACTTCGGCATCGGCACGTACATCCACGGCCTGCTGGATGCCATGGCCGGCATCGACCAAACCAACGACTACATCCTGGTGACGCTGCCCGAGGACGAGGCCAGCCTCGCCGGCCTACCGCCCAACTTCCAAATCGTCACCTACCGCAAGACCGACTCGTACGCATTGAATCACGTGGCGTTCCCCCTGTTTCTGCATGGCCTGCGGCCCAGCCTGGTGCACATCCCTTTGAACCAGGTGCCGCTGTTTATGCGGGAGCCTTACGTGGTCACGATTCACGACATGTCGCGCCTGCTGTTCGACACCGGCTCGGGCCTGCGCATGCAGACTCGCCGCCTGCTGCTCCGCCGCGGATTGTTGCGCGCCAAACGCATCATTGCCGTTTCCGAAGCCACCCGGCGCGACGTGCACGACGCTCTGGCCATCCCGGCGGATCGCATCCGGGTGGCCTACAACGCTCCCAATCCGGATTTCTTCCGTCCCGCGGAGGCGGGCCACGCGCGCCGCATTCTGGAACGTTACCAGATCGACTATCCTTTTCTGCTTTACGCCGGCAATATCCGCCCGCAGAAGAACATTCCGCGCCTCGTGGAAGCCTTCGCGGTGGCCCGGGAGCGCCTCTCGCGCCACCCGGTCTATCGAGACCTCCACCTCCTGATCATCGGCGACGAGATTTCGCGTTATCCCTCCGTGCGCCGCGCCGTCATCCAGACCCGCGTTGAAAAAGCCGTACGCTTCCTCGGCTTTGTGCCTTTCGAAGCTCTGCGCGTCTTTTTTGAAAGCGCCGCGCTGTTCGTTTTTCCCTCTCTCTATGAAGGCTTCGGCTTGCCGCCGCTGGAAGCCATGGCCAGCGGCACGCCCGTGGTGGCGTCCAATGCCGGTGCGCTCGCCGAGGTGCTGGGCGACGCGGCGCTGCTGGTGAATCCGGAGAATGTATTCGAGATCGCGCGTGCCATCCAGGAAGCCCTGCTCGACGAAGATCTCCGCGGCGAGCTCATCGCCAAAGGCAAGGCGCAGGCCGCCCGCTATAGCTGGGAGCGCACGGCGCGCGAGGTCCTGGAAGTGTACCGCGATGTGGCGCAAGCCTCCGGAGCTGTGTAATTCTCATCGGTCGAACCTGCTCTCCCCCGTCCGAATCTGCGCGACCAGCGCTGGCTCTGGCCGGTATGATGGCGTTTGATGAGGTTGCTCGCCTGCACAGTCGCTATTTCCCTGGCGGCGCTTTCCCTGCGCGCAAGCTGGGACCCGCGGCTCGCGGCGCAGTATCTGGATGCCCGGCAACAGGAGTGGTTCGCCTGGGCCACGGCGAAGGCCGTCACCGGCGGCACGTGTTTTTCCTGCCACACTAGCGCGGCCTATCTGCTGGCGCGGCCCGCATTGCGCCGCGTGCTGGGCGAGAGCCGCCCGACCTCGCCGGAAACAGAGTTGCTCGATGGGTTGCGGGCCAGGGCCGGTATATACGACGCGAGAGAAATCAACCGCGGCTTTGCAACCGAGCCGATGGCTTCACAAGCTCTGGGCGTGGAGGCGGTGTTCGCGGCCCTCTTTCTGAGTCCGGCGGACGCGGTCGGGCGGAAAGCCTTCGACCGGCTATGGTCGCTGCAGCTCACGCAAGGACCGGCGCGCGGGGCGTGGCCCTGGTTCAATCTCGACTTGGACCCGTACGAGATGCCGCCTTCCCCGTTTTACGGCGCGGCGCTGGCTGCATACGCGGCCGGTAGCGCGCCCGCGGAGTACCGCAACCAGCCGCGGGTACGGGCGCGAATTGCCGAAATGGAAGCGTATTTCGCGCGCGAGCGGGAAGCGCAGCCCTTGCACAATCGTCTGATGCTCCTTTGGGCTTCCACCAAACTGCCGGACGCACTGCCGGAGGCGGCTGGCCGATCTATCGTTGACGAGACCTGGCGGAAACAGGCGGCCGATGGCGGCTGGACGATCGACTCGCTGGGACCCTGGGCCGAGCACCCCGGCGCTCCGGCCGCGAAAGGGAGCGACAGCTATGCCACGGGACTGGCCGTATTTGTGCTTGAGGCGGCGGGCGTTTCCGCAACCGATGCGAGGCTGGCGCGCGCGGTGGCGTGGCTGGAATCGCATCAAGATCGCCAGGGAGGCTATTGGGAGGCTGTTTCAATGAACAAGCGGTACGAGCCCGGGTCAATGCAGTCGCAATTCATGCGGGATGCGGCTACGGCGTTTGCCGCGCTGGCGCTGAGCGAGGCATCCGAACGCAAGGGGAAGTAGTGGGGAAGGCGGCACATGGCGCCAGCCTACTTGAGAAGGCAGGCGAAACCGCCCGCCCCGCCGGCCCGTCAAAAACCGCATCAGGGGCTTCATGGGGAATCCGACCATCCATCTGTTTGTTTTCGACCGGTTTTCGGACTGGGAGCCCTCGTACGCCATTGCCCAATTGAATCATGCGTTCCGCGTATCGACCGTGGCGGTGGCGCCGGCGCCGGTGTTGACTGCCAGCGGCCTGCGCATTGTGCCGGACCTCACATTGGACAAGTTGCCGCCCGCGCATAGCGCGCTGCTGATTCTGCCGGACGGAGCGGCTTGGGAAGCGGGAGGAAACCGGGAGGGCGCGCGGAAAGCCAAAGAGTTCCTGGACGCCGGGGTTCCCGTGGCCGCCATCGGCGGTGCCGGATTGGGTCTCGCGCGGCTGGGCACAGCGGGATTCGCACGGGAGATCCTGGGCGCGCTCCGGTCTGGGCCGCTCCCGCAACCGGAACTCCGCGGCCCGCGGGCGAGGCCGGATGAATTGCGGGCGCTAGTGTGGTCCGATCCGGCCGGTGTCACCGATTCCCCCGTGTCGCGGAAGATCATCGTCTCGATTCATATGGGAGCGTCGGTACACATCGGCTGCCGAAGGGATGGCAAGTATCATTGCGGGCTGAGCGTCCACGGCGATATCGACATCATTCCGCCGGATACACCCAGCCGCTGGGACCTGCGGGAAAAGGACACGTCGTTCATTATACGCGTGCCTCTGAACCTCCTGAGCCTGGCGGCGGAAGAAGCGGGCGCCGATCCCACCGGTGTGGAGATCGTGAATCGCTTTCAGATGCGCGATCCGCAGATGGAGCATATCGGGTGGGCGCTGAAAGCGGAGATGGAGGCCGGCTATCCGAGTGGCCGGCTGTATATCGATAGCCTCGGAACGGCCATGGCCGCGTGCCTGGTGGACCGCCACAGTTCTCTCTCGCGGGCCCCGCGCACACGTTCGCAGGGGATGTCGGGATGCCGTTTGCGGCAGGTGCTGTCGCACATCGAATACAATCTCGGCCGCGATCTCTCGCTGAAGGAGATCGCCGGGGTAGCCGGCGTGAGCGTTTCGCATTGCAACGCGGCATTCCGCAGAGCGGTCGGCATGCCGGTGCATCAATACGTGATCGAGCGGCGGGTGGACCGGGCCAAGACGCTGCTGGGCGAAGGCAATTTGTCCATCAGCCAGATTGCCGTGGAAACGGGGTTTGCGCACCAGAGCCATCTGGCCTACCATGTTCGGCGGTTGCTGGGAGTGTCTCCGCTGAGCTTGCGGCAGACCGCATCGTGATGGCCCGAGGGGCCGTGCGCGGCCATCGGCAAGCTCGGACGGGGTGCTTGGCAGTTTTGGGGAAACCGCTCCCTGACGGTCGCGGCTCGGTAACGGTCGCGGCTCGGTAACGGTCGCGGCTCGGTAACGGTCGCTTTGATTGCCCACGGTTTACTGAGCCGCGACCGTCAGGGAGCGGTTTGTGCCGGTCCGGAATCCCCAAAACGGTTACGCGCCTGCGCGCACGTTGGCAGTGGCGAAGCACCGCGAAGTGTCATAGTATGGGAAGAAATAAGGGGGCCCGGGAGTGAACCAGATGCAGGACGAGCGCAACGGGCGTGTGCTCCAGTTTGGCGCCTTCGAGCTGGAAACCGGCACGGGCGAAATTCGCAAGCACGGAACCCGGATACGCCTGCAAGGCAAACCCCTTCAGATACTCCAGGCCCTATTGGATCGCCCCGGCGGCGTGGTCACACGCGAGGAACTGCGCGACCGGCTCTGGGCGGCCGACACTTTTGTCGATTTCGAGAGCGGGCTGAACACCGCGGTGAACCGTCTGCGCCTGGCTCTGGGAGACTCCGCCGACCGTCCCCGATACGTGGAAACGCTGGCCCGCAGCGGATACCGGTTCGTGGCTATGGTCAGCGAAAGCCACCCGACCGCGCTGGAAGAAAAGTTGGAAGAAAACGGGGCGCCGGCGCCGCCAGCTTTCCTTCCGGCGGCCGAACCGCCTCGGCGATCCTCTCGCGCATGGCTGGCCGCCGCGGCGATCGCGATCCTGGCGAACCTGGCGGGCTGGGTGATCGTGGGCCGCCCCAGGACCGCTCCGCTGCCCACTTTTCACCAGATTACCTTCGGACGAACGACGATCGCCGGCGCGCGCTTCGGACCGGACGGCCAGAACGTGATTTACGATGGACAGACCGTGCCCGGCGACCGCGAGTTGTACTTGGCGAATACCGTAAGCCCGGAATCGCGCCCGCTCGGTTTCCCGCGCGCCATGCTAGCCTCGGTGTCGCGCTCCGGCGAACTGGCGCTGCTCTTTTCCGGCGGACCGAGATCGGAGCGCAGTCTGGTGCGGGTGCCCATGAACGGTGGCGCGCCCCTCTCCATCGACCTCGGTATTTGGTCCGCGGACTGGGCGCCGGACAGTTCCAGAATGGCCGTCCTGCGTTACGGACCGCACCCCGAGAGCATTGAGTATCCGCGCAACAAGACCTTGTACGAGAGTACCGGATGGCTCTCGGACGTGCGGGTTTCGCCCTCCGGCAACGAGGTTGCTTTCATGGAACACCTGGTTATGGGGGACGATGCCGGGAGCGTCGTAGCGATCGACGGAAAAGGCGCGCGCCGCACCTTATCGGCCGGGTGGGCCAGCGCGCAGGGCTTGGCCTGGTCGCCCTCCGGCCGCGAAATCTGGTTCACCGCCGCGCGCACGGGAGTAACCCGCGCGCTCTATGCGGCCTCTCTTTCGGGCAAAGTGCGCCTGGTCGCCGCCTTTCCGGGTATTCTGACGCTGCACGACATCTCCGCTTCCGGCCGCGTCCTGATTTCGCGCGAACAATTGCGCGCCATGATGACCGCTCTGGTCGACGGAAGCCCCAAGGAAAAGGATCTTTCCTGGTTCGACTATACGACCGCCGAGGCCATTTCGGCCGATGGCCGGGTGGTGCTCTTCGATGAGACCGGAGAAGGCGGCGGTATCCATCACACGGTTTATATCCGCCGTGCGAACGCGCCCAGCGCCATACGTGTGGGAGAAGGTTATGGCATGGCTGTCTCGCCGGATGGGAACTGGGCGATCCTCAAGTCGGACCGGGATCAGACCACCTTGAATCTGGTGCCGTTGACGCCGGGCCAGCCGCGCTCTATTTCCGGACATAATTTGAGGTATGACTTCGTACGTTTCTTTCCCGGTGGAGACCGGTTGTTGGTAGGCGGCAGCCTGGCCGGCGCCCGGCCGCGCTTCTTTGTGCAAGCGCTCGATGGAAGTGCGCCGCGGCCGCTTGGCACCAGCGCATACTTCATGCGTCCCGCGATCTCCCAGGACGGCAAGCAGATCGCCGGCGTCGACGGCGAACGCAGGCTGCTGGTTCTGTCCGCCGCCGGAGGCGAACCGAAAGTGATCGCCACGGGTTTTGCGCCCACGGTACTGCGCTGGAGCCATTCCGGTAAAGCTCTGCTGGCCCAGGGCGATTCGGTGCCGGCCATGCTCTATAGCGTGGACGTGGAAACGGGGAAATCGAAGCCCTGGAAGGAAATCGCTCCGCTGGACTTGGCCAATGTCAGCAGAATCTGGCCGGCGTTCCTATCCCAGGACGAACACACCATCGTGTATTCTTACCCGCGAATCCTGTCCGAGCTGTTCGTAGTAGATGGCTGGCGTTAGGCGTCCGCCCCCCTGTTACATCATTGTTTTTAGCCCGCTTTAGCATTCGCTTTAGCCGGCCTTAGCCGGCTTTAGCTGGCTTTAGCCGGCTTTAGACAAAATGGCAAACTGTTTTGTAACAGTTGTTTAGCGGTATAGAAACAAGTTAGGCGCTATCCATTGCAAAAGGACCGCCCGCGGACGCAGAATCTCTGCATTGGTGTGGAGTAAGCCGTGTTGGGTGGTTGTTTCACGAATTGTTCGTCCCATCACGTTTCGTGCTGTTCGCTGCAGTATTGGCACATCTCCGCGATCCAGAACATTCAAGGAGGTATACATGCAGTTCCATCAGAAGCTGACTCTCAGCCTGGTAGCCGCTTTTTGTTTGTTCTCGCTACCGATGGCCCTTGCGCAAACAATTACGACCGGCGACGTGGTCGGCACGGTCAAAGACACTACCGGTGCCGTGGTGCCGGGCGCCACCATCACGCTCAGAAGCACGGACTTTGGCGACACTCGCACGCAGACTACCGACACGGTGGGCGCGTTTCGCTTCACGTTCCTGAAGCCGGGAAATTACGCCGTTTCGGCGACCGCCGCGGGCCTGAAAACCGATGTGCAGAAGCTTGCGGTGGAGGTCGGACAGGTGGCCACGCTGGACCTGATCGCCAAGGTCCAAGCTACCCAGGAGGTGATCGAGGTACTGGCCAGCGGCGCCGTTGTCGAAACCGAAAACGCCAACCTCAGCACCACTTATAACACCACGCAAATGGAAGAGCTGCCCACGCCGGGCGGCGATATGACGACCATCGCGTTCACGGCCCCCGGAGTGGTCGTGAGCACCGGCATGGGCTATGGCAACTTCAGCGCGCACGGCCTGCCCGGCGTTTCGAATTTGTTCACCATCAACGGGAACGATTACAACGACGCTTATTTGAACCTGAACAATTCCGGCGCCAGCAACTTGATGCTGGGAACCAATGAGGTGCAGGAAGCCGCCGTGGTCCAGAACGCTTACAGCGTGCAGTATGGGCGCGAAGCCGGCGCGCAGGTGAATTACATCACCAAATCCGGCACCAACGGCTTTCACGGCGACTTGAACTACAATTGGAATGGCGACCGCCTGAATGCCAACGATTTCTTCGCCAATACGTTTGGCGAGCCGCGCTCGAAAGCCATATCCAATCAGTGGGCAGCCGATGTGGGCGGCCCCATCCGCAGAGACAAAACGTTCTTCTATGCGGATACCGAGGGGCTGTACTACACGCTGCCTTCCACGGGGATCGTCACCATCCCCACGCCGCAGCTTCAGACCTACATTGCGAACACGATTAACCCGGCGCAGCTACCGCTCTACCAGACGGCGTTCAAGCTCTGGAACGGCGCGCCAGGCGTCTCCGGCGCGGTGCCCATCACCAACGGCAGCGGCGCACTGCAGGATGGCAACGGCAATCTGGGATGTGGGGTCCAAGGCTTTGCGGGGACTCCCGCCCCCGGCGGCGGAACGTTCGGCACCACCGTACCTTGCGGCCAGTCGTGGGCGGAAAGCGGCTCGAATACCAACAAAGAGCATCTCTACACTTTCCGCGTGGATCATTCCCTGACCGACAAGCAGAAGATCTACGCCCGCGTGAAGCACGACGACGGATTCCAGCCCACGACTACGGACCTGATCAACACCACCTTCAATGAACAAAGCGTCCAGCCGGAATGGGATGGAGCCATCAACTACACTTACGTGATCACACCGACCATGGTCAATAGCTTCATCGGCTCCGCCCTGTGGTACAGCGCATATTTCGGTCCCGCGAATGTAAGCGCATCGCAGCAGTTGTTCCCGACTGCATTCTTTTTTGGAGACGGCGGCGCCAACGGCGGCGGCTTCTATCCCGTGGGCTCCGCGTGGAACACTTTCCCGCAAGGCCGCGACGTGGGGCAGGCCCAATTGATCGACGACTTATCCATCACCCGCGGCCGGCACACCATCAAAGTGGGTGAAAACTTCCGGCGCAACCGGGTGAGCGATTTCGGATTGCTTTCCGGCACTACCGGGTACTATGCATTCAATTCGCTGGCCGACTTTGCCAACGGCAATCTCGATGCGGGCGTCGACAGCAACTATCAGCAGAAGTTTACTTCGATCACTACCGCGCACATCCGGCTGTATAACATCGGCGTCTACGCCCAGGACGAATGGGCTGCCGGCAAGAACCTGAAACTGACCTTCGGTATGCGCTTCGATCGGACGGGCAACCCGCAGTGCGTGGACAATTGTTTCTCGCGCCTCACGGCCCCGTTCACGTCGCCTAGTTTCCAGACGGGCGTGAATATTCCGTACAACCAGTCCATCGATACCGGCCAGAGCAGCGCTTATTATAGCGTGGACGCGATCGTTCCGCAGCCGCGACTAGGCGTGGTCTGGAGCCCCAGGGGCGCCGGGACCAATGCAATGGTCATCCGGGCCGGGTTTGGTCTCTTCGCGGATTTGTCCCCGGGTTTCCTGGTGGCCGGCTTGTATAATAACGCGCCGTATCCGTATGGCGCCTTCGTCAACAGCAATGCCGTGGAGGTGGGCTTGGCGAGCGACCCGTCGAGCGCCGCCGCCTTGGCCCAGAATGAGTTCAACGCCTTCAAGACCGGATTCTTCAATGGGTCCACGCTGGCTCAATTGAATAGCGCGGTCCCCGGCGGCTTCAACCCCATCGGATACTTTTCGATTCCCCAACACCTCAGCACGCCCGAGTATGCCGAGTGGAGTTTCGAGATCGAGCAACCCATCGGACCGAAGAACGTTCTGGTGGCTACCTACACGGGCAACCATGGTTATAACCTTTTGGTGCAAAATGGATTTGCCAACGCCGCGGCCTTGGGCGGGACGTTCAACGGCTTGCCGTCCGTGCAGCCCGACCCACGTTTCCTGGGCATCAACCAGATAAGCAACCAGGGCATCTCGAACTACAATGGATTGACCATCCAGTACCGGCGGGCCTTCGCGCACGGCTTCCAGGGCCAGATCAGCTACACCTGGAGCCACTCGCTCGACGACCTCTCGAACGGCGGTACCGGTCTTCCCTATACATTTACCGCCAATATCGTGACCAGTTTGATTAACCCGAACGTCAGGGCCAATTACGGTAATTCCGATTACGATATCCGCCACAACGTGGTCGGCGATTTCGTGTGGGATACGCCGTGGAAGTTTGGCAGCCGCGCCCTCAACGACCTGCTGGGCAACTGGTCGCTATCCAGCAAGCTTTACCTGCGGACCGGAGTTCCGGAAAGCATCACCGATAGCGTGCTGCCCGGCAACCTGGGCCTGGGCACCATACTCGACCCCATGCTGGCTACCGCCGTCACGACCATTCCGCATTCCTGCGGAAACGGCGCGGTCAACGGCGCGACGTCCTGCATGTCACAGGCGGATTTCCTGCCTTACGGCACGGAAACGAGCTTCGGCAACATTGGCCGCAATTCGCTGTTTGGCCCCGGCTACTTCAATATCGATACGACCCTGTATAAGAATGTTTACATCACTGAGCGGATCCGATTCGTGGTCGGCGCCAGCGCTTATAACATTCTGAACCACCCGCATTTCGCGGATCCCCTGGCGAATGTGGCGGGGGGCGGTTTTGGCGGCATCTACGGCACCGTGTCGCCCCCGACCAGCGCTTACGGCGCCTTCCAGGGATCCCTGGTTTCCGGCCGTGAAGTGGTGCTGACGGCTAAGTTCAGGTTCTAGCCGCAAGATAGGCTGGGCAGGCCTCCGGGTCTGTCCAGCCTCAGTACCCGGAACCACCCCGCCCACGTCCCGCCCCACGCTTTTTCCTTCCGCCCAGCTTCCGCCGGTCAATAAGCACACCGGAGCTTTAGCGGGGCTAAAGCCCCGCGCCGGCTAAAGCCCGCCCTCCAATTCCCTCCAGCCAGGTTAGATGGTTAGGTCGTCGCTGATTCTTTCACCGGCTTGCCGTTTTCGGCGCGCGAGCCGTGGCGCACGGGGTTCATGGAAGAGGCGGCCTTCCCGGCATCGCTTGCGGGACCGGGAGATTTGCGTCCATTGCGGCGGTTGGCTGCGGTTTTCTTCTTTGATGTCATGTGGTTACCTCGTTTTTTCCAAACGAACCTACGGGGGGCGATGGGGAGACGCGGAGACGCGGCGATTGCGGGTGGGGAGTGCGGCTTCTCTCTGGCTTCAGATTAGCATCGCGGTGGGTTGGAAACGGGTGGGGCGCGAGGGGTAGGCTTGCAGGTAGTTGGAAAATTGGGTGAAGGGCGGGGGGAGGTTTTTTGGCGGACGTGTGACCGGCGCGGCCGGCGAGGGCAGGCCATCGGCCGATCCGGCATTTGCCACCTGCCGGAGGATCGCCATCGATATCAACTATCGGCACTGGGTCATTTTGAATTTGGAGGGCGGGCAATTCTGTTCGCAGCCGGCTTTCAGCCGGCTTAGGCGAGCTACGCAAGTGAGCTACGCTCGGCGTGGCGGGGCTAAAGCCCCGCGCGGGCTCAAGCCCGCCCCCAGGGTTTCGCCTGCCGCAAATGTAAGAAACTTGAGAGGCGAGCTACCCTCGCCGAAGGGCCGGTTCCGGAGAACTTGCGCACGGTCGAGAACCCACTGCGAGCTGTGCGGGAAGGGGCGGGTCTGGAGACCCGCCGCAGGCGTAGACGCCTGCCCCACGAGGTTTTCCATCCTGACAAAAGGCCAATCTCCAGAGCCGGCTGCGGGCAGAATTGCCCGCCCTCCAAATTCAAGCATCCCTTCCGCCGGGCTGTGTTATATTCGCGTGCAATGTTCAGATTCGCTCTCGTCTTTTGCGCGGCTGCCGTGTCGGCGCAGACGGCCAAGTCGCCTCCGACCCTGGATGAGTTTTTCGACGCGGTAGAGATCCGCGGCGTGCGGGTATCGCCGGACGGGCGTGCCGTGGCGATCGAGACGGCGCGCGCGGATTGGGATGCCAATCGTTTCCGGAACGATTTGTGGCTGTATCGCGACGAGGGTCCCCGTGCGCTGGTCCAACTGACGCGCTCGGGCCACGACCACGATCCGCAGTGGTCGCCCGATGGACGCTGGATCGCGTTTCTGTCCGATCGGGAAGCCGGCGCGCAGGCCGATGAGGCCGAGGATGCCGGGAAAAGCGGGAAGGCGGATCAGGTCTGGGCGATCGCGCTGAGTGGCGGAGATCCGTTTGCCGTCACACATGGCGAGGAGAAGGTGCATGCCTTCGCCTGGTCGGCCGATTCGAAGCAGATCTATTTCGCCACGCGCACGCCGTGGAGCAAAGAAAAGCAAGAGGCCTACAAGAAAGACTGGAAAGACGTGGTGGAGTTCCGCGAAGCGGAGCGCGGCGATGCCATCGCGCAAGTGCAGATCTCGACCGGCGCCGTGCAGCAGTTCTCCGCCACACCCTGGCGCGTGAAGCAAATGGAAGCCGCGCCGAACGGCAAGACCCTCGCGTTTCTGACCGATTCCATTTCCGAGCGGCAGGAGGCTATGGAGGCGTACGGCATCTATCTGGTCGACGCCGCGGCCGGCGGGGAGCCGCGTAAGCTAGTCGAGCGCCCGGCGGTGCTCGACAGCGTGCATTGGGCGCCCGATAGCCGGCATATCTTCTTCTCGTTCCTGAATGGGTCGGTGGAAGGCAGTTATCAGGATGCGCAGCCACGGGTGTATTGGGTGGATGCCGTAGCCCCGGCAGCGCGCCTGTCGCGGTGGGCCAAGTTCCCGGGAGCGGTAACCGGATACACAGTGACGCAGGATGGCGGCCTGCTGATCACAGGCCGCTTGGGCACCGACGTACAAATCTACCGCGAGGAGCCGCACGTCTTCGTGAAGGAACCGGGACGGCCGGGCACTTATGAACGGATCTCGGCGGCGGCGCACGCCATGCGGGTGGCGTTCGTACACTCGACTCTGACCGAGCCGCCGGAAGTGTATTTCGGGGACGGCGTGCTGGATGCGCGGCCGATCACGTCGTTCAACCGCCTCTTGACGGAGCGCACGCTGCCGGAAGGCCGGCCTTACCGCTGGACCGCCGACGATGGCGTGACGGTGGAGGGCATGCTGATTTATCCTCCCGGCAAGCTGGACGGGAAGAATTTGCGGATGCTGACGCTGATCCACGGCGGACCGGAAGACGCGGACGGCAACCACTTCGAAGCCGACTGGTATCAATGGGGATCGCTGGCGGCGGCGCAGGGCTGGCTGGTATTCGAACCCAACTATCGCGGCTCGGTGGGCTATGGCGACGAGTTCGCGCTGGGAATCGTGCCGAACATCGTATCGAAGCCGGGCAAGGACATTCTGGAAGGCGTGGACGCGCTGGTGAAGGACGGCATCGCCGATCCGGACAACCTGACGATCGGCGGATATAGCTATGGCGGCTATCTGACTAACTGGCTGATCACACAGAATACCCGGTTCCGGGCGGCGGTTACCGGCGCGGGAGCGGTGGAGCACGTGGCTAACTGGGGCAACGACGATACCACTTACGACGACGCTTACTTCCTGGGCGGCCTGCCATGGGACACGATGAAGAATTACAACGACGAGGCAGCCATCTGGCAGATGAATAAGGTGAAGACTCCAACACACATTGTGGGTGGCGCGGAAGATATACGGGTATCTGTGGGCGAACAGTATCTTCTGGAACGCGCGTTGCATGCCGAGGGCGTGCCGGTGAAGCTATTGATTTTTCCGGGGGAGGGGCATGAGATGGATAAGGATCCTTGGCACGGAAAGATCAAGGTGCGGGAGGAGTTAAAGTGGCTGGAGAAGTGGGTGGCGGCGCGGTAGCGGGTTGCGGAGAAAGGCAATTTGGCCGCGGATGGACGGTAGATAAACGCGGGTCTCGGGTCGCCTAGCTTACCGCGGCGACTTCCGAGGAGCCCGACAATTGGCAAGGCATGTCGATATCATTCTGTGATATCATCAATTTGTGAGGAAGCACCAGCGCGTGCTGGAGGCCATCTTCGAAAAGCGCGCCAACATCGTCTGGTTGGACATTGAATCGATGCTGCCGTACTACGGTGCGGAAATCTCAGAAGGCCGCGGTTCGCGCGTGCGAATCGCGCTCAATGGCGTCTGAGCTGTATTCCATCGCCCGCATCCGCGGAATGAGACCGACCGCGGCGCGGTTGCCTCCATGCAGAGGGTCCTGACGGAAGCAGGCATCGGAATCGGGAGGAAATCGTGACCTACAAGGGCTATCAAGCAAGAGTAGATCTGGATGAAGAGGCGGGGATATTCCACGGAGAAGTGATCAACACACGAGATGTGATCACCTTTCAGGGATCATCAGTCAAGGAGTTAAAGCGGGCGTTTGAGGATTCAGTAGACGATTACCTGGATTTCTGCGCTTCCCGAGGGGAAGATCCGGACAAGCCATTCTCCGGGAAAATCCTCGTGCGCGTACCGCCCGAACTACATCGCCGAATCATGACGGACGCCAAGCGCGAGGGTAAGAGCCTGAATGCATATGTCCTGGAAAAGCTACAGCCCAAATCGGCCTCGGCGGCTTGATCCTCGTAGCCCAGAATAACGGACATCAAGTTGTACCAACCTCTCATGACTCTCCGCGGAAAACCGCGCCTCGAGTTGGCCGTCGCGCTCGCCCTGCTGGTGTGGCTGGCGCCGGCCGCCGCGCCGCAAACGCAGGACACCGCGGAAGCGCATCTGGGCAAGGGCTACGATGCGCTGAAGCAAGACCGTTACGACGAAGCCGTCACCGAATTCCGCGCCGCTCTGCGCCGCGACCCCACACTGGCGATGCGCGCGCGATTTCCGTTGGCCGTGGCGCTGTTCGAGCTGAAGCAATCCGGCGAAGCGCGCCGGGAATTCGAAGCCGTGCGGCGCGAAGTGGGTGACCATCCCAACGTCTCCTATTACCTGGGCAGGTTGGACCTGCTGGACCAGAACTTCGCGGGCGCGGTCCGGAATCTGAGCAAAGCCATCGCCAAGCCGCCCTTCCCGGATACGGTGTACTACCTGGGCCTGGCGTGCTTCAAGCAGGGCGATCTGGCGGCGGCCGGGAAGTGGCTGCGGCAGGCCGCGGAAGCGAATCCGCGCGATAGCCTGGCGCGGTATCAACTGGCCATGGTGTATCGCCAACAGGGGCGCGAGGAGGAGGCCAAGAAGGCCTTCGCGGAATCGGCCGAGCTGCGGCGGCGCGATACCGATGAGAGCGAGTTGCGCACGGAATGCGCGCAAAAGCTGGACGCGGGTCCGCGCACCGAGGCCCACGCTTTATGCCAGCGGCTATACGACGCCGGCGACGCGGAGCGGCTGACCGCGCTGGGTACTATCTACGGCCAGCACGGCGACCTGGAAGATGCGCTGGAGCCTCTGCGGCGGGCCGCCGAGCTAGCCCCGGAAAGGCCGCAAATGCAGTACAACCTGGCGTTCACTTACTATCAAATGGGCCGGTTTGAGGAAGCGCGCGCGCCTATCGCCAAAGCCGTCGCGCGATGGCCGGACCTCTTTCAATTGAACTTCCTGTACGGCGCGGTGCTCGCGAAACTCGGCGACGATGCGGCGGCTTACCAGGCCCTCAGCCGCGCGCACGAGTTGAACCTGGAAGATGCGGGAGCCGCGGATCTGCTCTACCGGATCGCCGTGGGCCTGGCGGGGAAAAGCCTGGCCGCCCGGCAGTATCCGGATGCGCTGCGCTACTTCGGCGAAGCCGCGAAGCTGCGGCCCGGCGATGCGGAGGCGCGCAAGGGAATGGCTGCAGCGGAGGCGGGCCTGGCAGGAGGAGCACGTTAGAAGTTAGAAGACAAAGCTCCGAGGCAGGCGGCCTGCGAGGCCGCCGCAGGCTGCGAGCCTGCCCCACTAAGTTACAAGATGCCGCGCGGCTTGGGCGTGTAGCCCGGAAACACTCTGCTCAGATCCTGGTTTCCTAGCTGACCTCTAACCAATTCTCCCAAGACATCGCGGAAATCGGTCGTCAGAGCGAGATCGCGGGCTTCGTAGAGTTGCTCCGCTTCCAGTCCGGGCCACTTGCCGTACACCTTGCCTCCGCGCACACCGCCGCCCATCACGAACATGCAGTTCGCGTGGCCGTGATCGGTGCCGCGGTCGCCGTTTTCGCGTGCGGTGCGGCCAAACTCCGACATCGTCACCAGCGCCACGTCGCCCCTGCGATCGCCCAGGTCCGTCCAAAAAGCGGCCAGCGTCTGGCCGAAATCGGCGAGGCGCGTGGCCAACTGTCCCTGCGACGCGCGCGCGCCCACTTCGTTCACGTGATGATCCCATCCGCCCACATCGGCGAAGGCCATCTCCACGCCCACGCCGGCCTTGATGAGTTGCGCGATCTGGCGCAAACAGTCGCCAAACCGCCCCTTGGGATAATTCGCGCCGGCCGCCGGTTCATAATGCCGCTTCTGGACGGACTGCAGCAGCGACACGGCTTCGAACGTCTCGCGTCCTGCGGCGTGCAGCAACGGGTCCCGGCTATCGGCATACAGCGCCTGGAATGCGTCGGACGCCTCCGCGTTGCGCACTTGGAAGTCGCTCAAATTCTGCACGGCGACGGCGGGATTCGGGCCGCGCATGGCGCGCGGCAGCACCGGACCCATGGCCACGGCGCGTACCGGAGACGCGTGTGCGGCGGCATCCGCGCGCGGCAAGGCCCGGTTCATCCATCCGTCGGCGGTGGCTTTCAGGCCGGGAGTGGCCGATTCCATAAAGTCCTGCGCATCGAAGTGCGAGCGCGTAGGATCGGGAGATCCGGCGGCGTGTACGATGGCCAAGTGTCCGTCGTCCCAGATGGGCTTGAGTGGAGCGAGCGCCGGGTGCAGGCCGAAGAAGCCATCCAGGTCGATGGCGGCGTCTTCCCGCGCGGCCGACGCCCGTGCAGGACGCGGCACGGCGATCGTGGGCCGCATTTCGTAATAGCGTTTTTCGGTGTGCGGCACCACAATGTTCAAGCCGTCGGCTGCGCCGCGCTGGAAGATCGCCACCAGGATTTTCTTGCGCGGCGAGGGAGCGTCGGCGGCGTACAGCGCGCGCTGCAGCCACAACGGGGCTGTGCCGGCGCCCACCATGGCGAGCGCCGAGTTGCGAACGAATAATCTGCGGGTGGTCATACGGTTTACCCGATTACTTCTTCTGGAAGTCCGGAGACCCTAGCGCCACGCCCTCCGCGGACTGGGCGCTGTCGACTTTCACTCCTGCTACTTTGTTGTTTACCAGCGCGACGCTAAAGTTCATGCGCGCCAGCAGGCCGGCGGAGTTCAGCCACTCCTGGCCGGAGTTCGTGTAACCGGTCGGCTCGGCTTTGCGGTAGAGGGGCTCGCCGAGCTGGGTCAACTGGTTGTTGAGGCCGAAAGTGAAATCCACATCGGCATCGACCGCGCGCAGCGAACTGGCCACCATTTCAAGGGGTGATTTCATTTTGGAGCGGTATGCGCCGCGCGACCAGAACTCCGGCGAATCGAACATGGTTTTCAGTACGGCGCGCAGGTCGCCGTCCTTCTTCAGAAACGTGGCGGCCATGCGGTTCACTAGCGTTTCCGGCGGAACGTCGGCCACGAAGCGCATGGCCAGCTCGCGCGAAATGAAGCGCGCGGTGGCGGGATGGTGCGCGAGCAGATGCAGCACCCGGTAGCCGTCGCCGATGCCACCGCCGGCCGGAATCCGCACACCCAGCACGGTCTTTTCGCCATTGTCGTGCATGCGCGGATTAAACTCAAACTCGGCCACGCGCTGCGGCTGGCGGATGGTCCACCCGGTAAAGCAGCGGGCTACTTCGGTCACGTCCTTTTGAGTATAGCCGCCGTCCACGCCCAGCGTGTGCAGTTCGAGCAGTTCGCGCCCATAGTTCTCATTCAGACCGCGCTGCTGCCGCCGGCCGGCGGGGGATTGCGCGCCGGTCGACTGCCAGTTATCGAGATAGAACAGCATGGCGGGACTCTTCGCGGTGGCGCGCAGCAGATCCTCGAATTTGCCCAGCACGTGCGGGCGAATCTCATCGCGTTCGTAGGCGGTGACCAGATAATGGTCGGCGCCTTTATCGATGAACACGTTGAAGTGGTTATACCAGAAATCCGCGAGCACTTCCTGCAACTGCCGATTACTATAAACCGCGCGCATCAGCTTGGCTTCGGCAAGATCCTGCACCACCATGGCCTGCGGTCCGTTGGCGCTCTGGATGCGGCGGCGCAAGACTGGCGGCGCGGCGGCGAACAGTTGCATGCGCATGCCCTGTCCCATGCTCTCCAGCAACTGGTCCTGACGGTTTGGCGGAAACGAGTTGAACAGGTCGAGCTTCTGTTGCGGCGTGCCCGTGCGCAGGACGCGGAGTTGCTCCGGCGGGAGAAGCGCGGCAAGGTCGCGTGCAGGCGGCGGGCCACCCTCCTGGTCCGTCTTACCTTGCAAGCGCGCCGCCAGGCGGTCGACCATCATGCGCTTGTCGGGATCGTCGGGAAACGGAAGCCTGCCTGCCACCATGGCTTTGACGAGCGCGGGCGAAGGGTAGTTTTGGAGCATCTTCGCCGTGCTCATGGCGAGCGTATCGAGCGGGCGCAGCTTGGCTGCCAAGACGGGATTCTCGGGTATGCGCTCCGGATGGAGTTGCAGGCCGAGCCACTTCTTGAGACCCAGCGTTTGCACGCGCTGGATATCGCCTGGGCGAGGGCCGAAGGTGAGGCGATTCAGGACGTGCTCGGCTTTTTGCTCGTTCGAAATTTGCTGGTGAAATTGGGCGGTGGCTTGCGCGGCGGCTTGAGCGGACGGCTCAGTATTCTTCCTGGCATAGACGGAAATGCCGGCCAAGAGGCAAATACTTAAGCCGACAAATATGGCCGGAAATGATTTATTAGATGACACTGTACATATATAAACGCCGTTCGCGGTAGGGAGTTGCGTGAGGCTTGGCTCCGCCGGCGGCGCGCGAATCGCCCAAAAAAAAGGGCGGGTTCCCTCAATGGAACCCGCCCATGCCGAAAAACGCTGAACGACGGCATTGCGCGGCCGGCGATTCAACAACTGCCGCGGCTATTGAGCTTGTGCCTGTTGCGGCGTGGACTGCGCCGGCGACTGGGAGACGGAATAACTATCGTCCGCGCTGAAAACTTTGATTTCCACACGGCGGTTCTTGGCGCGCGCGGCCCGCGTGTGCCCGTCGTCCACCGGCTTCTCCTTGCCCAGTCCGATCATGTGGATGCGGTAAATGGGTATGTCGTGCTTGGCCACCAGGTATTCGGTGACGGCATCCGCCCGTTTGCGGCTGAGCGCTTCGTTGTACTCGCGCGACCCGACGCTGTCCGTGAAGCCTTCCACCGCGATGAAATAGCGCTTGTTATTCGACGCGCCAGCCACCATGCTATCCAGGTCCGCGCGGTCCTTTTCAGTGAGCGTGTACTTGTTAAACGCGAACGGAACCGTCAGATCCGCCACCTGTTTGTAGTCGTCCAGGTTCTTTACAACCTGCCGCAGGCTCTTGATCTCCTCGGAGTCCTGGTTTGCCAGAGACGACGCGTCATTGGCCTTGTTCATGGCGCTTTGCGCGCTGTTCTGGGCCGTCATGGCCTGCTCTTTCGCGGCGCTGACACCGGTTTGGGCCTTCTCGTCCACTCCGTTGATGTTGGCCGTCAGGTCCGTGCGAGTCTGCTGGATCTGCTGGCCGTTCTGGGTGGTCTGCGCGCCCACCTGATCCACCTTCGCCTGGATCGGGGCGGTGGTGTTCTGTACATACTTCTTGGTCGCGCAACCGCTGGTGATCAGGGTCGCGGCTACCAGACCTGCGCTGAGAATAGTGCGTGTCCGTGTCATAGTTAACTCCCGGCGCGTAGCGTTGCAATTTTCGCGCCGATAGTGCCGATTGCTGATAAAACGGGACTTACGTGTTCCGATTGGTGAGTTTTCATCCATTTCTTCCGTGCACTGGAAAACTTTACCGGGTCGCCGCATATTATGAAATCTTAATTCGTCGGCGCATCGCCGCGAATCGGCATGATATGTTCTTCGGTGATGCAACGCGTCATCGCCATATTCTTCACCGCGACCCTCGCAGCAGTGGCGCAGGACACCCGGTATCCTCCCGATGGGAGCCAGATCCCCGGCCCCGGACGAACATCCACTCCCGATTGGGTGGCGGAGCTCAGCGAGTGGCAAATCGCCGGCGCTGGCGCGCACGACGCCTGGCTTCGCGACCTGCGCCAGTGGCGCAGCGAGCGCCTGATCCGCATGGGCTACGACGATGCCGAATACCGGCGTTCCGAACTCCTCTGGACGCAACGTAATTTCATCCAGCCTCAGATGATGGCCGAAGAGCGCTATTTTTACGATCCCGCCACCGGAAACTATACTGTGGGCCGCTATCTGGACGATCTCGACAAGCGCTACGGCGGCATAGACAGCGTGCTGATCTGGCCCGTCTATCCGAATATCGGCATTGACAACCGCAACCAATGGGACTTGGCCCGCGACCTGCCCGGCGGCATCCCCGCCTTGCGCCGCATGGTTGACGATTTTCACCATCGCGGCGTGCGCGTGTTCTTCCCCAGCATGCCGTGGGACACCGGCACGCGCGACATCGGCGTACCGTACGGGACCGCCACCGCGCAGCTCATGGCCGAAATCGGCGCCGACGGCGTGAATGGCGACACCTTCGACGGGATGCCGCGCACTTATCGGACGGCCTCCGACCAGACTGGCCATCCTGTGGCGCTGGAGCCCGAAGGATCCCCGCGCGCCGACGAGATGTTGATGTGGAACAACCAGAGCTGGGGCTATTGGAAATTTCCGTTTGCTCCCATGGTGAGCAAGCTGAAGTGGCTGGAACCGCGCCACATGATCAACGTTTGCGACCGCTGGGCGCGCGACAAAACCGATAATCTGCAAGCCGCTTTCTTCAACGGAGTGGGCTACGAAAGCTGGGAGAACATCTGGGGTATCTGGAACCAGATCGCTCCACGGGATGCGGAAGCGCTGCGGCGCGTCGCCTACATCGAGCGGCAGTTCGCGGACCTGTTGGTCGCGCCCGGCTGGGAGCCCTATGCTCCCACGCTGCAATATGGCGTCTTCGCCACGCGCTTCCCCGGCCAGGACCGCACTCTGTGGACGGTGGTCAATCGCAACGAATACGATGTCGCCGGTGCGCAGATCCGCATCCCGCATACGGCCGGCGCGCGCTATTACGATGTGTGGAACGGCGCGGAACTCCAGCCGCGCATGGGGGACGCGGAAGCCGTGCTGAGCTTCCCGATGGAAGCCAACGGTTTCGGTGCAATTCTGGCGACGATGGCGGGCGGCGCGCCGCAGAATTTGGACGGCACGCTGGCACGGATGCGCCAATGGGCGCGCGTGCCGCTGGCAGGCGTTTCGCACGATTGGAAGTTCCTGCCGCAACACATGGTCGAGATGGCGCCCACCAAGCCGCCCTCCGCAAGTCCGGCGGGAATGCTGCCCGTGCCCGCCGGCGATTTCGATTTCCAGGTGACCGGTATCGAGATCGAGGGATCTAATTGGATCGGCCTGGACGTGCAGTATCCCTGGGAAGACGCGCCCCGGCGCGGCCACCACCAGCTTCTGCCCATGAAGGCGTTTTATATCGACCGCTATCCGGTGACCAACGCGGAGTTCAAGAAGTTCCTGGACGCCACTCAATACCATCCGAAAGACGATCACAACTTCTTGAAAGACTGGCGCGGCGGCACGTACCCGGATGGTTGGGCGAATAAGCCGGTCACCTGGGTTTCGCTCGAAGATGCGCGAGCTTATGCCGCGTGGGCCGGTAAGCGCCTGCCGCACGAGTGGGAATGGCAATATGCGGCCCAAGGCACGGATGCGCGGCTGTATCCGTGGGGCGACGCGTGGGACGATCGCGCGGTGCCCACGCCCTATCGCGGCCGCGATCTGCCCGGCCCCGCCGCGGTGGATGCGCATCCGGCCGGCGTCAGCCCTTTCGGCGTGATGGACCTGACCGGCAACGTCTGGCAGTGGACGGACGAATTCATCGACGAACACACGCGCGCGGCCATCGTGCGCGGCGGCAGTTATTATCAGCCGCAAGGCTCCATGTGGTATTTCCCGCAAGCCTACAAACTGAACGAGCACGGAAAATACCTGCTGATGGCGCCCTCCAAGGATCGCGCCGGCACGCTGGGCTTCCGCTGCGTGATGGATGAATAGGACTCCAGTCCTGCGGCCCACCAATCGTGATGAAAATCCGCGTGGGGCGGCGCCATGCGCCGCCGAAGAGCGGGCCTGCGAGGCCCGCGCAGGCTTCGAGCCTGGCTTCGAGCCTGGCTTCGAGCCTGCCCCACGGCGGCGGACAGAATGTAGAAACGCAGTGGGCGCAGGGCGGGTCTGGAGACCCGCCGCAGGCGTAGACGCCTGCCCCACCTATTCATAGCGCAACGCGGCCAGCGGGTCCGTCTTCGCCGCGCGGCGCGCCGGCACCACTACCGCCAGCACCGCGACCGCCAGCAACAGAACCGGCACGACAATAAATGTCAGGGGGTCCGTGGCGCTTATCCCGTACAGCAAACTCGCCGCGAACCGGCTCACCGCCAGGGCCAGCGCAAGGCCGATCGCCACGCCGATCCCCGCCAGCGCCAGCCCTTGCCGCGCTACCAGCCGCAGCACGCCGCCAGCCCGCGCACCCAGCGCCATACGGATGCCGATCTCCCGCGTGCGCCGCCGGACCGAGTAACTCATCACCCCATATAGACCCACCGTCGCCAGCGTCAGACCGACGGCGCCGAACACTCCCAGCAGCAGCGCGCTCAGCCGCGGGATCAGCAGCGCTTTATCCAGATGCTCGTCCATGGTCTCGATGTTGGAGACGGCCAGATTCGGATCGAGCGCCGCAATCTCCCGGCGCACCGGGCGGATCATGGCATTCGGATCGCCGGCCGTCTTCACCACCAGCGAGATGCCGTAAAAGCTGAACACTTCCTCGGGACGGGCCTCCAAGTAAAGGAACGCGGCCACTGCCGGTTCCTCGCCCAGCGTCCGGGATTTGAAGTTCTTAGCGATGCCGACGACCTCATAAGTCTTGCGTTCCGCCGTGACCCGCCGCCCGATCGGATCCGCGTTGGGGAATAGGCGTTGCGCGGCCTTCTCATTCAGAATGACCGACCCGGCGTCGCTCTGCTTGTCGAAATCGCGGCCGCGCAGCAGCGGCAGTCCCATGGTTTCGAAGAGATGCGCTCCCGCGAAGTACACGTCGGCACCCACCGGCTTAGCGTCCTTGGACCCCTCGGCATTGAACTCGAAGCCGGTTCCGCCGATGCTCAGCGGAATGCTGTCGAGGTAGCTCACCGACCGGACACCTGGCAATGCCGACACGCGCGCGCGGAGTTCCGCGAGATATTGGCGGGTCTTTTCCGGCGAATACTGGCTGAGCTTGGGATTGGTCGCCATCAGCAACACATGGCCGGGACGCATTCCGATATCGATAGACGAAGCCCGCTGCAGGCTGCGCAGAAACAAGCCGGCGCCGGCCAGCAGGACCAACGAAAGAGACACTTGCACCACCACCAGCAGATTGCGCATACCCAGGCCGCGGAATCCGCCGAAGGCGTTATTCCGCTGCTTCAAGGCGCCGACCAGATCGGTGCGCGTAGCGCGGAGAGCCGGGGCGAGTCCGAAGATGACGCCCGTAAGAACCGCGAGCGCCGCGGTAAACCAGAGCACCCGCGCGTCCGGCGCAAAATCGAACCGGATGGGTAAGGGCAGCGGCAGATTGAAGCGCGAGAGGGCTACGGTGGCGGCGGCCGCCAGGGCGAAGCCGCCCACCGCGCCGATCAACGATAACAGCACGCTTTCGGTGAGCAACTGCCGGACCAGGCGCGGCCGGCTCGCGCCCACCGCCAGGCGTATGCCGATTTCGCGCTGTCGCGCCATGGCGCGCGCCAGCATCAGGTTGGCCACGTTGGCGCACGCGATCAACAGCACCATCGCTACCAGCACGGCCAACACGGCCATAAAGCCGATCGCGAAGCGGTTCACATCGCCGAAAAGCCCGCCGGAATCTGCCAGCCGGATCGCGGCGCGCGGCTTCTCGTTCTTGCGGTAAGTGTCGTCCAGACGGCGCTGAATCACGTTCAACGCGGCGGCGGCCTGGGTGCGGCTCACGCCCGGCTTCAGCCGGCCTTCCAGCATCAGCCAGTGACTGTTGCGTTTGGCAGTCAGGTCGTCTTTGACCAGGTCCGGCATGATCTGGCCCACCATGGAAAGAGGCACCCAGAAATCCGCCACCACCGCGCGGTCGGTGCCATGGAATCCGGGAGGCATCACGCCGATGATGGTATAGCTCCTGCCATTCAGCGTGACTTGCCGGCCGACCGCATCCGCCGCGCCCGCGAAGCGGCGGCGCCATAGCGCGTTGCCCAGTACGACAACAGGGTTACCGCCAGCCGCGCGATCTTCCGCGGGGGTGAATCCGCGTCCGATCGCCGGCGCGATTCCGACCACCGAAAAATAATTGCCTGCCGCCACCTGCCCCCAGATCCTTTCCGGTTCGCCGGCGCCGCCCAAATTCGCTGGGATAAAAGGGAAGTGCGCCGTCACGCCTTCGAATACCTGGGAGCTCTGATCGCGATAGTCGATGTAGTCCGGGTAGGAAGACGTATTGCCCTGGTTCAAACTCACCAGCCGCGAGGCTTCCCGCACAGGCAGTGCGCCGAATAGCAAGCCGTTCGCGATGCCGAACACCGTGGCGTTCGCGGCGATCGCCAGCGCGACCGAGACGGCTACGGCGGCGGTGAAGCCGGGATTCTTCAGCAGCGTGCGCGCCGCGAAGGTCAGGTCCTGCTTTACGGTGCTGAAGAAGTTGGATTGTGTCATAGCGGCCTCGCTGTCCCACTATACTGACGATAGGGACAGACTCTTATGAACAAGCTCTCTGGATTTTTCATCGTCGTTCTGCTAGCCGCGCCGGCCGCCACCACCGCTCCCGCGCAAACCGCGAGCCCGGATTCCGCCACTATGCAGGCGCTGCTTTCCGAAGTCCGCCAGTTGCGGCGCACGGTGGAGAAAAACATGTCGTTGGGCCCGCGCATGCAGGTTATCCTGCAGCGCGCCCAGTATCAGGAACAAAAAGTGTTGCGCGCCCAGCAGCAACTGGACGACGTCCGCAAGCAAGTCTCCGATCAAACGGCCCGCCAGAACGCCGCCAACGATCGCCTGGCCAAAATCGAACAGGATATTTCGAACGAATCCGACGCCGCCCGCCGCGCGCAACTGGAAGACATTCGCGCGGGTTTGAAGATGGTGGTCGGCAACGGGCCGGATCAGCAGTTGCGGGCCCGGGAAAGCGAGCTCTCCAACTCGCTCGACACCGAGCAGGCGGCCCTTAACGAATTGAACGAAAAGCTGGACGCGCTGGAGCGCCAGATCGAAGCTCCGTCCGCCCAGTAGCCGCGCCGGCCTCGCATGCAACCGTCACAAACCAAACTCGCGACGCCGCCGCCGGCCGGCCCGGTGTTGGAGCGCGAGCGCATCCTGGCGCTCGATCTGTTGCGTGGATTCGCCGTCCTCGGCATCCTGGTGATGAACATCCAGGCGTTCGCTGAAATCTTCGCCGCTTATGAGAACCCTACCGCCTACCCGCATAGCCTGGAGGGCGCGGACTACTTCGTCTGGCTCGTCAGCCATCTGTTCGCCGACGAAAAAATGATGGCCATCTTCTGCATGCTATACGGCGCTGGCTTGGTCTTGCTCACTTCGCGGATTCAGGCCCGCGGCCAGCGCCCCTGGCCTGTCTACCTGCGCCGCAGTTTTTGGCTGCTGATCTTCGGTCTGATGCACGCCTATTTGCTATGGTCGGGCGACATCCTGGTCTCTTATGCGATCTGCGGCGTGCTGGTATACCCGCTGCGCAACCTGGCGCCCAAGCGCCTGCTGGCGATCGGGTTGGCCGTGGTAGCTCTCGGTTCCGTGCTGGCCCTGGCCGGCGGCTGGTCCATGCAATTCTGGTCCCCGAAACAAATAGCCGATTTCATGACGGACGTATGGCAGCCGACCGCGCAGCAGACCGCCGCCCAAATTGCCGGGTATCGCGGCGGCTGGCTGGCGCAGATGCCATTCCGCGCCCAGGAATCGCTGGTCACCCAAACCTCGGGTCTGGTGTTCTTCACTCTTTGGCGCGCGGGTGGGCTGATGCTCGCCGGGATGGCTCTCTATAAATTAGGGCTGCTGACCGGGAGCCTCTCGCTGCGCCTTTATCGCAATCTGGCGATCGCCGGAGCGCTGTTCGGCCTGCCGCTGATCGCGTACGGCGTCCATCGTAATTTCGAGGAGCGGTGGAACGCGCGCTATGCGTTCTTTGCGGGCTCTCAGTTCAACTATTGGGGCAGCTTGGGCGTCAGCCTGGCCTGGATTTGCCTGCTCATGATCGCCTCCCAGACGCCGGCCCTGCGCGGCGCCGTCAACCTGCTGGCAGCCGCGGGCCGTATGGCCTTCAGCAACTACATCCTGGAGAGCGTGCTGTGTACGCTGCTCTTCAATGGAACCGGATTCGGCCTTTTCGCCAAAGTCAGCCGCATTGAGGAAGCCTTGGTCGTGCTGGCTGTCTGGATGGTGGTCCTGGCGTTCTCCCACTTCTGGATGCGGCGCTTCTTTTTCGGCCCGCTGGAGTGGTTGTGGCGATCGCTCACTTACCGGGAGCGTGAACCCTTCCGCCGGCGATTGCCCCGGTAGGGCGGCGCCATGCGCCGCCGAAGGGCGAGCGTAGCTCGCCTGGGGCGAGCTTCGCTCGCCGAAGAGCGGGCCTGCGAGGCCCGCGCAGGCTGCGAGCCTGCCCCACGGCGGCGGACAGAATGTAGAAACGCGGTGGGTTTTCGACCCGCCGCAGGCGTAGACGCCTGCCCCACCAATTTAGCCAAGTACTAAGCCAGGATTTAGCCAACTGGAACTCAAAAAGTGCCGCCACGCCACGAGGCTACCAAACTGAATTGGGCAGCGCATGGCGCTGCCCCACGGCTGCGATCCACCGTAGAGCGGTGCTTTTCAACCATCCGGGGCCGCCCCGGCGAGCCGTCAAACGATTGGCAGTCAACACGTTGCAGTTTGGCCCGCGGCGTGCCCATACTGGAAGCGTGAAACCCCAAGGGAGGTCGATCATGAAAAATATATTAATTCAACAAGTTCTTCGCCAGGCGGTGTGCCTGGTTTGTGTGCCGCTTCTGGCGGGCGGCCTTTTGGTCGCGCAACAACCGGGAGTTCCCCCGCAAGCCCCCGCGCAGGCTCCCGCTCAGATGCTAACTCCGCAACAGTTGGAGACTATGGTTGCACCGGTGGCACTCTATCCGGACCGCTTGCTCGGCCAGATTTTGGCCGCGTCGACCTATCCTCTGGAGATCGCCGAGGCAGCCCAATGGCTGCCGCAGAATTCCAGTCTCCAGGGTCCCCAACTGGTGGACGCCGCGCGCCAGCAGAATTGGGATCCGAGTGTGCAGGCCTTAGTGGTATTCCCGGACGTGCTGAACCGGCTGAGCTCCGACATTCGCTGGACGACCGCCTTGGGCAATGCCTTCCTGGCTCAACAAGCGGATGTCATGAGCGCCGTGCAACGCATGCGCGCGCGAGCGCAGACATCGGGTAAACTGCGGTCCAACGGGCAGCAGACCGTCACCAGGGAAACCGAGGGAGATCAGTCGGCCATCGACATTGAACCGGCCAATCCCGAGGTGGTGTACGTGCCTTACTACAATCCTCAGTACATCTGGGGACCGCCCGCCTATGGCTATTATCCGGGGTGGGATTATCTGGACATCGGCTATGGCTTCGGCTATGGTTTTGGCCCCGGCATTTACATCGGCGGATTCTTCGGCGGCCTCGGATGGGGCGGCTGGGGCTGGTGGCCAAACTGGTTCCGCGGCGGGATATTCCTGAACGGCGGATTTTTCGGTCGTTACGGTTTCGGCGGACGCGGATTTGTCGGCGGCGGCTTCTGGGCGCACAATGCCGCACACCGGCTGGGTGTGGCCTATCCGAATGGCGCGCTCAGTCGTCGCTATGGCGCAACTTCGGCGGCCAGCGTCAGATCTTCCACATACGCCGCGCCGCGGGCCAGTGCGGCGTCCAGGGCAAGTGCCGCGCCGCGTGCCTCTGCGTCGGCCGGCGGTTGGAACCGTTTCGGCGGCCAGACTGGGACATCCCGCTCCTCGCAAGCGTATCGGGGGAGCAGCAGTGGTTACCGCTCCAGTCCGTCATACGGCAGCAGCCGCACGGCGCCTGGCTCCGGCTATCGCTCCAGCCCGTCATATGGCGGAGGATCTCATGCCAGCCCCTCTTATCATAGCGGCGGATCGAGCCATTCGAGCGGCAGCGTCCACAGCAGCGGCGGAGGCGGCGGCCACAGTAGCGGCGGCGGCTCCCACGGTGGTGGTGGCGGCGGCCACGGCGGCGGCGGTCACCGCTAGGAATTCGCCCTGATCGGGATCCCCGGGGCAGGCGATAAGCCTGCCCCGGGCGAGCTTGGCTCGCCTGACACAGGCTGAAGCCTATGCTACCAGCGGGGCTGAAGCCCCGCGCCGGCTAAAGCCCGCCCTCCAATTCCTGGTCCTGGTACCCCACTCCCCAGCGCTGCTTGCCTGCTGGCGGTTGCCCTCCCTATACTAAAGAGACGCTCCCGCCGCCCACTTGACAAGGGCTCGCCGGGACCCCCGGGGGTAACCGCTAATGATGAACGGTCTGGTTCGGCGCAGTCGGATCTTCCTTCCCTGTTTGACTTTGGCGCTTGCCGCCCCCATCGGCGCCCAAACGTCCGTGACTCTTACCTCCCCTCCTCAATTCCCCAACACGGTCGAGGAGACTACCAGCCTGCCCCAAGCCGCGACACTCCAGAATGTCCAGACCGCTACCCTCACCATCACCAAGATCGCGGTCAGCGGCAATTTCGCGATAGCCAGCGGTGGTACGTGTCCTTTGAGCGGCAAGATCGCCAAGGGCGCAAGCTGCACGATCCTGATCACTTTCACCCCTAAAACGACCGGCACTTTGAGCGGACAGCTCACGGTCACCGACAGCGCCACCAACAGTCCACAGACCGCTACCGTTACCGGCTCGGGCATCCTGCCGGTAACCTACAACCCCACGACGTGGTCCTTTGGCCAGGTACCTCTCGGCGAGACCAGCGCCGCCGAAACCTTCACTCTCACGAACAACCAATCCACCACCCTGATCTTTACCAACATTACCGCCACGCCCGTAGCCAACTTCGCCATCGTCAGCAACACTTGCGGCACCAGCATCGGCCAGCTCTCGTCTTGCACCGTCGGCGTTACATTCACCCCCACGGTTACCGGTGCAGTGAAGGGCGGCAAACTCACGTTCGCCGATACGGCCTCCAACTCGCCTCAGATCGCGACCCTTACCGGTACCGGCGTCGCGGCCGCCCTGGAGTCGATCGCCGTCACCCCTGGAAACGACCCATCCGTCTATGTGGGCGGCACGCAGCAATTCACCGCCACCGGCACTTACAGCAACGGCACCACCAAGAATTTGACAAACAGCGTTACCTGGACCTCGGTCCCGCTCGGCATCGCCTCCATCACGAGCACCGGACTGGCCACCGGCACCGCGGCCGGCACGTCCACTATTACGGCTGCCTTTGGCTCGGTCACCGGCAACGCTATGTTGACCGTCGTTCAGCTATTCGCCCCCACCGGCAGCTTGAATACCGCGCGCTACAACCATTCCGCCACTTTTCTAAATACCGGCCTGGTGCTCGTCGCCGGTGGCATCGGCCCCGTGCCCGGACAATCCGGCGCACTGGGTGAGTTGGCCAGCGCGGAACTGTACAGCCCAGGCGCCGGGGACTTTGTGTTCACCGGAAACCTGAACACCGCACGCGAGCAACACTCCGCCACGCTGCTGAACAGCGGCACGGTCCTGATTGCGGGCGGCTCCGGCGGGGACGGCGAATTGGCCAGCGCGGAACTCTACAGTCCCAGCGCTGGGACCTTTGCGGTTACCGGCAACCTGAACGCCGCGCGCTATGAACACACTGCCACCGCACTCCCCCAGGGCGGCGTGCTGATCGCCGGCGGCTACGGCGGCGGCAGCGTATTGGCCAGCGCTGAACTCTACAACCCCGCCACCAGGATGTTTAAATTCACCACCAGTCTCAACGCGGCCCGTTACGACGCTACGGCCACGCTACTGCAGAATGGCCAGGTGCTCATAGCCGGCGGGGCCGACGAAAACGGTCCATTATCCAGCGCCGAGTTGTTCGACCCCACTAACTCGACCTTTACCTTCACCACCGGCAGCCTCAACGTGGCCCGTTCCGGAGCAACCGCCACGCTGCTCAATACCGGCAATGTACTGATTGCCGACGGTTATAACTATTTGATAACCGGTCCTTTGACCAGCGCCGAGATATACAACCCATCCACGGAATCCTTCACCCCCACTGGCAGCGAAGAGAGCACGGCCTGGCTGGGAACCGCGACGCTGCTCACCAACGCCGATGTTTTGGCCGCGGGCAGCGCGCTCAATTCCGCCGTCCCCGAGCTCTACAACCCCGGCGCCGGAACGTTTTCCGCCACCAGCGGAATGATTACGCCGCGCGACCTCCAGACCGCCACGCTGCTCACCGACGGCGCGGTTCTGATGGCCGGCGGCCATAGCGACTTGACCAACACCGTGCTGTCCGCCGCGGAGCTATACGAGCCGACGACGCTGGCGCCGCCGAGCCTGAGCTCGATCGCCATCACGCCGTCTAATCCGACGCTGGGGGTGAACGGCACCCTGCAGCTTATCGCCACCGGCACCTTTAGCAACCTCAGCACCCAACAACTCGCCTCCGTCGTCTGGACTTCTTCCAATATCGCGGCGGTCACCGTCACCAACGACATCACCAACTCCGGAGTTGTCTTCGGAGCCGCCGCCGGCACCGCCATGATCAACGCGTGCACCGGCACGATTTGCGCGCCGCCGGTGTCCATCACCGTTCCATAAGCGTGGGGCAGCGCGGTGCGCGGCCTCGGTTCGCTAGTGTCCGGCCCGCCTAATAATTGAAAAATATCAAGATCTGCGATGTGGGGTGGCCCGGTTAGTTTGGGGGGCGGAGCTTTCCAGCGGGTCCAGCCGGCTCCAAGGCAGGCTTCGCGCGCCGCGATGTTGGCCATTTGAGTCAGGTAGCCCGCGTGGCGCACGCACGAGTGCGTGCGCCACGAGGGCTACCCAACTGAAATGGCCAATCTCCAGAGCGGCATCCGGACGCCGCTTCACAAAAAGGCCAACGTCCAGCCAGCCGCCTGAAAGCCGGCTGCGGGCATAATTGCCGGCCCTCCAATTTATGCAGCATCGCGTATGGAATCTGTTGTCACGTATTAGCTGGGACTACTGCCCAACTTTGCGAGCAGGCCCCGATCCACCTTCGCCTTCACCGTGCGGCGGTCCAGCCCGAGACGCCGGGCCGTTTCTTCGTAGCTGCCTGTGCGGCTGTAGACGATGGTCACATACCGCGTGAGTAACACATCGGCGGAGAGACGTCCGGCGCGGGCATCCAGCGCGAACTGCTCTACCGGGTTGCGGGCGCGCGGCCGCGAGGGTTGGTAGTTGCGGCGGATCAGCACATTCTTCACGCACTGTTCGAGTTCCCGGTAGTTGCCCGGCCAGGCGTAGTCCGCCGGCAAATTGGCGCCCACCCAGTCGAGCACCTCACGCGCCAGCGCTTCCGCCTCCTCTCCCGCCACGCGGCGCGACATATAGAAGACCAGCTCCCGCAGAACGGCGGGCGAATCCGCCAGTTGCTCGGCCAGCGCGGGAGTGACCACCTGATCGGAGCACAGGCGGTAATATAGGTCCTCGCGGAATCGCCCCTTTCCGATCAGCGCCGCCAAGTCGCGGTTGGTGGCGGTGATCAGTTTGCCGCGGAACTGCCGGCCGGCCGTATCGCCAACCGGGTGGAAAGTGCGCGTCTCGATCACGCGCAGCAGCTTCACTTGAATGGCCGGGTCCAGATCGCCCAGCTCGTCCAAGAACACGGAGCCTAGTTCGGGGCAGGTTTCGAGCCAGCCTTTGCGGTCGGCGATGGCGCCCGTGAAAGCGCCGCGCCGATGTCCGAACAGCTCCGACTCCACCAGCGTCGGAGAAAGCGCCGAGATATTGATGGGGTAGAACCCGCAGTCGTCGGCGAAGGCAAGCCGCCGGTCGTCGAAGGGCACATAACGGGATTGCGCGATGGCGCGCGCGACCAGTTCCTTGCCGGTGCCCGATGGGCCGGTGATCAGGGTGGCGAACTCGCCCATGCGCGCGTAGAGCGTGCGCCGGTAGCGGCGGATATCGTGGGTGAAGATGGATTGCCAGATCGAAGCGCGCAGCCGCGCGGCCGGCATGGAACTGCCGATGATGTCGCGGAAGACCTGCTCGAAGGCGCATTGGATCTGGCGGAAGCACGCGAAGGTGTGGCGCGGATCGTGGCCGGTCGGAAAGCGCAGGCCGTCGATGTGGAAGAAGCCGCGCCAGTCGGCCAGGAAGTTGTTGTAGAAGCGCCAGCGCGCGGGGTCGCTCTGGCTGGCGGCAGGTCCGAAAGCGGCTGCGAAGAAATGGCGGTAGTAGCGCTGGTAGAGCAGGTGCAGGACCGCGTCTTCGTACAGGATGAGGTCCGCCGCCTGGGCTTGGGCGCCCTCGCGCAGCCGCGCCCGGAGCGCCGCGGCCAGCGCTTCCAGCCGTTCCACGATGCGCCAGACGTTGGCGCGCGGCTGTTCCGGGTCGCGGACATGCTGGCTCCAAACCGGCTCGCCGGCCACGAAGGCGTCCCCGAGCACGGCCTGCTCGAATTCCACCCACTCGGGAAGGAACGGGTTGGCGTAGGCGAGCTGGGAGACAGCGGATAGGAAGGCGCGCTGCTGCGTGGTCAGGAAGGGCATATGTACATCGAGGAAAAGGTCTCTCGGCCTTTCCTTCTTCATTTTATTTGGGAACAAGGTCAATAAGTTGCTTATTTACTTATGCTTGTAAAAATCCAACAAACCAACTTCCGCTTGTTACGCGGCAAGGGGAGGAAGGATTGGTTCCAGATTTCCCGATCTTTAAAGTTACCACGGAGTTTGTGCGGGAGCCGCTCGCCGGAAGTCCGGGTGTCGGCGGATCGGCGTTAAATGGTTGAGGGCACGGGCTGTGACGGGAAGACTCGATTTCATGCAAAGGGTGAACTGCAAAGAGCTAACCGCGAACACCTTGCGCAACAATCCTGTTGTGCGACATAATTGTTGCATGCCGTGCAATTTCGTAGGACCGCCAGTTCGGGGCGCCGACTGCTACGGGCGCGAAGCGTTCGTGGATCTGGTTTGGGAAAAGCTGAGCTTCGGACATGTCCTGCTGGCATCGCCCCGGCGCTTCGGCAAGACTAGCGTAATGTACCGGCTCATGGACGAGCCGCGCTGGGATTACCGGCTGGTGCATTGCGATCTCGAACACTTCCTGGAACCCGCCGACCTGCTAACGGCGCTGGTGGTGCAACTCTCGCGCGACGATGTCCTCTCTAAGATCGCTTCCGCCCTCAGCTTTGTACCGAAGAAAGCGTGGCAGGGTTTTCGCGCCAACGTGGAGGAGATCGAACTCCATAAGCTGAAACTCAAGCTCAAGGAACAGATCCGGCCACGCTGGCAAACGAGCGGCGAAGAGCTGTTCGATGCGATCGCCCGAATTCCGGAAACAAAGGTGGTGTTCCTGCTGGATGAATTTGCCGTGATGATCGACGAGATGGCCCACCTGGACGCGCACAGAGAAGACGCGCGGTTGATGCTGCGGTGGTTGCGCCATCTCCGGCAATCGCCGCGCATTCAGAATGTGCGATTTCTGGTGGCCGGGTCGATCGGCATTGGGAACGTGCTCAGCAATCTCGGGGAGAGCGCGTCCATGAACGATTTCGCCCATCTGAAGCTGGAGCCATTTACCGATGCCGTGGCGGACCAATTCCTCCTGGCGCTATCGGAATCGCACGATATTCCCTTGTCCACAGCGGCGCGAAAGAAGGTGCTGGATCTCATTGGCACGCCCGTGCCGTACTTCCTGCAGATCATGTTTTGGGAGATTGAGAGGTCTTGCAAAGGGAGCGGGATTACGCCGACGCCCGCGACCGTAGAGACGCTGTATCCCAGCACGGTGCTGGGGGCGGACTGCAAGACCTATTTTGACCACTACTACGGCCGGTTGCGCGACTACTACGACAAGCCGGACGAAAAGGCCGCCAAGGCCTTGCTGCGCACCATCGCGAACGATGGCGTGCTGAAGCGGGAGGCCTGCTACTACCTCTACCGGAAGGAATGCGAAGTGGCGGATATCGAGCGCTTCAACGGTCTGATGGCGAATCTGGAAAACGATTTCTACGTCGGATTCAACTACGGGCAGAACACGTACGAGTTTTCCTGCAAACTGCTGCGCGATTGGTGGCTGCGGCATTACGGGATGGAGTGCTGAAGTGGAGCTCTACTACAACCCCGAGCAGATGCCGCCCGCGGAAATCAAGCAGACCTTCGTGGGCCGCGAGGTAATGCTGAAGGAGTTGCTGGAGCTAGTGCGGCGGCAACCGCAGGGCGCGGGCGTGCAGCACGTGGTCCTGGTTGGCGCGCGCGGCATGGGGAAGACCACCATACTGCTGATGCTGCAATACGCGGTGCGGGAACGCGATTTGCACCAAGAGTGGCAGCCGGTGCGGTTTCCCGAGGAATCCTACGCCATCACGGATCTGGCGGACTTCTGGCTGGCGACGATCAGCCACCTGGCCTACGAAACCCACGACATGGCACTGGCGGCAAGCGGCGCCGCGTTGCGGAACGAATATCGGCCCTCCGTCGATCTGGCCGGCGCGGCGCTCGCCACTCTAAAAGACTGGAGCCACCAGAATGGCAAACGCCTCCTGCTGCTGGTGGACAACCTGGACATGGTGCTGAGCCAGATCAACAACACCAGGGAGAATGCCCGGCTACGCGACGCGCTCATGAACGACGGCACGGTCATGCTGGTGGGCGGCGCGACGTCGTTCTTTCACGAGGCGCGCGCCTACGATCAGCCGCTCTACAACTTCTTCAAGATTTGGCATCTGGATGCGCTGGATGGCGGCCAGATCAACCAGTTGCTGCTGCGCCGCGCGGAAGCGGATAAGCGGACGGATTTCGAGCAGCAGCTTCAGAAGAACGAGGCGCGGATCAAGGTGCTGCATTATTTCACGGGCGGCAATCCGCGCCTGGTGTTGATGCTCTACCGGATTATTGCGAGCTCGGATTTGATCGACGTGCGGCGGGGCCTGGAGAAGCTGCTGGACGAAGTGACTCCTTACTATAAGGCGAAGATTGAAAGCCTGCCGCCGCAGCAGCGCAAGATTCTGGACCATATTGCGCGGGTTAGCGCGCGCACGGGTTCCGGGCTGACACCGACCGAAATTGCGGTGGAAACCAGGCTGCCGGTGAATCAGGTGACCTCGCAGTTGAAGCGCTTGTCGGGATTGGGATACGTGCGCACGGCGAACGTGCGGGCCAGAAGCTCGTGGTATTCGCTGGCGGAGCCGTTGTATGCGATCTGGCACCAGATGCGGTTTGGGCGGGAGAGCCGTGCGCGGATGGCTTGGCTGGTGGAGTTTTTGAAGGCTTGGTATTCGAGCCGGGAGATGTTCGATGAGGCGGAGAAGTTGGCCGCGCGGTTCGCAGAGTTGGTGAGGGCGGGCGAGAAGGCGCTGGCCGTCGAGACGCTGGATTACCGGCAGTATCTTACAGACGCGATGGATGGGCCATTTAAGGGAAGTGCGACCGATCGATTAGTCAATGACTGCCTGGATGCGGGGGACACAGATCGAGCCCGAAGCAAAGTGCGCAGCGATGGCCTAACGCAGTTGTGCCGCGCAACGGTGCAGCGACTCACCGATAATGGACTCATCACCAAACGTCGAGCTCAGGCCGAGGGCAATCGGCGCCTGCAATGGGCTGCCGGTCTCGCAGAAAATACTGATCCCGAAGCGCGGTTGAGCTGGCTCAATTCTGGGGGCCTGCCCCTGCATGAGTACCCTGACCTGTGGTTTCTCCGTGCGTCCGCTATGCACAGACTTGGGCGGGATGAGGAAGCGCTTGAAGATCTAGAGACGCGCGCTCGTTTGATTCCAGCTCCCCGGGACGCACTGTTGAGGGCCGAGGTTCTGTTCAATCTGCGTCGATTCCGCGAAGTGCTCGGCATTTTCGACCGGCATGCGGACGAATTCGCCCCGGACCCGACCGCGCAGGTTCTCCTCGCGTGCACCGCCGCGATGCTCGGGGATCTTGACAGGGCGATTGCGGTCTGCGAAGCCGCGCTGGCACGAGAGGAGGACACACCTCTGCGGCAACTCCTCGAGACATTGCGAGCATGGCGCCACGAATGTAGCGAGCGGCCTCTGAATTTCTTCATTCTACTGATCCGTGCCAGCGCTTTCGCAGAGGCCCGCAAGCTCTGGAACGAGAAGATCCGAGGGACGCTCTCGGTTGCCCAAATGGTCGCGGGCTTCGCGGCTATAATCAATGAGGAAAATCGCCACTTCCTCCGTACGCTGATCCGCGAATCGAACCTCGACGACGAACTCCTCCCCCTAGTCGTCGCGATGGATTACCTCGAAACCGGCGATCGAAGCCCGCTCGAAAAGCTTTCTGCGGAAATCCGTCCAATCGCCGAAGAAATTGTGGCAGAGCTTCAGAAGAAGCTGCCTGCGCCTCCTGAACGTTCAATGCACAAAGCACATGCATAAAATGTACGACCGATCCTATTAACTCCCAACAGCCTATCGCTAACCCATTGACCCGTGGTATCTTTCCAACACCGGCGCATCGGCGCGCGCCGTGCACTATACCAGGTCATGGCACACGGCGGATTCAAAGACGTACTCAAAAACGGCGGCTTCCTGGCCTTCCTCTGCACCCAGTTCCTGGGCGCGTTCAACGATAACGCCTACCGCATCATCGTCTCCCTACGCGCCGTCCACATCGTCGCGCATTCCGATCAGAGCGGCAAGTACCTCGCGCTCGCCGGCGCCATCTTCGTGCTGCCATCGCTGCTGTTCACCGGGTACGCCGGCCAACTCGCCGACGCCATCAGCAAGCGCAAGGTCCTGATCGCGGTCAAGATCTTCGAAATCGCCGTGATGGCCCTGGGCATCGTCGTATTCTTCTCGCAGAGCATCACCCTGATGTTCGTGGTGCTGTTCCTGATGGCGGTGCATTACACCGTCTTCAGCCCGGCCAAGTATTCGATCGTGCCGGAACTGGTCTCCGACCGCGACCTCTCGCGCGCCAATGCGCTGCTCGAGATGACCACGCTGGTGGCCATCGTGCTGGGCACGTCCATCGGGCCGTTCCTATTCTCCGCGTGGAGGGCGGCGGAATGGAAAATCGGCGTGGTGCTGACCACGGTCGCGGTGATCGGCTGCCTGACCAGCTTCCGCATCACGCGCGTGCCGGCTGCGGCCGCACGCGAACCGTGGCGGCTCAATCCGCTCGCCGAAATCACGGCCGGCACGAAGCACCTGCTGCGCGACCGTCCCCTGTGGCTGGCCGTGATGGCCATTTCCTACTTCTGGTTTGTGGGGCTGCTGTTCTCGATGGATCTGGTGCTATTCGGCAACGAAACGCTGCACGCGAGCGACCGCCTGGTGGGCCTGCTGATGACGTGCCTGTCGCTGGGCATCGGCGCGGGCAGCATGCTGGCGGGCCGCCTCTCGGGCGATAAAGTCGAGATCGGACTGGTGCCGCTGGGCTCCATCTTTATGGGCGTGTTTAGCCTGGGGCTGTACGCCGCACGCGGTTCCTACGCCGGTTCGGTGGCGATGCTGTCGATGCTGGGCATCGCGGCGGGAGTGTTCTTCGTGCCGCTTAATGCATACCTGCAGCAACGCAGCGAGAGCCAGGAGAAGGGCCGCATCATCGCCACCAATAACATCTACAACACGCTGGGCATGCTGCTGGCCACGGCCGTTTTCTATTTGTGCAACGACGGCCTGCACATCAGCCCGCCGCACATCATTCTGATCTTCGGTTTCGTGAGCCTGGCGATCACGGTCTACATAGTGACGGTGGTGGACGATTTCATGATCCGCTTCCTGCTGTGGTTCGTCACCCACACCGTTTTCCGCATACGCATCGTGGGACAAGAAAACGTCCCGTTCCGCGGTCCGGCGCTACTGGTGTCGAATCACATGTCCCACGTGGATGGTTTTTTGGTGGGCGCGTGCGTACAGCGTTTCATCCGCTTCATGGTTTGGAAGCCTTACTACGAATTGAAGGCGCTCAATTGGTTTTTCCGCAAGACCAAAGCGATTCCGGTGGGCGGCGGCCGCGATGCGGTGCGCGCGATTCAGGCCGCGCGCGAGGAACTGGCCGCGGGCCACGTGGTGTGCATCTTCGCGGAAGGGGCCATCAGCCGCACGGGGAATATCCTGCCTTTCAAGCGCGGCATGGAGAAGATTGTGGAAGGCAGTCGCGTGCCTATCATCCCCGTGCATCTCGACCGGCTGTGGGGCAGCATCTTCAGCTTCGAGCGCGGCCGTTTCTTCTGGAAGTGGCCCAAGCGCATTCCGTATCCTGTGACGGTTTCGTTTGGCAATCCGATGCCGGCGAATTCCTCCGCGCATGAAGTGCGGCAGGCGATCCAGGAACTGGCTGCGGAAGCCACGGCGCTTCGCCAGACCGCCAACGATACGCTGCCGCGCCGCTTGATCCGTAGCGCACGCCGCAACTGGAGCCACTTCGCCATGGCCGATTCCACCGGCCGCGAGTTGACCTACGGGCGCATGCTCACCGGCGGCGTGCTGGTGGCGCGGTGGGCGCGCACGCGCCGCGACGAAGAAACGATTGGAGTGCTGTTGCCACCCAGCGTGGCGGGCGCGCTGGTGAACGTGGGGATTACGCTGGCAGGCCGCGTTCCGGTGAATCTCAATTTCACGGCGGGTCCGGAGGCGATGGCCGCGGCGCGCGAACGATGCGCCATTTGCACGGTGGTCACTTCGCGCGTATTCCTGGCCAAGGCGAAGATCGAAGCGCAAGCCGGCATGGTTTTCGTGGAGGACATCCTGGCGCGCGCCGGCAAGATGGCGCAACTGCGGGCGCTGCTGACCGCGCGTTTCGCGCCGGCACGTTTGCTCACCGGCGCGGCGCGGCCCGAATCGCTCGCGACTGTCATCTTCTCCAGCGGCAGCACCGGCATCCCGAAAGGCGTGATGCTCTCGCACTACAACGTGCTGGCGAATATCGACGCCATGGCGCAGATCTTCCGGATCGGCGAGCGCGACCGCGTCGTGGGCGTGCTGCCCTTCTTTCATTCCTTCGGATACACGGTGACCATCTGGTTCCCGCTCGTCGCGGGATGCGGCGTGGTCTACCATCCGAATCCCACGGATGCCAAGGCGGTCGGCGAATTGATCGCGAAGTACCACGCCACGTTCCTGCTTTCGACGCCGACGTTTTGCGCAACCTACACGCGCAAGTGTTCCCAGGAAGAATTCGCCAGCCTGCGATTCGTCCTGGTGGGAGCGGAGAAGCTGCGCGAACCCATCGCCGCGGCGTTTCGCGAGAAGTTCGGCGTGGAATTGCTCGAAGGATACGGCTGCACCGAGATGGCGCCCGTGGTGGCGGTAAACGCCCCCAACTTCCAGGCGGGCAAGGACACCCAGATCGGCAACAAGCGGGGCACGGTGGGGCATCCCATGCCGGGCGTGGCCGTGCACGTTGTGGACCCGGCGACATTCGCGCCGCTCGGGCCGAATCAGGCCGGCCTGTTGCTGGTGAAGGGGTCGAACCGCATGCTGGGCTACCTGGCCGAGCCGGAGCGCACCGCCGAGGCCCTGCACGATGGCTGGTACGTCACGGGCGATATCGCAGCCATCGACGACGAAGGTTTCATCCGCATCACAGACCGGCTCTCGCGCTTCAGCAAAATCGCGGGTGAGATGGTGCCGCATCTGCGGATTGAAGACGCCATCGCCGGCGTGTTGGGAGCCGCGCCCTGTGCGGTGACAGCGGTGGCAGACGACCGGCGCGGCGAGCGGCTGGCCGCTCTGTATGTGAACTCGATGGAGCCGGCGGAATTGTGGCGGAAGCTCACGGAGACGGATCTACCGCGCTTGTGGATTCCGAAGCGGGAGAATTTGTATCGGGTGGAAGCGCTTCCGCAGCTCGGCACGGGAAAGCTGGATCTGCGCGCATTGAGACAGCGCGCAGAGGAGTTGGTGGCGGCGGACGGGAGGCCAGCGTGGATATCTTCCTCATCCTCTGTTTGATCGTAGTGTTGGTGATCCGCTGGGTGGTCTTGCGGAGCCGCTTGGCACGCATGGAGTCGCAGATCGCGGCGCTAACCGCGCGCGTTTATGAGCAGGAGAGCCGGGCGGTCGCGCCACCTGCGCCGGCGGCGGCGCCGGTTGCGCCCGCGCCTCCGCCGGAGCTGCAGCCTGTGCGGATGGCGGCACCCACGATTGAGCCGCCGCGTGTGGAACCGCCGCGTGTCGAACCGCCGCATGTGCAGCCTGCTCCCGCCGCACCACCCACGACAGGGCATGGCCCTGTCCCACGGGAATGGGAAACCATACTCGGCGGAAGCTTGCTCAACAAGATCGGCGTATTCGTCCTGGTGGTCGGACTGGCGCTGCTGCTGCGCTATTCATTCACGCAATTCGGACCGCTGGGACGCGTGATCATCTGTCTGGTGGCGAGCCTGACTCTGCTGGCGGCGGGCGCGACCTTCGAATCGAAAGAACGCTACCGCATCTTCGCCCGCGGATTGCTGGGCGGCGGCTGGGCCGGACTTTACGTGACGGTCTACGCCATGCACGCAGTGGAAGCGGCCCGCGTCATCGACAGCCCCGTCATGGGCGCCATCCTGCTGCTGGCGGTGGCCACGGGAATGATCGCACACTCGCTGCGCTACCGCTCCCAAACGGTCACCGGGCTGGCGTACTTCGTGGCATTTGGCACGCTAGCCATCACCGACATGACGTCGTTGCCCTTTCTGGCGCTGGTCCCACTGGCGGCTTCGTTGCTGTACGTGACGCACCGCTTCGCGTGGACGCGCATGGCAATGCTGGGCTTGATCGCCACCTATGCCGTGGTCGTCATGCGCGGCGACACAGGCGCGCCGTTGTGGCGGGCGGAGGCCATTTTCGCCGCGTATTGGCTGCTGTTTGAAATCTTCGATGTGTTGCATCCGGAGGCGTGGTTGCTGCCGCTCAACGCCGTCGGGTTCCTGGGCCTATCGGTGTTGAAGTGGCAAACCGCCGCGCCGGACCGGCTCTGGATTCTGCTGGCGGCAACGGCAGGCGCATACGTAGTGAGCGCCGTGGCGCGCATTCGCTCCGGCAAATGGCACGGCGCAGCCACGCTGACCGCGGCGCTGGCGGCGGCGGCTATCTTCCAAAAGCTCGACCACCAGTGGATCGCCACAGGGCTGGTAGTGGAAGCGGAGATCTTCTACCTGGCCGGGATCCGGCTGCGCGCGCCGTATCTGCGCTGGCTGGGCACATCGCTGTTCGGCGTGGAAGTGTTGCGGCTATTGGCCATCCGCATGTGGACGTTGCCGCTCGACCAGTGGGCGCCGGTAGCGTCGCTCGACGCCGTGGTCTTCTATGTGAATTGCGCATTGTGCGCGGCGGACCAGTTCTACGGCTTCGCGGGGGCCGCGATGGCGGCGCTGGTGATCGGAAAGAGAACGCAGGAGCCATACCGCAGTGTGGCGTGGCAAGCCGCGGCGGCCGGCGCATTTGCCTTCGGCTGGTGGCGGCGATTGTTCGATTTCCGCTTGCAGGGATACCTGCTGCTGGCGGTAGGGTTGGCCGGGACTGCTTTGGAGACGCGGGAATTGCCGCTGGCTGTCGCGGCGGGGGTCTGCTACGCGGCCGTCCTGTGCGCGCTATGGTCGGGAACCGGTCGCTTTGCGGAAGACGAACGCACGTTGGTGCGGCTGGGCGGCGCGGGCCTGGCAGTGGCGGCGCTGATGGCGCTGGTGTGGCGGCTGGCGCCGGGCGAGTATCTGGGCGTTGCCTGGATGGCGCTGGCGGTTTTGATCCTGGAACTGGGTTTGCGCCGCCTGCCGGACGACCTCCGCCGGATGGCCTACGCGGCTGCGGTAGTGGGCGCGTGCCGTGTCTGGGTATTCAGCGCGGTTGGCCTGCATAATTCCGGCCCGTGGGATCTTCGTCTGATGCCTTTGTGGGCTGCGCTATTGGCCTACGCCATCGCCCTGCGTGCGCGCCGCGAGGAAGGCGGCGTGGTACTGATCGGAGCTTCGTCTATCGGGCTGGTATTCGGCTTTGTGGCCTTGTGGGCGTTGCTGCCCGCGGAGACGGTCGCCGCGGCATGGGCTGCGGTGGCATTGGCGCTGCTGCTGGCCGCGCGGCAGCGCGACGCGTTCGTCTGGCAGAGCGGCGCCGCCGCGGCGCTGGCGTATGTTTTTACGATGTTCAATCTGCCGGATACGGCCGCGGCCGTGTGGCCGGCCACTGCCGCGATTGCCTGCTTCTGCGCCGCGCAGATCGTGTCGCCGCGCGACGGACGCCAGCGGCTGTACTTCTCGCTGCTGGCTACGACCCTGACCACGCTGCTGCTGTATTACAGGATCTCGGGCAGCATGTTGACGATGGCCTACGGCATCCAGGGCGTCATCCTACTGACGTCGGGCTTTCCGCTGCGCGACCGCGTGCTCCGTATCTCCGGCCTGGCGCTGCTGTTGGGCTGCATCCTGAAGCTGTTCGTGTGGGACCTGCGCCACTTGGAGACCTTGCCGCGCATCTGCTCGTTCATCGTACTGGGAGTTATCCTGCTGGGCGTCTCGTGGATCTACACGCGCTTCCGCGAGCGCGTCGCCAAGTTTCTGTGACGAACTTTCGTGGTGGGGCGGCGCCATGCGCCGCTGCAGGGCTCAAGCCCCGCGCGGGCTCAAGCCCGCCCCCCAGGCCCCAATTTAGGGCCAGAATTGGACCGTGACGCGCAACCCTAACGGCAGTTCCTGTGCGGGGGGCTGCAGGTCGACGAGCCACTCGAGTACGTCGCGGTCGCTTTTTTCCGCGGGGTCGCCGGTGAGCGTTCGGCGGCGGCCCATGACCGGAGCCTGCCGGCCGATGCGGCCCGCGAAGGTTTTGCCCGGCCATGCGTCGCTGATGACAGACACCCGGACGGCGGCCTTCGCTTTGGCGATGTCCTGCTCGTCCACTTCCGCGCGCACGCGCAGCCGCGACAGATCGGCCACGGTCAGGATGGCTTTGGGATAAGCCGCGCTAAGGAATTCGCCGGTCGTGGCGTACGTTCGCAACACGGTGCCGTCGATGGGAGAGACAACGGCGCACTTGTCCAGACGGGCCTTCGCCGCGCCGATGCGATCCTGGGCGGCTTTGATCTCGGCGTCGGCTTTAGCGAGATCTTCGGCGAGAGGCTCGGCGGCGGCCGAGTGGCGTTGCTCGACGGCGGTTCTCAGATCGGCTTCGGCCACGCGCCACTCGCGTTCGGCCCGGTCGAGATCGCTCTTCGAAATATCGTCGTTGACGGCCAGCTTCCGCATGCGTTCATACCAGGCGCGGCGTTCGCGCAGGGCGGCTTCGGCTGCCTGCACGCGCGCGTCCGCCGCCGCGCGATCTTCGGGACGGCCGCCCGCCACCATACGGGCGCGCGTGCGCACAGCGACATCCCGCTCGGACTCGTACTGGGTCACCTCCGCGGCCACATCGGAGCAATCGATGCGCGCCAGGATCTGGCCGGCATGCACGCGATCGTTTTGCCGGACTGGAAGGCTGACCAATACGCCGTTGGCCGCGGCGCCCAGGTCCAACGGATCGGCGCGCGCTTCGACCCGGCCGGGGCATGCCAGCAAGGGGGCCTCCGCGGATGAGTTGGTGGTGGCCGCCTGTAGTCCCGCTACGGAGCCGCCGGTGTGGCAGCCGGCCAGGGACAACATACAGACCGCCACCAGGATTGCCAGACTGAATCGACGTTTCATTGTTTCTCCTCCAGAATTCGCCCGTCCAGGATGTGCAGACAGCGATGCGCAAAAACACGTAGGCGCTCATCGTGGCTGACGACCACGACGATGCGCTTCTGGGTTTCGGCGATGTGCCGCAGCAGCGCGGCCACCTTCAATCCGCTTTCGGTGTCGAGCGAAGCGGTCGGCTCGTCGGCCAGTACGATGGGCGGATTGTGCACGATGGCGCGTGCCAGCGCCACACGCTGTTTCTCGCCGCCGCTCAACTCCTTCGGCTTGCGATGCAAGCGGCTTTGAAGTCCCAGTTCGGTGAGCACCGCATCGGCGCGCGCGAGCCGCTCCCGCCGGCGGAAGCCCGCCAGTTCGAGCGCCAGCGCGACATTCTCGCGCGCGGTGAGCGATTCAAAAACCCGAAACGCCTGAAAGACGAACCCGATGCGCCGCCGCCGGATCAGGGTGCGGGCGTCCTCACCCAGCCGCGCGGCCGCTTCGCCCAGCACGTGCACCTCTCCGGAATCGGGCCGCAGAATGCAGCCGAGCACCGAGAGCAGGCTCGTTTTGCCGCTGCCGGAAGGGCCCATGAGCAGCGTCAGTTCGCCGGGTGAAAACGCCGCCGTGATGCCGCGCAACACTGCCGCGGCGGCGGGGCCGCTTCCGTAGGATAGATGCACGTTCTCCACGGCCAGCGCGGATGTATTGCGGTTAGGCACGGAAGACCCTCCCGGGCTCGACGCGGGTAGCGGCGCGCACGCTGATGACCGAGGCGAGGGCGCACATCAGCAGGGTGGTAGCCGAGACTGCGCCGAACGTCCAACGCGGCACCAGGACCCAAGTCACGATGGACCGGGCCAGGCTGGCCGCGGGATCCACCGCAACGAATCCCAATAACGCGCCACAAGCGCCGCAGCACAGCGATTGCAGCAGCACCACGCCGCGCACGAATCCGCGCGACGCGCCCATGGCTTTCAACGTGGCGTACTCTTCGATGTTCTCCATGGTAGTGGCGTAAGTAGTCTGCGATATGATTGCCAGACCGATCAGGAAGCCAAGCAGGGCCGAAAGCGAGAGCGCGCCACCCGCGCCGGTCTGCACCAGCCAGTAGGTGCGTGCGCGCCAGGAAAACTCTGCGCGGGTCCAGACGTCGTAATTTGGGAAGCGCCTCCGCAGCCGGTCGCGGAGCGGGACCAGATCCGCGCCGGGGCTGGCTTTTACCAGCACGAACATGGCTTGTTCCGGAGGAACGCGCAAATAGTCGATGGCGTCCCGATAGCCCGTGAATACGTAAGGCGAGCCGAGGAACGAAGCGAAGCCCATGGAGATGCCCGAAACGCGTGCGCGATGGCCGTTGATCTCCACGCTGGCCGGCGTCTGGCCGGCCACCAGCAGCATCGCGTCCGTCCTGTCCACCAACGTACTTTCACGGCGCGCGCCGGAACGCACCTGCGGCACCCGTCCGGCAAAGAGTTCGTCCACTCCCAGCACCATGACGGTTTGCCGCACGCCATCGGTTTTTTGAAATACCGCGAAGCCCGAGGCAACCCGTCCGGCATCCGCGACTCCCTCGATGCCGCGGGCGATGTCGCGGGTTCGGTCCTGCAGGGTAGCGGCAAAGTCGAAGCAAGGCACACCTCGCGGCGCGATCCACAGGTCGGCGCTGCAGGAGTCGATCACGCGCGAGGCGGCCAGCGTGAAACCGGCCAGCAGGCCGGCCTGGAAGGTCATCAGGAAGACCGCAAAGGCGATGCCGAGCACGTTCACGGTGAAACGCGTGCGGTCGTGAGTGAGATTGCGCCAGGCAAGTGCGAACATATGATTTACGTCCGAGTGGATCGGTCCTCCCTGCCTTATATAGCGGCGTTTGACGGCAGAAGGGGAAAGGCCATCTGCGCCCCACGTCCCCGCTCAGCGGCGGGTCAGTATCAGATAGTGCACGGCCTTCCCAGGGTCGCTCAACGACTGCGTGCTTTCGATCTCACCGGCAGGAATGTCCGACGCACAACCCTCCAGATCGGCACTGGATCGATAAGTGAGCCACCAGTCCATAAACATCTCCATGTACCCGGCGCCCAGCGCATCGGTAGCGAAGTTGGCCACGATGAGCCGCCCGCCGGGGGCCACATGCTTCCATAACGCGGCCATGACGCCGGCCGCCACCCGGCCGCTGAGATAATCGAACAACCCAAGCGTATAAACCAGATCGCAAGCGGAATCGAGGTCATGCGAGCCGCGTAACAACGCGCGCACCGAGGTCTCGGAGCACTTTACGGCGCGGGAATCGTAACTGCCGCGGACGTGGGCCAAGGACTCCAGGTCCTGGTCCGCGGCCGTCCAGGTGCAAGCGCGGTCTCGCAGCAACGGGTGGACCTGCTCATATTCCCGCAGATGCCCGCAGGCGAAGGAGAGCACCTTGATGGGGCGGCCGGCCTCCGCCAGGCTGGTCTCGATTTGAGAGGCAATCCAGTCGCGTCTCCAGCGGACGGCTCGCGCAGGCGGAGAAGCGCCCGCGGAGTACGCGTGAACGGCCATTCCGAGATCCGTAACGCCGGCGTCGTTGGACCATCCATAACGGCCGTATACATAATCGAGCATGACCGCGTCGCCGGCGTATCCACGCGGCTTTTGGTAGGCCCGCGCGGTGTACGGGTCCTGCATGAGCAGCTCAAATAGAGGGTGCTCCCGCGCATGCGCCACCAGCCGATGCCATTCACCACCGGAACTGCATGCCCTGATGCGGTCGAGCGCCACCATCAGCGCCTGGATGGGAGACGGCGCTGGCGTGTCCAGCAGTTGGGCACGGCACATTTCGAGACCCGCGGCCAGTGTGCTTTCGTGGCCTGCGTCAAGCGTAATCGTAGTCATTGTTCCTCCTTACCGGCGAGCATTCTGAACGAAACCCAAGCGTTTTTTTCGAAATCGAAGAGCTGACAGGTCCGGAACGTCTCTTGAATGTCCGCGAACGTCAGCCGCCTCTCGACAATATTCGAGGCAAACCTGCCCTTCAGGGCTTCCATGGCCGCTTCCAGGCGATACAAGGGAATATTGATATCGAGATGGTGCGGCAGATGGCAGTAAATGTGATGCAGACCGACCGATAGTATCGACGGAGGGCACAGGTTGGGCGTTAACCGGAACTGCGATTCAAAGAACTCCCACTGTTTGCGATCCGCGAACCAGACCGCATCCGGTCCGGTGTGGTGGAGATAAATGGTGATGCCCATGATCCAGCTAAACAACACCGTGGGCGCGAGAATCGCCCAAAACAGGGCAGCCGCCGCTGGCACCCCGGCGGCACGGCCGATAGAAACCGCCGCAGCCCAGCCAATCAGGAACGCCAGAACCAGGCGGCGGTCGCGTTGATGGGCTGACCGGTACAGGCTTGGAAATCTTCGGCGATCCGGCGCGATCAGTTTGTTCAGCCAAAGTTCCCGTATCCAGTAAAGGGCAACCCCCGGAAGCGTGCGGCAGAGCCGGTAAAAGAGCCGTTCGGACGGCGGCAACGCGAGGTACTCGCCAGCGGAAAGAGGTTGCCATGTAAAATCGCGGCTGCGCAGGCCGGTGTAACCGTGATGCAGCGTGTTGTGCCCCACCGCCCAAGGGCTGTAAGGGACCAGGGCTGGCAGCATGGTCAATTGTCCAAAGACGGCGTTGACTTTCGATCGGCTAAAGAACGAACCATGGCAGCAATCGTGGCCGATGATAAACAGGCGGGTGATAAATAGCGCAATGGGCAAAGAAAGCAAAGGAGCCGTCCAACGGTTTGCATACCGGATTAGAAAACCCGTGGACACCAGAAATCCGGCCAGATCGAAGCTGAGCAACAGGCTTGCCACGAGATCGTTGGCATGGCGAAATGGGGCGAGCAATTCAATGACTTGCTGTTTTTTCGAAGCTTGTTCGCGTTCCCGGATCTCGTAACATGGGTCAATTGCGTTCATGGAGATACCTCGCTTACCCTGCTGTTACTTAAAGCGAAATTCGCTGGAAAAAGGGGAAGACTTGGCGCAATAGGCCTCGGGGCGGGACTCCAGCGCGGACGGCCGGGGCCGTCACCAAGGGCAGAAACCCAAAGCTTTGGGGGGCGGGATTTATCCCGCGCGGGGCTTCACCCCACGGCGGCGGCGCCTTCAACAGCTCGCAGTGGGTTTTCTACCGTGCGGCTGACGCCCGCGTCAGCCTGTGAAGAGCGGGTCCTGGAGGACCCGCGCAGGACTAGAGTCCTGCCCCACATCGCTTTGGCCGTTTACAATGGGTACTGGCGCGAAAGAACCAACCATGACCGCATCCGAAGAAATCAAACCACAACTGCACCCCGGCAAGCTGTTCATCGATGGCCGGCAGGAAGACGCCGCGCAAGGCGGCGCGATCGACGTAGTCAACCCCGCGACCGGAGAGCTGCTGACCACTGTTCCGGACGGCCAGGGCTGCGACGTGGACCGCGCCGTGGCCGCCGCGCGCGCCAGTTTCGAGCGTAAGAGCTGGCGCGGCATGGACCCGTCCAAGAAGGAAAAGATCTTGTGGGACATTTCCGAAATCCTGCTGAAGCACCGCGCCGAGCTGGCCCTGCTCGAATCCATGGAGAACGGCAAAACCGTGCGCGAAGCGGGCGGTGCGGATGTCGATCCGGCCATCGACGCGTTTCGCTATTACGCCGGCTGGGTGCGCAAGCTCTATGGCGAAACCATCCCGGTGGACGGCCCCTTTTTGAACTACACGCTGCGCGAGCCGGTGGGCGTGGTGGGCGGCATCGTGCCGTGGAATTATCCGCTGCAGATCGCCGCCTGGAAAGTGGCTCCCGCTCTGGCCTGCGGCTGCTCCGTGGTGCTGAAGCCTTCGGAATGGACCCCGCTCACCGCGCTGAAGCTGGCCGAGTATTGCCAGGAGGCGGGCCTGCCCGATGGCGTGCTGAACGTGGTCACCGGCTACGGCCAGACGGCGGGCGAAGCGCTGGCGCTGCATATGGACGTGGACAAGCTCAGCTTCACAGGCAGCATTCGCACCGCGCGGCGGCTGCTGCAAGCGTCGGGCGAATCCAACCTGAAGCGGCTCAGCCTGGAATTGGGCGGCAAGTCGCCGAACATCATCTTCCCGGATTGCGACATGGAGGCGGCGCTCAAGTCGGCATTCTGGGGCATTTTCGCCAACAAGGGCGAGATCTGCAGCGCGGCATCGCGGCTGCTGGTGCATGCAGATATCCACGACCGGTTCGTCGGCGAGTTGGTGACGCGCGCCAAGAAGCTAAAGGTTGGCGATCCGCTGGATAAGAGCACGCAGATGGGATCTCAAGTTTCGGGGCGGCAGATGGAGCGCATTCTGGATTACATCCAGGCCGGCAAGGACGAAGGCGCCAAGCTCGAGTGCGGCGGCGAACGCGACATCGAAGGCGCCAAGGCCAAAGGCTTTTTCGTCAAGCCCACGATATTTTCCGAAGTGAAGCGGGATATGAAAATCGCGCAGGAGGAGATTTTCGGGCCGGTGTTGTGCGCGCTGAAATTCCGCGACGCAGATGAAGCCGTGGAGATCGCCAACTGTACCATCTACGGTCTGGTATCCGCGGTATGGACGCGCGACATTAAACTGGCCCACCGCATGGCTGCGGATATCAAGGCCGGCTCGGTGTGGATCAACACCTACAACGGGTTCGACACTGCGTCGCCGTTTGGCGGCTATAAGCAGAGCGGCTTCGGGCGCGACCTGGGTTCCTACGCGCTGGAGCAGTACACCAATATCAAGTCCGTGTGGGTGGCGCTGTGATGGACCGCGAGTCGATCAAGCGGCGGTTCGAGGACAATCACATCCGGCGCATCAAGCTGGGTGCGTTCGATACCGACGCCACGCTGCGCGGGAAATACATCAGCGTGGAAAAGTTCTGGTCCGCGGCCGAGTCCGGGCTGGGTTTTTGCGATGTGATCTTCGGCTGGGACATCGGCGACGTGCTGTACGACAATGTGAAGTTCACGGGCTGGCACACGGGTTATCCGGACGCGCATTGCCGCATCGACCTGGCCAGCTACCGTTTGGTGCCGTGGGAGCCGGGCACAGCATTCTTCCTGCTGGATTTCTGCGACGCCGAGGGGCGCCCGCTGGGCATCGCGCCGCGGCAGGTGTTTCAACGGGTGCTCGACCGCGCGGCCGAGCGCGGATACACGGCGCATTTTTCGGCGGAGTACGAATTCTTCATTTTTCGCGAAACGGCGCAGAGCTTGCGCGATAAACATTTCACCGCGCTGACCCCGTTGACCCCCGGCATGTTCGGGTATAGCGTGCTGCGGGCCTCGGCCAATGCGGAGTTGGTGCTGGAGATCATGGAAGCCCTGGCGGCTTTCGACGTGCCGTTGGAAGGATTCCACACGGAAACGGGGCCGGGCGTTTACGAGGCGGCCATCGCGGTCGAGCCGGGCATGGCGGCCGCCGATCGCGCGGCGTTATTCAAGGTTGCGGTGAAGGAGATCGCGGCACGGCACAACCTGACGCCCACTTTTATGGCTAAATGGAACGCCAACCTGCCGGGTTCGAGCGGGCATCTGCATCAGAGCCTCACCCGCGCTGGGAACAGCGACAACCTGTTTTCAGGCGAGGCGGCGGATGGCGGCATGTCGGCGCTCATGCGGCAGTATATTGCCGGGCAAGTGGCGAATATGCCGGAATTGGCGGCGGTTTTTTGCCCCACCATCAATTCCTATAAGCGCACTGTGCCGGGCGCCTGGGCGCCGGTAAATGCCACCTGGGGTGTGGATAATCGCACCACCGCGGTACGCGCGATCCCCGGCCGCAAGAAAGCCACGCGCGTGGAACTGCGTGTTACAGGCGCGGACATCAACCCATACCTGGCGATGGCGGCGTCGCTCGCGGCGGGTTTGGACGGAATCGAACGCAAGCTGGAACCGCCGCCGCCTACCGTGAATGCCTACGCCGGGGACGCCCCGGCACTGCCGCGCACGCTAGCCGCGGCTACGCAGCTATTCCGCCAGAGCCGCGTGGCGCGCGAGTGGCTGGGCGACGAGTTCGTGGATCACTACGCCAGCACGCGCGAATGGGAAGTGCGGCAATACGAAAAGGCGGTGACGGACTGGGAGTTGGCGCGCTATTTCGAGTCGGTTTGACGGGAGGCGTGTGTCAGATTTGTACAGGCGTGTCTCAGCGGCCGACCGAAGGCGGGCTGGAAATCATCGACAAGAGTAAGCTAAGTAGCACCAAAACAGCGAGTCCGCCGGCGATCCACATACAGTCCTTGTTCGTCCCTGCATAGGCATAGTGCAATTTTGGGACCGAACGTTACACGGAGGGCGGGCAATTCTGCCCGCAGCCGGTTTTCAGCCGGCCAAGGCGGGGCTAAAGCCCCGCGCGGGATAAATCCCGCCCCCCACAGGCTCTCCGGAAGCCCACTCGCCAACCTGTCGATTCGCGAGGTGCGGGGCTCGAGCCCCGCGCGGGATAAATCCCGCCCCCCACAGGCTGAAGCCTATGCCACCAAGGCCAAGATTGGCCGCCCTCGGCTCATCCCCGGATCAGGCGAACCGCGTTCGACAAGGGATTCCCCGCAGCCGCTGGCGCACCAGCCGCCGCCGAAGCTTCCTCCTCCAACGCCGGCTGCTCCTGCCCTTCTCCCGGCGCCAGAAACAGATTCGTCTGCACGCCGTGCTGGCGGGTGTAGAGGTCGTAGTACCGGCCGCGCAGCGTGTACAGCGTTTCGTGGCGGCCCCGCTCGACGATGCGCCCGCCCTCGACCACCAGAATCTGGTCGGCGCGCCGAATGGTCGACAGCCGATGCGCAATCACGAACGTAGTGCGGCCCTTCATTAGATAAGACAGGCCTTCCTGAATCAGCGCTTCCGATTCCGAATCGAGGCTGGAAGTAGCTTCATCCAGAATCAGAATCGCCGGATCGGCCAGGATGGCGCGCGCGATGGAGACCCGCTGCCGCTGGCCGCCCGACAGCTTGACGCCGCGCTCGCCGACCACCGTGTCGTAGCCTTTCTCGAACGACTCGGCGAATTCGTCCACGCGCGCAATGCGGCAGGCTTCACGGATTTGTTCTTCGGTGGCCGACGGACGCGAAAAAGCTACGTTTTCGCGGATGGTGCCGTCGAACAGAAATGTGTCTTGCAGCACCACTCCAAGCTGCGTACGATATGAATCCAGACGGATGGTGGAAAGGTCCACGCCGTCCACCAGGATGGCGCCCTCGCGCGGCGTGTAGAACGCGGCGATGAGTCCGATGATGGTGGATTTGCCGGAGCCCGACGGTCCCACCAGCGCGGTCACCGTATCCGGCGCCGAACGGAACGAGACGTCGTGTAGCACGGTCTTGCCTTCGTCGTAGGAGAAAGTGACGTGGTCGAAGACTACTTCGCCCTGGATGCGCCCGGCGCGCACTTGCCGGCGCGGGTCTTCATCCTCGGGCCGCTCGCGCAGCACTTCGCGCGTGCGCTCCAAGCCGGCCAGAGCCTCGCTGATCTGCGTGCCAATTCCCACGATTTGGAAAACCGGTCCGATCAGAAACGCCAGGAACATGGTGAAGGTGAAGAATTGGCCCAGCGTCAGGGTATTGGCCATCATCTGACGCGCGCCCAGATACATCACCAGCGCGCCCAGAATACCCATCATGAGCGTGGCGCCAAAGCTCATCATCGATGTGGACGTGAGGCTCTTCATCACATTGTCCAGCAGGCGCTGCACTCCACCGGAAAAAACCTCCGCCTCCGCGGCCTCCGCGTGATAGCCCTTCACTACGCGCACGCCGCCCAGCGATTCGGTGAGCCGGCCGGTGACTTCGGCATTGATCTTGCCGCGCTCGCGGAAAATGGGACGCATCACCCCGAAGGCTTTGCCCAACGCCAGACCGAACCCGACGATCGCGCACAGCGCCACGCCAGTCATCGACGGACTCAGCCTGAGCAGAACGCCCAGCGCCAACACCGCGGTCAGCAACCCGCCCACGAATTCCACCAGGCCGGTGCCGATCAGGTTGCGCACGCCCTCCACATCGCTCATGATGCGTGAGACCAACATGCCGCTCTTGTTGGCGTCGTAATACGAAACCGGCAGGCGGCCGACGTGCACCTGTACCTTGCGGCGCAATTCCGCGATCAGGCGTTGCGCGGCTTTGGAAAGCAGTTGCGTCAGCGCGAAGGAGGTGATGCCCTGAATTGCAGTCGCGCCCACCACGGCCAGGATCAGAGGCTTCAACAGGTTGTAATGCCGCTTGCCGATGATATCGTCCACCAGGTATTTGGTGGAGGCCGGCAGCACCAGGCCCGAGACGCGATTGATGGCCATCAGCACCATGCCGAAGGCCAGCAAGGCGCGGCGCGGACGCACCAGTTCCCAAATATCGGGGAGCAGCGCGCGGAGGCGTTCGGATTTGGGGCGTTTGGCCGGGTCTGGGGGCACTGAACTACCAGTTTCGCACGGGGCTGGCGGCTGCCGCACCGGTAATTAGGCTAGGACTCGCCGGCCGTGGTCAATGCCCGCGTGTAACTCCGGCGGATGCTGCCCGGTAGTTGGTACCGATCGAATTCGGCGGCCGAGCACCAGGCCACATCCCGCACCTCTTCGGACGTGTGGAACGTGTCCGCGGCGGCTTCGAACCGGAAGATCAGGTCGTGATGCAGGTGGAACGGCTCGTCGCGCCGCGGAGGGATGCCGTGAACATCGACGCCCACCAGCCGCGGCGCCGAATCGGCGCGCAGGATTGCGCCAGTTTCCTCCACCACTTCGCGGCGTCCCGCGTCGCCGATGAGGGGATCTTCCGGCTCAACGTGGCCGCCGGGAAGCAGCCAGCGTTGCAGGCGGCGATGCAGCACCAGCAGGATACGGCCGCGGGCGGGGCTGAGCACCAAACCGGTGCAGGTGATGTGGCCCGGATTGAATTGGCGGCGGGAGAACGGCTCGGGCGACCGAGCCAGCAGCGCCAGCACGAGTTCCTTGCTCTTGGCGGCCTCGCCGTCATTGGCGGGGTCGAAATCCTGTAGCAGCGCGGCGACGCCCGCGGGTTCGATCATGCTTCGATTATGCCCCGTGTCGCACGCAGGTTGCGTGCCGTATCCCGACTCCTCGGCACACAGGCTTGGTTGGCCTGTGATGCCGGCGATCCACCTCAAACCAACTAGCCCGGAATCCGGTTAGTTCTTTATAGGTCTGGCTGACAAGTGAGTATGGCGTTTGTGGGGCGGGCAATCCTGCCCGCAGCCGGCTTTCAGCCGGCCTTTGCGACCACGGCGAGGCGCGCCGTGAAAGCAGGAGCCGCCTGAAAGGCGGCTGCGGCCAAGATTGGCCGCCCCACGGTGCAACCGAACTGCCAGTATTCTATAGCGGATTATCTGTACGATGTACTAGCCCTGAGCCCGGGAAGGCCGCGCGGGCCGCAGGCCGGAGCAGCGCTTGTATTTCCGGTGCGCGCGCGAAGGACTGACGCAGTTATCCAGCGCCGCGCACGCGGCGTCAATCTGCGACTGGGCTTCTTCTATTCGTTGCGCAGCGCGACCATGGGATCGACTTGCGTGGCGCGCAGCGCCGGCAGATAGCTGGCGAACATGGCGATCAGCCCCAGGAATGCCGCCGCGGCCACGAAGGTCAACGGATCGGAAGGGCTGACATCCACCAGCATTCCGCCGACGATGCGTGCCGCCGCCAGGGCGATGACGCTGCCGGCGAGCACGCCTGGGACGATGAGGCGGATCCCCTGCCGCAGCACGAGTTGGAGCACATGGCGCGGCTGCGCGCCCAGCGCCATGCGAACTCCCATCTCCTGCGTGCGCTGGCTGACTGCATAGCTCATCACGCTGTACAAGCCAATCGCCGAGAGCAGCAGCGAGATTCCGCCGAGCACGCCCAGGAAGCTGGCCGCCACACGCTGCGCCAGCAGCGACCGGGCGGTGGCTTCGGATAATAACCCGGTGCTGAAAACCGCGTCCTGATTGAGCGCTAGCGCCTCCTGGCGCAGAACGGGAGTGAGCCGCGAGGGATCGCCAACCGTCTTGATGAAGATCGAAAAATTCAGCCCAGGTTTGAACCATTGGCGGAACGGGATATAGAAGAACGGGGTGGGCGCCTCGATCGGAGTGTGATACTTGCTGTCTTTCACCAGCCCCACCACGATGGCGGGCTGGCCCTCGTACCGCAATTTGCGGCCGATGGGGCTTGCGCCCCTGAAGAACCGCCGGGCGAAGGTCCGATTGACCACGATCACGCGGGGCGCCCTTTCGTCGTCGCGTTCGGTAAAGTCGCGGCCTTCGAGCATGCGGATGCCGAGCAGATTGAAATAGCCGGGCGCAACGGTGGCGCGATGGATCGTCATCTGCTCATTGGGCGCGGGGGCGTAACCTTCCACGTCCATCCGTTGCAACGGCGTGGATCCCAGGCCGGAGGCCGTGGACATGGGGATCACATCGGAGTACGAGACGCCGGCGACGCCCGGCTTGGATTCCATCCGCTGGCGAAGCGTGCGGCAAAAGTCCCACTGTTCCTGAGCCGAGTAGCCCGCATACGAGAGATAGAACTGCGACACGGAGATGTTGGCGCGGTCGAACCCCGGCGCGATTCCGCTGGCGTTGCGGAAGCTTCTGTAGAAGAGCCCGGCGCCGATCAGCGCCACCATCGCGAGGGCGATTTCGGAGACCACCAGCAGGCCGCGCAGGCGGTGCGAGCCGGAACCGGCGGCGCCGCTGCGGCCACCCTCTTTAAGGGTTTCGTTCAGGTTGGAGCGGGCGGTGATCAGAGCCGGCGCCGTGCCGCAAAGCAGCGTCGCCGCGACCGCGATCAGTAGCGTGAAACCGAGGGTAGGCACGTTCAATCCACCGCCGAGATCCAGCGGTACGTCGCCGATAGGAGCCAGCAGCAGAAGCAAGGGGCCGATCCACAGCACCAACGTGACTCCGGCGGCGGCCCCGCCGGCGGCGAGCAACAGGGTCTCGAAGAGAAGCTGTGTGGCAAGGCGGGAGCGGCGGGCTCCCAGCGCCAGCCGGATGCCGAATTCCCTCTGGCGGGACACCGCGCGCGCCAACAGCAAGTTGGCCACATTGGCGCAGACAATCAGCAGCAGCAGGAGGGAAAGCGCCATCAGAATCCGCAGCGGCTGCAGCAGCATGCCCTGCGCGCCGAGATGCCCGCGCCAGAGCGGCGTCACGGTCAGGTCGATACCGCGGTTGGTGGACGGGTAGAGCGCGGCGAGTCGTTTGCCCAAGGCGGCGGCTTCCGCGCGCGCCTGTGCGATGGTGACGCCCGGCTTGAGCCGCACAATCGTGGAGGTTTCGTCGCGGGTCGCGCGGTAGGAGAGGGTGCCGTCGCCAGTGCCCATGGCGGTGGCCATGGCGATGGGGACCCAAACGTCGAAGAGCACCCCGGCGAGAGTGCCGTGAAACCCCCGGGGCGCCACGCCGACGATGGTCAAGGGATGCCGGTTCAGGCGTATGGTTTTGCCCAGCACCTTGGGATCGCCGCCGTACCGGGTCTGCCATATGCGATAGCCGATCACGGCAACCGGGGCGCCGTCCGCGCCGCCTTGCCGGTCGCGTCCCTCTTCGGGAAGGAACGTGCGGCCCAAGACCGGGTTCACCTTCAACACATCGAAGTAGTTTGCGGAGACGAGCTCGGCCCAGGCGCGCGCCGTCTTTCCATCGGCCCCGACGCTGAGGGGAGTGAAGCGTCCGAGAGCCACGCCGGAGACCAGCTTCAGATTATCCCGGTAGTCGCGGTAGTCGGTATAGGATGTGGTGACCAGGTATTCCCCGGCGGGGGTGACCGTCTCGATGAGGGCCAGGCCACGCGGATCGCCGACGCCCGGGAAAGGGTGCAACAGGACGGAATCGATCCAACTGAATACGGTGGTGTTCACGGCAATGCCCAGGCCGAGCGTGAGAACGGCGATGACGGTGAACCAGGGGCTGCGGCGGAGCATGCGCAACCCAAACGCGAGATCTCTGATTATGGCGGACATAGCAATCTCAAAACCTGCAACTCTCATTCCAATCGTAACTCGTTGCAGACGGATGGGATGCGGATGCGCCTGTCCGTTTATGGGAAGATGCCGTCCGCTTTCGTGGAGGCGCGCTGCGCTCGCCTGACACAGGCTGAAGCCTATGCTACCAGGCCCTCCAATGAGCGAGGCCTGGGCCCGCGCGGCACACCTGTGCCCGGCCTGCCTCGTTGTACGCGTCCGCCGCTTTGGCTAGAATGGACTTTCGCGGCATCGTTCGGATCGCATCCCTGCGGCCAACTGTTGCAATATGTTAGTATCGAAACAAATCCAAGGAGTTTAGCTTGACAAAGAATTGTGTTTTCCTGCCCGCCATCGCTCTGGCGGCAGCTACGCTGGCCCAGGCGCAGACCGCGGCGGCGCCGCAGACCCCGTCGCAGGCCGCGTCGCAGACCAAGGTGGGGATCATCCACATCCAGAACGCGATCATCAGCACCAAGGATGGGCAAAAGGCGGCGGCGGACCTGACCACCAAATTCGCCCCTAAGAAGAGCGACCTGGAAAAGAAGCAAAGCACCATCACGCAACTGCAGGACCAGTTGCGCAAGGGCAGCAACACCATGAGCGAAGATGCCAAGCAGAAGCTCATGCGCGAGATCGATCAGAACACCAAGGCCCTGAACCGCGAGAGTGAGGACGCCCAGGCGGAGCTCGACCAGGAACAGAACAAGGTAATGCAGGAGCTGGGGCAGCGCATCATGGCGGTGATCGACAAGTACGCCAAGGACAACGGCTACGCCTTGATCCTGGATGTGAGCTCGCAGCAGACGCCGGTATTGTATGCGACCAACAGCATCGATATCACGCAGGACATCATCGCCCTGTACGATAAGAATGCGCCGGCGGCCAGTTCATCCGCCAAGCCGGCTACGCCGCCGCCCGCCGCAGCCAAGCCCGCAGCCGCGCCGTCCAAGCCGTAGCGGGAGCCGCGCGATGCGCCGCCTTTGCCAGTGGTAAGCTGAATCAGAGGGTGCCATGAAACTTTTCGGCGTAGTCTTCGTCGTGTTTCTAGCCGTTGGACCGCTCTCCGCGCAATACTGGTCCGTGGGTGGCTTTGGGAACGTCGCTTTTCCGGGTTTGGGACATGCTCCGGCGGGCGGAAATCCGTGGGGCAATGTGGTTTCTCCAGCGTTGCCCGGAGGCGCCGCGGCAGCCGGGGCCAATCGCTACGGCAGCATGGTGCAAGGCTTTCGTTCCTACAACGGCACGGGATCGGGACACCGGCGCGGCGGCGCCAGCGGCATTTATGCCTACCCGGTTTACATAGGCGGGAATGGCTATGCCTACGCGCAACCCGACCAGCCGCAATCCAATGCCGGCGGGGCCGATGCGCCCGCGCAGCCAACCGTGGTGATCAACCAATATTTTGGCCAGGCCCCCGCGGATCAGGGACCGTCGTCTAGCGCCGCGGAATCGAATTTCCATTACTACCAGGCGCCTTCAAACAATGACGCCGATACTACCCCCAGCGAACAGTCCTACTACCTGATCGCGTTCAAGGATCACACCATCTACTCGGCTGTGGCGTATTACACCGAGGGCGAGACGCTGCACTATTTCACGTCGGGCAACGTGCACAACCAGGTGTCGCTGGCGCTGGTGGACCGGCAGTTGACCGAGCAGTTGAATCACCAGCGGAACGTGGACGTGCGGCTGCCGCAATAAGAGATCCAGCAGCCATTGGAGGGCGGGCAATTTTGCCCGCAGCCGGCTTTCAGCCGGCTAGAGCGAAGCTCGCCTGACACCGGCTCTCCAGAGAACCATCGTGCAGTCACTGATCTAGCGGGACTAACGTCCCGCTGGGCGAGCTACGCTCGCCCGCGCTGACACGAGTGTCAGCGCGGCAGGCAATGAGTGCCTGCGCCACGTCCCGGCGTCAGTTCTCCGATCTTGGTAACGACCCGCAGGGCCGTTCGTGCTGATGCCCCGCGCCGGCTAAAGCCCGCCCTCCAATCCTAGCTCCATTCTGTCCGCCGTAGTGGGGCAGGCTCGCAGCCTAAGGCGCTCTTCGAGCTTATTCAGTTGCTCAGCGACGTGGCGCATGTGGGCCATGCGCGCGACTTTGCCGGCGGCGGATGCAGCTTCGGGAATCAACTGGTCAGCAATTTGAAGGCGTGCCGCCACTCGTTTCTTAGGAATCCGGGCAGGCACCACAAAATACACAGCGGTTCGATGGCCCGCGCCGAGACGATGCCTCCGCAATCATAAGGCTCCCAACCGAACTGTTCGGCGATCGCGGAAACCTGCGCCTTGGCCTCGGCGTTATCGCCGCACAGAAACATGGTGGGAACGCCCTGCTCGAAGTGTGGGTTGATCATCAGCGCGTTGCCCACGCTGTTGAATGCCTTCACCACATGCGCCGCGGGAAGTTTCGCTTGAATCCACTCGCCCAGCGACTCGTTCGGTCCAGTGGTGTATTGCAGGACTCCATTGACAGGCGGCCCATCGGCAATGGGATTGGTGGCGTCGATCACCGTCTTGCCGTCGAAATTAGCGGGACCCGCCAGTTCGAGGATGCTCCCGACGGCGCGCCCTAGCCCCGCCAGCACGACCATCTCACCGAAACGCGCGGCTTCCGCGAAGGTTCCCGCTTTGGCGCCCGGCGTGGCGTGAACCCAAGCTTCCACTTCCGGCTTTCCGGGATCGCGAGTGCCCAACATCGCCTGGTGGCCATGCTTGATGAAACCCGCGCCCAACACTTGCCCGACGATTCCCGATCCTAATACTCCGATTTTCATGCCGCCCCCTACTTCATCGGTGAAAAATCGGCCGGATCCATGTACACGGACTCCATCTTGCTCACGATTTTGCCGTGGGCCTCCGACTCTTTCGCCACCTTCTGGAATTCCGGGTCCTGGAAAAATTCGCCCCAGTTCTTCTTGGCGGCTTCGCGGCTGGCGTGCGCAAGGACGTAGATCAGCGTGTTCTCGTGCGCGGGCGCGTCCTGCGGCACCCAGTACGCGATGTTGGCGATGCCGTGCTTTTCAAAAACATGCGTGTGGTGGTCGCGGAAGTTTTCCAGCAAATACGACAACTTGCCTTCGTCACACGTATAGGTGCGCAGTTCGAAAACGCGTGGTGGCGTCGTATTGGAGGCGGCCATCGCCGGCGAAAAATCCGTCGGATCCAGGTACACGGATTCCACTTTGCTCACGATTTTGCCGTTAGCTTCGGAATCCTTCTGTACCTTCTGCCACTCCGGATCGCTGCCGAATTCTTTCCAATTCTTCTTGGCGGCCTCGCGGCTGGCATGCGCGATCACGTAGATCAGCGTGTTTTGGTGAGCGGGCGAATCCATCGGCACCCAATACGCGATGTTGGTCATGCCGTGCTTCTCGAAGATGCGCATCGTATGGTTGCGGAAGCGCGCCAGCAGGTCCGGCAGCTTGCCTTCATTGCACGTGTAGGTGCGCAACTCGAAGACGCGCCCGTGTTCCTGCGCGCCCGCGGGGGGAATCGTAATGGAGACGGCCATCGCCGCCGCAAGGGACAAAATCGTTTTAAGCGCCATGCAGTCAGTTTACAATGGTGCACGGCATATGAAGCGCCTACCTATCCTGATCGCTGCCGCGGCTGCCGCCTTGCAAGCCGCCGGACCGCCCACCGTGCAAGAAGCGCGGACGTTCATCGAAGACGCGGAGGCCCGCCTGCTGGCCTTGTCGGTGGAGGGCAACCGCGCCGACTGGGTCAAGTCCACCTACATCACCGACGACACCGAGTCCATGGCCGCGAAAGCGGATGAGCGGCTCATCAACGCCACCGTCGATCTGGCGAAGAAATCCACGCGGTTCGATGCGCTCAAGCTGCCGGAGGATGTGGCCCGCAAAATCAAGCTGCTCAAGCTTTCGCTGACCTTGGCCACGCCCGCCGACGCCAGGGAAAGCGAGGAACTCACGCGCATCGCCGCCTCCATGGAAGGCACCTATGGCAAAGGCAAATACTGCCCGACCGGCAAAACGGAATGCCTCGACCTGGAAGACCTCACGCGGGTGATGGCCAACAGCCGCAATTCCGCCGAATTGCTGGATGCCTGGCGCGGATGGCACGCCATTGCGCGGCCGATTCGGGCGGACTACGTGCGCTACGTGGCGCTGGCCAATAAGGGCGCGCGCGAGCTGGGGTTCGCCGACGATGGCGCCATGTGGCGCGCCAAATACGACATGCCGCCCGACGATTTCGCCAAAGAGCTGGATCGGCTTTGGGAACAGGTGCGGCCCCTGTACCTCTCGCTGCATGCCTACATTCGCACGAAGCTGCGCGAACAGTATGGCGCGGATGCGGTGCCGGCGGATGGTCCGATTCCGGCGCACTTGCTGGGCAACATGTGGGCGCAGACCTGGGACAACATCTATCCGCTGGCCGCGCCGAAGGATGCCGATCCGGGTTTCGATTTGACCGAAATCCTGAAAAGCCGCAAGACCGATTACAAGCAGATGGTGCATTATGGGGAACGTTTCTTCACGTCGTTGGGATTCGCGCCGCTGCCGGAGAGTTTTTGGGAGCGCTCGCAATTTGTGAAGCCGCGCGACCGCGACGTGGTCTGCCACGCCAGCGCCTGGGACATCGACCTGACCGACGACGTCCGGCTGAAGATGTGCATCGATATCACGGCGGAAGATTTCCTGACCATCCACCACGAGCTGGGGCACAACTTCTATCAGCGCGCCTACGACAAGCAGCCATTCCTATTCCGCGACAGCGCCAACGACGGGTTTCACGAGGCGGTTGGCGACACGATGGCGCTTTCAGTGACTCCGGAATACCTGGTGAAGATCGGGCTGATCGAGAGGTCGCCGGATGCCTCGAAGGACATCGGGCTGCTGCTGCGCAAGGCGTTGGAGAAGGTGGCGTTCCTGCCGTTTGGCCTGGTCATCGACCAATGGCGCTGGAAGGTGTTCTCGGGTGAGGTCGCGGCGGACAAATACAACCAGGCGTGGTGGGAGTTGCGGCGCAAGTATCAGGGCGTGGCGCCGCCGGTGGCGCGCGGCGAGGACGATTTCGATGCGGGCGCGAAGTATCACGTAGCCTCGAATACGCCGTACATGCGGTACTTCCTGGCCGACATCCTGCAATTCCAGTTTCATCGCGCGCTGGCGCGCATCGCCGGCTGCCGCGAGCCGCTTCACCGTTGCTCGATCTACGGCAACCAGGAGGCCGGCCGGCGTTTCAACGAGATGTTGGAAATGGGACTGAGCCGGCCGTGGCCGGAGGCGCTGGCGAAGCTGACCGGCGAGTCGAAGATGGACGCCACGGCTATCCGCGATTACTTCGCGCCGCTCCAGAAGTGGCTCGACGAACAGAACAAAGGGAAGCCGGTGGGCTGGTAAGTGGCAGGCTCGCCGCCCAATGGCACTTAGTTTTCCCGTGGAAGGGCATCTGCGTTGATTGTGGGGCAGGACTCCAGTCCTGCGGGCCGACGTCCACGTCGGCCCGCGGCAGTGCGGTCAGGGCTGATTTCGTAACCTCAAGAGCGGGTCCTGGAGGACCCGCGCAGGACTGGAGTCCTGCCCCACTCGGCGCTTGGTGTTGCGCATGTGCATCCCCGCTTCTCGATGGTGGCATCCGGTAGCCGCCAGCTTCAGGCATTGCGCGCTCCTTACGCCATTGTAGGCAATGCGGGGCCTCTTGCGATTCACAGGCTGAAGCCCGTGCTGCCAGGCCTAGAACTCCAGCCGCGCGGAGACTTGCCCGGTCCGGTACCCGCCGAAATCGGAGGAGCGAGCCGCGGTAATCTGGCCGAACGATGGGTTATCGATGGCCGCGATGGGATCGGACAAATTCACGTGATTGAAGATGTTGGTGAACGAGCCTTCGATCTTGAACTTCACGCGCTCGTTGATGGCGAAGGCCTTTCCCAAAGCCGTGTTCAGGTTCACCGTTCCGGGGCCGGTGACGATGCCGATGCCGGAGTTGCCGAAGCGGCCAATGGGCGCCAGGTCGGTAGACGGGTTGTCGCCGATGGTGCAAGGCTCTCCGACGCTCCAGTTGGAAGTGCCCGGGCAGGTAAACGCCGCCGGATTGAACCACTGGGCGGCCGTGGGATTCGAAACCGATCCGTTGCCGATGCGGTCGGGATGCTGCGGACGGTAGAAGCCGGAGCCGGTGCCGGAGGGATCGCCGTTGCTGAAGTAAGGAGTCTCGTACGGTCCGCTCTGCACCAGGAAGATATTGCTCAGCCGCCAGCCGCCGAACAGGCCATCCACGAATCGGCCGGCGTTCGACATATACTTGCGCCCCCGGCCGACTGGCAACTCGTACACCGCGGTCGAGATCCAGCGATGTTTGCGCGTTCCCCACACGGGCCCGTATTCGTCTTTGATATTGTACGCGTCCATGCTGCGACCGCCGGCATTTTCGCCGGCGAAGCCGCTGGGAACCGGACCTTGGTTATCGGCCAGATTCTTGGCGAACGTATAAGTGGAGTCGAATACCAAGCCTTCGCGGAAACGATGGTGGACTTCGGCCTGCAGCGAGTTATAGTTCATGGTGGCGCCCACGGCGCGGTCGTTCACCTCACCCCAGTTCGGGTACGGACGCTCGCTCAACGGTTGCTCCGCGTAAAACGTGGTCGAGAAGCCCGACTGGTTCAGGTTAGGAGCGTAAACCAGGTCGCGCGTGCCCTGACCGATGTAAGAGACACGCAGTCCCGTATTGAAACCCAGATCGTGGTCGATCGAGAAATTCCATTGCATGGTGTACGGCTCTTTCCAATGCGGGTCGTTGGCGGTGCCGAAGTAGGCCGTACCGAAAGGCGCTACCGCTCCGGCGCCGCCGGTGGTGATTTGCGGCCACTGGAAGATAGGTCCGCCGTTGGCGGCGATGTTAGTGTAAGTCGCCGTATTGGATTGCACGGTCCCGGTAAGGGCGTAGTAGATGGATCCCATGCTGGGTGTATCGTACATACCAAAGCCGCCGCGCAGGACCGTCTTGTCGCCGGCCGTGGGCCGCCAGGCGAATCCCACGCGGGGAACTACGCGCTGTGGCGCGGTGCGCAAGCCTTGCGGCAACCCTGCCTGGCTGGCGTCCAGCACAGGCGTGCAAGGCGCGCCATTCTCGGACGGGCCGCTGGTCGAGCCCAGTGTAGGGCAGGCATTGAACGATTGCAGGTAAAGGCCCGCCAGCGTGCTCTGGGCGCCATCCGGATAGACGACTTCTCCGGATTTCGGCACCGGCACAAAGTTGCCGATGTTGCCAAATTGATCCGTGTAGGCGGGATGGTATTCCCAGCGCGCGCCGTACTCCAGCGTCAAGCGCGGGCTCACGCGGAAGGAATCCTGCGCATACACGCCGTATTGCATGGAAAGGCCGTAGTTATCGTGTACAACTGTATCAATGCCCGTTTCACTGGGAAGCCCCAGCAGGAAGTCGCCAAATGCGTTGCCCGTGAATCCGCCGGTGAAGTTGAAGTTGCCGTAATTATCGCCGCCAATGAATCCCAGCGGGGAGACGGCTTTGATGCGGCGAATGTCAAATCCGAATTTGACAGTGTGGCGGCCCACCGTCCACGTGGTGTTATTGTTCCACTGATAGGTGTTGTTCTCGGAAATCGAGTTACCCCGGTCCGTACACAGACAGGTATAACCGGTCATGTCGATTTCCGAAAGACCGTTAAAGGGGAAGCTGGGACCGACGCCCACCAGGCCCAGCCCATTGGTAAAGCTGGCGCCGTTGAACGGCAGAGTCTGCGTAGTCGGATTCAAGGTGAATCCGAAGCGGAATTCGTCGATCAGGTTGGGCCGGATATTCCAGTTCCACGAAGTGGCCAACAGTTTGTAGTTAATCGCAAAGTGTTCCGATGGCACTGCCAGATCCTGCGGCTGATCCTGGCCGATGTTCTTCCAGGTAAAACGTCCGAAAACAGACATATTCGCCGTCAGGTAATGGTCGATGCGGGCGTCGAATTGGTCGGAGTCGACGCTATAGTTGCGATTGGCAATATAGTTCGCGGCCTGCGGGATGTTCGGATTGCCGGCATTGGGCGCGGGATACAATGCCAGAAAACCGTTGGCCACGGAGCTGATCATGTTAGAAGGGATCTTGTCTCCCGGGAATGGGGCGCCGGTAGTGGGGTCGGTAACGGTGATGCCGGACGCCGAAAAATCCCCTGTGCGCATGGCCGCGGTGGGCACCTGGTCCTGAATCGTCTTGGAGCGCGGCAGCCGCAGACCTTCGTATGTACCGAAGTAAAACGTCTTGTTCTTGCCGTTGTAAAGATGCGGAATGATGACCGGGCCGCCGGACGTGGCGCCAAAATCGTTGCTGATCAGGGAAGGCTTGGTCAACTGGCCGAACGCGGTGGCGTTGAAGGCGGCATTCTGCGCATACCAGAACAGATCGCCGTGAAAGTCGTTGGTGCCGCTTTTGGAAATCGTCGTCACGTCGCCCACCTCGGCGAACTCGGCAGTGTTGCCGGCGCCTTGCACCTTGATTTCCGCGATGCTTTCCACCGAGGGAAACGCGTCCGAAAGCGGGCTATTGCCGCCTACGTTGGTGATGGAGATGCCATCCACCGAGAATTGCGCCATGGACTGTGTGCCGCCCTGGATGGAGAAGTTGCCGCTGTCGTCCGGCTGCACGCCGGGCAACGCCGCGATCAGCGCGTAGGGACTGGTGCTGCCGTTCATCCCGCGCACGTTGCCCGGCAGTGTGGTCAGCGCATTGCCATCCAGGCTGGACTCAACGGTTTGTGTGTCGGTGGCGATCACGCCCGCCGTGGCTTCCACTTGCACTGCCGTGGCTACCTGGCCGACCTGCAGCGCCAGATCCACGCGCAGCGTCTGGCGCGCCACCAGCAGCAGGTCCGCGACGACCGAGAGCTGAAAGCCGGAAGCCGCCACCTCCACTTTGTAGTGGCCGGGCTGCGTGTTCACGAATTCATAGTCGCCTTTCGCATCCGTCAAGGCCGCGCGGCCGATGTTCTCATCGGTGTCGGTAAGCGACACTTTGGCCTTCGGAACCACGGCGCCGGAATTGTCTCTCACGGTGCCCAAAACGGTGCCAAACGTCGACTGGGCGAATACAGCTACAGGAGAAAATGCGAATAGAGCGTACAGAGAAAGCTTGGACATGAACCAATCTCCCTTTGAAGTTATTGTAGAGAGATGGTAACGCGACGAGGCCGTCCGGGTTATTACAAACAAGTTGCGAAGCGGTTAAGAAATCGCGATTTCAAGGAGGCGCTGTGCAAACCGAATTACTGTTGATATTTGCCGCATTTCAAGCGGCGGCGGCCGCCCCGCAGCAGGCTGACTACAAGCTGAAGGCCACACCAAAAACGGTCGCTTGGGGATACTACGCGGCGAACACGCCGCCGGCGCTGCGCATCCGCTCCGGCGATTCGGTCGAGGTCCAAACGCTGATCACCAATAGTCCGGACCGGCTGGAGGCCGCGGGTGTGCCGCCCGCCGACGTGGAGCCTGCCTTGCGCGAGATCTTCCGCGAAGTCACCGATAAGGGGCCGGGCGGCCATATCCTGACGGGACCCATCTATGTGGAAGAGGCGGAACCCGGCGACACGCTGGAAGTTCGCATTCGATCCATCCAACTTGCCATTCCGTACGCATACAACACCTTCCGTCCCGGCGCCGGCTTCCTGCCCGACGAGTTTCCGTACGCGCGCACTAAAATCGTTCCGTTGGACCGTGGGAGAATGATCGCGCGATTCTCGGCCGATATCGAGATTCCGCTGCGGCCGTTCTTCGGCAGCATGGGCGTGGCGCCTCCGGAGAACCTCGGCCGGATCAGCAGCGCGCCGCCCTGGTTCCACGCCGGGAATATCGACAATAAGGAATTCGTGGCGGGCACCACGCTCTTTATACCCGTGCACGCGCGCGGCGCGTTGTTTCAGGTGGGCGATGGGCATGCAGGCCAGGGCAACGGTGAAGTGGACATCACCGCGCTCGAGACATCGCTGACGGGCGTGCTTCAGTTTTTCGTGCGCAAGGATCTGCATTTGCGCTGGCCGCGGGGAGAGACGCCCACGCACTACATCACGATGGGCATGCATGAAGACTTGCGCGAGGCCGCCCGGCTGGCGGTTGAGGAGATGATCGATTTTCTGGTGACCGCGAAGCATCTGACGCGGGAAGACGCCTACATGCTCACCAGCGTGGCGGCGGACCTCAGCATCACGCAACTGGTGGACGGGAACAAGGGCGTGCATGCCACGATTGCGAAGTCCATCTTCCGTTAGGAGGGCGGGCTTTAGCCCCGCTGGTAGCACAGGCTTCAGCCTGTGTTGCACAGGCTTCAGCCAGGCTTCAGCCTGTGTTAGAGGCGAGCTAAGCTCGCCTGTGTCGGCAGAAGTGCCGACACGGCACGCCGGGGGCGTGCGCCACGAGGGCTCCCGAGCCGGCTGAAAGCCGGCTGCGGGCAGAATTGCCCGCCCTCCAAGGCGTGGTAATGTGTACCAGGAGAGGCTAGTGAAATGTTTCTGGCTGGCGCTGGCATTGCTGTGCGGCATGTCCTCGCAGGCCGCTGAAATCGTTGTGGCGGGCCGCGCCATCGATGAAAACGAGGCGGGCATCGCGGGAGTCGAAATCACGCTGCGCAACCAGGCGGGCGAGCAATGGCACGCCACTACCGGCCCCACCGGCGAATTCAAAATCGGCGTGTCCACCGAGGGCCGGTATTTCTTCGCCGCCACCGACTCCGGATATCTGCCGGTGACCAACCTGGCCGTCGATGTGAGCGCCGGCACGGGCGAGGTGAGCCTGATCCTGAACCACGCCAAGGAGGTTCTGCAATCGGTTGACGTGAAAGCGTCCGAGGAGGCCGTGGACGTGGAGCAAACTCAGTCGGAGCGGGTGCTCACCGGCATTCAGATCATGGATATCCCGTATCCTTCCACGCACAGCCTGCGCGAAGCCATGACGCTGATACCGGGCCAGATAATGGACGCGACGGGCGGGCTGCACTTCGACGGCGGGCGCGAGGAGCAGACTAATTACCTGCTGGACGGTTTCAACATAAGCGATCCGCTGACCGGGACGTTGAAGACGACCGTCAGCGTGGAAGCCGTGAGCTCGCTCGACTATCTGAGTGGGCGCTACTCGCCGGAATTCGGTCAGGGGTCGGCCGGTACGCTGCAGATCAAGACGCAGACCGGCGACGATCAATTCCGCTACTCGGCCACGAACTTCATTCCGGGCGTGAGCACCGCGCAGGGCCTGCACCTGGGCGACTGGACGCCGCGGTTGAATTTCTCCGGGCCGATCGTTAAAGGGCGCGCCTGGTTCTCCGACAATCTGGACGGAGATTACAACGTCACCGTGATTCCGGACTTGCCCAAGAATCAGAACACCGCCAGTTCCTTGCAGGCCAGCAATATGCTGCACACGCAGGTGAATCTGACGCCTTCAAACATCCTCTACACCGACTTCCTGTTCAATTATCAGCGCGCTACCGAGTTCGGCCTGGGCGCGCTCACGCCTCCTTCCACGACGCTCGATGAACGCGGCCGCACCTGGTTCCTGGGCCTGAAGGACCAGATCTATGTGGCGCGCGGCACTCTGCTGGAGCTGGGTTTCGCCGAGACCTTCACCCTTGCGCGGCTGATCCCGTTCGGCACGGGCATCTACATCATTACCCTCAACGGCGAACAGGGCAACAATTTCCTGAATTCCACGCAACATTCGCGGCGCGGGCAATATCTGGCGAACCTTTTCCTGCCCGCCTGGCATCTGGCCGGTACCCACAATCTGAAAATGGGATTCGACGTGGACCGCCTGGACTATGCGCAAGGCATTACCCGGACCGGGTACGATCTCTACGGCGCGAACTCCACTCTCCTCCGTTCGGTCACGTTCGAAGGAGACGGAACCCTCAGCCGACCCAGCCTGACGGCGTCGTCGTATCTGACCGACCACTGGCAGGCGCGCAAGAACCTGTTCCTCGAACTAGGCGTGCGGGAAGATTGGGATGAAATCCTGCGGCGCTGGCTATGGTCGCCGCGCACATCGTTTTCGTATGCGCCTTTCGGCTCGCCCAATACACGCATCTCGGGCGGCTTTGCGGTGCTATACGACCCCACCATCCTCCAGCTATTCACCCGGCCGCTCGATCAGTACACGCTGACCGACATTTATGCCGCGAACGGCACGCTGCTGCTGCCCAACGCGCTGTCGTTCTACACGCTTCCGGCGGAGCGTCTGAAAGCGCCGCTTTACCAGAACTGGAGCCTGGGCCTGGACCGTCAGTTCCCGTGGCACATTCGCGCCGGATTGAGCCTGCACAGGAAGCGGGGCGGCGACGGATTCGCATACGTCAACACGCTGCCGGCGCCGATCGTGGCTTCCCCGGAAATCGCCGCCCAATACCACGCATCGTATGTGGAACAGGAATTCACCCTGACCAGTTCGCGGCACGATCGGTATGACGCCGCGCAGGCGATCGTGCACCAGACCGTGGGCGGCCGCTACGAATGGATGGCCAGCTACACGCGTTCGCGTACACACTCGAACGAGGTGCTGGACCCGTCGCTCGAGCAGACACTGCTGTTGGGGCCGAACAACTCGGGTCCGCTGCCTTGGGACGCGCCCAATCGATTTCTGAGCTGGGGATACCTTCCCACATGGTGGAAGAACTGGGCAGTGGCTTACTTGTTCGAAGAGCGTACCGGCTTCCCGTTTTCGATCCAACACGACAACGGCCAACTTATCGGATCGCCGGACACTTACCGGTATCCGGACTATTTCAATGTGAACCTGCACTTAGAGTGGCGCTTCCGGCTGCGTAAGTACCGCTTTGGCATCCGGGGGGGGATCGATAACCTGACGAACCACAGGAACCCGACGGTGGTGAATAACACGCTTGAGTCGCCGAACTTCCTGACTTTCTACGGAAGCGAAGGACGGCACTACGAGGCGCGGCTCCGGTGGCTGGGGAAGGAGTGAGTGCCCGAATTACCCGACATAGCGGCGTACGTGGAGGCGCTGGAGCCGCTGGTGGTAGGGCGGACTTTGGAGCGCGTCCGGTTGGGGAATCCCTTTTTGTTGCGAACGCTGGATCCCCCGCTCTCGGCCGTCGAAGGCTGCGTAGTGCGCGGGCTGCGGCGCATCGGCAAGCGCATCGCGATGGGCGTGGAAGGCGATATTTGGCTGGTTCTGCACCTGATGATCGCGGGCCGGCTGCACTGGCGTCCGCCGCATCCGAACTTGGGCGGCCGGCAGAGTCTGGCCGCGTTCGATTTTGCGCACGGCTCGCTCACGCTGACAGAGGCCGGCGCCAAGCGCAGGGCGTCGCTGCACGTGGTGCGGGGCGAGGAAGGGTTGCGCGCGCTCGACCCCGGCGGCATCGACGTTTTCGCGGCGGATCTGCCGGCATTCCGCGAGGCGCTGACTTTCGAGAATCACACGTTGAAGCGGGCGCTTACCGATCCGCGCACGTTTAGCGGCATCGGCAACGCCTATTCGGACGAGATCCTGCATGCCGCGCGCCTGTCGCCCATCGCGCAGACGCGCAAACTGACGGAGGAAGAGATCGCGCGGCTGCACGCCGCCACGCGCGATACTCTGACGCGATGGCTGGACCGGCTGCGCGCCGAAGCCCGCCGGAAATTCCCGGAAAAGGTGACCGCGTTCCGCGACGGCATGGCCGTGCATGGGCGCTACGGGCAGGCGTGCCCGCGCTGCGGCGAAAAAGTGCAACGCATTCGCTACGCGGACAATGAGACCAATTACTGCGCGCGCTGCCAGACGGGTGGGAAGGTGTTGGCGGACCGGGGCCTCTCGCGTCTGCTGGGCAAGGATTGGCCGCGCACACTGGAAGAGCTGGAAGCGTTGAAGCGGCGTTAAAGGGTGCAGAGGCGCAATGGGAGCGGCCGGCCTACCGCCGGAAGCGGCGGATCATCAGCGTGTGGCGGTCGCAGCGATACCAGCCGATCACGTAAACGGTGGGCTTGCTTTGCGTGGAAAAAATCGCCTGGCGAATGCGCAGCACCGGCGATCCGGCGTGGATCGTCAGCAATTCCGCGGTTTCCAACCAGTGGAACTTCACCCTGCAACGCCAGTTCGGAAATAACACCACGTTTCAGGCTGGTTACGTGGGCGAGCATACCGACCACCTGGCGGCCATCTACTTCGCCGGCCGGCAGTTCCTGGAGCCGAACGGTGGTTCCAGGGCCGTACCTTTCCGGAAATCCGACGCTGAAGAACGATGGACTGGGCCAGGTGCGGCTCAACACGTCCACCGGCATCGAGAACTACAACGCGCTGCAGATCGGCGCGCAACAGCGGGCCTGACGTTCCAGGCAGAATGTGTATGACGTGAACGCGGATTACGGCTATTGCGATCACGAAGTGAAGAGCGCCTTTAACGGCTATCTCACTTACGATCTGCCGAACGGCCACGGCAAGCAGTTCCAAAATAAAGCTCCAACAAGGTGGCCGACACGGTATTGGGAGATTGGCAGGTGGACACCATCTTCACCGTGCATGGCGGCTTCCCGATTTCGATGCTGGACTGGGCCGGAGATCCCGGCACCGGGTCGGCGCAGCCTCGTCCGGAGTGACCCGTCCACCATGGGGAATCCGCCAGCGGGCCAGTTCGGGGACTGCGGAGTATCCACGGAACGGGGGCCTGGCATCAAGCAACTGGACTTCAGCCTGCACAAGCAGTTCAACATCACGGAACGGCAAGAACTGGAGTTCCGCGCCGAAGCCGTCAACGCCTTCAATACGCCGATTTTCACGGTTACCGGCTACCAGATCGACGTGCTTTCCAGCGCGCTGGTGGGCGTGGTGAATTCGTCGAAAGGCGCGCGCAACGTGCAGTTCGGGTTGAAGTACCAGTTCTAGAGTCCACGCAGGGGTGGGCGGCGCACGGCGCCGCCCCACTCGGTTATCCAACGGCGACCCTCGAAATTACACAACTCTTACAAAGGAAACACGGTTTCCCTGTTAGCGTTAAAGTATGGCGCCCAGAGTATCCACCGAACAGCCCCGCAACCTCGAACTCCTCGAGTTTCCCGAGAAGCAAAAACTGAACTGGCTCACCACTTTGGTGCTGGTTCTATTGCACGTAGGGGCTATTGCCGCGTTATTTATGTTCAATTGGGCCAATCTGGCGGTCCTGCTGTTTTTTCTGTGGTTCGCCACCGGGCTGGGGATCAGCATGGGCTACCACCGCCTGCACACGCACCGCTCCTATCAAGTGCCGCTGGCCCTGGAATACCTCTTTGCGGTCTGCGGCGCGCTGACTTTTGAAGGCGGTCCCATCTTCTGGGTGGCCACTCATCGCATCCACCACCAGAAATCCGACATGCCGGGCGATCCGCACTCCCCGCACGATGGCGGATGGTGGGCGCACGTGGGCTGGATCCTGATGGGTGAAGCCAAGCACAACAATACGCGGCTGATGTCGAAGTACGCGCCCGACCTGGCCAAGCATCGCTTCTACGTCTGGCTGAATAATTACCACTGGCTGCCGAACGTGCTGCTGGCGGGGCTGCTGTTCGCCATCGGCGGCGTGTCGATGGTGCTGTGGGGTATCGCTCTGCGGGTCGTGATCGGGTTGCACGCCACGTGGCTGGTGAACTCGGCCACGCACATGTGGGGATCGCGGCGGTTCGACACGCGCGACGATTCACGCAATTCCTGGTGGGTGGCGCTGATCACGTTCGGGGAAGGCTGGCACAACAATCACCACGCGCATCCGACTTCGGCGCGGCATGGCTTGGCCTGGTACGAGTTCGACATGTCGTGGATCCAGATCCAAATTTTGCGGTTCTTCGGCATCGCTAAGGGCGTCAAGGTCGCGAAGGTTACCAGCGCGTTGGCGGAGCGGGACGCGGCGTAGTACAGTACCGCTTCCGGCTCCCGCCGCCGCAATCTCATTGCGCCTACTTCGACGGCATGCTATAGAAAGGCATGCCTCGATTCCGCCCGCTCGCCTGCGTGCTGAGTACGTGCGCCACGCTCTGGGCTGCGCCTCCTGTTTCCTTTAACGCCCCGCTGACCTATCTCACCGGGGGGACCGTGACCGCCGTTGCCGTGGGCGATTTCAATGCCGATGGCAAGCCCGACATGGCGGTCACCAGCAGCGGCGCCAATACCGTCTCGATCTTCCTGGGTAAAGGCGACGGTACGTTCCAAACCCCGGCCAGCTACCCTGTAGGGACGGGACCTGTCGCCGTAGCGGCAGGCGACTTCAATCACGATGGCAAGCCCGACTTGGCCGTAACCGCCAACACTGGCAACAGCGGCATCGGAACGCTTTCCATCCTGCTGGGCAAGGGCGATGGCACATTCCAGCCCGCGGTGAACTACCCGTTGGGGCGCTCGCCTGGCTCCATCGCGATTGGCGATTTCAACCACGACGGCAACCCGGATCTGGCGATTGTCGATGGATCCGGGCTGGACGTGGTCTACATCCTGCTCGGCGCGAGCGACGGCACATTCCTGCCGACCCAGACTTACAGCGTCGGCTTCTATCCCAGTTGCGTAGTGGCCGCCGACTTTAATGGCGACGGAAACCTGGATCTGGCGGTGGCCGACAGCGGCTACGACCACGACGACCAGGGTGTGAGCATCATCCTCGGGAATGGCGATGGCACCTTCCGGAAGCCCGTGCAAATTTACGCGGGAAGCGCGCCGTCCTACCTGGCCGTGGCCGATTTCAACGGCGATGGCAAGCTGGATTTGGCGGTCGCCGACGACGACGAGCCGGGCGGAAGGCCGTTCAACGCAATGTCTATTTTGCTTGGAAATGGCGACGGCACATTTCAACCGCCAACCATGTTATTTGTAACCGGCCCCCACCCCAGCTTCCTGACCGCGGTCGATTTCAACAATGATGGAATCGCCGACCTGGTTGTAAACACGAGCAAAGGCATCTCGCTCCTATTGGGCAACGGTGACGGCACTTTTCAGGCCGCCACCACACTAACCACGATTTCCGGCAACTTTGCCGTTGCCGACTTCAATGGCGACGGTGAGTTGGATCTCGCGATCGCCAACGGGAGCCTGACCGTCCTGGTGCGGGAAGCCGACGGCAGCTTCCCGCGCGACGTGACTTTCTATGCGGGAGGCGGATTGTATTCCATCGCCGCGGGGGATTTCAACGGCGACGGCCACCCAGACCTGGTTGCGGACGACATAACCTCAGGCAGTATCGCCATCCTGCTCGGAAATGGCGACGGCACGTTCCAGCCTGCCACATACTATCGCGCGCCGCACCTCGCGACAGTGAAGGTCGCCGATATTAATGGCGACGGCAAACCCGACCTCGTGATCTGCGCAAACACGATCGCCGTGATGCTCGGTAATGGCCACGGGCAGTTCGGGCCTCGTCTGGTCACGCCCGCATTGAATGCCTGGTTCATAACTGTGGGCGACTTCGATGGCGATGGAAAGGCGGACCTGGCCGCCAGCTCGTCGACCTCCGGTTTGCTCATCCTGCTCGGCAATGGCGATGGAACATTTCAGCCGGCCGTGCAAATCCCGGGGTTAGCGGGCTCCGGCTCCCTGGCGGTTGGCGACTTCAATCACGACGGCAAGCTGGATCTCGCGGTGGCTCAGCAGGCCTCCGCCAGCGTTTCGATCCTGTTCGGAAACGGCGACGGATCCTTTCAGCCGCCGGTTAGTTATGCCGTGGGAATTAATCCCTCCTGGGTGGCGGTGGGCCACTTCGCCGGTCCCGAAAGCGACGACTTGGCCGTGACCAGCCAAGCATCGCCCTTCGAATCTCTCCTATATGGCAGTGTCTCGGTCCTGTTGAACAACAGCGACGGGACATTTCAACCGGCGGTGAACTATCTCGTGGGAGCCGGTCCGCAGTTCGTGGCGGTGGGCAGTTTCAGCGCCTCCGGAAAAGCGGATTTGGCGGTCGCCAATCGCTGGTCGAACGCCGTCTCGATCCTGCCGGGAAACGGCGATGGCACGTTCCAGGCGCCGGTCAGCTTCATCGTCCCCTTAAACCCGTACGCTCTCGCTCTGGGCGACTTCAGTGGCAGCGGCAAGGGAGACATCGCCGTGGCCGACACTCTGGGCGTGACCCTGCTGACCAACACCAGGTAGGACAGGCGTGGCGGGCTGGGCTTAAGCCTCGCGGCAGCGCATGGCGCCGCCCCACGTGCCTATAAACTCCACAAGAAGCCAGGGTCCACTTATCCGACGGCTACCGCTGCAAACGCGGCCTGCGCCTGCCGCTCCTCGATCCGCACCACCTGCCGCGCCGCCTGCCCCGTATAAAGCTGCCGCGGCCGCGCGATCTTCTGCTCGGGATCCTGCAACATCTCCTGCCACTGTGCCAGCCAGCCTACGGTCCGCGGAATCGCGAACAACACCGTAAACACGTCCGGCGTAAATCCCATGGCCTGGTAGATGATGCCCGAGTAGAAATCCACGTTGGGATAAAGCTTCCGCTTGATGAAGAAATCGTCTTCGAGCGCGATGCGCTCCAGTTCCAGCGCGACATCCAGCTTGGGATTGCGTCCGGTCACCTCGAAGACCTCCTCGGCCACCTGCTTGATGATGCGCGCGCGCGGATCGTAGTTCTTGTAGACGCGGTGCCCGAAGCCCATCAGCTTGCCGCGCCCGGCTTTGATCTGCTCGATGTAGGCCGGCACACGGTCTTTGGACCCAATCTCGTCCAGCATACGCAGCACTTCTTCGTTGGCGCCGCCGTGCAGCGGTCCGGAAAGCGCCGCGATGGCCGCCGCCGTGGTGGCATAGGGGTCGGCGAACGAACTGCCCACCGCCCGCATGGCGCTCGTGCTGCAATTCTGCTCGTGATCGGCGTGCAGGATGAACAGCACTTCCAGGGCGCGCGCCAGCACAGGGTTGGCGCTGAACTTGGGCTCCGTCCTGCGCCACAGCATGTTCATGAAGTTCTTGGTGTAGCCCAGGTCGTTGTCCGGATAGACGTATGGCAGCCCCAGGCTATGCCGGTAGGAATAGGCCGTGAGCGTGGGCATCTTCCCGATCAGCCGCGTGATCTGCAGCTTGCGCACCGCGGGATCGTGAATATTGCGGGCCTCCCTGTAAAAGGTCGAAAGCGCCGCTACGGTGCTCATCAGCATCCCCATGGGATGCGCGTCGTAGTGGAAGCCCTCCATGAACTTCTTCAGGTTCTCGTGGATCATGGTGTGGCGGGTGATGTCCGCCGTCCACTCGTCCAACTCGTCCGGGCCCGGCAGCTCGCCATTCAACAGCAGGTAGGCGACTTCCAGGAAGCTGCACTTTTCGGCAAGCTGCTCGATCGGGTAGCCGCGGTAGCGCAGGATTCCCCGGTCTCCATCGAGGTAGGTGACGGCGCTCTGGCAGGACGCCGTATTCAGGAACGCGGGATCGTAGCTGAGCAGACCGAAGTCCTCGGGGCCGGTCTTGATCTGCCGCAGGTCGATCGCGCGGATCGCATCCTTATATAGAGGCAGCGTATAGGTCTTTCCAGTCCTGTTATCCGTTATGGTAAGAGTCTCGTCGGGCATCGTTTGGGCGCCTCCTTCGAAAGTGGGGCTGCCCGCCGCTGTGCATTTGGATTTCCACAGTGAAATGCTTGAAAACACAACAACCGGTGGAAAAAGTCTAGCGTGTTTTCCCCGATAGGGTGGGTGACGTGGGCGCATGCACTCAGTGGGGCGCCGTGCGGGCGACGCTACGCCAGAGACGGGTTTCGACCAGCTTACCGAGCCGCCGCCTGCTTGGCCGAAGGCCCGCGCCATCCGGTTCCACCGCGGAACTCGAGGCCAATGAGATATTTCCCCTTGACGTAATTGCAGTAGCGAACGCAGCCCCTACCCGAAATACCTAATTTCGGATCGTTGCAACTGATGTAAGAGGAGGTGGCCATTTTCTCGGATGTCTGCAACTGCAAACCCTCGACCGATGCATTCATCAGTCTGGCTGGGATCACCCTTTGCTGGCCGGCACCCTCTTCCCACAAAAGGCGTAGTTGGCCGGCGATTGAGTGGCGGACGTGCCGCCGTGAATTGGTTTTGCGCATAGTGGCGTGCAGGGCGCGCTGCGCCCAGAGGGTAGATTCCGCGTAAGCCTCTGCAATCTGGGAGGTTTTGATGCCGGAGTTCGCGGCCAGCGCGGTCACCTCGTCCCAATCGCCCGCCTCGTAACGGCACACCATCCGGTAGACGTTCGAGTACGGATCGCCGGGTGGCGCGGTTCCAGTGAGGGCGCCCGTGATCGCGGGAGCGGCATGGACTTTGACCAGGGCTTCGGGGATCGGGAGGTCGCTGATTCCGTCGAGCAGTGAAAACAGGCCCATCAAAAAGGCAAGATTCGGTTCGGCATTCCGCAGGAGGCCGGCCATAAGCTCGCAGAAGCGCGCGCGAACCAGGGAAAGGGTGACCAGTTCGCTGGGCTTGTCGCTGGCCAGGATCGGCAAAGCAGCCAGCGCCGCCCAGCGCCGGATACCCTCCTCGCCCAGCGCCAGGATGGCGCGATTAATGGAGCTGATTTCCGTGGCCCACGAGAAAAGCGCGGAATTCACGTAGAGCAAGAGGCTGTACGAGAGGGATACGTCGCTGGATACGAGCGTCTCCAATCGCGCGAAATCCGGCTCGGCCTGCTGCACTTCCGCGAGCACGCGCAGACAGAGCAGTTTCGCCGCCGGTATCTTGCGGCCGCGCATGATCGCCGGACGAGCGAAAAAATAGCCCTGAAAGTACTGATACCCGGCATCGAAAGCCCATTCGAACTCTTCTTGCGTCTCCACCTTTTCGGCGAGCATCGCGATTCCGAGAGGCCCGTAGGTGTGCAGAAGATTCAACTGCTCCAGCCGCGAAGTGGCGCGCAGATCCACCTTTATCAGCTTGGCCAGACGCGTGAGCGGTTCGTGCTGGGGATCGGGCACGAAATCGTCCAGCGCAAGGCCGTAGCCCTGTTCGACAAGCCGGCGGCAGGCAGCCATGACATCGGCATCCGGCTTCACCGTCTCGAGGACTTCGATCACCAACGTCTCCGGGGGAAGAACGGAATGCAGTCCGCCGAGCAGCAGCTCCCGGTCGAAGTTGATAAAGGCCTTCTTGCCGCAGAGCAAGTTTTCCAAGCCGATCGCCAGGAGGCTGTTGGCAATCAGTTGGGTGCTGGCGGTGGTGCTATCGGCGCCATCGAAGGCATTTTGCCGGCCGTTTGAACGATAGAGCAGTTCGTACGCATAGAGCTGCCGGTGCCGATCGAAAATCGGCTGCCGGGCTACGAAGACGTCCATTTCCTCAACCGTTTTGTAACGGCAACAGGCTTGCCGCCAACACGTAGGATACATCCGGAGGGCGTAAGTTGGAACAGTTCATTTGGATAGCTAACGGTAACGCCAACCTTACTTCGGCCTGTGGGGCAGGCGTCTACGCCTGCGGCGGGTCTCCAGACCCGCCTCTTTTTCGACCCGCTCAGCCGCGCTTCAGTGGCGTCGCGCTTCAGCGCCGCTGCCTGGCCTGAATCTCCCGCACCGTCAGCACCGCCTGCTCCTGCACCTTCTCCGGCATGCCGGAGATGCCCCGGGCGTAACGCTGGATCTCTTCCAGATCCTCCGCCGCCCCGACCGTCCACAGCGCGCGCAACGCTTCCCAGACATGCTCTTTATCCGCCGAGAGTTCCACCAGCGGATCGCCCGCGGCCACCGTCGTGCCCCCGCGCCGGCTCAAGTCGCGCACTTCGCCCGGCAGCGGCGATCGCACCTCGACCGCGCCCACATGCGCCACCAGCGTGCCAGGGTTGACGTACTCGCCCAGCTTGAGCCGGTACCCGACCACGCCCGCGCCGGGTGAAACGATGGTGGACGGCCGTAGCATCGCCAGCAGTTCCGGACGCGCCGCCGGGTCGCCGAAATTCGAAAGCGCCAACGCGGCGTTGCGGCGTACCATGGGCTGCGGATCGGCGATCAGCTTGGCCAGCGCTTCGTGGAAGGGAGCGTAGGTGTGGTCTTGCCCCATGATCCACGCCGAGGTTTGGCGCAGTTCAAGTAGCGGACTGGCGGCCAGCGCGGCCACCTGCGGATACCAGCGCGACACACCCGGATTGCGGTGCGCCATGCGTTCACCGATCTGCACCAGCGCGTGCTGCGCGTGCCGGGGCTTGGCGCGGTCACCCAGATATTCCGTGATCTGAGCATCGCTCAGTTTACGGCCGAACCATGTCCCGTACCAGAACAGGAAGGGGAACAGCACCAGCAGCACCGCGAAGATCGTGATCAGGAAGTAGGCGCGTTGGCGGGCCATCGGAATCAATCATGATACCAGCAGCGGGCCGCCCCGCAGCGGAGCGCCCGCCCTTAAGGCGTAATGTTCGTCAACACGCTCACCCCGCCTAACAGATCGTTCACCGTCGCCAGTCCGCGATCGCCACAACCGTGGCACTCGCTCCGACAGGGTATGCGGCGCGCGTAGCTCGCCCCTGGAGATTGGCCTTTTGGTGGGGCAGGCCTCCAGGCCTGCGCGGGTTCTCCAGAACCCGCTCTTCGGCGAGCGTAGCTCGCCCCTGGACTTTGGCCCTTAAGCGTTCTTGGGGGCCGGATTTATCCCGCGCGGGGCTTCAGGCCCGCTTTCGGCGTGCGGCTCGCCGCGGCGGAGCGTAACTCGCTTATTGTTGCGTGTCGAACTTAATGGCGGCATTCGCGCCGAACTTGCGGAAGGCCGCATAGCGGAACTCGTCTTCGACCAGCAGTTCATCGCCGGCGAAGCCTCTGTGTGTGACGGCGGCGGGCGCCAGAAATCCGTGGGCGTTGGGCGTATAATCCACCACGGCTTCGTCTCGGAAGATGGTCTTGCCGCTCTCCCGGCTCTCGACAATGGTGATGCGCAGTGGCAGTCCGTCCGGCACGCGCGCGTAAATGCGGCCTTGTATCGGCTGATGGATCGCACGGTGGCCCTGGAAGACCAGCATGCGATCCGGACCGGCGACCTGTTTATAGGAAACGATCTTGACCTGGTCCGCGCCGATCCGATCGTCGCCCGCCAGGTCGAATTGATAGTTGCCGATCTGCCGCTTGGTAAACAATAACAGGAGTGGTCCGAAATCGACGGCCACGAGGTCCTTGGCGAGGCCGTACTTCTGGAAATCTTCAAGCATGCGCTTGCGCGCGTGGTCATTGGCCGAAGTCAGGCCAAGCGCGAGTGAATGGCGGGCGGCCTCCACGGTCGAGATGGCTTGGCCATCCACGGAGACGACTTTGCGGAACTCGTGCAGCGGCCCGGGGGCGTCTTTGAGGGTGCTGAAGCTATATTCGGAGATAATCTCGCGCGTCTGTCGGGTAGGGGCCACGGGTTTGGTGGCGTCGGCTCCGACGCGCGGATGGAAGCGGAGGGGCGCTTTCAAGGCGCGCTGCGTCAAGGTCTCCTCGGACAGGACCTGAGGCGCGATGCGGCGGAACACTTCCGCTTCCTCCGAGACGCGGGAAAGGATTTCGGGAAGCGTCTGCGCGTCGGCGGCGGAGGCCAGGCACAGGAGGGCGATCAGGCGCATTACCCTCATTATCCTACCTCCGAGGTCCGGCGCAGCGCGTGCGCGGGGACGGTGCTTGGGCGACCCAAACCGGGATTTTTACGAAGCAAACCCAATTGCACCCTTTGTTTTCAACAAAAGCGTTGAGGGCAAAGCCAATTTCAGCGACTGGACATCGCGCCGGAGCCCTCCTCCGGCAAAATTCTGCCATGATCGCCCCGTCCGGCATCAACGTATTTTAATTCGCCGGAATAAGCGCCTCTGTCCCCTCAAGCCACTGATTCTAAGAGGACCCATTCGAACAAGGCCGAGCCAAATGTGAGATCTGGCACTAAAATAGTTGCAAACCGGGCTTGCGTGTCTGTAATGGTTCTGATATTCTGAGGGAGTCGCCGAATTTGAGGGTCTGACTGCGGTTTGACGTGTGGGCTTGCTTACGCGCCGCGCAGTGTGGTACAACGATAGAGATCCTCTTGTAAGGAATGGTAACAAAACTCCGGGCGGGCCACCGCCGGAGCGGAATACGGCCTTCCTGGTAGTTCTTTTTCAAAAGTTTTCATTTTTCGGCTTTCGCATGCGCGATTTTGCGCGGGCGGGGCCAATAAGCTTCGAGGCCTGCCGGTGGCGGGCGTTTCCGCGAGGATGCGTCCGGCTGTCGGCAAAGATCTTTGACAATCTGGTTGGATGCACAAGAAACATTCGTCAGTCTCTGAGTAAAAGTCGGGGCGATTTAAACTAACAATTCAAACGAGAGTTTGATCCCGGCTCAGAATCAACGCTGGCGGCGCGCTTAACACATGCAAGTCGAACGAGAAAGCGGGGGCAACCTCGTGAGTAAAGTGGCGTACGGGTGAGCCGGGTATGGAATAACGCTGGGAAACCGGCGCTAATACCATATAAGCTTTAGCTAGGAAAGCGGTTTTGTGAAAGCAAAGCCGCGCCGGGAGAGGAGCCCGCGGCCGATTAGCTAGTTGGTGAGGTAACGGCCCACCAAGGCGAAGATCGGTAGCCGGCCTGAGAGGGCACACGGCCACACTGGCACTGAAACACGGGCCAGACTCCTACGGGAGGCAGCAGTGGGGAATCTTGCACAATGGGGGCAACCCTGATGCAGCGACGC
>JBEKMJ010000029.1:0-81061 GCA_050008575.1 Bryobacteraceae bacterium
CCTGCTGGATCAACCTAAAGGGCCGGGCATCATCCTGGTCTTCGCGCCCATCGACCGCATCGTGCGCGTTTCCCTCCGTGTCGATACCCTGGAGGTTCCCGCGCAGGATGTCATCACCCGCGACAATGTCACCGTTAAAGTGAACGCCGTCGTCTATTTCCGGGTCCTGGAACCGCGCCTGGCGATCGTGGAGGTTGCCAATTTCCTCTATGCCACGTCGCAACTGTCGCAAACCACGCTGCGCAGCGTGCTGGGCGAGGTGGAGTTGGACGAGCTTCTCAGCCAGCGCGACAAGCTCAACGCGAGGTTGCAGTCCATTCTCGACCAGCACACTTCGGCCTGGGGCGTGAAGGTGACCATGGTGGAGGTGAAGCAGGTGGATCTGCCGGAGCAGATGATCCGCGCCATCGGCCGCCAGGCCGAAGCCGAGCGCGAGCGCCGCGCCAAGATCATTCATGCCGAGGGCGAATACAGCGCCTCCGAGAAACTCGCCATGGCCGCCAAAGTCATCCAGGAACAACCCGTGGCGATTCAGTTGCGCTACCTGCAGACACTGGTCGAAATCGGCACCGAGAAAAACACTACCATCGTTTTCCCCCTGCCGCTCGATATACTGTCATCTTTGGAACGCGCCCTCAGCAAAATGGGCGAACCCTCCAAAACGGCGTAATCCTGAAGAACCATGAAGAATAATGAGACTGGCGAATTCGAACTCGTTCTGGGCAACCGGCAACTGCTCAGCGGGTTTTTCATTGTGGTGATCCTGTTCGCGGTGTTTTTCGTGATGGGCTACATCGTGGGCCGCAACTCTACGCCCGCGACGCAAGCCGCGGCAGGTCACGATCAAGCGAGCGCGGAGGCTCCCACCGGCGGGCGTCCGCAGCCGGCTTCCGGGGCTGCTCCCGCCGTGCAGAGCCCGCCGGCCGCCGCCGCCGAGCCTCCCAAGCAAGAGACCAGCGAGGCGCAACCCACCACGCAAGCTGCCCAGCCTCCCCCGGCCAAGGCCGAAGTGCCCGCTCCCGCTCCGCCTGTCGCGCCCGCTGCCGCCGAGCCGGTTCCAGGCGAAACCTACCTGCAGGTGGCCGCGGTCAAGCAGGAAGTGGCCGAGACAGTCGCTAAGACCCTTAAAGACAAGGGCTTCCCCGCGCTGCTGTCGCCCGGTCCTCCCGGCAAGACGCGCGTCCTGGTGGGGCCATACGCCGACCTCGCCAAACTCGGACAAGCCAAAGCCGAGCTCGAGCGTCTCGGCTTCCAGCCCTTTGTGAAAAAATGATGTGGGGCAGGCTCGCAGCCTGCGGCGGCCTCGCAGGCCGCCCAGCCTAACCTACGAAATGAATCCCTTAGTACAAATCGGAGCGCGCCTCCCTGAATGGGCCCGCAAAAGCGCCACTAACTACGACGCCCTGCACCGCCTGAAGACCGGCCTGCGCCAGTTGAATCTGCACACTGTCTGCGAATCCGCGCGCTGCCCGAATATCCACGAATGCTTCGCCCGCGGCGCCGCCACCTTCATGATCCTCGGCAATCTGTGTACCCGCGGCTGCGGATTCTGTTCCGTTCCCAAGGGCTCGCCCGCCAAGCAGGATATGCGGCTCGATCCTGCCGAGCCCGCCAACGTCGCACGAATGGCCGCCTCCATGAAGCTGCGCTATGTCGTGATCACCTCCGTGAATCGCGACGACCTGCGCGATGGCGGCTCCGCGCATTTTGCCGAAACCGTGCGCCACGTACGCCGCGCCTTGCCGGATGCCCGCGTCGAAGTGCTCACGCCCGATTTCTGCGGCGACCTGCAGGCCGTCGCGCGCGTCCTCGACGCCGCCCCCCACGTCTTCAATCACAACATCGAGACCGTCCCGCGCCTCTACAGCCGCGTGCGCCCGCAAGCCGATTACCAACAGTCGCTCGACGTCCTCGATTTCGCGCGGCGTTATCGTCCCGAAATTCTCACGAAATCGGGCCTGATGGCCGGACTCGGCGAAACCGAAGAAGAAGTTCACGCCGTGCTGCGCGATCTACGCGCCGCCGGCACAGCGGTCGCCACCATAGGCCAGTATCTCCGGCCCACCCGACGCAACCTGCCCGTGTCCGCCTACATCGAGCCGCAACAGTTTGACCGGTACCGAGATTACGGCCTGTCCATTGGCTTCCGCATGGTCTTCAGCGGCCCGCTGGTGCGCAGTTCCTACATGGCCGACCAGGTCAGCGAAGCGTTACCGAGCCGCGACCGTCCGTTACCGAGCCGCGACCGTCCGTTACCGAGCCGCGCGCGTCGGCAAGCGGTGCCTGATTGAAATATCTCGGCGCACTCCTCACCGCCATCCTGCTCATCCTCGTCTTTCCTGGCTTCAATATCGCCTGGTGTGCGCCCGTGGCCCTGGCGCCCTTGCTGGTGGCCGTGGCGCGCGAGCCTAGGCCATGGCGCCGCTTTTTGCTGGGCGAAATCGCCGGCGTGGTCTATTGGTTCGGCGTCTGCTATTGGATCCAGGGCGTACTGGCCAACTACGGCGGCCTCAACACGCCGTTGGCCTGGCTCGCGTTTCTGCTCTTCTGCCTCATCAAGGCCCTGCACATGGGTGTCTTCGCCCTGCTGGCCGGCATCCTGATGCGGAACTGGTGGGCCGCGCCCGCCGTGGCCGCGTTATGGGTCGCCATCGAAGCCACCCACGGATCGCTCGGCTTCGCGTGGCTGGCGCTCGGCAACGCCGGCATCGACATGGGATTACCCATGCGCCTCGCGCCCCTCACCAGCGTCTATGGCCTGTCATTCGTCTTCATGGTGATGGCCACCGCCATGGCTCTCGCCGCGCTCGGACGCCCTCGCCTGTACCTGATGTGGCTGCTCCCGCTGCCCTTCCTGATCTTTCTGCCGGCTCTGCCCGACGCCCGCCGCGGCCGCGACACCGCCGTGCTGGTGCAGCCCAACATCTCCGAAGACACCGCGTGGACCCCGGAATCGGTGGACCAGATGCAACGGAACCTGGCGGCCCTCTCCCTGCGCACCGTCATGACCGGCGGCCCGGAACGCCCCGCGCTGGTCGTTTGGCCCGAAGTGCCCGCGCCGCTCTACTATGATGCGGACCCGCGGCTGCGTGCCTATATCGCCGAACTGGCGCGCGCCGCGAATACGAATCTTCTGCTCGGAGTCGTGGCGCACACCCCGCAAGGCGCGCCGCTTAACTCCGCCATCCTGGTCGCGCCCGACGGCCGCCTCGTCACCCGTTATGACAAGGTCAATCTGGTGCCCTTCGGCGAGTTCGTCCCCTGGCCTTTCGATTTCGTTAAGCGCATCACCACCGAAGCCGGCGATTTTACTCCCGGCCACCAGTTGGTCGTCTCGCCCATCCACGGTCACAAATTGGGCACCTTCATCTGTTACGAATCCGTCTTCCCCAACTTCGTGCGGCGCTTCGCGGCGGACGGGGCGGAAGTGCTGTTCAACATCTCCAACGACGGCTATTTCGGCAAAAGCGCCGCGCGCTTGCAGCACCTGGAAATCGTGCGCATGCGCGCCGCCGAAAACCGGCGCTGGATCCTGCGCTCCACCAACGACGGCATAACAGGCACTATCGATCCCGCCGGCCGTCTGCGTGGCACGCTGCCCTTATACGTGGAGGCCGCCTCCCGCACCGGCTTCACCTACATCCAGGAGCGCACCTTCTACACGAGCTACGGCGACTGGTTCCCCGTCCTCTGCGCTGTCGTGGCTGCCGCGCTGCTTGCCTGTGCCATTATAGGCAGATTACCAGTGGGGGAAGGACCCACTCGAATAGTTGACGGTTAGATTCGATAGCTAGCGAGCGGTTCGGTCGGGAAACCGGCCGGATCGGAACCTCGCGACAAAGTCCGCGGAAAGGTGGGTGAGCAACTTGGCGGGCCGTAACGCGAGTGAAGCTTGGGCGGGCCGCGAAAGACGCAATGTGGTACCGACCCGGCGCTAGGCTAGCCAAGGGCTACCCATTGCTAAGCTTTTTGACTTTTCACTTCCGCCAAAATCCCCGGATACACATCCCGCGCGGCGTTCGTTCCTATAATCGAAATACCGCGCCACTCCACCGGCACAGCGTCGCGCGTGGCCGCGTTGAGTTCCACCGGCCCGGCCGCGTCCCAGCGCCCGCCTAGCACGTGAACGTAGGCCGCGCGGGTGATCTCTTGCACTTTCGCCGCCGCCACTTCGCGGTCTTCACCACCGGCCGAATCCAGCAGCCACACATCGTAGCTGTGCACGAAGAGGAACTCCAGCAAGTTGGTCTCGATCGTGTCGATGGAGAAGATCAGGCTCGATCTACCCGCGCCGGGCGTCAGCAGAACCGGTGCATGCGAACCACCCTCGTAGCGGATCAGACGACTCCGCGCCCCGCCGCCGGGCAGCCCATGCACCGTGGGTGCGTTGACGCGCAGCGGCCGTTTCTTGCGCTCTCCCGTCACGCTTCCGTAGATATCGTACAGATCGCCGGCCAAGGCGCGTCCGAAACGCGCGGTAGCCAGCAGACGCGCACTCGCGTTTAGGGCATTCGATACCCGCAGGGTAGTCAACTGCCGCTGCAAATCCTGTGGAAAGATGCGCAGGGTGCTCTTGGCCAGAACCGCACGCGCCTCGCTGTCGCCATCGTACAGCGTCGCATGCAGCGCGCTGGACTCCCGCGACGCTTGCAGGTAGAAAGTCTTGCCCTCCCGGCTAACGAGTTTCATCCGATAGGCCATGCGTCCCAGGCTGAATTCGCCATCCGTGGCCTTCAACGGCTCGCCGGAGACCGCCGGCGCCAGAACTCGCCCGGCCACGCGCGCCTTGTATTCCGGATTGTGCATCAGCTTTTCCAAATCGTCCGAGACAACGGTCAGATCCAGTTCCAGTCCATCGCCGCTGGCGATCTCGGTGAACTGAATGCCCAGCGGCGCCGGACTAGCCGCTGCATGGTCGGGTTGGGAGGCTGGCGGATGCGCCGGCAGCGCGTAATCGATGCGCCAGCCGCGATCCCGGGCCAGCAGCGCGCAGGCCCGCTCGCTCAACGCGGAAATCGTCAGCAGTGGGCCGGCGCCTAGCGAGCGCGGGATGGTCGAGCCGTCGCACACGTAAAGTCCTTCGTGCACCGCTGTGCCGCTGCCGCCGGAGAAAGCTTGCCCCTTGTGGTTCACTACCCCGTGCGCCGCGTCGGCGGCCATCGCGCAACCGCCCAGCGGATGCACGGTGATCAGATCCTTATTGAAGATGGCACTCCACACCGGGTTGATCAGGTACTTGCCGCCCAGTGCGCGGGTGGCCTCGGCCAGCAGCGCGTTCACTCTGCCGAAGATGGGCTGGTCGCCCACGTGCGGCCATTCGATTTGCAGGCGTCCGTTTTCGAGACGCATACTGCCCGCGCCGCCCTCGTGGGTGGTTACCAGGTAAGCCTGCGTATGGTCCGCCGTGCTGTCATAGGGACCCACGGAGAGGCTTTCGACTTCGCCTTCCATCGCCAGGGCTTCCCCGAGACCATCGCCCGATACCCGGCCGAGCGCCGCGCCGGTCTTAGCCAGGGCCTCCGGCAGCAGATTGACCAGTGCGCCCGGTGTCACAAACTCCTGGATCACGATGCCGCTGTCCAAATCGGGCTGCCGCCGCATGTCGATCATCCCCGTGACACAGGGCCCCACCGCCTCCATATCGCGTGGATCGCGGTGTCCATAGCCTACGCCGCGAATCTCTTCGGCGCAGCCGAAGCTGTAGCCCAGCACGTCCCCATTGCCCGAGAAGTTCTGCCCTACCTGGTCCGAAAGGGGCAGGCCCGCGGCCTTCGAACGTAGCAGAATTCCGGTGGATCCCAGCGTGCCGGCCGCCAGTACTACGATATCCGCCGAAACGGTCCGCACCGGCTCGTCGAAGTCCTCGCGCCCGGTTTCGAGCGTCTGGTAGTGCGCCAGCCAGCGCCCGTCCTTGCGCTCCAGGCGGCGCACGGAGACTTGCGTGTAGATCTCCGCTCCGAAATTGCGGGCGTCCGGCAGGTAATTGAACAGCACGGTATTCTTGGCGCCGTAATTGCACCCCGTCACGCAGTCGCCGCACAGCATGCAGGCGTGCTGCTCCACGCCAACGTGGTTCACACCCTCTTTGAAGTTCACCGCGATCGGCGCGCGCGCGCAGTCCTGCCCCAGATGCGCGGCGGCTTGCTCCAGCGCCAGCAATTTCGGCAGCGCCGGATACCGCGCCGGATACTCGACCGGCCGCAGCATTTCCTCCGCGCGCCGGTAGCCTTCTTCCAGGCTCGCGGGATCGTCGCGCAACGCTGGCGGCCAGCGCGCATCTTGAAAGACCCGCGGCTCGGCCCTTACGGCGATGTTCCCGTTAATTAGGGAGGTTCCGCCCAGACCGCAGCCCACGAACACGTTCACATCCGGGTTGACATAGAAATCATACAGTCCCGTGCGCGAGCCGGTGTGTCCGCTGGGCAGGTCGGCCTGCATCTCGGCCAAAGCCTCCGTCTCGGTGTCGGGATATTCGCCGTTTTGAAACTCGCGGCCCCGCTCGAGGACGCAAACCTGCTGTCCGGCGCGCGCCAGCCGCGACGCGGCGATAGCGCCTCCGTAACCGGAGCCTACCACCAGAACGGTGTAGTGGTCCTTGATGTCACAAACGGGAGACGACAAACGCGGCATTTCTGCTTCCTAACTGTTGAAGTTTTGGGTCCACACCAGATGGTAGCAGAAGTGTGGACAAGCCCCTCGGCCGGACTGGACACCCGCGTGGAGTTTACTAATTCTTTATCTATTTTGACGAAACGGACGATTCTGTGATGATTCGTACGTTTTGCGTTGACAAATCCGAAGCCTACGTCGCATACTGCACGAATAGTCTGAATGAATTAGCAGCGTGTGTGGAGGGACCCCAACGCCGTACAATCCCGAAATCCGGACGGAAGTCCCGGATGGACTATGGTATCGCATAGCTGAAGCGCCAAATGTCCTGATTTTACATAGCCTTAGGTGCCTCCACCATTTGGTTAACGAATTGCTCGCCTTTAAGACTTTTCGCCATCAACAAAACTTCCAAGAGGGGGATACATGCAGTTTCATCAGAAATTGGCTTTTGGCCTGGTAGTCGCTTTGGTTTTGTTCTCGCTACCGGCGGCATTCGCACAGACGATTACGACCGGTGACGTCGTCGGCACGGTCAAAGACACTACCGGCGCCGTTGTGCCAGGCGCCTCGGTTACTCTCAAAAGTACCGACTTTGGCGATACACGAACCGTGGCCACGGACAACTCCGGCGCGTTCCGTTTTACGTTCCTGAAGCCGGGCAATTACACGGCTGCGGCGTCCTCAGCCGGATTGAAAACGGATTTGCAGAAGCTAGCGGTCGAAGTCGGCCAGGTAGCCACTGTGGACTTGGTGGCCAAGGTCCAGGCGACCCAGGAAGTGATTGAAGTTCTGGCGAGCGGAGCGATTGTCGAAACGGAAAACGCCAACCTCAGCACGACCTACAACACGACGCAAATGGAAGAACTGCCGACGCCGGGAGGGGATATGACCACCATTGCGTTCACCGCTCCCGGAGTGGTCGTCAGCACGGGCTTGGGCTATGGCAACTTCAGCTCGCACGGATTGCCGGGTGTGTCGAATCTGTTCACCATCAACGGCAACGATTACAACGACGCTTTTTTGAACCTGAATAACTCGGGCGCCAGCAATCTGCTGCTCGGCACCAACGAGGTCCAGGAAGCGGCGGTTGTGCAGAACGCTTACAGCGTGCAGTACGGACGCGAAGCCGGCGCGCAGGTTAACTACATCACCAAGTCGGGAACCAACAGCATTCACGGCGACTTGAATTACAACTGGAATGGCGACCGTTTGAATGCCAATGACTTTTTCGCCAACACCAACGGCACTCCGCGCTCCAAAGCTATCTCCAACCAGTGGGCCGCCGACGTCGGTGGCCGCATCATTAAGGACAAGTTGTTCTTCTATGCGGACACGGAAGGGCTGTATTATACCCTGCCCTCGTCTGGCGTGGTTGCTTTCCCTAGTTCTCAACTGCAGACCTACGTTCTGAATAGCGTGAGTGCCGCGTCGCTGCCCCTTTACCAGGACGCCTTCAAGCTCTGGACCGGTTCTCCCTTCTATGCCAAATCGTCGCCGATCACCAACGGTGGCGGCCTGTTGCAGGATGGCAACGGCAACCTCGGTTGCGGCATCTTCGGTTTCGCGGGCACGCCCGCCCCGGGTGGCGGGACGTTCGGCGTGGACACGCCTTGCGGTTCGGCATACGCCGCAACCGGCTCAAACACCAACAAGGAGCATCTCTACACTTTCCGCGTGGATTACTCCATCAACGACAAGCAGAAAATTTACGCCCGTGTGAAGCATGACGACGGATTTCAGCCCACCACGACGGATCTGATCAACCCCGTCTTCAACGAACAGAGCATCCAGCCGGAATGGGATGGCGCGATCAATTATACGTATGTGATCACGCCCACCGTAGTGAACAGCTTCATCGGCTCCGCGCTGTGGTATAGCGCGTATTTCGGTCCAGCCAGCGTGAGCGCCTCCACCTCGTTGATCCCCTACCAGTTCTACCTGGAGGACGGCGGCGTGAACGGCGGCGGCTTCTCGAGCTACCCGAATACCATCGGGTCTTATTGGCCCAACTTCCCGCAGGGCCGCGATGTGGGGCAAGCCCAATTGATTGACGATTTGTCCATCACGCGGGGCCGCCACACCATCAAAGTTGGCGAAAACTTCCGCCGCAACCAGGTGAGCGACTTCGGTTTGCTGACCAATACGGTCGGGACTTACTACTTCGGTTCGCTCGCCGATTTTGCCGATGGCCTGACCAATTTGACGTCGAATTACGCCAGCCTCTACCAGCAGAAATTCACGCAGATTACGACCGCCCATAGCCGGCTGTATAACATCGGCGTGTACGCGCAGGACGAATGGGCCGCCACCAAGAACCTCAAGCTCACGTTCGGCATGCGCTTCGATCGCACGGGCAACCCGCAGTGCGTGGACGACTGCTTCTCGCGGCTCACCGCTCCGTTTACCTCGACCAGCTTCCAGAAAGGCGCGGATATTCCGTACAACCAGTCGATCGATACGGGTTTGAGCAGCGCATACTACAGCGTGGATGCGGTCGTTCCGCAGCCCCGTCTCGGCGTGGTCTGGAGCCCCAGGGGCGGCGGGGCTAATGCCATGGTCATCCGCGGCGGTTTCGGGCTCTTCGCCGATCTGGCCCCGGCCTTCCTCATCGCCAACCTGTATGGTAACGCTCCGTATCCGTTCACGGCGACAATCTACGAAGGACAGGAAGTGGGCCCCGCTAGCGATCCGAACAGCGCCGCCGCGGCCGCTCAAAACACCTTCAACGCCTTCAAGTCCGGCTTTTCCAATGGGGCCACGCTGGCTCAATTGAACAGCGAATTACTCGGCGGATTCAGCCCGATCGGCTATTACTCGATTCCGCAGCACTTCGGCACCCCCGAGTATGCGGAGTGGAGTTTCGAAATCGAGCAGCCCATCGGACCGAAGAATGTCGTGGTGGCCACTTACAGCGGCAACCATGGGTACAACCTGCTGGTGCAAAACGGATTCGCCAACGCGGCGGCCTTGGGCGGTCCCTTCGCCGGCCTTCCGTCGGCTACACCCGATCCGCGCTTCACCACGGTTACTGAAATCAGCAATCAGGGCATCTCGAACTACAACGGCTTGACCTTTCAGTTACGGCGGGCCTTCTCGCACGGCTTCCAGGGCCAGATCAACTACACCTGGAGCCACGCCATGGACGACGTATCCAACGGCGGCTCGGGCTTGCCGTATACGTTTACGGCCACCACCCCGACCAGTTTAATCAACCCGAACATCAAGCAGAATTATGGCAATTCCGATTACGATGTGCGCCACAGTGTGACGGGCGACTTTGTATGGGATACGCCGTGGAAGTTCAGCAGCCGCATCCTCAGCGACGTTTTGGCCAATTGGTCGCTCTCCAGCAAGCTTTATGTGCGCACCGGTAGTCCGGAAACTCTCATCGACAGCACGCTTCCCGCGATCGGTGAGAACACCATCAGCGGTCTCATGACGCCTACCGCCATTGCAGCCATTCCGGAGCACTGCGGAAACGGCGCTGTCAACGGAGCCACGCCGTGCCTGTCCGCGTCCATGTTCCAGCCTTTCGGCACGGAAACGGCCTTTGGCAACATCGGCAAGAATACGCTGTATGGTCCCGGCTACTTCAACATCGACACGACCTTGTATAAGAACGTGTACATCACGGAGCGAATCAGATTCGTGATCGGCGCCAGCGCTTATAACCTGCTCAACCACCCGCACTTTGCCGACCCGAATTCTAATATCGCATCGGGCGCTTTCGGCGGTATTTACGGCACGGTATCGGCTCCCACCAGCGCTTACGGCGCGTTCCAGGGATCCCTGGTTTCCGGCCGCGAGGTGGTGTTGACCGCCAAGTTCAAGTTCTAAATCCCGATCGCATTTTCCAATCTTCCAAGCGCCGGGCCGCGTGCCCGGCGCTTTTTTTTGGGCACACGCGCCGGTTCAGCTTCGGGTTAAAATGACCGCTTCAATGCGCGGAATGCGATTCGAATGCCAGCCAGGCTGCACGGCCTGTTGCCAGCGCAAAGGATTCGTCTATCTGACCGGGGAGGATATCGCGCGCGCCGCGGAGTTCCTGGGGTTGACGGCCGCGCTATTCGAAGAGCGCTACGTCTACCGGACGAAGAATCTGCGCCGCCTGCGCATTCCGCGCGGGGGGCTTTGCCGTTTTCTGCGCGCGGATGGATGCTCGATTCATCCCGCCAAGCCCACGCAGTGCCGTATCTTTCCGTTCTGGCCGGAGTTGACCGGGAGCCGCCGCGAGTGGCGCCGGACGGCGGCCTGGTGTCCGGGTATCGGCAAGGGCGAACTGGTGCAGATCGAAACAGCGCGAACGCTCGGGCAGGAGATGCGCGCCGCTTATCCATCGATGTATCCGTAAGCGCTTTTGGAGATTTCATGGCAAAGAATTTCAAGGAATTGTCCGAGCGGGAGATCCTGGCGCTGGCCGTTTCCCTCGAGGAGGAAGACGGCCGCGTTTATGGCGACTTCGTGGATGGCTTGCGGGAAACATATCCGGCCACGGCGCAGATGTTCGAAGAGATGCAGGCACAGGAAAACGGCCACCGCCGCGCCCTGATCGACATGTACCGGCTGCGCTTCGGAGAGCACATCCCCTTGATCCGCCGCCAGGACGTGAAGGGCTTCATCACCCGCCGGCCGGTATGGCTGGTGCGACCGTTGGGCATCAACGTGGTGCGCAAACAGGCGGAAATCATGGAGCTGGAAACCCGCCAGTTTTATGAAAAAGCCCAGGAACGGGTGACCGACGCGTCCACCCGCAAACTGCTCGGCGATCTGGCGGAGGTCGAACGCCAGCACCAGGCGGCCGCGGAATCGCTGGAGCATAGCCTCACCACCAACGTGCGGGAGCAGGAGGAGGCCGCCAGCCGGCGTCTGTTCGTGTTGCAAATCGTGCAGCCTGGCCTCGCCGGCCTGATGGATGGTTCGGTATCGACGCTGGCTCCGCTGTTCGCGGCGGCTTTCGCGACGCACACAAGCCACGACGCGTTTCTGGTTGGCCTGGCGGCCTCGGTGGGTGCGGGCATTTCCATGGGCTTCGCCGAAGCGCTCTCCGACGATGGGTCGCTCACCGGCCGCGGGCACCCCTGGGTGCGCGGTCTGGTCTGCGGGCTGATGACCACCGCCGGCGGCATCGGCCATACGCTGCCATTCCTGCTTCCGAATTTTCACATTGCTTTTACGGCCGCTGTGCTGGTGGTGGCCGTCGAGTTAGGCGCGATCAGTTACATCCGGCATCGCTACATGGACAGCCCGTTCCTGGCGGCCGCTCTGCAGGTGATCGTAGGAGGCGTGCTGGTGTTTCTGGCGGGAGTGCTGATCGGCAGCTCGTAGTCAGTGATCTTCGATTTCCAGTTGGTCCCCGCGCCGCGTGCCGCTGGCAGCCACGGCGCCGGCGGGCAGTTCCAGGATGGAGTGCGCGCTCAGGCAGGCGGACAACCTCCAGGGGACCATGCGGTGACGTACTTTGCGCACCTTCTTGTTCCGATCCAGGTAGACCAGATCGATGGCGAACTTCATAAAGAAGCTGTGCACGGATTCGCAGGGGACAATCCACAGCCCCTGTCCGGGGTCCAGACGATCGTGCTTGAGCAATCCGGTGCGGCGCTTTTCGCTGGTGTCGGCGATTTCGGCCGCATCGGCCAAAACGGTATTGCGGGTCTGGTTTCGAACGACTATTTTCAAGTCCTTCTTATAGCACGAAACCGCGAGTACGTACTACCGCCGTGGCCCTTCGGCGATGAAGCCAATTTTGCGATGGGGCGGCGCGGGAGGTTGGATCAACTGTTTTAGGGCGTCGAAGACCGCCTTGATGCCGGTATCGTGCGTTTCGTATTTCTTTTCCAATTCATCGAGCTTCTTGAGGATGTCTTTTTGACCCGCGAGCACCTCGCGCATGTGCACGAAGGCGCGCATGATGCGGACATTCACCCGCGCGGACCGTTCGCCTTTGAGCACGGAGGACAGCATGGCCACGCCTTGCTCCGTGAAGGCGCTGGGCAAGATGCGGCTGAAACTGCGGCGGGTTGATATCACATTTTGTGATATCAAGAACTCCGCTTCTTTTTTCGAGAGGCGGAATGTGAAGTCGCGGGGGAACCGGTCGGCGTTCCGCTTCACCTGTTGCTTGAGCGCCATGGTGCGGACACCATAGAGTTCGGCGAGGTCGCGGTCGAGCATGATCTTCTGGCCGCGGATTATGTAGATTCGCCTTTCAATCGAGGCGATCGAAACCACGGCGGATTTGGCCGGGGCGGTTTTGTGAGTTTTTCGTTTTGGTTGCATGTGTCAGAATAGTGGCTGGCTGGGCGAAATGTTGCATGAATTCTTTCGGCAAAGCGGGATAAGCTGGAGTCGATGCTCCTGCTGACCGGGCCGGCCGGGTCGGGAAAGACCTCGCGCATTCTGGAGCGGGTCCGCGATGCCTTGCGGCGGCGGGATTCCGGGGTGCGGCTGCTCACCCCCACGGCCACCATGGCGCAGCACCTGCAAAACCAGTTGGCGCGCGAAGGGTTCGTCTTCCGGCCCAGACTAATCCAAACGCTGTCCCGCTTCGTGGATTCGTTCGCCGCGGACATGCCACAGGTTTCCGAGCCGCTGCTCTATCTGATCGTCGAGGAGGCCGCCAGCCGGGTGAACCGGCCCGAGTTCGCGCGTGTGGTTAGGCTTCCCGGATTCTGCGCAGCGCTGGCGCGCACCATGGAGGAGTTTTCCTCGGCGGGATGTGACGCCGAACGCCTGGCCGAACGCCTGACACGCAAGGGCGGCACGGCGGCGCTAGGCGAGGCGTTTCTGTCAGTCTATCGCGCAGTGGATCGCGAACTCGGCCGCCGCGGACTGGCGACGCGCGCGCAGCGGCTGCTGCACGCCGCGGAACAAATCGCGCGCGAGGGACATCCCGCGATACACACTACATGGCTGGACGGGTTCTACGCTCTGCCCGATCCCGAGTTGGCCGTCATCGGAGCGATGTGCCGCCATGCGGATGTCACGCTCACGCTGCCCGTGACACGGATCACCGAACCCACGCGCGAACGGCTGTTGGCGATGGGTTTCGTGGAAGAACCGTGTGCGTGGGAGCGGGCACCACCGCGCCTCGATCTTTGCGCGGCGCCTTCCATCGAGCGCGAGACGGACGAAATCGCGCGCCGCATCCTGGAGCAGGCTGCGGCGGGCAAGAGGTTCCGCGATATGGGAGTGATCGTGCGCAGTCCGGAGATCTATGCGCCGGTCCTGCGCGCCACCCTGGATCGCTTCGGCATTCCGGCGCGATTTTACTTTGACGCCGACCCGCTGAACCACCCGCTGGCGCGCTACTTCACGGGCATCGTGAATGCCATGCTCGGCGGATGGGATCACAAAGAAACACTGGCAGCCGTCCGGCTGGCGCCGGGAATCGCGTGCGACGAATTCGATTTCGCGGTGCGGGAGAGGATTCCAGCCCAGGGGTTGGCCGCGCTGCGAAGCTTGGCGGCGGGCGCGCAGCCAGAGATCTTGGAGCAGCTCCAATTCTTCGAGAAACTGGAAGCTTGGCGGACGCTTTCAATTCCTCCGTCTGAGTGGGCTGCGCGCCTGCAAAGCCTGCGTTCCCTTTTCGCGCCGCGGCAGCCGGAACCCGGCAGCTACGAAACTGCGCCGATCGCGCGCGGCCAGGCAGCCGTGCTGGATCTCTTCGATGGCGCGATGGATGAGGCGGCACGGGCGCTGGGGGAGCGTCCAGTTCCGCTCGGCGAGTTCTGGCGCGCCGCGAAATCGGTGTTGCGGCTCACGCCGTTGCGCGTCGACGATGGCCGGCGCAATGTGGTCCATGTGCTCGGCGCTTACGAAGCGCGGCAGTGGCGGTTGCCGTTCGTCTTCGTATGCGGATTGGTGGAAAAGCAATTCCCCAAATTCCACACGCAGGATCCGTTTTTCCCGGAAGCGGCGCGGGCGCAACTGAAGCAGTCGGGCATCCGGGTGCGTACCGCGGCGGATTTCGAAGCCGAAGAACGCTTCCTGTTCGATTGGGCCGTGACGCGCGCCACGGAATTGCTTACGCTCAGCTATCCGCAATGCGATGCGCGCGGGCAACAGAATCTTCGCTCGTTGTATCTCGACGGAGTGGGCGCGGCCGAGAGTCCGTGGAAATCCGTGCTGCCGCAGCCGGGCAGGGAACGCGGCGCCGTGCGGCCGCCGGCCATCATCGCCAGCCCCGATCTTCTGGAGAGCCTCGCGCAGCGGCACCAGTCGTTCGGGCCGAGGCCGCTCGAATCGTATCTACAATGTGCATTCCAGTTTTTTGGCCGTTACACTCTGCATTTGCACGCTGCCCCGGCGCGGCCGGAGCAGCGGCTCGACTTTCTGACGCAGGGCATCGTCGTGCACGAAGTGTTGGCTGAGCTTCACGGCAATCCGCGGCCGCTCGCGGAAGCCTTCGACGCCGTCTTCGCGCGAGTTTGCGAAGAGCGCCGCGTGCCGGCGGGTTATCGCACCGAAGCTTGCCGTGAGCGCATGTTTGCCGATCTACGCGCCTTGGTGGAAGACCCGGGCTGGATGCAGGGCCACGAGATCCGCACGGAACGGAAATTCCGTTACAAGCTGCGCGCGGACGTGGAGATCGGCGGGCGCATCGATCGCATAGACGTTGCCCCAAATGGCGCCGCCTACGTGATCGACTACAAATACAGCGGCGCGCAGAATACCAAGAGTCTTGGCGCCAATGAGAATCTGTTGCAGCCGCAACTCTACCTCTTGGCGCTGGAGCGCTTCTTCGGATTGCGTCCCGCAGGCATGTCTTATTGGGGTTTCAAGGGCGGCATTCAACGCACCCCTTGGATACAGTTCGACCCAGCGCAAACTGTCGAGACCGTCCTGCGCATCGCCGGTGAAATCCGCGCGGGCCGCGTGGAGCCACATCCCGCGGACCCGGACAAATGCCGGTTCTGCGATTATCGCGATGTCTGCCGGTATGTCATTGCGGCGCCCGCCGACCTCGCCGAGGGAGCCTCGTCGTGGGATTGACGCCCCGCCAGTTGGAAGCGGTTGCCGTCGAGGAAACGCCGCGCGACACATGCGTCGTGGCGGGGCCGGGCTCCGGCAAGACAACGGTCCTGGTCGCGCACTTCGAGCGCCTGGTCGACAGCGGCGTGGACCCGCTGCGCATTCTGGCGATCACCTTCACCGAGAAAGCCGCCGGCAACATGCGCGACAAGCTGGCGGAGGCATTTCACAATCGCGCGGAAATTCGCGGCAAGCTGGAGCGCGCTTATGTTTCGACGGTGCACGGATTCTGCGCGCGCCTGTTGAAGGAGAACGCCGTTTTCGCCGGCCTGGATCCCGAGTTCTACGTGATGGACGAGCGCGAATCGCTGCGCGAACAACGCCGCTGCGTCGACGAGGCTCTGGACGGTATGTTCGCGGTCGCGCCCGATCGCATGCGCGCTCTGATGCGCGGCCTGGCCAGCCCCGACGCGGGATCGGAACTATTGGACGCTTATGACGCGATCCGCGCGGCGGGAGTGAAGGTCGGCGACCTAGACCATTTCGCAACGCCGCCCGCGGTGGATATCGGCCCGCCCATCGAGGAAGTACGAAGCCTGCGGCCGCCAGACTGGAAGTTCCATCAACTGGCGCACCTGCACGAGGCGCAGGATGGGGTGGCGCGCATCGCGGCGGCATTGCCAAACGGACCGGAAGCCACCTTGCGCGCCATACGATCCTTCGTCTGTAAGCTACCAAAGTTGCAGCGCGGCAACCGCGCGTACGACCTGCTCAAGTCGCTCAAGGACGACTTGCTCCCGGAGCTGGAATACTCTCTAATCAGCGCGTACTATGCCGCCGAACGCGCCACCATTATGGATTTGTTCGCGCGCTTCGATAGCTTATACCGCGCGCGCAAACGGCAATCCGGCGGGCTCGATTACGACGATCTGGAAGAATGCGCGGTGCGCCTGCTGGAGGAACATCCTGAAGTCCGGCGCAGCCTGCAAAACCAATTCGATCGGGTGCTAATGGACGAGTTCCAGGATACCAATGGCCAGCAGGCCAGGCTTTTGGAATTGCTGCGGCCGCCGGGCCGGTTCTATGCAGTAGGCGACATTAATCAATCGATCTACGGATTCCGCCACGCCGAACCGCAGGTGTTTCGCAAGTATCGCGATGCGGTAGCGCATGGTGGCAAGCGGCTGATGGAACTGCGGGAGAACTTCCGCAGCCGGCCCGAGATTCTGCAGGCGGTGGAGGCGGTGGTGGACGGCGCCGAAGGTGTTGAGAGACGCCCGCTGGTGCCGGGCTTGTCGTTCCCAAACAAAGCGGAGCCTTCGGTGGAAGTGGTGGCGGCGGCGACGCTTGAGCTGGAGTCGCAGTGGGTGGCCGCACGGATTATGGGACTCGAAGGCCAAATGCAGTTGCGCGGCAGAACCGCGGACTTCCGGGACTTCGCCGTATTGGTGCGTAACTCCGAGGTGCTCGAAGAGTTCACGCGCGCCTTCGACGACTGTGGCATTCCGTATTTGGTCAACCGAGGGAAAGGATTCTACGAGACGCGCGAGGTGGTCGACTTGATGCACCTGCTGCGCGTGTTGGTGAATCCGCTGGATGAAATCAGTATGGCGGCGGTGTTGCGCTCACCATTCGTCGGGGCATCCGACGAGGCTTTATTGAGATTGTTCGCGCCGCGGGAGGGTGTCGAGGGAAGTCTCGACACGGCGTGCATGAGTGCGTGCGCCACGTTTCGCGGCCAATTGACGCGGTGGCGCGCGGTGCGCGATTACACGGCGATCGACCAGTTGCTGCTGCGGGCTATGGACGAGTGCGGCTATCAGTGCCCCGCGGGGCCGCGCGGCGCGGCGAATATCGAAAAGTTCCTGGCGCAGGCGCGGGCGGCCAGCACGCGGCAAACGCTCGCGGAGTTCGTGGAGGAAATCGAGATCCTGCGGGAATCCAAACCGCGCGAGCCGGACGCGCCACCGGAAGATTCGGCCAACGCCGTGAAGATCATGACCGTACACGCGGCCAAAGGGCTGGAGTTTCCCGTTGTGTTTCTGGCGGCGATGCACAAGGGGATCGACGCAAATCCAGGCGCGATTGCGTTCTCGCCGCGCATAGGGCTGGGCGCACGCTGGCATCATCCGGTTTGCCGGGAGGATAAAGATAAGGACGATGCGTTCCAACATGCCATCCGGCACGAGCTGAAACAGCGCGAAAAAGAGGAGGGCAACCGGTTGCTGTATGTGGCCATGACCCGCGCCGAGGAGCACCTGGTGTTGTCGTTTTCGACAAATGGCAAGAAGCCGCAGAACTGGGCGGCGCTGGTGGCGGAGCGCTTGGCAGGGCGCTTGGCCGTGAGATCCGTCACCGCACCACCGGAGCGGCCGGCGCCCCGCGCGCGCAATGAAGCGTCCGTCTCCGTGCAGTGGCTGGCGCGGCCGGACGTCACCGAACAACACGACTCGCAAGCCAACGTGACGTCCATCGCCATGTTTGCCGATTGCCCGCGGCGCTATTACCTTTCGCGCTACTTGGGATTCGAAGGCACTAGTGGGGCAGGCTCGCAGCCTGCAGCGGCCTCGCAGGCCGCCCGCCCGCCGGCCGACCTATTCGGCCAACAGGTGCACGCCCTTCTGGCGGGCGCAACCGTAGAATCACCCGACGCAGAATCCCTTAAACTGGCGGACCTGTTTCGCAAAAGCGCGCTAGGCCGGCGCGCCGCCGCCGCCGCCACCGTCGAGCGCGAATTCGACTTTCTAATGGACGTAGAAAATCTAGTGCTGCGCGGCCAGATCGACCTATGGTTCGAAGAGCGCGGCAAGACCGTGCTGGTGGACTACAAGACCGATCGGGTCAGCGCCGCCGACGCGCCGGCCCGCGCGGAACAGTACGCGCTGCAGTTGCGGTTGTACGCGCTGGCGCTGGACCGTCTCTCCGGCCGCGCGCCCGATGAAGCCTACGTCTACTTCCTGCGGCCGAATATCGCCGTGCCCGTGGACCTCCGGCCTTCGTTATTCGACTCGCCCGAAGCGGCCGTGCGCGAATTCCGCGAAGCGCAGGAACGCCGGCATTTTCCGCTGCGTGAAGGCCAGCGCTGCCGCACCTGTCCGCATTTCACGCGCCTGTGCCCGGCGCGCCTCGCGTCTGACGCTCCCGCTTCTCCCACCCCGGCTTGAACAGCGGCAAGTAGTTCTCTTGCTGGTACGGATGCTTCAGGATCTCTTCGATGTTCAGATCGATGCCCAGCCCCGGCCGGTCCGGCACTTCGATGTAACCGTCGACCTGATGCACCGGATGGGTCACGATGTCCCGCTCCCACGGTTCGTTGAACTCGTCGAACAATTCATGAATGAAGAAATTGGGAATGGAAGCGTTGAGCTGCACGCACGCCGCCGAACAAACCGGCCCTTGCGCGCTGTGCGGCGCGATCACGCCGAAATGCGCATCCACCATGTCCGCGATCTTGCGCGCGGCGAATAGGCCGCCCAGGTTCAGCGGCTCCGGCTGCAGGATGTTCACCACCTCGTGCTTGAGCAGCTCCGCGAACTGCTGCTTGGTCGAAAGGCTCTCGCCGGTCGCGATGGGCACCGGACTGCGCCGCGCCACTTCCACCATAGCTGGAATGTTGGTGTGCGGCACGGGCTCTTCGAACCATGTGGGCCGAAACTGGTGGATGGCTTCGGCAAACTCCACCGCGGTGGCCACGTTGAACCGGCAATGCCCTTCGATCAGCAGGTCCACCGGCGGCCCCACGGCATCGCGCACGGCGCGGATGATGTCCACCGCCAGATCGAAATCGTAGCGCGAAAGGTACCGCCAGCTCGATCCGAACGGATCGAATTTGAGCGCCGTGTAGCCGCGCGCGGCGACCATCTTGGCCTTCGCCGCGAAGCTCTCCGGCGTGCGCGGGCCGCGATACCAGCCATTGGCATATGCGCGCAGCTTCTCGTGGCATTGCCCGCCCCACAGGTTGTAGATGGGCTGATTGCAAGCCTTCCCGATGATGTCCCACAGCGCGATCTCGATGGCGGCGACCGCGCACATGTGGATCTGCGCGCCTTCCGTGTACACGTCGCGAATGAGACGCTGCGAAATAGTCTCCACCTGGAACGGGTCCATCCCGATCGCCAGCGGCTTCAGCTCGTGGATGGCGGCCTCTACGGTCTTGGCAAAGCAATTCACAGTGCCCTCGCCGACGCCGTGGATGCCTTCGTCGGTGGAGACTTTGGCGAATACCCAATTCTTCCAGGGATTACCGGCGATGTAGGTGTCGATGGCGGTGATTCTCATGAAGGGGATTCTAGCATTCGTACAGGCGCCTGAGGACCGCGTTACAAACAACGCGGCGTGCACAACGCCCTTGTTATACTGGATTTTTCCATGCTACGAGTTCGCTTCGCGCCGTCTCCCACCGGCTTTCTCCATATCGGTAGCGCGCGCACCTTCATCTTCAACTGGCTCTACGCGCGCCACAACAACGGCGCCATGATCCTGCGCATCGACGATACCGACGTCGAACGCAATACGCAGGCTTCGCTCGATTCCATCTTCGATGGGTTGCGCTGGCTCGATCTCGGATGGGACGAGCGGTATCGCCAATCCGAGCGGCTGGCGGTGCACCAGGCAACCGCGCAAGCCATCCTCGAAAAAGGCCTCGCGTATCGCGATTTCACGCCCGCCCAAGCCGATGCCGCCGATGCGGCCCGCGGCGAAGGCACGTGGCTCTTCAATCCTGGCATGCGCGAGCTTTCCGCCGCCGAAAGCGACCGGCGCGCCGCGGCCGGAGAGCCGTTCGTGCTGCGCTTCCGCGTGCCGCGCGCCCGCGCCATCAATGTGTGCTTTCGCGACGCCGTTTACGGCGAACAGGTCAAATCGACAGCGGATATCGAGGATTTCGCGTTGTTGCGCAGCAACGGCATGCCGACTTATCACTTGGCGTCCTGCGCGGACGACGCCGACCTGCGCATCAGTCACATCATCCGCGGCCAGGACCATCTCACGAATACCTTCAAACACGTGCTCCTCTTCGAGGCCGCGGGCGCCACGCCGCCGCAGTTCGCACACTTGCCGCTGCTGATCGCCCCGGACGGCGCGAAGCTTTCCAAGCGCCGGCACGGCCCGGTGGTGAGCGTGACCACTTATCGCGACAACGGCTTCCTGCCACAAGCTTTCGTGAATTTCCTGTGCCTGCTGGGCTGGTCGCCTAAGGATGATCGCGACCGCATGGGCCGCCAGGAGTTGATCGATGCGTTTTCGTTTGAAGGCATCAATCGCAGTAACGCCGTAATCAACTTCACCGAAGACGACCCCATCGATCCCAAGGCGCTGTGGCTGAATGGGGAGCACATCCGCGCTCTGCCCGTCGAGGATCTGGCCGACCGCCTGCTGCCATTCGTACACGCCGCCGGCATCGACGTGGACCGCCCGAAAATGCTGCGCATCGCACCGCTGGTACAGGAGCGCATCAAGTTATTGCGCGATGTATTGACGGTGGCGGATTTCTTCTTTGTGGACCAGTTGCCGCCTTATGACAATGCCGAGTTAATCCCGCAGAAAGGCGACGCAGCCATGGGGCTGAAGGCCCTGCAATACGGCCGCGAGATCCTCGCAACGGCCGAATTTACACACGACGCGTTGGAACAGACCTTGCGCTCCGCCGCTGGCGCGCTGGGAATCAAGACCGGCCAGATGTTTCAGCCGATTCGCGTGGCGGTCTGCGGCCGCAAGAACGCGCCACCTTTGTTTGCGACCCTCGAGGTGCTGGGCCGCGATACCTGCCTGGTGCGCATCGATCAGGCAATCCGGAAGTTGCAGTAGGAGTCTTTCGCATATTATGACGCCCACCCCAGGTCCTTCGAACTTCGTCCGAGACACCGTCATCGAGGATTTAAAGACCGACAAATACGGTGGCCGCGTGCATACACGCTTTCCGCCGGAGCCGAACGGCTATCTACACATCGGCCATGCCAAGTCGATCAATCTCAACTTCGGTCTGGCCACCGAGTTTGGCGGCAAATGCAATCTGCGCTTCGACGATACCAATCCATCCAAGGAAGAAACCGAGTATGTCGATTCGATTATCAAGGACGTTCGCTGGCTGGGCGGCGACTGGCAGGGCCGGCTCTTCTACGCGTCCGACTACTTCGACCAGTTATACCGATGGGCGGTGCAACTGATCAAATCCGGGAACGCTTATGTTTGCGACCTGACCGGCGACCAGGTCCGGGAATACCGCGGCACTTTGACCGAACCCGGCACGGAGAGCCCCTGGCGCAACCGTTCGATCGAAGAGAATCTGGACTTGTTCGAGCGGATGCGCGCGGGCGAGTTTCCGGACGGATCGCGTACCCTGCGCGCCAAGATCGACATGGCTGCGAAGAACCTGAACATGCGCGATCCGGTAATGTACCGCATTCTGCACGCCGAGCATCACCGCACCGGCGATAAATGGTGCATCTATCCGATGTACGATTTCACGCACGGGCAATCCGACTCCATCGAGCGCATCACGCACTCCATCTGCACGCTGGAGTTCGAAGATCACCGCCCGCTCTACGACTGGTATGTGGAGCGGTTAGGGATCTATCATCCGCAGCAGATCGAATTCGACCGGCTGAACCTGACTTACACACTATTGAGCAAACGGAAGCTGCTTACGCTGGTGCAGGATGGGCATGTGAGCGGGTGGGACGATCCACGCATGCCGACGATCTCCGGTATCCGGCGGCGCGGCTACACGCCCGAAGCCCTGCGCAATTTCTGTAATGCGATAGGCGTTTCCAAGACCAACGGCACTATCGAACTGGCGCTGCTGGAGCATTTCCTGCGGGAAGACCTGAATAAGCGCGTGCCCCGCGTAATGGCGGTATTGCGGCCGCTGCGCGTGGTGATCGACAACTACCCCGAGGATTCCGTCGAAGAGATGGAGGCGGTGAATAACCCCGAGGATGCCGACATGGGCACACGCAAGGCGCCGTTCTCGCGGGTGCTGTATATCGAACAGGACGACTTCAAGGAAATACCGCCGAAGCAGTTTTACCGGCTTTCTCCGGGACGCGAAGTCCGGCTGCGGTACGGCTACTTCATTAAGTGCACGGGCGTAGTTAAAGATGAAAACACGGGCGAGGTTGTCGAGATCCATTGCACTTACGATCCAGCCACGCGCGGTGGCAACGCGCCGGACGGGCGCAAGGTGAAGTCGACGATTCACTGGGTCTCCGCCGCGCACGCCATAGACGCGGAGGTGCGCTTATACGATAACCTGTTCACCCGCGAAGACCCCAACGAGACCGACGAAGGCGAGAACTTCACCGCGAACCTGAACCCGCGCTCGCTGGAGGTCCTGGGCGGCGCCAAACTGGAGCCGTCCCTGCGGGATGCGGCAGAGGGCGGCCGCTATCAGTTCGAGCGGCTGGGTTACTTCTGCGTCGATCCGGATTCCGCACCCGGAAAACCGGTCTTCAACCGGACCGTGGCGTTGCGGGACACGTGGGCCAAGATCGAGAAAGCTCAGCAAGGCGGCCCGAAACCGAAATGATCATTCTGGGAATCGGCGGCATTCTGGGCGACGCCGCGGCGGCCGTTTTGAGCGGCGGCTCTCTGGTGGCGGCCATGGAAGAATCCAAGCTCAGCCGGCAGGGACTCAAAGCCGGCGCGCACACGGGACCCACGGACCTTCCCGAGCAGTCCATGGCCGCGTGTCTCTCGCTGGCTGGCGCGGCGCCGGAGCAGGTTGACGCCGTGGCTATCGTGCGTCCATTCACGGCCGGGCCGGAGGCGTCGCTGCACCTGCAGTTGCGCGCGCGATTTCCCAATAGCCGCATCGTGGTGGTGGAACATCACACGGCGCACGCGGCTTCGGCATACTATCCGTCTCCGTTCGAAGAGGCTACCGTGCTGACTCTGGATCGCGCGGGCGATTTCCGCTGCGGCACCCGTTGGCACGCGGCAGGCACGCAACTGACGCTCGACAGGGAGCTGTATTATCCCGACTCGCTGGGCGACCTATATGGCCGTGTGACTGAGTTACTGGGCTTCCGCGCCAACCTGGAAGAGCACAAGGTGCAGTGGCTCTCGGCATCATGTGGCGCGGGCGACGACCGGTTCCGCGACCTGTTTCTGGAAATCATGCCCATGCGGGACGGCGAATGGCCCCGCCTGGACCGATCGTTCTTCGATGCCGAGCGGCTGACCTGCGGCGGCTTCGGCGCGCGCTTTTACGAGCGGCTGGGGATCGACGAGGGCGCCGCGGTGCCCGAGCCGCTGCGCGCTCCGCTGGCGGCCGGCATACAGCGCGCCGTCGAGGAGACGGTGATCCGCATGGCCGGCTCGGGCACGCGGCGCCTTTGCCTGGCCGGCGGGTTGGGCTTGAACGCGCTGCTGGTTTCCGCGCTGGAACGCTCGTCGTTTGAGAATGTTTTCGTGCAGCCGGCAGCGGGGAATGCGGGCACGGCGCTTGGCGCGGCGCTCAATACCTGGCATGCCGTCTACAACCAGACCCGGCGCGTCCGCCTCGATAACCTTTATCTGGGTCCCAGTTACACCGCGGAAGAGATCAAGCGCGTACTCGAGAATTGCAAGCTGCGGTTCCGGTACATCCTGACCACGGAAGAGACCGTCGACACGGCCATCGCGCAGCTTGCCGAGAACCGTATCGTGGCTTGGATGCATGGCCGCATGGAATTTGGGCCGCGCGCCCTGGGTAACCGCAGCATCCTGGCGTCGCCGTTGGACGGCTATGCCGCCGAGAACCTCAACGCCTTTATCAAGCATCGCGAGCCGTTCCGAAAATTCGCCGCCTCAGTGCCGGCCGAGATTGCCGGCGAGTACTTCGAGTGCGGTTCCAACGCCCGCTTTCTGGCCACCGCCGGCCGCGTTCGCCCGGCCCATCGCGGGCGCTTTGCCAGCGCGGTCCTGAACGGCGACGTGGTCCGCGTACACACGGTTTCGCAGGAGGACAATCCCCTGTACTGGAAACTGCTGCATGCCGCGGGGAAGGCCACCGGGCTGCCGGTGCTCTACAACACTTCGTTCAACCTGTTCAGCGAGCCGCTGGTGTGCACTCCGCGCGACGCCGTGCGCAGCTTCTATTCGTCCGGAATCGATGCCATGTTTGTCGGTAATTTCTTTCTGCAGAAGTGACCCGGGTAAGTAGACCGGATGTTGCAACAGGACAGCGTCGCTCACCGCGATGACACTGGGTTCAGAGCCTGGCGCCGAGCCGGCAAAGCCAACGGTAACGGCCGCAGTCTCCGGTGGAGGATAGGCGCTAACTACCATTGTGCTGAAAGCATGGGACGCGATCGGTTCCGAAGGGTAAGTATCCAATATATCACCCGATGAATTCTTGAAGACGATACGCATGTACGCGCCGGGATCGCCGGACACAAGCCGCACGGAAGCCGCGAAGCTGTAAGGGCGGGTTCGATTGGCGCACTGCGTTTCGAAGGCGTAGCCGCCGGCGCCATGCAACTCAATGCGCGCCGCGCGCGGGCCATTCAGGAGATTCATGCGTGCAATCTGCGGGAGGCCTAAAACCGACGCCATGCCGACAGTGCACACACCGGCAGGGCCGCCCGCGGAGGCATAGAGTGGAAGGGCGCGCGGCAAATCAAAGAACGGATGCGGGTACATGACGGTTGGCAAATACAATTCCGGACGCACACACACCATGCCTGCCGGAACGTTCGCCCAATTTCTTTGATACACGGCCAGGCTCACGAAACGCCGCGCCAACTGGCCCCATCCGTCCATGGGACTGTGCCGCCGTAGGTGCACATATCCAGCCAGCGCATGTTGCGGCAGCGTCAACAGGACCATCAGCGCCAGCGGGAGGAACGCGTTCGAATACTGGCTGCGGGCGATGCTGAAGACGCCTTCCGCGAGCCATGCAAGAATCAGGCCCAGAGCCGCCGCCGGCAGATATTGGTATCGACTGGACGCGGCTGAGGGGATGCCTAGCTGGACCCTGCCTACAGCCGTCAACGCGTAAGGCAACAGCAGCATCGACAACGGCACGAGCAGGGCGAACATGCGGTCCTTCGAAAGAAAGCGGCGCCAGAAGAACAATCCCGCCACCGAGAAGATAATGCTCAACACCAGGGGCGCGCTCAGCGGCGCTCGGTAGGACGCCGCCAAGCCGCGCATGGCAGTGAAAGCCCAGGGAATCACTTGCAGCGCCTGGCGCACGCTTGCCTGGCTGAGGGCATGCTCCAAGCCGCCGCGGTCGGACCGCAGCAGGACTGTGAAGCCGAGCATGATCGTTACGGCCGGCAATGTGCAAATGGCCGCCACTCGCTTCCAGGTGCGTCGGCGCGATGCCGCAGCCTGGGCGGCCAACAGCGGAACGACCAATAATCCGAAGCCCATCGACCAGCTTGCGAGCAAGGCGGTGCACATCGTGACCGCCAGCAGGAGTGGCTCTCCCCGCCGCAGATAGCGGCTGCCAACAATCAGACTCAATAAGATGAACAGCAGCGCCAGAGTGGTTTGCTGTCCCGCTTCCCACATCGTGACTTCCCAATAGACGCCGCTAAACGCAAAGAACAAGGCGCCGAATACCCGCGCAACGGCCAAAGCGGCGAACTCGGCCGAAACAACATACAGCAAGGCGGCATTGGTGGAATGGATGAAGATATTAACCGCCTGATAGGGAAAATTATGCATGCCAAACAACGCGTACTGAAGATACAGTACAGCTTTTGACACGGGCATGAAGTGCTCGTTATGCATGCGCCATATCGTCCGCCAGCCTTGTTCGTGAAACTCGCACAGAATGTCCCATGTATCGCCGAAGAAGTAGAGTTGGAACGGCCGGTAAGCGGCTAGAGAAAAAAGCGCGGTGGCCAGGACGACGATTCCAAGAGGGGCATAGTCCTGCCTGCCCAATCTCGTGGCGCCGGGCGTGATTTTGCCAGCGTGCATGGCGGAGTGCAGTCCGAAAGAATAGCACAAGCGCGTGCGGCTATACTGAAACCATACATTTTCCATGCGCTTCATTTTGGTTTGCCTGCTCAGTGTGCCGCTTCTCTATGCTCAGTCGCCTGACGAGAAGGAAGATCTCCCCAATCCGGTAGCGGGGCAGTCCGAAGCCATCGCCGCGGGCAAGAAATTGTATCTGGAAGGCTGCAGCGGCTGCCATGGCCCTACCGCGGAAGGCGGCCGCGGTCCCAACCTGGCGCAAGGCGACCAGATCCGCGGCGCCACGAACCGGCACTTGGTCTCTGTCATCACCGATGGCGTGAAGGGGTCGGATATGCCGCCATCCGGGCTGACCGGCGACAAGGTCTGGCCGCTTATCGCCTATCTCCGGAATTTGACGGCCGTGGCGTTCGATAGCACAGCGGCGGGCGACGTGCAGTCCGGCAGCGCCTTGTTCTTCGGCAGCGCGGGCTGCGCCAACTGCCACACGATCCGGGGACGTGGTGGTTTTCCCGGTCCGGATCTTTCCAATATCGGCCGGGTGCGTTCCTTCCGCCAACTCCGCGAATCGCTGGTCGATCCCGATGCCAAAATCGCGGAAGGGTACGGCGGTGTCACCGTCATAACGAAGTCCGGGCAGACGATTGCAGGCGTGGCGCGCGACAATACCAATTACGCGATCCAGATTCTCGATGCGCGCGGGGATCTTCATCGCCTTTTGAAAGCGGATCTGCGCGAGGTGGTCTTGCGCGGGGGTTCGCTGATGCCTGGAGATTTCAAGCAGCGTTTGAGTTCCCGCGACATTGAGGACCTACTTGCATTCCTCGGACGGCAGTCGATACGCGGCAATGCGGCGGCTACCGTTGGCACGCCCGCCTCCACGGGCGCGCGCTACGATCTGATCCGCGCGGGCGCGGGGGCCGATTGGCTAACCTATGCCGGCGATTACGCGGCGCACCGCCACAGCCCGCTAAAGCAGATCACGGCCGCCAACGCCGGGTCGCTGGTATCGGCATGGGTCTACCACGTGGATGGCGCCACTCACTTGGAGGCCACGCCGCTGGTCTACGACGGCGTCATGTACATCACCAATAGCAACGAAGTACACGCGCTGGACGCGCGCACTGGCCGCCCGATTTGGAAGTATCGCGACGAACTGGCCAAGCGCAGCGACGTGAACCGCGGCGTCGCCATTCTCGGAGACAGCGTGTTCTTCGTCACCAGCGATGCGCACCTGGTGGCGCTCAACCGCAAGACGGGCGGTGGACTGTGGGACCGCGAGTTTGCAGACACCAGCCGCGGCGCGTTCGCCACGCTAGCGCCCATGGTGGTGAGGGATCGCGTGATCGTGGGAGTATCGGGCGGCGATACGGGCGTGCGCGGATTCCTGGCGGCATTCTCCGCCGCTACCGGCGAAGAGTTATGGCGTTTCTGGACTGTGCCCGCCAAAGGCGAACCCGGCGCGGAAACATGGGGTGAACTGGGCCCCGAATGGGGTGGCGCGGCGACCTGGCTCAGCGGCACTTACGATGCGGAGCTCAACGTTCTCTACTGGACAACCGGGAATCCGTGGCCCGATTTTTACGGCGGCGCGCGCCATGGCGACAATCTCTATTCCGATTCGCTGCTGGCGCTGGACGCCGATACAGGCAAGTTGAAATGGTATTTCCAATTCACGCCGCACGACACGCACGATTGGGATGCGCAGTCCTGGCCCGTGCTGCTCGACAGCCTGTACGAAGGCCACCAGCGCAAGCTTCTGCTGCACCCCAACCGCAACGGCTACCTCTATGTGTTAGATCGGACTACCGGCGAATTCCTGCGCGCCACGCCTTTCGTGGAGAGGCTGAATTGGGCCAAGGGCGTGGATGCGAAGGGCCGTCCAATCGGGAATCCCGGCATGGAGCCTTCGCCGAACGGCACGCGCGTGTGTCCTTCGGTGCGCGGCGCTGCTAACTGGATGTCGCCTTCGTATAACCCGCAAACGGGATTGCTCTATGTGCCTACGCTGGAACAGTGCGATGTGTATAGCTCATCCGCCAAGACACCCGAGCCGATGAAGAACTTCGCAGGCACTGGCGGCGAGGCAATTTCGAAAGAGCCGGGCAAATTCTATCTGCGCGCGCTCGATCCGCGCACCGGCGGGAAGCGCTGGGAATACCCGATGACCGGGCACGGCGATATGTGGGCGGGAACTGTTTCCACCGCGGGCGGCCTGGTATTCTTCGGCGATGACGACGGGCAGCTTGTGGCTGTGGACGCTGTGACGGGCAGGCATCTTTGGCATTATTATCTGGGACAGAACATTACTGCCTCGCCCATTACCTTCATGGCCGATGGTAAGCAGTATGTGACGATTGCCGCGGCCACCGATGTTTTCACGTTCGCGCTGTTCGAGAGTGCTCGTTAGCCTCGGCCAGGGCTGGGCGAGCCTTCGCTCGCCTGTGCCGGCAGGGGTGCCGACACGGCACGCTGAGAGCGTGCGCCACGCTCCAGAGCCGGGTGGACCCGCTGGAAAACGGGCCCCAGATCTCGATATGGTCAATGACTAGGCGGACACGTGATTCACATCGCTTCCGTCAATGTAGTATCTGGCGATGGCTCCCGCCGAATTAATGCCATTGGAGATTGTCCCTTGGCTGGCGGCCGTGCCCGCGCCCGGAACGTCGAACGCGGTTCTGTTGGCCTTGTCCGGCTGCTGCACGGGCATTCCCGCGGCGAAGACGAAGCAAAGAACTGGCAGGATGCGTTTCTTCGTGCTTTTCTCCCTGGCTCGGCTACTGAATCTGATCGATTGTCGCTACCAGGCCCACGTTGTCGTTTGCCGCATCCGTCGAAGTCGCCACAAAGTCGATCGTCGTTCCCTTCTTGAGAGTCAAACCGCTCAGATTGAAATCCTGATAATCGCCGAAGAACGTCAAGCTGCTGTCAAACAGGATGGTCGTCCCGTTTTCATAGATCGCTACCGTCACGTTAGGCAGCGACAGGTCCAATCCCTGGAACTGCCCGAAGATCCGGTACTTGCCAGATTCCGGAGCAGTCCAACGGGCCGCCACGACGTTGGCCTCCGCGGCTAGATACAACATGGTGTCCGGTACGATCACCGTCTCATAGTGCTGCGTGTACAGCGTCGTGCTCAACTCAATGGCCACTGAATTCGGATAACTTCCGCCATTCCAACAGCAGGGAGCGTCCGTACAGCAGGTCGTGCTCACCGTAAAGGGCGTGAATGCCCCGCGCAGCGATCATCGCGTTGAGTCGCCGGTAGAAATCGCGCGGAAGAGAGACGGCCGATTCGCTCTCAGCCTGGCGCTCGGGGAATTTGGGTGCATCTGGATTTAGCCGATTTGCGCCGGGCCGGCGCCGACGCGGACGAACTGGACAAGATCAGGCCGTTTGACCCCGCGGCCCCCTATCTCCGGGCGGAACTGGCGCTGGCGCAGGCCAGATGGGATGCGGCGGAGAGCCAGGCTGGCGAGGCGACGCGGCGGCTCGGAACAGCGGTGGACCGGCCCTTGGAAGTTGCGATCGCCTTGGTGCGGGCCGCAGGGCTCAACGGCGGCGGCCATCCCCGCGAAGCGCTACGCGTGTTCGATGAGGTTGCTCCGATGCTCGATCGGTCCCGCCGCGCGCTTCTGCAGATTCGAGCGCGCGTGTGCCATTTGCGGGCGCAGGCCTTGCTGGGATCGTGTCCGGGCGCCGCGCCGTTCCAGGATTTGCTGGGCGCCGCGAAGAGGCTGGGGATTCCCGCGCTGGGGCGCGACGTGGAGCGGGCAGGGGGCCTGCTGCGGGTTAAATGCGGCACGGCGGTTTACGCGGTTCGCCGGGACTGACTCGAACCCTAACGAGGCTCCGCCACTTCACCCCCCAGCACGAGCTTCGTATCGGCGCGGAACTTCTTGTAGTCGCGGTAAGTTACATCCCGCTCGAGATTGAATTCTTTGAGCAGCGCGACGCGCGCATCCAACTTCACCGCCATGTGTTGCGGCAGCCACACTTCGTCGTTCACCCGTGTTTGCTCCATGACGACGCGCGAGCCTTTGTGCAGGCGCGCCAACACCAGCCCAAAGGAGACCGTGTCGATGCACTGAATATCGAGCTTCTTCCATTCCGACTCGATCTTGTCGATCCAGGCTCGGAAGCGGAGCTTGGACAAGAATCCGGCTTCTTTCATATGCGGCCGGTATCCGGGCCTCGGCACGGCGTCGATCACGTAGGTTTCACGCCCGTCGATCGATTCGATGCCGGCCAGACGGAAGTTGTAGGCGTCCGCCACCTCGCGCACAAACCGGCGATCCTCTTCCCGCTGTTTCTCGGCTTTCTCCTGCCGCTTTTGACGCTCCTTCTCGTCTTCGCCCGCGCGCTTGGCGACTACCCTCTTGATCTTTTCTTCTTCTTTCGCGGCAGCGTCGCTGGAAAGCGCTTTGTCGTCTTTGGCCACCAAGCGGCGAACCTCCGAGCCGTAAAGCTCCATCACTTCGTAGGTCGTCGCCTCTGTGGACTTGACGTGGCCCTTGCCATCCAGCGTGTGCGTTTCCGAGCGTTCGGTGTAGGTGTAATCGCGCTGCTTTTTGTCGTTCTGCAGGTCGGCGTCGGCGACGTGGCGGAACAGGTCGCGGATCTGGTCTTCGGAGAGGGCGGGCGAGCCGCCTTTTGCCGCCGGTTCGGCGCGCTCTTGGGCACACAATCCGGCCGAAACCAGGAAGACGGCCAGGATGCCCGGCCCGGTATGCATAACGAAGACCCTCTTGCAGTCAGACGATGGTTTCATCGAAATGTTACAACGGACGTTCCGGGCACCACCACAATTACTTCTTTCCTGGGTCGCCAGGTGAAGTGGAAAGCGACACATCGCCGTCGGCGAACGGCTGACCGAACCGGCGGCATGGCGGGCCCGATGAAATTAGGTCCCGAGGCCGAACCCACGATAGAATTGAACTGTCATGGATGCGAAGAGTCCCAATTCCCGTGCCGCGGAAAAGGTTAGCGCCATTCTTTCGAGGCAGGGCCGGGGATTGACTACCGGCGAACGGGAAGCGCGCTTGCAGGGCTTTGAGCGAATCGCTAATTCTGTTCGCGCTTGTGGTTCCAAATCCGGAGGACCTCGCCCGCTCCCCGGGGAGTCCTCGGAGAGGCCGTATTCGCGCATAGCTGCCTTTAGAACGTCGGTGGTTCCGTAATCCACGGCGAACCCCTTCGATATCGTCAGCCAATCCGCGCCCCTCGATCCCGCGTCTATCGTGCAGCCAACCACGCCGCGGGCGCCGGCAGAGTAGCGCCTTTGTTGGCGCGCCTGTGCGCCTTCGCCGTATCCCAGCGCGATGGGCAGCGTGTCGAACAGCGCGGCCACCGTGGTCATCATGACGGGTCGGAGGCGCAGCATGCAGCATGCAGCCCGAGTAGATGGCTCCGAACGGCGGCTTGCCTGCGGGCCGGCCTCCCCTGCAAGTTGACTAAAACTTGAGCTATAGGTAAAATTCTAATGGTGGGTTGCGGCGACGCGAATGCCATATTCGGTAGCCACGATCAGCGGTGTTCCACGCACCCGTCGTGGCATTGGATTTCTTGAGTCCGCGGACAATGGCCGGGTTAACGCCAAGCGATATTTCGACAAGCTCAAGGAGAAGACCGCGCGAGACGTGCGCGGCAGGTTCGACTACTGGTTGGCGGGAGGCCTATTCGACAAGTACTTTCACGGCTGGCCGAACGACAGGGAACATAAACATTGCTTCGTATTCAAGTGGAAGCAAGCGGGAACCCATCATCGTTTCTACGGTTTCTTGTGTAACCCTATGGAGTCGAAAGATCCGCCTTTCCAGGTCTGTATCCTCGTATCCCACGCACAAAAGAACACGGAAGAGACGGACCCTTCAGAGTTGAATACAGTGAACGAGTTGAGAATTAAGAAAGAAGTCGTGAAGGCCGTGATGGCGGCATTTCCGGACATTGACGAATAGGAGAACCGTATGCCTAACGAATTGCATTGGACCGAAGTGGAGCCCAAGGCCTTTGCGCACAGCATGGCTTTCGGTTTCATCGCCCAGATTGAAAAAAGATTAGAGGATCTGGGTCTCAGCCAATCCGAATTGGCGCGTAGGCTAGCCGTCTCGGAGGGCGCCGTGTCCAAGGTCCTGAACAATCCTCAGAATCTTACGCTGGAAACAATTGCCAAGTATACGCGCGCGCTTCAGACAAAAGCGGCAATCGTCGCGTACGACGATAATGATCGGACGAACAGGAACGGGCCAGTGTTGCCGGAGATCTTCAATATTTGTTGGGAGCGCGCCGGAAAGCCCCGCGACATGTGGTCTCTGGAGGCGGTTCCAAGGAGACCCTCGCGCGCTATGCGAAGCCGAGCGTATCGGAAATTGAGGCACGCGACGAGACAGTGGCGGGGATCCCATGAATTCGGCGCACACCCTGGTTCGCAGAGCTCGGGTATTGGGGCGATGGGTCGCGCAACCTGGTCGCAGAAATAAAGGAGCACTGAAGTGTCTAGAAAAGCACGAGACACAGCGGAAGCTGCGTCGCCGATTAATCTTAAGGAGATCGCGATCGAAGAACCTGAAGACGGGGTGTTCGACGCGTATTCAAATGTCGTCCAACTGAATTGGACCTCCAATGATGTCACACTTCGCTTCGGACAGCTCATTCAAGTTCCAAACCCCGAATCGCCGAAGTGGGGGGATCAATACGGAACACTTCTGGAGCGAGCCGCCGTCACTCTGCCTTGGCACCAGGCCAAGGTTCTCCGGGACATGCTGGACGGCATTATCCGGAACTATGAGCAGATCAACGGCGAGCTTAAGCCGCTAAAGTTGCCAGCCCCTCCCGCTCCCATCGCGTAACACGATCCGGTCGATCATCCGATTGGATTGTACGCGCAGGTTTCGCGCCACTCGCCAACTTGACCTATCCGGCAGCTAACTCGCGAGGCCGTGCCGGCGACTCAGCGCCCTTACTGCCCCTCAGCCAGGTCTGGACCCTCTCCATGTACAGATAGATCACCGGCGTAATATACAGCGTCAGTAACTGCGACACCAGCAGCCCGCCGACCACGGCCAGGCCCAGCGGCTGGCGCGCCTCCGCGCCTTCGCCGTAGCCCAGCGCGATGGGCAGCGTGCCGAACAGCGCCGCCACGGTGGTCATCATGATGGGGCGGAAGCGCAGCATGCAGCCCGAGTAGATGGCTTCGAACGGCGGCTTGCCCTCCACGCGCTGCTGTTCCAGCGCGAAGTCGATCATCATGATGGCGTTCTTCTTCACCACGCCGAACAACATGATCAGGCCGACGAAAGCGTAGAGGTCCAGCTCCTTGTGAAACAGGCGCAGCGTGAGCAGCGCGCCGAACACCGCCGAGGGCAGCCCCGAAAGAATCGTGACGGGATGGATGAAGCTCTCGTACAGAATGCCCAACACGATGTAGATCACCAGAATGGCCACGATCAACAGGATGGACAGCCCCTGGAACGACTGCTGGAATTCCTTCACGGTGCCTTGGAAGTTGACGCTGATAGTGGGCGGCACGCGCAGCGATTGTACGGTGTCTTTCACCTGCTGGGCGGCATTGCCGAGCGAGAAACCGGGCGCCAGGTTGAACGATATAGTCACGGCCGGCAATTGTCCGAAGTGGTTGACGGTCAGGGGACCGACGCCGCGCGATAGCTTCACCACGGAATCGAGGGGCACCAGCGGTCCCTGCGTGGAGCGCAGATAGATTTTGGAAAGGCCTTCCGGCGTGCGTTGATAGCGCGGCTCCACCTGCATGATGACGGCGTACTGATTGGCCGGCGAATAAATCGTGGAGACTTGCCGGTCGCCATACGCGGCATAGAGGGCATCCTCAATCTGCTGCGGGGAGAGGCCCAGCGCCACGGCGCGATCCCGGTCGATGTCCACGTTCACCTGCGGGCTGGCGATCTGCAGGTCGGAATTCACGTCCAGAAAGCCCGGCAGCGCGCGCATCTTGTCGACCACCGGATCGACCCAAGCGTAAATCTCCTTCAAATTCGGGCTCTGCATGGTCATCTGATACGCGCTGGTCGAGAATTGTCCGCTCACCGTGATGGGCGGCGGATTCTGGAGGAACACCATGATGCCGGGAACGGCGCCCACCTGGGGCCGCACCCTGGCCAGGATCTGGTCGGCGGTAAACTTCCGTTGGGAGCGCGGCTTCAGTGTGGCGAACATGCCCACCTGGTTGCCGCCCATCATGAAGGCGCCGGTGTTCTCCACATCCGGATCGCGCTGTACGATATCCGCGACGGCGCGCAGGTGCTTGGCCATCGATTCAAAAGAAATATCCTGGCCCGAAAGAGCGAACCCGAAGAAAAACCCGCTGTCCTGGCTGGGGATGAACCCGGTGGGCATGCCGAAGAACATATAAACGGTTCCGCCCAGCAGCAGGAGGCCGGCCATCAGCGTGGCGAATTGATGGCGCAACACGCCTTTCAGGGTGTAATCGTAGCCCGACGCCAAAGCCTGGAACCCGGACTCAAACGCGCCGTACATGCGGCCGTGGCGGCCGGTATGGCTATATCGCAGGAAACGGCTGCCCAGCATGGGCGTGAGACTCAGAGACACGAAACCGGAAATCAGAATGGCGATGGCGATGGTGACGGCGAACTCGTGCAGCAGCCGTCCCACGATGCCGCCCATGAAGAGGATGGGAATGAAGACGGCCACCAGCGAGACGGTCATGGAAATAATGGTGAAACCGATTTCCTTGGACGCCAGCAGCGCGGCTTCCATGCGCCCTTTACCCATCTCCATGTAGCGGACGATATTTTCGAGCATCACGATCGCATCGTCGACCACGAACCCCACCGACAGGGTCAGCGCCATCAGGGAGAGATAATTCAGGCTGTAGCCGAGCAGATACATGGCGGCGAACGTACCGACGATGGAGAGGGGCACGGCCACACCCGGAATCAGGGTGGCGCTCAGGTTGCGCAGGAAAATGAAGATGACCATCACCACCAGGCAGACGGTGAGCATGAGCGTGTATTCCACGTCGTCGATCGAACCGCGGATGGATTCCGCCGCATCGCCGCCGATTTCGAGCTTGATGGCGGGCGGCAGTTCGCTTCGAAACTGCGGCAACAACGCTTTGACGCTGTTCACCACTTCCACCGTGTTGGTGCCGGGTTGGCGCTGCACGGCGAGCATGGTGCTTTTCTTGCCGTTGAACCAGGCACCGGTCTTGTCGTTCTCGAAGCCGTCGATGACGGTACCGAGCTGCTCCAGCCGTATGGGCACACCGTTCTTATAAGCGACGATGATAGGCCGGTAAGCGGCGGCGCGGGTCAACTCGCCGCTCGATTGCACGGTGAAAGCCTGCTTCTCGCCGTACAATTTGCCGGTGGGCAGGTTCACGTTGCTGCGCTGGATGGCCTGCATCACTTCGTCGAAACCGACGCCGCGCGCGGCCAGTTCGTCGGGATTCAATTGCACCCGCACGGCAAACTTCTGGCCGCCGAACACCTGCACACGCGAAACGCCGGAGACCATGGACATGCGCTCGGCCAGCAGCGTTTCCGCGTACTCGTCCACGGTGTAGGCCGGCAGGGTATCGGAACTCAGGGAGAGGAACAGCACCGGTTGTTCGGCCGGATTGGCTTTTTCGTAGGAAGGCGGATGCGGCATGTTGGCCGGCAGCACGCCCTCGGCCTTGGCAATGGCGGACTGGATATCCTGCGCGGCCGCGTCGATATTGCGCGCGAGGGTGAATTGCACGTTGATCTGTGTAGTTCCCTGGGAGTTCGTGGAACTCATGTTTTGCACGCCGGCGATGGTGGAAAACTCGCGCTCGAGCGGCGTGGCCACCGCCGCGGCCATGGTCTCCGGGTTGGCGCCCGGAAGCGAAGCGTTGACCTGAATGGTCGGATAATCGACGGTCGGCAAAGCGGCCACCGGCAGCGACCGGAAGGCCACGGTGCCGAACAGCAGAATCGCGAACATGACCAGCGCGGTCATGACGGGACGCTCGATGAAGATGCGGGAGATATGCATGGTTAGAGCGCCATCTAGAGAGTCAGGTTATCGACCTTGGCGGCCGCCACGGGCTGAACCTTCGCGCCAGGGTACAAGCGCAACTGGCCGTCGGTGACTACTGTTTCGCCGGGTACGACGCCTTTGGCGATGACCGCTTTGCGGCCGATCGTACGAGCCACTGTAACGGGCCGCGGCTCGACCGTCTGGTCCGATTTCACTACGAAGACGAACTGGCCGCGCTGGCCGTCCTGCACCGCTTCGGACGGCACTACGGTGGCGTTGCTCTGGGTATCGAGAGTGAGCAGCACGTTGACGAACTGGCCCGGCCATAGCATGCGATCGGTGTTGTCGAAGACGGCTTTCAGCCGGATGGTGCCGGTGTTGGTGTCCACCGTATTGTCGATGACCTTCAGCCGGCCGCGCGCCATGCGGTTAGGATCGGCGTCGGTGGAGGCCTGCACGGCGAGGCTGGCCAGCGCGCGCTGCCGGACGGCGCCGAGCTGCTCCTCCGGCACGCCGAACGACACGAAGATGGGGGCAATCGCGTTGATGACCACCAGAGCCACGTCGTTCACCTTGATCAGATTGCCGGGATGCACCAGCAGATTGCCGGCGCGGCCGCTGACCGGCGAACGGATTTCGCAGTAGCCGAGGTCCAGTTTGGCGCGCGCCACGGCGGCCTGATCGCTTTCGAGCGATGCGCGGGCGCTCTCGATGGCGGCTTGATCGGCGTGGACGGACTCGTGCGCGGCATCGGCGGCGGCGCGCGTCTGGGTGGCTTGCATAGCGGGCGCGACGCCTTCCTTGGCGAGTTGTTCATAACGATAGGCGTCGGCTTCGGCGCTTTTGGCTTGCGCGGTATCGCGCGCCAGGTTGGCTTGAGCCTGGGTTAGTTGCGCGCGATCCTTATTCACCGCGGATTCGGCTTGCGCCAGCGCCTCCCGATATGGACGCGGATCGATCTCGAACAGCAGATCGTCTTTATGGACGTCGGTGCCTTCGGTGAATTGCACGCTGAGTAGTTCGCCGGCCACTTGCGATTTGATCTGGACGGTTGAGGAAGGCTCGACCGTGCCAATGGCGCGCACTTCAAGCGGCATGGCTTCTTCGGCCGCGACCGCTACGCTTACGGGGACGGGTGGCATTCCACCGGTGGCCTGCGCCTGCTGCTTGCCACAGCCGGAGGACGTGAGCGCCAGGAACATCGCGAAGGCAGGCAGAATCCCCTGTCCCACGCTTGTGAACTGGAGGGCGGGCAATTCTGCCCGCAGCCGGCTGTCAGCCGGCTCTGGCCGCCTAGAAGGCGGCCGCCGCCAGACGATGCCCCATAATTTAAGTTCGGAGTTTTTCACAAAGTTCTCTCTATTGTACCCTGGAGGTTCCATGGCAGACTTGCGCATCCCCAATTGTGAAGCGTGCCTGCGCGTATTGCGGCAGACGCCCGGTATACTTCGGAACCTGCTGTCGCTGGCGACGGCGGAGCAGTTGGACTGGCGGCCGTCCGCTGAGCGGTGGTCGATCGGCATGGTGCTGGCGCATTTGGCGGAGGTGGAGGTGAAGGGGTTCCGCAACCGATATGAAGCGATGCTCGGCGCGGAGGGGGCGCTGATGCGAAGCTACGATCAGTTGGCGCTGTTCCGCGCCACGGCGCAGTTCGATCCGTTTGCCGAGCTGGCGCGGTTCGAAAAAGAGCGCGCCGAAACACTGGCGCTGCTACAGGCGATGCCGGATGGCGCTGGCCGGCGATCCGGCCGGCACGAGGAACTGGGAACGATCACCGTGGCGCAACTGCTGAACGAATCGGCCTTCCACGATCTGGGACATATCCGGCAGGTGCTGGAACTGTACCGGGCGCACGCACTCTATCCGGAGATGGGGGCTTATCGGGGGTATTACAAGATCAACCCTTGAGGCGCGCCGCGGCGTCGCTGGAGATTCTGTCCCGCGGCGCGGGGTGCTAGAATCCCGGCATGGACGATCCGAACACGGACCGCAGGCAGTTTCTCAAATCCGCAGGCGTGGCGTTGACCACCTCCCTCTTCACCGGCAACGTCCGGGGCGCGAACGATCGCGTGGCTGCCGCATTCATCGGCATGGGACGTATGGGCACCGGCAACCTGGACTACGCCATGCGCCAGCCCAATCTACAGGTGGTGGCCCTCTGCGACGTCTACCAGCCCAACCTGGACGACGCCATGGCCCAGGCCGGCGCAAAGGGCCAGACTCCCCGCGCCGTCCGCGATTTTCGGGAGATCCTGGCGGACAAGTCGATCGATGTCGTCAATATCTCGACGCCCGATCACTGGCACGCTTACATGACCGTCGAAGCCTGCAAGGCGGGCAAGGATGTGTACGTGGAAAAGCCCGTGTGCGTGGTGGTGGAAGAAGGCCGCACGATGGTGGAAGCCGCCCGCAAATACAACCGCGTGGTGCAGGCCGGAACCATGCAGCGTTCGGCGGCGCATTTCCAGCAGGCCTGCGATATCGTGCGCCGCGGCGAATTGGGCAAGGTCACTTTCGTGCGCACATGGAACTACGGCAATTCACCGGCGGAAGGCATCGGCAATCCGCCGGACAGCGATCCGCCGGCCTCGCTTGATTGGGATATGTGGCTGGGGCCCGCGCCCATGCGGCCCTTCAACCGCAACCGCTTCGGCGTGGACCCCAACAATTTCTCGTATTTTCGCTGGTTCTGGGATTACGCCGGCGGCATGATGACGGACTGGGGCGTGCATTGGCTGGACATCGTGCAGATGGCGTTCGACGAGGCCATGCCGCGCTCCATCGCGAGCATGGGCGGCAAGCTGTGGTTCACCGATAACCGGGAGACGCCCGATACGCTGCAGGTCACTTACGAGTATCCGGGCTTCATCGCCACTTACGAGAACCGCAACGCCAACGCGCAGTCGATGTTCAACAAAGGCGGCGGCATCCTATTCCACGGCAACGAGGCGACTCTGTACATCGATCGCGAAGGTTTCCGCGTAATACCCGAGGGTAAGGGCGGCCAGCACAAGGAGGTGAAGTCCACTTCGAGCGGCAATCTGAACCATTGGGCCAACTTCCTGGAATGCGTGCGGACACGCGAGCGGCCGGCCAGCGACATTGAGAAGTGCTTTCGCTCCACCTCCACGTGCCTGCTGGGAAACGTGGCACTGCGCAGCCGGATGCGTCTGGATTGGGACGAACGCGAATTGACCGTGGCGCAGGAGGCGGCGCGCGGCTACCTCACGCGGGAATATCGTGCGCCTTGGAAGCTGGTGGTGTAAGGAAGGAAGAAGGAGCCCGGCAGTTGCGGCAGTGACGCTCCGGAAACGGAGCGTGAGGATGAAATGGCTGGATGTTTTGGTTGTCCTGGCGGGGAAACGGGCGGACCGAACTCCTTCTTCGCCTTCACCATAAGCCGTGGGCGGACGGAATAATGGAGCCATTTGTCCCAAATGATTGAAAACAGGCCGCGAAAATTCTGCCTCGCCGTGTGAATGCAAAGGCGCCCTAGTGGGGCAGGCGTCTACGCCTGCGGCGGGTCTCCGGACCCGCCGGAGGGCGAGTAGGCTCGCGAAGAGCGGGTTCTGGAGAACCCGCGCAGGACTGGAGTCCTGCCCCACCAAACGCCGGCGGCTCAGAAGACGCGGACGGATATGATGCGGCGCATGTCGTCGCCACGCTCATTGCGGAAACCCGCCAGGTCGGGCTGATCGTGCTCGATGCGGGCGCGCCGGCCGCCAAACTCCTCCTCGGCGAACACCTCCACTCCCCGCGCGCGTCCGAAAAACTTCACCGAGGCAAAGCGCTCGATCAACGGGTCCGGCAGGCGGCGTACTTCTTCTCCCACAACCACGCAAAACGCCCGGCCGCGATAGCCCGCTTCGCGATAAAAGCAGACGCCATCGCCATCCATGCCCCAGCGATGCTCGCGGTCGTCGAAGCGGCCGTAGTAGCGCTGCCAACGGTGCTCACGGTCCCAGTCGTCGCCGTCGCGTCCCGCGTCGTCGCGGCGCGCCAGATCCGCCAGGCGGCGGAAGACGAACCGTTGATTGGCTTCGCCGTTCACCTCGTAAGTCTGGACTCTGGCGCCGTCGCGGGTCGACGAGTTCGGGATGTCCAAGGTCTTGCCGAGACGGTTGGTGATGAGCGCATTGCCGTCATTGGCCGGCGCGATGCGCCATTGCTGGCTGGGGCTGCCGGTGAATGGCATGCCGCGTACGGGCGTGCTGTTGCCCGCGCCCATGGCCTCCAGCGCAGCCCCGTTCATGGCATTGCGCAGAACCCAGAATCCAGGCTCGGCGGGCACGATGTCCCATTGCTGGTTATCGGTGTTGCGCGCCGAGAACTGGATGACGCTGGTCTGGTCGTTGCGGTCCAGGTCGATTACTTTGCCGGATCGGACATTGCCGATTTCGTACCGGCCCGGCCCGTTGAATCCGCCTTGCGCCCAGGCGGGGATGGGCATCGCGACAACCGCGGCCAGCGCGAATGCGGCTGCCGCACTAACTTGCGATTTTAGAGTAGGCATGTATCCTCCGTTACGGTTGTATTCCAGCATAACGCTGCGCGATACACTGGAGCGCGGCGGTACATCATGGACTACACCTACGAAGATATGGCCAAAATGATCGACCATTCCCTGCTGAATCCCACGCTGACCGAGGACGATCTGGAGCGGGGCATACAACTGGCGCTGGAATACGACGTGGCCAGCGTCTGCATCATGCCGTTTTACTTGCAGCGTTGCGCGGAGGCGCTGCGCGGCAGCCGCGTGAATGCCAGCACCACCATCGGCTTTCCGCATGGCGGCCACACCACGGCTGTCAAACTGGCGGAGGCGCGCCAGGCGCTGGCGGACGGCGGCCAGGAACTCGACCTGGTGGTGAACGTCAGCAAGGTCCTCAGCGGCGACTGGGGCTACGTGCGCGCGGACATCGGCGCGGTGATCGAGGCGGCGCACGAGGCCGGGCAGAGGGTGAAAGTGATCTTCGAGAATTGCTGTCTGCACGACGCGCAGAAGATCCGCCTCTGCGAAATCTGCGGCGAGTTGCGGGCGGATTGGGTGAAGACATCCACAGGCTATGGCACGGGCGGGGCCACCATGGAGGATCTGGCGCTGATGCGGCGGCACTCGCCGGACTACGTACAAGTGAAAGCGGCGGGCGGAGTGCGCGACCTGGATGCGTTGTTGCGGGTGCGCGCGCTGGGCGTCACGCGCGTGGGGGCTACGCGCACGGCGGCTATGCTGGACGAATGCAAGCTGCGGCTGGCCGCGGGCGTTTGACGGCGACCCGCGTACACCCGCGCTACCATAGCTGCATGGCCGACGCCGCGCACAGCCTCCTCACCGGACTCCGGCATCTCCTGCTGGCACATCACAAGACCCTGCTCGATTCCGAACGCGCGCGTTACGACCACGACGTCGAGCGCATCAAGTCCAGCGGACAACTGCTGAACCTGGTGCTGCGCGATCCCTTCTTCGCCTGGCTGCACGAGCTCTCCGAGCTGATCGTGCTGATCGACGAGACGCTGGACGCCGACGAGCCGGCCACCGCCGCGGAGGCCGCGCGTCTGCTGGCGCAGGCGCGCACGTTACTGACACCGGCCGAAGCGGGACAGGGCTTTCGCGGGCAATATTTCGATGCGTTGCAGCGCGATCCCGATGTGGTGATCGCGCACGGAGCGGCGGTGAAGGCAATGGCCACGCTGGAGGCAGACGGGCGGGAAAAGGCCGAATAGGAAATGCGAGCCTCGTGGCGCAGGCCCGTGGCCTGCCGGCGGCCTCTCAGGCCGCCAGCGCGTCAGCGCGCCATTTGTGGGGGCAAGCCATGGCCGCTCACTGTATCAAACGTCGCACAACTTCGCCGCTTCTTCGAGCGACGTCATCGGGTCCCGCGTCGGCACAAACTCGTGCGCAAAGTAACCCGTGAAGCCGGCGCCCACAATCGCCTCCGCCACCGCCCGCCACTGCAGTTCCTGCGTGCCATCCAACTCGTGCCGCCCCGGCACGCCGCCCGTATGGAAGTGCGCGATGTACTGAATGTTTTCCCGGATTGTGCGAATAATGTCGCCTTCCATAATCTGCATGTGATAAATGTCGTACAACAGTTTCACGCGCGGCGAATCCACGCGCTTCATCAACTCTACGCCCCAAACCGTGTGATCGCACTGATAGTCGTGATGGTCGATCTTGCTGTTGAGCAGCTCCACGCAGATAGTAACGCCCTTGTCCTCGGCCAGCTTCTTCACGCGATTCAGCCCGATCGTGCAATTGTCCAACCCTTCCGCGTCCGCCTGGCCGCGCCGGTTGCCCGAGAACGTGATCACGTTGGGCGCCTTGGCGGCCGCCGCGCGCCCGATGTTTTCCTCCATCTCGGCCACCAGCCGGTCGTGACTTTCCTTGCGGTTGAACCCATCGCCGATCTTGCCGGCGCCCGGCGTCATGGCCGGCACCAGCCCGTACTTCTGCACGGTGGGCCATTCCTTGTAATCGATCAGGTCGATGCCCCGCAAGCCGATGCGCGCCGCCTCGCGCGCCAGATCGTCGAGGCTCATCTTCCCGTAGCACCAGCGCGCCGCGGATTGCTTCAGACGGCCCTTCAACGGAGCCGGTTGGGCGCTCAAAGACGGCAGGGCCGCCGCCGCGCCCGCCAGTTGGAATGCGGTTCTTCGGGTCATAACTGTTAGAATCATAAGATACACCCTCTCTGCCATGACCGCCAGTGACCAACGCCGCCAAGCCCTGCTGGACGCACTCGAGAGCCGTATCTTGGTCGTCGACGGCGCCATGGGCACCATGCTGCAACAGCAGCACCTCACGGCCGCGGATTTCGGCGGGCCGGTGCTGGAGGGTTGCAACGAAATCCTGGTGAACACGCGGCCCGACGTGGTGCTGGGCATCCACCGCGCGTACCTGGAAGCCGGCGCCGATATCATCGAGACCAATTCGTTCAACGGCACCAAAAGCGACCTGGTGGATTACGGCGTGGATGGCGAATCCTACGACCTGATGGTGGCGGCGGCGCGGCTGGCGCGTCAGGCGGCGGACGAATTCTCGACCTCGCGCAAGCCGCGCTTCGTAGCCGGTTCCATGGGTCCGACACGCAAGAGCATCACCATCAGCCGCACCATTACCTTTGACCATCTACAGCAGGATTACTACGATCTCGCCAAGCCGCTGATCGATGGCGGCGCCGATATTCTGCTGCTGGAAACCTGCCAGGATACGCGTAATATCAAGGCCGGTCTGCTGGCCATCCGGCGGCTCGCGCGCGAGCTCGGCCGCCGCATTCCCGTGATGGTCTCGGGCACCATCGAAACCATGGGGACCATGCTGGCGGGCCAGACGGCCGACGCGCTCTACGCATCCATCGAGCACGCCGATCTGCTCGCCGCGGGGTTGAATTGCGGCACCGGCCCCGAATTCATGACCGACCACCTGCGCACGCTGAGCGAGATGGCCTCCACGCGCGTCTCCTGCTACCCGAACGCCGGCCTGCCGAACGTGGAAGGCGAGTACAACGAAACGCCGCAATCGTTCGCCGAGCAACTCGACCGCTTCGTGGCGCACGGCTGGCTCAACCTGGTGGGCGGATGCTGCGGCACCACGGCGGCGCACATCAAGCTGGTCGCGCAGATGGCCGAAGGCAGGAAACCGCGCCCGCTGAAGGCGCCATCGCATCGCGCCTATTATTCCGGCATCGAGCTGGTGGAGGCCGAAGACAGCAACCGTCCGCTGATCGTGGGCGAGCGCACCAATGTGATCGGCTCCCGGCTGTTCAAGAACCTGATGGCCGAGGAGAAGTGGGAAGAGGCCACCGAAATCGGCCGCCGCCAGGTGAAGAACGGCGCGCACATTGTGGATGTCTGCCTGCAAAGCACCGACCGCGACGAGATCAAGGATATTCCGCCGTTCTACGAGAAGCTGATTCGCAAGATCAAAGCGCCGGTGATGATCGACACCACCGATCCGCGCGCCATGGAACTGGCTCTGACTTATTGCCAGGGTAAGTCGATCGTCAACTCGATCAACCTGGAAGACGGCGAAGAGAAGTTCGAGCGCACGTGTCCGATCGCGAAAGCGTACGGCGCGGCGCTAATTGTCGGCTGCATCGACGAAGACAAGCAGCAGGCGCAAGCTTTCACGCGCGAGCGTAAGCTGGCGGTGGCCCAGCGGTCTGTCAAGCTGCTTACTGAGAAGTACGGCGTCGCGCCGGAAGATATCGTCATCGATCCGTTGGTGTTTCCCTGCGCCACCGGCGACGCCAACTATATCGGCGGTGCGGTGGAAACCATCGAAGCGGTGAGGCTCGTCAAGGAAAACATCCCTTATGTGAAAACCGTGCTGGGCATCTCCAACGTCTCATTCGGCCTGCCCGCCGCCGCGCGCGAGGTGGTGAACTCGGTCTTCCTGTATTACTGCACCAAAGCGGGCCTGGACTTGGCCATTGTCAACGCCGAGAAGCTGGAGCGCTTCGCGTCGATTCCGGAACACGAGCGGCGGCTGGCGGAGAGCCTGCTGTTCAACACCCCGCCCGCCGACGGCCCCGCGGATCTGCATCTGGCGCCCGAAGACTGGCGCCAACAAACTCTCGCCCAGCGCGCCGCCATCAACCAGTTCCACATCGGGGCTATCAGCGATCATTTCCGCAAGACCGGCGCCCGCGTTAAAGTCCGCGCCGAAGACCTGCCGCTCGACCAGCGCCTGGCTAACTATATTATCGAAGGCACTAAGGACGGGCTGATTCCCGACCTCGACCGCAAGCGCGCGGAAGGCGCATCGCCGCTCGAAATCATCAATGGCCCGCTCATGACGGGCATGGCCGAAGTGGGCCGGCTGTTCAACAACAACGAGCTGATCGTAGCCGAAGTGCTGCAATCCGCTGAAGCCATGAAGGCGGCCGTGACGCATCTTGAGCAGTTCATGGAAAAGGCCGATTCGGCGACGCGCGGCAAGATCGTGCTAGCCACGGTGAAGGGCGACGTGCACGATATCGGCAAGAACCTGGTCGAGATCATCCTGAGTAATAACGGATACCTGGTGATCAACCTGGGCATCAAGGTGCCGCCCGATATTCTGATCCGCGCTTATCAGGAGCACACGCCGGATGCCATCGGGCTTTCCGGGCTGCTGGTGAAGAGCGCCCAGCAGATGATCGTCACCGCGGGCGATTTGAAAGATGCCGGCATCCGCGTGCCGCTGCTGGTGGGTGGCGCGGCGCTTTCCGACCGCTTCACGCGTACACGCATCGCGCCGGCTTATGGCGAAGCCGTCTGCTACGCCAAAGACGCCATGACCGGCCTGGATCTGATGAACCGTCTGATGGACCCCGCCGCGCGCAATGCCACCATGCAAGACCACACTTACGCCGAGGCGCCCGCGCCGGTCGAGGCCGCCGAAGAGGCGCCCGTGCGCGTGACCGAGGCCCGCAGCCGCAAGGTGCGCCCGGATATTCCGATTCCCGCTGCACCCAACCTGGACCGCAAGGTGCGCGACGTGCCGCATCTGGCCGAGATATGGAGCTACATCAACCCGCACATGCTCTACGGCAAGCATCTGGGATACAAGGGCAACTTCGAGAAGAACCTGGCGGAGCACGATCCTAAGGCGCTCGACCTGTTCCATAAGATGGAGGGACTAAAACACGAGGCCGCCCAGTTCATGCGTGTGAAGACCGTGTGGCAGTTCTTCGAGGCCGAGCGCGATGGCAACGCCATCCAGTTGTTCGCGCCGGGAGCGCTGGCCCCGCTGCATACGTTCCGTTTTGGCCGGCAGCATCGCGACGAAGGATTGTGTCTGAGCGATTACATCCTGGATCCGGAGGACGGCAAGCGCGATCACATCGCTATGTTCGTAGTTACGGCGGGCGCTGGCATTCGGGACAGGTCGGAGGAGTGGAAACAAGCCGGGCTGTACTTCAAGTCGCACGGCTTGCAGGCGCTGGCTATCGAGACGGCGGAAGGTTGCGCCGAATGGCTGCACCGCCGCATCCGGGAAGATTGGGGTTTCCCCGATCCACCCACCATGACCATGCAGGAGCGTTTCACGTCGCGGTATCGCGGCAAGCGCTATAGCTTCGGCTATGCCGCCTGCCCCAACCTCGACGATCAGCAGGCCATCTGGAAACTGCTGCGGCCGGAAGACATCGGCGTGCGGCTCACCGAAGGTATGATGATGGACCCGGAAGCCAGCGTCAGCGCGCTGGTGTTCCATCATCCCGACTGCGCGTATTTCACGGCGAGTGAGGAGACGGAAGCCGTGATGGTGTAGTGGGCTGCGTTCAGGCATTGCTTAGGTTTTGCAAGGGATCGAGGTTCATCGAGCTGCGCCAAGCCGCAGCCGCTCGGAAGCACGAGGCGGCGCGCACCCGGCGGCCTGCCAATCCACAAGTGCGTAGTCCGTCGACGTAGCGGTTCGGGCCAGCTTCGTGGTGAGTAATCCGATCAAAACGTCTGGCCGTTCAACGAGGTAAGTCTGCGCTGGCAATCACCACGGCCGGGTGCACTTTGGTCTCCGCGGCGCCTGTCAACCTGCCAACGAAGACGTCGCCGGGCTTCGGCGTTAGGAATCCCGCCACGGTTATTGGCAACGCCGTGATTTACCGGGCGCCGGAGGTTCGATTGTATCGGGGAAAGCCGTCTCTGATCCTCCCGGCGGGCCGTTGGCGGACTAGCTGCGTTGCGTTCCGGGGGCATGCGCCACCAGATAGCCCCTCTCCAGATAGCTCCTCTCTTGACGCAGATGCCCTTCCCGTTGTACACTTCTGTAGGCTACCAAAAGGAACGAAAATGCCCCCGGATAAACCGGACGTCCTACACGGCTCGCTGGTGCTGATGGTGCTGCGGACGCTCGACAGCCTGGGTCCGCAACACGGCTGGGGAATCGCCCGCCGCATCGAGCAGACCAGCGGGGATGTCCTGGAGTTGAACCAGGGTTCGCTCTATCCCGCGCTGCTGCGTCTCGAACAGTTGGGTTGGATCGCCTCCCAATGGGGCACTTCGGAAAACAACCGGCGGGCCAAATTCTACTCCATCACCCGCGCAGGCAAGAAACAACTGGCCGCGGAAACCGAAAACTGGGAGCGCATCTCCGGCATAATCGGCCGCTTTCTCCGGCCTGGCGGCGTGGCGTCATGAGGCATTTGCGGGTTCTGTGGCGCCGGTTCGCCGGAATGCTTTCGAAAAACCGTGTGGAGCGCGACCTGGAGGACGAACTCGCCTTCCATCTCCAAATGGAAACCGCCGAATTGATTCGCCGCGGCATGCCGCCGGAAGAAGCGCGCTGCTCGGCCCTACGCCGGTTCGGAGGTATCGCGCGCACCAAAGAAATCTATCGCGAAACCGGGGGATTTCCCATGATCGAAGTGTTTTGGCGGGATGTGCGGTTTGCTTTAAGGATGCTGCGGCGCAATCCGGGCTTTTCTCTGTTGGCGATTCTTTGCCTCACGTTGGGCATCGGCGCCAATGCCACTGTCTTCAGTTGGATCGAAGGCATTCTCTTGCGTCCGTTTCCTCTCGTCACCCAGCAGGAGCGCATGATGGCAGTCACGGGAACCAATCGCGGCGTGGCTGGGCACGACGATGTCTCTTGGCCCGATTACCAGGATTTCGCGAAAAATTGCACGCTGTTCGACGCATTCATCGTCGATCGCATCACCGGCATCGCGCTCAGCGTCGGCGACCGCGCGGAGCGTGCTCCAGCCAGCATTGTCTCATCGAACTACTTCGACGCCTTGGGTGTCCATCCGATCCTGGGCCGCGGCTTCGAACCGGCCGAGGACATCGGGCGCAATGCGCATCCCGTTACGGTGATCGGCTACCAGGTGTGGCGGGAGCGCTACCACGGCGACCCGCGCATCGTCGGGAAGGCCCTGATGCTGAACGGCCTGCCGCACACCATCGTCGGAGTGGCTCCGGAAAATTTTCACGGTACGTTCGTCGGTTGGGCGATGCAATTCTGGCTGCCACTCTCCATGCAGGAACTGTTCGACCCAGGCGGGTACAAGCTCGAAGACCGCGGCGCGCGCTGGATCGAGGGTTTTGTGCGCCTCAAGCCCGGCGTCAGTCCCACGAGGGCGCAGTCCGAGATCTCCGCCGTGGCCAAGCGCCTGGAGGACGCCTATCCGGCCACCAACCGCGGCCGCGGCGTTCGGCTTTATCCCCTCTGGCAAACACCGTTCAACAATGCCGGCACGCTGCTTCCGACGCTCAAAATCTCGCTGGCTGTCGCCATCGCGGTGCTGCTGATCGCCTGCGCCAACGTCAGTAACCTGCTGCTGCTCCGATCCTTTCGGCGCCGGCATGAAATGGCCGTGCGTCTGGCCATCGGCTCCGCGCGCCGCCGTCTCTTCGCACAGCTTTTCACGGAGGGATTTATTCTGGCGGCTTTCGCCGCGGCCAGCGGATTCGCTCTGGCATACACGTGCCGCAACCTTTTGGTGCTGCTCCTTCCGGCCCGGGGCGGCGTTTCCATGTATCTGCCCGGCGGGTTGGATTGGCGCGTCCTCGCACTGAGCGCCGGAGTTTGCGCGGTCTCCACGCTGCTGTTCGCGCTGGTTCCCGCCCTTCAGGCGAGCGATATCGATCTGGCCGGCGCCATGCGGGCCGAATCCGGCGGCGTGGTTGGCGGAGGACGGCGGGCGCTGCTGCGCTCCAGTTTGGTGCAGGTGCAGGTGGCGCTCAGCTTCGTGCTGCTCGTGGGAACCGGCCTACTGATGCGGAGTCTCCGCGCTGTCGAGGCCACCAACCCTGGCTTCTCAACTGCGAACGTGCTGGCAACCACCATCGACTTTGCGGCGGCGGGATACAACCGCGATCGCACGCGAAACTTTCAGGAACTGCTCGTCGATCGCCTTCAATCGCTGGCAGGAGTGCAATCGGCGGCCTTCACCGGTCTCGCGCCCTTCACCGTGCGCAGCTATCAGTCCGCATCGATCGCGGTGGAAGGTTATGAGGCGCCGCCGGATCGACAGATTACCGTCGAATCCGTCGGGGTGGGCCCCTCCTACTTCGCCACGATGGGAATCCCTCTGGTCGCGGGCCGGGAGTTCGCCCGCACCGATACCGGCGCCGCTCCCCCCGTGGCGGTCGTCAATGAGATGATGGCGTCGCAGTACTGGAAGGGCCTCGATCCGGTCGGCCGCCGCTTTCAAGCCAAAGGCCAATGGCTGCGGGTGGTAGGGATTGCGCGGATGTCGAAGTACCGGAACCTCACCGAAATCCCCCAGCCATTTTATTACACGCCGCTGCTCCAGACCGGCGGGGGGTCCGGATTGGAGGTGCGTACGGCTCTTCCGCCCGAAACCTTGACGAAGGCGTTGCGCAGCGAAATCCAAAAACTCGATGCCAATCTGATTCTCGGTGAAGTAATCACCATGCGCGAACAGGTGGATCGCACCACCGCGTTCCGGAGGACCGCCCTCGGCATGTTCGCCCTGTTCGGTGGATTGGCCCTTCTGCTGGCTGCGATCGGCCTATACGGCGTGATGTCCTACACGGTTTCGCAGCGTATGCGCGAGTTCGGACTGCGCATGGCGTTGGGCGCGGACACCGCGGACCTCTTGCGCGGCGTCGTCCGGCATGGACTGAAGCTCACCGCCGCCGGCATCCTCCTGGGTATCGCCCTCGCGATGGTGGTCACACAGCTCGTCGCCAATCTTCTGTACCATGTAAGCCCGCGCGATCCGTTAACCTTTGCAGCGGCGGGCGCGGTCATGGCGATCGCCTCCCTGGCGGCGTGTCTTGTGCCGGCCTGGCGTGCCTCGCAAACCGACCCGGTTCGCGCCCTCCGTACATAATCGGTCATACCGCCCTGTCGCGGATTGACAGCGGCAGGAACTTCGCGCCCGGCACCCTGCCAGCCAACCGATGGCCGAAAACCACGTAGCGCCCAAGTCTGTCGCCGGCGCCCGCCGATTTCATCGGCACGACTCACGCTTGACCGCCATAGGGACGCTTCATAGAGATGGCAGTCTCCTCCGCGATCAAGACCGAGCGCCCTTCGGCGGCCAACTCCTGGCCTGCGATGAAGCTAGTCGGCCCGCTTGCCGCTCGCTCGCCGGGGCTTCGGCTTGCCCTTGAGATTGAGCGCCACTGCGGCGCGGATGAGATCCTTCAGGGCCACTTCATCGACCTGGTCGCCTTCGTGGATGTCGATGGCGCGCCTGGCATTCCCGTCGAGGCTGGAGTTGAATAAACCTGAAGGGTCCTGCAACCGAGCTCCCTTGGCAAATGTCATCTTGACCACGTTCTTGTACGTCTCTCCCGTCGAGACGATGCCGCCGTGGGACCAGACGGGAGTCCCCATCCACTTCCACTCTTCTACGATCTCAGGGTCTGCCTCGTGTATGATTTCCCGCACTATCGCGAGCGTCTTCCCGCGCCAGTCCCCAAGTTCCTTGATCTTCCGGTCGATTAGTGCAGAGGCGGATTCCACCGGGACGGGCCTTTTCATGTACACCTCCAACTCTCGCGCCTATTTTAGCTGCGCTCAGCGTAACCTGCACCCTCCGCAAGTGGAAGCCTCTTCTGGTTCGATAGCCGTTCGGAAAGACGGTTACAACTGTACCCTGGCTCCCATCGGCTTCAAAGGGAGCCCACTCGCGCATATGTGCTGAGTCGGCTAGCGCCTGCCGGCCGGCTCCACACTCGTCCTATGACACAGTGAATCCGACGATTCGCTTTGCATCAGGTTAATTCCGTATATACTCACTGGTCAGCGAATTCTTTGCAGTGAGCAACTGCTTGGGCGTGCCTTCGAACATGACCTTGCCGCCCTTGGTGCCGCCTTCGGGGCCCATATCGACGACCCAGTCCGCATTTTTGATCACCCTGGTGTTGTGTTCGATCACAATCACCGTGTTGCCGGCGTCCACCAGCCGGTTCATGATCTCCAGCAGGTGACTGAGATCCGACATGTGTAAACCGGTGGTGGGCTCGTCCAGCACATAGATGCTGCCTTGTTTGTGCAGCTCACTCGCCAGTTTGATGCGCTGGCATTCGCCACCGGAGAGCGTGCTCAACGGCTGACCCAGGGTCAGGTAATCGAGGCCGACGTCGCTCATGGCCTGTAGCTTGCTCGCGATCTTGTCGATCTTGAAGTACTCGAGCGCCTGGCTGACAGTCATTTCCAGCACATCGTTGATCGATTTTCCGTTGAGCTTGTATGCCAGCACTTCATCTTTAAATCGTTTGCCCTCGCAGATCTCACATGGCGACTTGACCTCGCCCATCGCGGGGATCTCCGTGTAGATCACGCCCAGTCCCAGGCAGTTCTCGCAGGCGCCTTCCGAATTGAAGCTGAACAGCGACGGGCTCACCTTGTTCGCGGCCGCGAAGGCCTTGCGCACCTCGTCCATGATGCCGGTATAGGTGCCGGGATTGGACCGGATCGAGACACCCACGGGGGACTGGTCGATCACAATGGAGTCCGGGTGTTGACGGAGAAAGGTCTGATGAATTAGCGAGCTCTTCCCCGAACCTGCCACACCTGTGATCGCCGTGAGTACGCCCTTCGGGATGTCCACGCTCACGTTCTGCAAGTTGTTGGCTTTTGCATTCTTGATGGGCAGTTTTCCACTGGGGGAACGGAAATCGCTTTTGATTGAAACCGACTGTTTCAGATATTTTCCGGTCAGTGTGTCCGCGCTCAACAGGTTCTTGAACGGACCTTCGTACATGACCTGGCCGCCCCGGCTTCCCGCATGCGGGCCCAGGTCCACGATATGGTCGGCCACTTTAATGACATCGGGATCGTGTTCCACCACGAGTACCGTATTTCCCCGATCGCGCAATTGTTGAAGCAGTTCATTCAAACGATGCACATCGCGCGGGTGCAGACCCACGCTGGGCTCGTCGAACACATACATCGCGTCCACCAGGCTGCTGCTCAGGTGCTTGACGATCTTCACGCGCTGCGATTCGCCGCCGGAGAGCGTGTCCGTTTCACGATTTAAGGCGAGATATTCGAGGCCGATATCCACCAGATATTGCAGGCGCTGGATCAGTGTTTTCAAAATGGGTGCGACTTTCGGTTCCGCGATCGCCTGGATCACGCCGATCAACCGGTCCACTTCCATCGCGGCCAGCTCGGCGATGTTGTATCCGCCGATCTTGCACTTCAGCACTTCCTGACTTAAGCGCGCGCCCTTGCACACCGTACACGGCGCCATCGTGATGTAAGGCGCCACCGCCTTTTGTGTACGTTCCGACATGGTCTTCAGGTCGCGCGTGATGTACTTGGCGGTAAATCTGGCGATGATGCCTTCACACGTCAAATTGAAGGTCTTGCCTCCGACATTTGTTTTCAACTTATATGGTTTGCTGTACAAAAGCAGTTCCATTTCCTTTTCGCTGAACTTCGAAAGCTTCTTGTCCATATCGAAGAGTTTCGACCGGCCGAGGAAGTTCCAGCCCCAACTGTCGACCGCATATTCACCGAATAGGATCGCGCCTTCGTTCAGCGATTTGGATTTATCGAGGAACAGATCCACGTCCACGCCCATCTTGCGGCCGAGGCCGTTGCAGTTCGGGCACATGCCCTTTGGGTCGTTGAAGGAAAAGACATTCGCATGTCCCACATGGGGTTTGCCGATGTGGGAATACAACCGGCGCAGCACCGGGTAGATGTCGGTGATGGTGCCCATCGTCGAATGAGATCCGCCGCCGAGCCGTTTCTGGTCCACCACGATCGGCATGCTCAGGTTCTCAATAGCGTCGGCGTCGGGTTGGGAGTAGCGCGGCAGGAAGGTGCGGATGAACATGCTGAAATTCTCGTTCATCTGGCGTTGCGCCTCGGTCGCGAGGGTATCGAAGACGATCGACGATTTGCCGGAACCCGAGACGCCGGTGAAGATGGTGATCTTGCGTTTGGGGATGCGCAGCGAGACGTTCTTCAGGTTGTTCTCCCGGGCGCCGCGGATTTCGATGTATTCCTGGGGCATGGTTTTCTCCACGATTTGATATTTTAATTGATTCGTCAGAAGAATCTGTGCGTGAGCTCCGGCTCGGGCAGTTTGCCAAGCGAATGATAGAGCGCCAGTTCGGCGGCTCGGAAGGTTCGGAACCCATAGGATTTCCTCATAGTGACTTTGCTTTGCTGTTCAGACCCTCGATTACGCCGCTCGAGAACTCCTTCCGGGCGCGAAAATAGTTGAGTTCGCGGTGGGCGCGTAATGTTCTGGCAACTTTCTTCATCGGCTCGATCCGCGAGCGCATCACTTGGCCACACCATTGGTCGAGGAACTTGGCTGCCCAGGCGGTCCACTCGTAATTCCAGAGTTGCTGGAAGTCTTCTGGTTGGCGGTGAGATTCGCCGGCCGGTTGAGAAGGCACCAGCGGGATTTGGTCAGGACGGAACCGGTCGAGGATGTTGAGGGCGTGGGCACATTTTTCGCGAATCACACCCAAATACGGTTTCCACATGTCCGAGTAGACGAATTCGATCTTCGCCGACACCTCCGGGCCAATCATGGTAAAGAATTCCGTGAAGGTTTTCACGGTCCGTTCCTTGCCCATCCACAGCAGCCGGGTACAGCCCAGATCGACCTGATACACCAAGGTCATATATTTTGTGCCCTTGGCCGCGCCCAATGGCGCGAATGGCCCCCAGGACGCGATGCTCCAGCCCCCAGGTGACCAGATACGCCACCGCGTCGTGGACCTTATCCAGGAAGTGCGAAACTCTTCGGCGGTTTCCTTCCAGGAGAGTTTGCGCGCCCAATGCCCCAGGAAATGCATGTGAACCTTGGTGGAACTGTGGTTGCCCATGCCCCATGGCACTTCTTCGACCAGCACCCCGCATTGTTTGCAGTTCACCCGTCGCATGCAATAGACCAGAAAAACCGGATAGCCTCAGAAGCCGATGAACTCAAACCGTCGCGGTGTGGGAGACTGGTCGTAGCCCGGGGCGGGTTGATGACACCTGAACATATGGCTGCGGATCGTTTCCGCGGTCGTACCGGAATGAGAATGGCCTGTTCGTCTTCGGCGAAACGGGCTTGCCCGTAGACAAATCCCGGGATGGGATGGCACTGGTTCAGAATCCTGGGAAGGCGCATGAATTGACCGGGGCGACACGAAGATGAAGACGAATTCCAATTCTCCCCCATCGACGCCCCCCGCGCTATTGCCATACTGCCGCGACTGCCGCGATCTTTCGGAGTGGCCAGAGCGCTGGATGGGCGTGGAAGAAGACCTCCCGCTAGGTACAAGACTCGTCGAGTGCTTCATGCCCTTCCTTGTTCACCTAGCGGAGTCTGGCCTGTCAAAAAGAACCGTCCAAAACCACGTCGACAATATGTGGCTGCTTTGCGGAGAGATCATTCGCGACGTGAACGAAGACCCTCATCTGAGGAAGGTTGCCGCGGAACAACTCGTCCGCAATGCAATCCACGAGGACGGCGCCCCCTAATCCACAACGGCTGGGAAGACGAGCAACGCTCCTTCGACTCCACCTGCCGCAGGTTCCACCGCTTCCTCTCTCAATCCCAGCGCTGAACTTCGCCGGTTACCCACAGATTCCCCGGACGAGCCATTTATTGCTAACTGGAGCGCTTGGCTGTGCGCGCGGTAGTCTGGCTGCGTTTGACCTGCGCGCGGCGGCGGCCCGTCGCGAGATTCTTGGCCGCTTTGTCCTTAGCCGACTGGCTCACCGCGATGTGGTTCACCACTTTGATGGCGCCGGCGGTTTTGGCCAGCCGCGTCGCCGTTCCTTTATGTTGCAGCACATCGGTCTGCCCTTCGATGGTGGCGACGCCGCCCTGTACGTGAACCTGGAAATTGTGCGTTGAAATCTTGGACTTGGCGAACTTCGCGCGAATGGTCTTTTCCAGTTGGGCGTCCGGCATGGACGCCACCTTCGGCATGGCGGACGGCTTCGGCCGCGTCACAGGGGCGGTGAGGGTTTTCACTTCCGGTCCGGGCTTGGTGGCGGCGTGCGCGATTCCCATGGCAAAACAGAGTCCAAGGCAGAGCGGGGCTATTTTTAGCATTATCAGGTCTCCTTAACTTAAAATGTGCCCGCGGCGACGGTTTGCTCTCACGAAACATGCTTCGCGCTATAACAAAGCTGATGCCCATATATGGAGGAATGGAGTGCGGCGGCACAAAGTTCGTGTGCGCCACCGGCGGCGAAAGCGGCAAACTGCTGGCACGGACCGAGTTTCCAGCTACCATGCCAGCCGAGACGATCGCCCGCGCGCTGGACTTTTTCCGGGCACAGCCGCACGCGCTGCAGGCGATCGGCATCGGATCGTTCGGTCCCGTGGACCTGGACCGCGCGTCGCCCAAATTCGGCTACATTACTTCCACGCCCAAGGCCGGCTGGAGCGATACGGACCTGGCGGGCGCCGTGCACCGGGCCACGGGACTGCCGGTGGGCTTTGACACCGACGTGAACGCCGCGGCGCTGGGCGAACACCGCTGGGGCGCCGCGCAGGGCCTGGATACTTTTCTTTACCTGACGATCGGCACCGGCGTGGGAGGCGGCGGCATGGCCAACGGCGGCTTGCTGCACGGCCTGGTGCACCCGGAGATGGGACACATCCGCGTGCCGCGCGACCCGCGCGACGCGGACTTCCCCGGCAACTGCAAGTTCCACCACGACTGCCTGGAGGGACTGGTCGCGGGACCCGCGTTGGCGGCCCGCTGGGGACAACCGGGCGAGACGCTGCCGCCCGAGCATCCCGCGTGGGATCTGGAGGCGCAGTATATCGCGCTGGGACTCGCAACCTGGATCTGCACGCTCTCGCCGCAACGGATCATTTTGGGCGGCGGCGTGATGCGGCAGGCGCACCTGTTTCCGCGCATCCGGGCAAAAGTGCTGGAGCTGCTGAACGGCTACATCCAGTCCCCCGCAATTCTGGAGCGGATCGAGGAATACGTCGTGCCGCCCGCTTTAGGCGGCGATGCGGGCGTATTGGGAGCTATCGCGCTGGCGGCCATGGCGTGAGATACTTCGCTTAGGGAACCGCTTATGGAACCGCTTATGGAACCGCATATGGAACCGCTTATGGAAGCATGGTGGCGCGGCCGTTCCTGGCGTTTCTGGCTGACGGTTTTATCGCCGCTCCTGGTTATGGGGGCGTGCGGATTGTTCTTCGCGCGCTCCCGCCAGATGGGGGCCGAGGCCGAGCGCGCGGCGGCGCTATTTCATAAACAGCTCGCAGCGGGGCAATACGACGCCATCTACGACGCGGCCGGCGTGGATTTCAGAACTGCGGTCAACCGTTGGGATGCGGGCAGACTGCTGGCCACCGTTCACATCAAAATGGGGGAGTGCCAGACGCCGGCGGGGTCGCTGGGCTACTTCACCAACATGAATACTTCGGGCACCAGGGTGCAGCTTCGTTACCGTTTGGCGTGCGCTAACGGCGCGCTGGACGAGACGCTGGCTTATGCGCCGGATGCCGGCGGGCTGCGCCTGGTGGGTTACGATTTCCGCAGCCCGACGCTGATCTTGAAGTAGGTGCGCGTAAGACGGGCTAAGTGGAGACGCATCGCCGCTATATTATTCCGGCATTGGCATTCCTGCTGACCGGGTGTGCCGCTCGGCACGCGCGCGGGCCGGCGGCCGCGGTCCCTCCGATGAGCCACGGCTACATCGACCTGGAGCCGGGATGGCGGCTGCGCGTAGTAACTCCCTTACTCAAATCCGGCGGCTACCGGCTTACGTTCAGCGACGAAACGACCAGCGGCAACACCATCACCCTAACGGCGGGAGACGACTTTCTCGGGTACGAGGTGGCCTACTATGGTGTAAAGCCGCGCCATGGATTGGATCTCTTGTCGGCGGAAACCACCAGAGACGGCCATAGCACTCCGCAGCCAGAGCCAGTGGCGCACTTGTTTCGGTTGCCGCGCGGCGTCCGGCACGTGCGGCTGATCTACCTGGTGCGCGCGAGCCCGGCGGATCACGACATGGCGGTCGCGGCGGCCAATGACATGGAGGCTTTGGAAACGCTGACCCGGCGCGTGCTGGCGAACCCTATGGACGATTGTCACGCCGGAGACGGTGCGTTTTGCGCTTGGATTCCGGCTGGAATAGCGGTGGTACCGCAGGTTCGACGGACGATTAACGGCGCCGAGGAGTGGGTTCCGGCGCGATAGCGCGGCGGCCGGCCGAAGTCCAGTGGCTAGCTTCGCTCGCGGAAGAGCGGGCCTGCGAGGCCCGCGCAGGCTGCGAGCCTGCCCCACGAGGCGGTTATAGCGCCAGGCGCGCCACCGTTTCCAGATGATAGGTCTGCGGAAATAGATCTACGAGCGTCAGAAGCTCGATCCGGTATCCCGCGCCCATTAGTCCCGCCAAGTCGCGCGCCAGCGTGGCCGGGTCGCAGGAGACCAGCACTACTTGCGGCGGGCGCAGTTGGGCAAGCCGCTCGACCATGCGCTTGCCGATGCCGGCCCGCGGCGGGTCCAGCAACACGAAGTCCGGCGCGGTGTCCAACTGTTCCAGCCAAGCTTCCGCATCCGTCTGTTCCACGCGCAACGGGAGGCCGGCCCGCTCCGCGTTGAACCGCAAATCGCCTGCTGCCCGCGCACCCGATTCCACCGCGGTCACCGAAGCGAACCGCTGCGCCAGTGCCAGCGAAAACAGTCCCACGCCGGCGTAGAGATCGAGGGCAGTCTGTCCTTCCGCGCCGTCCAGCGCGGTCTCCACCAGCTTGCCGATCAGGAACCGGTTCACCTGGAAGAACGAGCCGCGGCTCACCCGCCAGGTGTGTCCGGCGGCCCGATAGTCGAGCGCGCCCGCAACCAGGCCAGGGATGCGTTCCGCGCACCAGTCGAAGAAGCGCCGGGCTACGGGGCGCTCCGCCTCCGGAACATGAAGCTGCATTTCCGTTTCATTGGTGAACAGCTCGATCTGCGGCACGAATCGCGGCCAGCGCGGATCGCCCAGCATTTCGCGCAGAGTGGCCATGGCCCCCTCGATCGCGGGCGAGGCGATGGGGCACCGCTCGATTGCGCACAATTTGTGCGATTGCGCTGCGCGGTAGCCTAACCTCCCGTTCGCGATATGCAATTGCACGCGATTGCGATAGCCCCATGGCTCGCCCGCCACCACGCGGATCTCCGCGGCGCCGGGCGGCGCGATCTTCCCGATGCGGCGCAACTGGTCTTCCAGAATCGCGCGCTTCAGCGCCAGCTGCATCTCGTATGGCGCATGTTGATAGTGGCAACCGCCGCAGCGCATGAAATAAGGGCACGGCGGCGTCACCCGCTCCGGCGCGGCGCCCAGCACCTCCAGCAATCCGGCCCGCACCAGACCGGGCTTCTCGCCCGCCGCACGCAAGCGCACGCGCTCGCCGGGCAGCACGAAGGGCGCCAGCACCGCGCGGCCATCCAACCGGCCCAGCCCCTCGCCGCCGTATACCAGCTTCTCCACCGTGATCTCGAAATCGCTTAGGATAAAATTTACTCCTTCGAACTCACCTACCATGAGAGCACGAGTCTTCTCCGGCATGCAGCCGTCCGGAAATCTACATATCGGCAACTATCTGGGCGCGCTGAAGAACTGGGTGCGGGTGCAAACCGAATACGAGTGCATTTTCTGCATCGTAGACCTGCACGCCGTCACCGTCTACCAGGACCCCGCCGAGTTGCGCGCCAAGATTATCGAGATCGCGGGGCTGTATCTGGCGGCTGGCATCGACCCCCGGCAGTCCAGCATTATGGTGCAATCCGCCGTGCCGGCGCACGCCGAACTGGCCTGGATGCTCACCTGCGTCACGCCCGTGGGCTGGCTGGAGCGCATGACGCAATACAAGGCCAAGGCCGCCAAACAGGAATCGGTGAGCGACGGCCTGTTGCAATACCCGTGCCTGATGGCCGCCGACATTTTGCTTTACCAGGCCGCCGCGGTGCCTGTGGGCGAGGACCAGGCGCAGCACCTGGAACTGACCCGCGATATTGCGCAGCGGTTCAATTCGCTCTACGGCGACACGTTCGCTATGCCCGCTACCAGCCTACCCGGGGTGGGCGCGCGCATCATGGGCCTGGACGACCCCACCGCCAAGATGAGCAAGTCGGCGGCCGGCGCGAACCATGCCGTGGCGCTGCTCGATCCGCCTGACCGTATCCGCAAGATCGTGATGCGCGCCACTACCGATTCCAATCCGGCCGTGGATTTTGAGAATTTAGGCGACGGCGTGGCCAACCTGCTGAACATTTTTCAAGCCTTCGCCGGCTGGACCGATGACCGGATGCGCGCGCACTTCAGCGGCATGCGCTACGGGGAGTTGAAGAAGCAGGTGGCCGAGATGACCGTTTCGCAACTGGAGCCCTTCCAGCAGCGGTATCGGGAGACGATGTCCGACCCGGCTTACATTCCCGGTATCCTGCGCGACGGCGCGGAGCGCGTCGGCCCCATTGCCAATTCCACGGTGGATCTGGTGAAAAGACGCATGGGCCTGTACGCGGAATAGTGGGGCAGGGCCATGCCCTGCCGCGCTAAACTATAGAATTACCAACCTCATGAAATATTTCCCGTTTTTCCTGCTAACAGCCCCCGTGTGGGCGCAGTCCGCCACGCCGCCCGCCGCAGCCCCAGCGCCCTCCAAACCGAAAGTGACGATCGACATCGGCAAGATGCTCGCCGCCAGCGTAACGCCGGATACGGTAGTCGCCACTTTCGACGACGGCCGGAAACTCACCGCCGGCGAGTTGAACAGCTTTCTGGAAGCCATGCCTCCGAACATGCAACAGGCCGCGCGGCGCGACCGCAGGGCTTTCGTGCAGCAGTTCGCCCTGATGCATCGGCTGTCGGAAATGGCCGAAAAAGCCAAGCTCGACCAGCAAAGTCCCACCCGCGAAGCGCTCGCCTTCAATCGCATGTATTTGCTGATGAATGCGCAGTTGCACGGAGTGCTGACCACCATCAACGTGCCGCCCGCCGAAGTGGAAAGCTCTTACAATGCGAACAAAGAACGCTTCAAACAGGTTAGGGTGAAGGCGATTTATGTCACCTTTTCCGCGGACCCATCCGCGGCCGGCGCCGACGGACCGCAACACCGCACCGAAGCCGAAGCGCAAGCTAAGATCAACGGCCTGCGGGCCGCCATCGTGGCCGGGGCGGATTTCGTCAAGGTGGTGAAAGAGAATTCCGAAGACACGACCTCGGCCGCCAAAGACGGCGACTTCGGCACCTTGCGCAGCACCGACAACCTTCCGGAAGGCATTCGCACTGCCATCTTCGCGCTGAAAGCCGGCGAACTAAGCCAGTCCGTGAAGCAGCCCAAGGGCTTCTATCTGTTCCGCGCCGAAGAGATCGCCGCGCAACCGTATGCCGAAGTGCAGGAAACCATCCTCAACGAGTTGAAGCAGGCGCGCTTCAAGCAGTGGATGGATGAAATCAACGGCAGCTTGAATCTGAAGATTCAGAACGAAGCGTATTTTATCGAGAACGGCGGTAAGTAGGGTAGATAAGCTATCGGCTTTCAGTTTCTCCGTCACTTCAATTCGAACGCCGCATGTACGGTGTTCGAATATCCGGGTCCTACGACAATCCTTTGGGTCAGATTGTAATAGCCGTCGGCGGAGAATACGGCTTTGTACGCGCCGGGCGCCAGCCTGGTGGTGAAAGGCGTCCGTCCGATGGGCGCGCCATACATGCTGACCAGCGCGCCCGGAGGATTCGAAGTAAATGCGATATCGGCCAGGAACCTGGCCGGGTCGAGTTTCACTTCACCGTCGATATAGGCAGCCACGCCGGTGCCCTCGGGGAACGCCTCGTCTTTGCCAAAAGCGAAGAGCAACGGCGGCGCCTCCGGCTTAGCCATGGCCGCTGCCGCTACCTCGGCGACGGCTGGGGTGTCCGCGTGTCCTGCCGCGCGACCCTCCTTCGCCGCGCGAATGGCTACTTTGCCGCCGTCCAACAGCGGCAGGCAGTTGAGGCTCACGCCCAGTTTCCCGCCGCGCCCCATGCGGGTCTTGGGCTCGGCCTGGGTAATGATGGCGGTCGCTCTGACGCCGCGCGCGATTACTAGCAGGCCATCGATTCGCAGGTCGTCGACAATCTCAAAATCCACTTTGTCGCCGGGTTTGGCGTTAGTGAAAGTGAGATCGCGCGTCAGCCGCAAACGGATTGGGGTGGCATCGTGCAAAGCCAGCGCCACGGGAACCGCGGATTGGTTGGCGGCGCTAATTGGCGCCTGACCGGAAACTGCGAAGGATGCGAGCGCTAGCGAAGCGGCGAGTCGGCGTGCGGGCTGGGCCATTCCATCATTCTGGGCCGAATATGGCTGGCCGGCAACGTTAACGATAGATAATGGCGCGAGGGCGCCACTCCAAAACGTCCCCTCCAGTACCACGGCCAGCGCCGGCCATTGACCGCGGGCCGGATTGGGCGGAGAATCGTGGAAGCGGCGTCCGCCCGCCATGGCGGTTGCGGGCGCTAAGGAGGGTATGGATTATGACGCGTAAGATGCAGCCACGACGGAATCGGATTTCAGGCACGGTAGCGGCTGCTGCCCCGCTGATCGCGCTGGCGGTGCTGGCAACTCCAACCGCGCCCGCGCAAACCTACAACGTGCTTTACGCATTCCCCTCTTTTTCCAGCGGCGCGCAGCCCTTGGGCAACCCGCTCATCGCAGGGCACAGCCTCTACGGAACCACCGACATCGGCGGAGTGGGACAGGGTCCCTATGGGTTAGGCACCATCTTCCGGCTCGATTTGCAGACTGGCCAGGAGACTCTGCTGCACAGTTTCGCCGGTTACCCTTCGGATGGGGAATTTCCGTACGCCGGGGTGATCTCGGACCCGGCCGGCAACCTCTACGGGACCACCTACTACGGCGGGCTGCAGAATTACGGAACGGTGTTTATGTTGAGCGCGGCGGGAACGGAAACACTGTTGCACAGCTTCAGCGGGCCGGACGGAGCCGACCCGGATGGCGGCCTGGTGCGCGACGCGGCGGGAAACCTTTACGGGACGACCATCGGGGGCGGCATCGCCAACGCCACTTGCCGCACTAACATTGGCACCGATTCCTGCGGAACGGTGTTCAAGCTGGACAGCGCCGGCAACCTGACCACGCTGCACCGCTTCGCGGGATCGCCCGACGGCGCGAATCCCGTAGGGAGCTTGTTTCTGGAAGCCGGCAGCCTTTATGGCACGACTTCGCTGGGCGGATCGTTCAATCAGGGGGCAGTGTTTACGATCGACAACCAGACGGGTGCGGAGACGGTGTTGTACGATTTCACCGGGGCGGCGGATGGCAAGAGTCCCTTGACCGGCGTGATCGGAGATGGACAGGGCACCCTTTATGGGACCACCAGTACGGGCGGCGGTGGCAACGGCGTCGTCTTCAAGCTGCCCACCGCGGGCCGCCTGGAAACGGTTCTGTATCTTTTCAGCGGGATTGATGGAGCTAATCCGTCGGCGCTGACCATTGGAGCACAGGGCGAACTGTACGGGACGACGTACAATGGCGCGCTGGGATACGGGACGGTGTTTAAGTTGAATTCAAAATCGGGGGCCCTCACCACGATTCACCGCTTCCGCAGCGGCGCGGACGGAGCGTACCCAGCGGGCCTGGCGCGAGACTCCGAGGGCGCTCTGTACGGCGCCACCGTCTACGGTGGCCGGTCCACCGACGGGACAATCTTCCAAGTCACGCCATAACGGCTTGGAGTGGGGCGGCGCCATGCGCCGCCGCGGGGCTTTTAGCCCCGCTTTGGGCGAGTTCCGCTCGCACTCGGCGAGCGAAGTGGGCTTAAGCCGTCTGAAAGCCGACTCAGGAGCGGCGCATGGCGCCGCCCCACCGGTTTCTTCATTTGTATAAGTCATGCCTTGAGCATGGCATTGATTTCCCGATAGCTTGCCGCGTCATCCGCGAACGCAAAAGTGCCATGTTCCAGCATCTCCCGCGCTGCCCTTAGGAAAGCGCCCAGCGCGGCGCGAGAGAGCGCGCTGCCCACGCTGACGCGCCTGACGCCGATCGCCGAAAGTTCAGCCAGGCTCAATTGCGCGCCCTGTAAACCCATCACCACGTTTACCGGGCGGTGCACGGCGCCCACGATGGCGGCGATATCGTCCTTACCGGTCAGGCCTGGCGCGTAGAGCACATCGGCGCCCGCCATTTGGTAGGCCTGCAAGCGCGCGATCGTGTCTTCCAGGTCGGGCCGGCCGGCCAGGTAATTTTCGGCCCGCGCGGTCAGTGTGAAAGGAAACGGAAGGGCGCGCACCGCCTCGGCCGCCGCGCGGATGCGCTCCACCGCATGCGTCCGCTCATAGATAGGACGCCCCGGCTGCCGCGACATATCTTCGATCGACCCGCCCACGGCGCCCGCGGCAGCCGCCAGCCGGATGGTTTCCGCCACCGTTTCCGGGTCGTCGGCGTAGCCATTCTCCAGATCGGCGCTGACCGGCAGTTCCGTGGCGGACGCGATCGCGGACACGTGCGCCAGCATCTCGCCGCGGTCGATCGTGTTGTCCGGCTGCCCGGCGGAGAAGGCATATCCGGCGCTGGTGGTGGCCAGCGCCTCGAAGCCCAGGTGTGCCAGCAGCCGCGCGGTGCCGCAGTTCCACGGATTGGGAATGATGAACGCGCCGGCACGCATATGCAGCGCGCGAAAGGCCTGCCCCTTTTCAGCCTGCGTCAACACGGCGCTAACGGTCCCCGGAGCGTCGAGGGCCGTCCGAACGTGCCATCCACGGCTTCAACGAAGTTCCTCTCTTCGCGCAGGATCAGGCGCTGGGTCTGTGCCATGCTGAAATTCTCGCGCGCTTCCGGGTCCGACCGCAAGCGGGCCCGGTAGGCCTCGTAGGCGGCCAGACTGTCGAAAGCAATCAGGCCCCAGGCCACGTCGTTAGTGCCTTCATGCGGAAGAAAATATCCGACCAGGTGGCCGCCGCAGCGTGGAATGATGCGGCCCCAATTCTCCGCGTACTTTTTGAATCCTTCCCGCTGGAACGGGTCGATCTGGTAGCGGATCACGCAGGTGATGGTCATGGCGAGTCTCCAGGTCAGTATGGCCGTTTCCGAACAAGGATACTTCGTTTATCATGAAACTATGGATGTCGAAGAGCATATGGACCTGGCAGTCTCCAGAATTGCGGCGGCCATCGGCGAGCCGGCCCGGGCGCGCATGCTTTATAACCTATTGGATGGCCATGCGCGCACCAGCACCGAGTTGGCGATGGTGGCGGAGGTGAGTCCGTCGACCGCCAGCGTGCACCTGCATCGGCTGATGACGGAGCGCCTGGTAAAAGTGCACGTACAGGGCAAACACCGCTATTACAGCCTGGAGGGGCCGAACGTGTCCGGTGCGCTGGAAGGGCTCAGCGTGCTCGCGGGCGGATCGCGCGGCCAGTTCGTGCCCAACACGCCCAGCCGGCTGCGCGCCGCGCGCACTTGCTACGACCACATGGCGGGCACGCTGGGCGTGGCCCTGCACGATCGCTTTCGGGCGCTGGGCTGGCTATCGGCCGATTACGAGTTGAGCCTGGATGGGTTGAAGGGGCTCGCGGCGCTGGGCATCGACGTGGAGCGAACGCGCGCGCTGCGCCGCCGGTTCGCGTACGCCTGCCTGGATTGGAGCGAGCGGCGGCCGCATGTCGGCGGAGCGCTTGGGGCGGCACTTCTGAACGTCGCGCTGAAGAGGAAATGGGTGGTGCAGGATCTCGACAGCAGGGCTTTAGGCGTCACCAGTCTGGGGCGGCGCGAAATGCTGGCGCGGTTCGGCCTGCGGGCTCCAGAGGGCCGGCCGGATTGAGCGGGATTCACTGGTTTCAGGGTACAGCCTAGCCACCATCACAGGCTGAAGCCTATGCCACCATCACAGGCTCTCCAGAAATCTTCTCGCCGAACTGTCGATTTGCGAGGCGCGGGGCTGAAGCCCCGCGCGGGATAAATCCCGCCCCCCAACTTGGGTTTCTGCCCCTGGTGACGGCCCCGGCCGTCCACGCTGAAGCCTATGCCACCATCACAGACAATACCAAATGGTTATGCCACTAACTGGTTATATGCGGAAGGCGCCGGAACGCCTGGACGCCACGTTCGCGGCGCTGGCCGATTCCACGCGCCGGGCCATCCTGGCGCGGCTGGCATCCGGCGAGGCGTCGGTGACCGAACTGGCCGAGCCGTTCGCCATGACCCAGCCGGCCATCTCAAAGCACCTTAAGGTGCTGGAGCGCGCCGGTCTGATTTCGCGCGACCGCGATGCGCAGCGCCGTCCCAGCCGGCTGGAGCCCAAGCCGCTGGCGGAGGCCACCGCATGGCTGGAGAGCTATCGCCAATTCTGGAACTCCTTCGTGCGCCTGAATGGTTTGCTGGGCGAGTTGAAAACCGCGGGGAAACCAAGGCCGCGGCCCGCGGGCAGAAAGCACGGAACTGGTCAGGCGCTGGCTGCTTGGTCCGCCCGGCTGGACCATGCCCATTTGCGAAATCGACCTTAAGGTGGGCGGCGCCTATCGCTATGTCTGGCGCAAGGAGGGTACACCGGTGAAGCATTGACAACGACTATTTTCGCCGAGGAAAGCGGCATTACCAGAACCATGATCGCCGTACTCTACGAATCGCAGGAAGCGCGCGACACGGCGCGGCGTTCCGGCATGGAACAGGGTGTGGCGGCAAGCTACAACCGGCTTGAGGAACTGTTGTCGTCGATGCTGGCCGCGCACCCGAAATAACCGCGCAAGGGAGCCCGCTGGAAAGAAATGCTATTTATCGAGCGCGGCTTCCAGCCTGGCCAGGCGCTCTTCCAGCGCGCGGATCTGTTGTCCTTGATCCCGGATCTGCTCCTGCTGCGTGGCGATGGTGGAACTCTGCTTCTGCAATTCGTTCAGCAGCATAGGGCCCAGCACCTGGTACTTTACGGTCTCGATCTGGCCGTCCGCTGAGCGCGCCACCAGATCCGGATAGACGTCCGCCACCTCTTCGGCGATTAGTCCGTATTGGATGGGCTGCGACCCATCGTTGTACGGCTTTTTGTATCGAAAAGTCACCGGCCGCAGCCGCAGCAGCCCGCTGCTCGAGTCCGCCATATCCTGGATGTCCTCCTTGTAGCGCCGCGACGAAGAAGCGATGCCGAGTTGCCCGCTGGAGTTCACCAGCACCGCCGCGCCCGTGATGTTCGCATTGTAAATACCGGCGATGAAAGCGGAGGTCTGGCTGCCCTGGGTCCCGATGCGGATGACGGCGCTATCGGTGGAGGCGCCAAAGTTGCCGATCTCGATGTTATTGCTGCCGGTGGTCGCGAATGTGGCGGCGTTGGCGCCGAGGGCGATATTGTTGCTGCCGGTGCTGATCGCCGCCAGCGCGGCGTAGCCGAAGGCCGTATTATTGCCACCGGTGGTATTGCTGTACAACGCGTTGAAACCGCCGGCCGTATTGTAGCTCCCGCCGGAGTTGAAAGTCAGGGCGAAGGCGCCGCTGGCTGTGTTCTGGCCGCCGGTATTGTTGGAGTTCAGCGCGTAATAGCCGCTGGCCGTGTTGTAGCCCCCGCTGGTGTTGGCTTCCAACGCGTTGTGGCCGTCGGCCGTGTTGGCGGTCCCGGTGGTGTTGGCGTTCAGGGACTGGAAGCCGCTGGCCGTATTGAATGCCCCAGTCGTGTTTAATTCCAGAGATCCCGCGCCGTTGGCTGTATTGTCGGACCCGGTAGTATTTGCGAACAGCGCCTGGAAACCGCTGGCCGTGTTGTAGCCCCCGCTGGTGTTAAAAAACAGGGCCGATGCGCCGCTGGCTGTGTTGTTGGACCCGGTGGTGTTTGCGACCAGGGCGGAGTCCCCGCTGGCCGTGTTAGCGGACCCGCTGGTATTCGACTCCAGCGCGTCTACGCCGCTGGCCGTGTTGAAGTTCCCGGTGGTGTTGCTGGAGAGCGCCTCGTTCCCGACGGCGGTGTTGCTGAAGCCGGTGGTGTTGTGGTCGAGCACTAGGGGGCCGACCGCGGTGTTGCCGTACCCGGTGGTATTGACTTGCAGCGCATTGGTGCCGATGGCGGTATTGAAGGTTCCCGTGGTGCTGGGCGCCAGTGCCCCCAAGCCCGCGCTGAAGTTGTAGGACCCCGTGTTGGGGGCCTGCAGCACCGGCAATCCGCTTGCCGACAGAATGTTCCCGCCCAGCGTGAGATTGGAATCCACTTTCGCACTGCCATTGACCTCCAGACCGGCCGCGGGTGTGGTGGTTCCAATGCCGATACCGCCGCTGCTCTGGTAGATCGAGGAATCGGCCAATCTCGAGCTGCTGGTGAACCTGGAGATATAACCGGCTGTACCGGTGCCGGTGAGGGACGGCAGCGCGGAGGCCGCGACCGTGGCTGGCGCCGGGGTCGCCGATTGGGCGGGCGGCGCGGCAGCCGATGAGCCTGCCAACATGTACGCCGAGGCCGGCATGCCCCCCAGCGTTTCCGCGTCCGCCGCCTTCAATGCGTAGGGAACACCCACCAGCAGAACGCGGGGTTCCTCAGGCGACCCCGGCAGTTGCGGCGCCACGCCCAGCCAGCGCGCCTTGCCGGTCGCGAACAGATCCAACGGCAAACCCTCCGGCCGCATGGAACCCAACAGCACGGTGTAATGCCCCTGATCGTCGAGCGGCACGTTTTGAATCTCGCTCCACAGGGGCGCGCCGCCCTGCTGCTCCTCATATAAGGAGAAGGCGATTCCCACAATGCCGGTTTGCGGCGCGCCCGCGGCATCCTTCACCATGCCGCTGAAGCTGGTCACACGCGGAACGAGAGGGCGTTGCTGCGCCATGATCGTCCCGGCGAAGCAGAAACTTAAACAGAAGCAGGCTGCGCGATTGGTCATATTTTCCCTCTTGGACTTGAGACTGTTTTGAGTGCCCCCGGTGGCATACGGCCCCGGATTGGAGGCAGTATAACACTTGACCAAATGCAAATGGCCGCGGCCCCACGGCGGGGGTGCTTAGCGGTTTCTATCCGTCAGGATCCCCAAAGCTGTTAAGCACCCCCACGGCGGCGCATGGCGCCGCCCTACACGAAGAGTGTAGACTTTTACGACAAACAGGTCTTATAATATGTCTTAAAGCATTCTAGCCATCCGCAATCCGAAGAGGGGGAAGTTTTGACCAGTTCATCTATCGCCACCCGGCCGAAGGTCACCATTGACGGCAACGAAGCCGCGGCTTACGTCGCCCATCAAATCAACGAAGTCATCGCCATCTATCCCATTACGCCATCGTCGCCGATGGGCGAGTGGGCCGACCAGTGGTCCGCCGAGCTGAAACCCAACATCTGGGGCACCGTGCCCATGGTGGTCGAGATGCAAAGCGAAGGCGGCGCGGCCGGTGCGCTGCACGGCGCGCTGCAAACCGGCTCGCTCACCACCACGTTCACCGCTTCGCAAGGCTTGCTGCTGATGATTCCCAACATGTTCAAGATCGCCGGCGAGCTCACCGCCACGGTCTTCCACATTGCGGCGCGCACGCTGGCCTCGCAGGCGCTCTCCATTTTCGGCGACCACAGCGACGTGATGGCCGCGCGCGCCACCGGCTTCGGCATGCTGGCCTCCAACTCCGTGCAGGAAGTGATGGATTGCGCGCTCATCGCGCAGGCCGCCACGCTTGAATCGCGCGTGCCGTTCCTGCACTTCTTCGATGGCTTCCGCACTTCGCATGAAGTGGCCAAGGTCGAGCAACTCACGCCGGACGACATGCGCGCCATGATCGAAGAGGACCTGGTCCGCGCCCACCGCGCCCGCGCGCTTTCGCCCGATCATCCCGTGATCCGCGGCACGGCGCAGAATCCGGATGTATATTTCCAGGCGCGTGAAGCCTCCAATCCGTTCTATACGGCCTGCCCCGCCCTGGTCCAGAAGGCCATGGACAAGTTCGCGCGGATCGTAGGCCGGCAATATCGTCTATTCGACTACTTCGGCGCGCCGGATGCCGACCGCATCGTCGTCATCATGGGCTCCGGCGCCGAAGTGGCCGAAGAAGCCATCGCACACCTCAACGCCGCCGGCGAAAAAGTCGGGCTCGTCAAGGTGCGCCTCTATCGGCCCTTCTCCATCGAGCACTTCGTCGCATCGCTGCCCGCGTCGGTGAAAACCATCGCCGTCCTCGACCGCACGAAGGAACCCGGCAGTTCCGGCGAGCCGCTGTATCTCGACGTGGTCACCGCGCTGAGCGAAGCGATGGTCACCGGCAAGCGCGTGATCGGCGGGCGCTACGGCCTGTCTTCCAAGGAATTCACGCCGGCCATGGTGAAGGGCATTTTCGACGAGATGTCCAAGCCCAAGCCGAAGAATCATTTCACCATCGGCATCCTGGACGACGTGGGCCACACCAGTCTGGATTACGATCCCGCTTATTCCAGCGAAGTGCCCGGCACCGTGCGCGCGCTGTTCTATGGCTTGGGCGCGGATGGCACCGTGGGCGCGAACAAGAACTCCATCAAGATCATCGGCGAAGAGACCGAAAACTACGCGCAGGGCTACTTCGTTTACGACTCGAAGAAATCCGGCGCCATCACGGTTTCGCACCTGCGGTTCGGACCGCAACCGCTGCACTCCAGCTACCTGATCGCCAATGCGAACTTCGTGGCGTGCCACCAGTTCTCGTTCCTGGAGCGGCTCGACATGCTGAAGCCGGCCGAGACGGGCGCGACGTTCCTGCTGAACAGCCCGTTCGGTCCCGGCGAGGTTTGGGACCAACTGCCGCGCACCGTGCAGCGGCAGATCATCGCCAAGAAGTTGCGTTTCTACGTGATCGACGGCTACGAGGTGGCCAAGAAGACCGGCATGGGCGGCCGCGTGAACACCATCATGCAGACGTGCTTCTTCGCCATCAGCGGGGTGCTCCCGCGCGAGGAAGCTATCGCGGCCATTAAGCATGCCATAGAGAAGACCTACGGCAAGCGCGGCGAGGCTGTGGTGCAGAAGAACTTCGCCGCCGTGGATGCCGCGCTGAGCCACTTGGCGGAGGTGAAGGTACCGGCCGAAGCCACTGCCACCTTCGACATGCGTCCGCCCGTCCCGGCCGGCGCGCCCGAGTTCGTGCAGAAGTTTACCGCGCGCATCATCGCCGGGGAGGGCGACGATCTGCCGGTCAGCGCCATGCCGCTGGACGGCACTTTCCCCACCGGCACCACGCAGTGGGAGAAGCGCAACATCGCGCTGGAGATTCCGGTTTGGGACGAGGATCTCTGCATACAGTGCGGCAAGTGCGTGCTGGTGTGCCCGCATGCCGTGATCCGCGCCAAGGTTTACGAGCCTGCCCAATCCGCGGGCGCGCCCGCCACATTCAAATCCGTACCCGCGCGCTGGAAGGATTTCAAGGCCATGCAGTACACGCTGCAAGTGGCGCCGGAAGATTGCACCGGTTGCGCGCTATGCGTCGCGGTGTGCCCGGCCAAGAGCAAGAGCGAAGTGAAGCACAAGGCCATCAACATGGCGGCGCAACCTCCGCTGCGCGAGCCGGAAGCCGCCAATTGGGATTTCTTCCTGAAGATTCCCGAGATCGACCGCCGCCTGCTGACCCAGAGCCTGGTGAAAGACAGCCAGTTGCTGCAGCCGCTGTTCGAGTTTTCCGGCGCTTGCGCGGGATGCGGCGAAACGCCTTACATCAAGCTGATGAGCCAGCTTTTCGGCGACCGCGCCATCATCGGCAATGCCACCGGATGCTCGTCGATTTACGGCGGCAATCTGCCCACCACGCCTTATACCGTAAATAACGAAGGACTGGGGCCGGCCTGGTCTAATTCTCTGTTCGAAGATAATGCGGAATTCGGTTTGGGGATGCGGTTGGCCATCGATAAGCAGAAGGAATACGCCGGCGAACTGGTGGCGCGCCTGGGCGCCGTCATCGGCGAAGACTTTGCGCAGGAGTTGCTGGATGCCGACCAATCCACTGAGGCCGGCATCTTCGAACAGCGCGCGCGTGTGAAGGTTTTGAAGCGGAAGCTGGCGGGCGCGAACACGCGCGAGACCCGCGACCTGCTGAGCCTGGCCGATGCGTTGGTGCAGAAGAGCGTGTGGATCCTGGGCGGCGACGGCTGGGCTTACGACATCGGCTACGGCGGCCTGGACCACGTTTTGGCATCCAACCGCAATGTGAATATTCTGGTGCTCGATACGGAAGTCTACTCCAACACCGGCGGCCAGATGTCCAAATCCACGCCGCGCGGTGCGGTGGCCAAGTTCGCGGCCGGCGGCAAGCCCGGCGCCAAGAAAGATCTGGCCATGATGGCCATGAACTACGGCACCGCTTACGTGGCGAAGATCGCCATGGGCGGCAACGACAGCCACACCATCAAGGCTTTCATCGAAGCCGAGTCTTACGACGGACCGTCCATCATCATCGCTTATAGCCACTGCATCGCGCACGGTTACGACATGGTCCACGGATTGGATCAGCAGAAGGCCGCGGTGCAATCGGGTTACTGGCCGCTGTTCCGTTACGATCCGCGTCTGGCGGCCGAGGGCAGGAATCCGTTCCAGCTCGATTCGCGCCCTCCCAGCATCAAGCTGAAGGATTACGTTTACAACGAGACCCGCTACACCATGCTGGCCAAGAGCCATCCCGACGAAGCGCATCACCTGCTGGAACTGGCGCAGAAGGATGTGCTCGACCGCTGGAAGATCTACGAAAACATGGTCAATATGCCCACTAACCCCGTGCCTGCCCCACAGGAGGCAAAATAATGCTCGACCTATCCAAGACTATCGACCTGACCACCACTTATCTGGGACTGAAGCTGCGCAATCCGCTGGTGGCTTCTTCCTCGCCCATGTGCGCTGACATAGGTAACATCCGCCGCATGGAAGACGCGGGCGCGGGGGCCGTGGTGCTGCACTCGCTGTTCGAGGAGCAGATCACGCTGGAGAGCTACGAGCTCGACCGCTTCCTTTCGGCTGGAGAGAGCGTCGGAGCGGAAAGCACCACGCAATTACCCGATATGCTCGGCTACAACCGTGGACCCGAAGGCTACCTGAAACACATAGCCAAGGTCAAAGCGGCGGTGCGCATTCCGGTGATCGCCAGCCTGAACGGCACTTCCGTGGGTGGCTGGCTGAAGTACGCCGTGGAGATCGAGCAGGCCGGCGCGGACGCACTGGAGTTGAACATTTATCACATCCCGGTCGACCCGGAAGTGACCGCCGACCAGGTCGAACGCAAATACTGCGACCTGGTGCGCGAGGTGAAATCGGCCGTGAGCATCCCCGTGGCCGTGAAGCTGGGGCCGTACTTCAGCGCGATGGTGAATATGGCCAAACGCCTGGAAGCCTCCGGCGCGGATGGCCTGGTGCTGTTCAACCGCTTCTACCAGCCCGATTTCGACCTGGAAGCCCTGGAGGTGGTGCCCAACCTGATCCTGAGCAACCAGTATGAATTGTTGCTGCGGCTGCACTGGATCGCGGTGCTCTACGGCAACGTCAAACCGGACCTGGCGCTCACCGGCGGCGTCCACACCGCGACGGACGTGGTGAAAGCCATGATGGCCGGCGCGAAGGTGGCCATGATGACTTCCGCGCTGTTGAAGAAAGGCATCGGTTATCTGGATACCATGTTGACCGAGTTACTCATCTGGCTGGGCGATCACGAATACGATTCGATCCGGCAGATGCAGGGCAGCATGAGCCGCAACGCCGTGCCGCAGCCGCAGGCCTTTGAGCGGGCCAATTATATGAAGGTGTTGAGCTCGTACGCGATGGGGTAGGTTCTGCACCAGTGCACCGTCGCCCGCGTGGAGGCAGATCGGCGTCCTTGGCCCAAAGCTCCGTGGTATTCCACCTACCGGCGACCGCGATGCAGTTGGGGCGGTAACCGGAAACCCCATCGACATCCCGGCGCGAAATGGAATGAAAGCGTGACCACCGTTGAAGCTCCGAAGTTGAAGGAGCCCACCTTGGATCCGGTTCTTGTGCGGGCGTATACGCGGGCTGTGGGACGGTGTTCTCATTAAATTCCGCCGGCTTCACGCCGGTTTATCCCGACGCTATGGTGCCTGCGCCACGATCCTGGCTTAAAATAGCTTAATTGGCGTCCGCGAAACCGGCTGTGCCCGTGCGGGCGTCTATGGTTTTGGTTTTCTCCGACAGGTGTATCGGATGGCGCAGACCGGGAAGCCTCAACAGGCCCGCATCAACGGCCAGATCATCCTCGACCAGCTTGCGCGCAACATGGAGCTGGGGCAGTTCGAGATGGGTTACAGCGTGCTCGTGCCGTGCATCTTCAGCGTCTACCTGCACCCTGGCGATTTCGAGCGCCTGGCCAACATCCAGGACCTCATTAAGGAAGATGCCGCCCGCGCGCTGGCCGCCCGCCTGACGCAGTGGAACGGCAAACAGCCGCTATTCAAGCGCGGCAAGAAGCAGAAGCTGTATCGCATCGCGCGGCACGACTGGTGGATCGAATTCTTCGCCGATAGCGAGAACGTGGTGCCGCCGGGCGACGTGGAAATACACTCCGAGCTGAACGACGTGCCGCAGCCCGGATACCGCGGCATCAAGACCACGCTGATCGGCCGCGAGACCTCCGTCACGGAAGCTCGCGTGGCGCGCGACCGCACGCTGACGCGGCGCGGCGCGGACCAGGTTTTCGCAGAAATCCGCTACGAGGACGATTCCGGACCGCAAAGTTACTTCGTCACGCAGAACGAGATCTCGATCGGTCGCGGCGGCCAGGATCTCTCGGTGGATTTGCCCCTGTACACCAACGATGAAGTATCGCGCGAACATCTGCGGCTGCGGCGGGATCCGGCCACCGGCGGATTCACGGTATCGGACAACAGCCGGAACGGCACCTGGCTGAACGGACGCAAGCTGGCGCGCGGGACCGAAGAGCCGCTGCCGGACCGCGCGCGCATACAGGTGGCGGACGTGATCACGCTGTCGTTCGAAGCGAAGAGATAGGGTTAAGAGACATGGCGGCGGCCGTCCAATGGCGTTCAGGCGTGGCTACGGATACGGGACTGGTGCGCGCGTCCAACGAAGACCGCTACTGGATCGACGACGACGGCGGGATTTTTCTGGTAGTGGATGGGGTGGGCGGCCACGCGGCCGGCGAGATCGCGGCGGAGACGGCTGTCGAGGTCATTCGCGGCGATTTGCAGGTGTCGAGCGGCGGCGCGGAGGACCGCGTGCGGCGGGCGATCGCCGCGGCCAACAACCGGATCTACGACCTCGCGCAAGGCTCCGGCGATCTCCGCGGCATGGCCTGCGTGCTCACGTTGGCGCTGGTGGACGCGGGCGAGATGGTGATCGGCCATGTGGGCGACTCGCGGCTGTATTTGATCTGGAATGGCGCAATTCGCAAGCTCACACCGGATCATTCGCCGGTTGGCGAGGGCGAAGACGCCGGCGAATTGACCGAAGAACAGGCCATGCTGCACCCGCGGCGCAACGAAGTCTTCCGGGACGTGGGCACGCGGCCGCACGCGGCGGGCGACGACGGTTTCATCGAGGTCCGCCGGTGTCGTTTCAAGCCGGAAGCGGCATTCCTGTTGTGCAGCGACGGCCTGAGCGACGTGTTGCCTTCAGTTGCGATCCGCGACATCGTGGAGCGCTACCAGGGCGACGCGGCGCAAGTAGCCCGCGAACTGGTGGAGGCTGCCAATGAGGCCGGTGGCAAGGATAATATTACGGCCTTGTTCGTGGCCGGCGAGGAGTTCCGCGGCCGCACGCGGGAAGCACGCGAGCGGCATGCCACCACACGCATGCGGGCGGCGCCGGCCCTTGGCCCACGGCGGCGATTCTTCGCCGGCCGCATCGCTTTCCTGTTTTATGGAATGGTGTGCGGCATGCTGCTGGGCATCCTGCTCATGGCCATGTGGCGCGAGGTGAAAGGATGACTATGCAGCCCGCTACGCGCTTCGGACGCTACGAGATCATCCGCCGTCTGGGCAAGAGCATGAACGACGTGTATCTGGCGCGCGACACGCGCGAGAACCGGCATGCCGCGCTGAAGCTGATCAAATCCGGCCCGGATGCCGTTTCGCAACTGATCCTGGAGGCGGAGCGCCGCGGCGCGGCCATTCAGCAAACTCTGCGCGCGCTGGATCCGCGCGTGATCGAGATCTACGATTATGGCGACTTGGACGGCTATTTCTATGTCGCCATGCAGTACGTGGAAGGCCGCAACCTGGCGGAAGCGCTGAAGCACGATGGGCGGATGAGTGGTTATCGGGCCGCGCGCATCGCACTGGAGATCTGCGCCCAACTTGAGAAGTTCCACGCATTCCGGCCGGGCGATGAGGTGGCCTCATCGGTGGTGCATGGCGACATCAAGCCTTCGAACATTCATCTGGGTCCCAACGAAACCGTCCGGCTGCTGGATTTCGGGATCGCCAAAACGCTGCGGCCGGATCGCGATTCCACCGTCCACAGTTTCGGCAGCCCCAGCTATTGTTCGCCGGAGCGGCTGGGACGATCGCTGCTCGATCAGCAAGCCGATTTGTGGGCCGTGGGTGTGACGCTCTACGAAATGGTGGCGGGTGCGCCGCCCTACCAGGCCGAAAACACGCGCAAGCTGGAAAGGTTGATCCAATCGCGCAGGCCGCCGCGCGCCTTGCCGGCCACCTGCCCGGCGCCGCTGAAGGCCGTGATCCGTAAAGCTCTGGCGCCGGATGCGGTGCGGCGGTACAAATCGGCCGCGGCATTCGGCGGCGATCTGAAAGCGTTTCTGGAAGGCGCGGAGACGGTGGCGGCGGGAGAGAAGCGTGGCGCGTGGAAGCCGAATCCCACGGTCGAATCCGGGCAGGCGTCCAAACCGAAGCGAGTCCGGCGGCCGTCCCCAATCAGAGGCCCTCTACGAGTGGCGGGGCGCATCGCCGGCGCGCTCGGCTGCGTGCTGGCCGGAATGGTCCTTTTTATCGGGACCAGCTATTGTTCGCGTTATTGGCGGGCCAACCGGAAGGCGGATCTGAGCGCCGAATGGTCTTTATACGGCGATCTGCGGATGCAGTTCGGCTTCCTCGGCAGGTATTCGCCGGCGGAACGCATGCGCGCGCCGCTACTGGCAGCGCATGAGAAGGCGGGTGCACAGGCGTTGGACAGCTCCGACTGGGAGAAAGCGGAGTTCTGTCTCGCCCGCGCGATGGATCTGGGCGGCGGCCCGGACATCGCCGGCAAGCTGGCGCTGGCGCGCGGAAATCTCGCGTTGCGGAGCGGACAAAGCGACAAGGCTCGCGACCGTTTTCTGGAAGCTGCGCGCGATATGGCGCAATCGGCCGATCCGCACCTGGGGCTGGCGCGAGCGCATCTGCTGGCCTCGCGGCCCGGCGATGCACTCGCGGAATTGGCCACCGCCGAGCGGCTAGGCTACCGGCTCGGCCCGCCGGAGTTGGACGAAAGAGCGCAGGCTTACCGGCTGCGCGGTTTTGAGGAACTGCAGGCCGGGAGCGTGGCGGCGGCGCGCCAGGATTTCGCGGCCGCGGGTCAGCCCATTCCGGAGCCGGCGCCACCCAAGCGAAAGGCCGTGCCCAAGCCGAGGCCGCGCAAATGGCGGTAGCATACCGCTGGAGGGCGGGCTTTAGCCGGCGAGGGACTTTAGTCCCGCCCTCGCTAGACCGGGGCGCAAGCCCGGCGCCGTCTAAAGCCCGCCCTCCAAACTGGGACATCGGCTTGTTCTGCCTGGCCGGTGCTACGGTGCTGGTGGCGGCCGGCCTCGCGTTCGTATACGCCGCCAAAACACAAAACTTCCCGGACGTTTCCGAACGCCTGCGGCACGGCGACCTGTTGAATCTCAATACCGTGTCGAGCGCGGAGCAACTAGCGCCATTTCTCGACATAGTCCAGGACCGCGCGGAACGGGAGGCCGACGCCGAAGAGCTGCTGGCCTTTCTGCGCGCCGCCCATCCGCTGCGCAACGTGGGCACGCTCTCCCGTCTGCGCCGGCAACGCAAGCCGCTGCTGCCCATATCCAAGCTCAAACCCGCCTTGGTGGTGCGCACACCCGTCGAATTCCGGCGCGCATATCTCATCTGGTCGGCTGTCTACCTAAGCGGCTTCTACCTGGTATGGTTCGCCTGGCGCGCGCGCCGCGGGCCAGGATGCAAGCATGGCGACATCGCGATCCTGCCGGCGCTGCACCTGCTCTCCGGCATCGGCCTGATCCTGATGGTGAGCCTGCGCGACCCTTTGCGCGATACGCTCGAATTCCGCAAGTTCGCGCTGGGCGTATTTCTCGGCTGCCTGTTGTTGCTGCTGCCGCTGGTGCGGGCTTTCGATTACCGCCGGCTGGCCGACTGGATCTACACGCCGCTGCTGGCCGCGTTCGCGCTGTTCGCCCTGCTGCTGATCTTCGGCTCGGGCCCGGGCGCCAGCGACCAAAAGGTCAACTTGGGGCCTTTTCAGCCGGTCGAAGCCATCAAAATTCTAGTGGTGCTTTTCCTGGCCGGATACTTCGCGCGCAATTGGGAGCGGCTGCGGGACCTGCGCCAGAAGGGTCTGCGGGGCATGGGCGCACATCTGGGCGTGCCGCGCCTGGCGCATTTGATGCCGGTGGCTTGCGCGGTCGCCGTCGCCATCCTGCTGTTCTTCGTGCTGAAGGATCTGGGACCGGCGTTAGTCCTGTTTTTCCTGTTTTTGACGCTGTTCTCGGTGGCGCACGGACGGGCGGGACTGGCGATTCTCGGGATCGGCATCCTGGTTGCCGCCGTGTGCGTTGGCTATCATTTCGGACAACCGCGCATGGTGGTGGACCGCATCGACATGTGGCTCTCGCCCTGGGACAACGACGTCCACGGAGGAAACCAACTGGCGCATGCGCTGTGGGCGTTCTCGACGGGCGGCGTATGGGGTTCCGGCCCGGGCTATGGCGACCCCGGCGTGATCCCGGCGGGCCACACGGACCTGGTTTTGCCGGCGATCGGCGAAGAGTGGGGCTTCGCGGGCGTGGCGACGGTGTTTCTGCTGTTCGGATTCCTGATCTACCGCGCGTTTCGTATCGCGATGCGCACCGTGTCGGATTACGCCTTCTTTCTGGCGCTGGGCCTGGCGTGTTTGCTGGCCTTCGAGATGTTGCTGATCTCCGCGGGAGTGCTGGGAGTGCTGCCGCTCTCGGGCGTGGTATCGCCATTTCTGAGCTCCGGGAACACCGCCATGCTGGCGAACTTCTTCATCTTCGCGCTGCTGCTGGCCATCTCGATGGGCAATCCCACGCCGCATGCGCACCCATTGTTCCGCGCGCCGCTGCGCATTGCCGGGATAGCGCTGGCGGCGTGCGCGGTGGTGTTGATCTGCTTCGCCGCGCGCTACCAGGCGATCCACGACCGCGCCTATCTGGCGCGCGATGCGCGCGTATTCGAAGACGATGGAGTGAAGCGCGCGCAGCACAATCCGCGCATCAACGCGATCGCCCGCGAGATCCCGCGCGGCGACATCTTCGATCGCAACGGCGTGCTGCTGGCTACCGGCGATTGGAAGAAGCTGCTCGAGCGGCGCGCGCAATACCAGGCTCTGGGCGTCGACATCGACCGGGCTTGTTCGCGCCTGGATTCGCGCCATTATCCATTCGGCGCAGAGACCGAACACTTCCTGGGCGACCTGCGCACGGGAGAGAATTTCCACGCGGCGAACGCTTCCCTGGTGGAGCGCGATTCCAATGCGCGGCTGCAGGGTTATCAATATTCCGAACTGGTATCGCTGGTGCGCTACCGCCACCGGCCGGGCAATCCCGCGTTGCGCAGCCTGCTGGCGCGCGACCGCGACGTGCGCACCACGCTGGATATCCGGCTGCAACTGTGCGCGGCGGAGATCCTGCGCCGGCGTCTACGGCAGGCCAACAAACAGAACGGCGCGGCGGTGGTGATGGATGCGAATTCCGGCGACGTGCTGGCCATGGTCAGCGTGCCGGAACCCGCGCCGCCGGCCGCGCGCAACGCGCCGCCTTCGGATGACGAGTTGCTCGACCGCGCGCGGTACGGCCAGTATCCGCCCGGCTCGACGTTCAAACTGGTGACGGCCATGGCGGCCCTGCGGCTCGATCCGGACTCGCGGAATCAGACGTTCACTTGCCGCCGTCTGCGGGATGGGCGCGCCGGCGCGATGGTGGAGGGCTACCGCAGGCCGATACGCGACGACATCAAGGACCAGCCGCATGGCACACTTTCCATGGAACGCGCCATCGAAGTTTCCTGCAACGCTTATTTCGCGCAACTCGGAACCTACCAGGTGGGGGCCGAGGCGCTGCAGCAAGCCGCCGGCTTGCTGGATATTTCGACGGGCGATTTGCCGGGATTGAGGGCTACTTTACCATTCGCGTCTTACGGGCAGGGTCCGCTGCTGATCACGCCGTTCAAGATGGCGCGCGTGGCCGCCACCATTGCGGCGGGCGGCGCCATGCCGCAGGGCCGCTGGGTGATCGACGGAAACAATACGCGGCAGGATGCCCCGCGCCCTATCGTGGCGGCCGAACCCGCCGGGTTTATCGCCGGCGCCATGCGGCTGGTGGTGACCGACGGCACCGCGCGGCACGCCATGGCCGGAACGCCCGTCAACCTGGCCGGCAAGACCGGCACCGCGCAACTGGGCGAAGGCGAGCCGCACGCCTGGTTCGCGGGTTTCGCGCCGTATGACGGAGACGCCAGCCACCGCATCGCATTCGCCGTGCTGGTGGAACATGGCGGCTATGGCGGCCAGGTGGCCGCGCCCATCGCGCGTGAGATCATGGAGGCTGCGAAGGACTTGGGACTGGTGCCGTGAGGCCTCATGAATCTGGCGGAGTTTCTCGAAAAATTTGGCCGCACCGTTTTCGAAAGCCCGTTCTCACACGGGCAAGGCGATGAACCGCCCGAGGTGGCCGAGATTCGCCTGGCCATTCTGGACCAGGTCCGCGAGAAGAGCTACCGGTTGGGCGGCCGGAAGGTTTTCCCGTTCAATGTGGTGCGCATTCACGTGCGCGGCATCGAAGACAGCCGCGCCCCTACTTTTGCCGGAAAGTTCTTCCGTACCTATTTCGAACAGGAGCTGCGCGGCAGTCTGGACCGGAGCGAGTGCCGGTATCCGGAGGATCTGCGCGTAGACGTACAGGTCACGCGGGAACTGCCCGCGCCCGGCGAGCGATGGGTGTGGGTGGAAGCCGAGTCGCAGGACCGTCCCGCCGCGGCGCAACGCCGGACCGCCAGGCTGATCGTGGTGGAAGGCCAGGCCAACGCGGCGGAGATTGCGCTATCCAAAGCCCGCACGAACATCGGCCGCACCGTCGACGTGTACCGCTCCGAAGGCCTGATCCGCCGCAACGATTTGGCTTTTTCGGAAGACACCGAGATCAACCGCACGGTGTCGCGCGAGCATGCGCACATCGCCTACGACAAAGCCGCGGGCGAATATCGGCTGTTCAACGACCGTTGGTACAAGCGGGAGCAAAGCGGCGCGCCCGACTGCGGAATCTGGATCGTGCGCGATGGGCTCAGCCAGGAAGTGCATCGCACGGCGCGCGGGACGAAGCTGGAGCATGGCGACGAGATTCATTTCGGGAAAGCGGTGGCGCGGCTTCAGATGAAGTGACCGGCTAAAGCCTGTCCGTGGTGTTTGGCCATTTCAGTTGGGTAGCCCTCGTGGCGCACGCACTCGTGCGTGCCGTGTCGGCACTCTCTCCAGAAACCTTCCCCTGTAGGTTTACGCCGTTTGCTGGATAACTAATTGAAACCCAAGCTTTTTCGCTTTCTTGGTGAGGACCCGAATCTGTTGTTCGCG
>JBEKMJ010000003.1:0-156837 GCA_050008575.1 Bryobacteraceae bacterium
ACCGCGAACAACAGATTCGGGTCCTCACCAAGAAAGCGAAAAAGCTTGGGTTTCAATTAGTTATCCAGCAAACGGCGTAAACCTACAGGGGAAGGTTTCTGGAGAGTGCCGACACGGCACGCACGAGTGCGTGCGCCACGAGGGCTACCCAACTGAAATGGCCAATCTCCAGCGCGGTCGCTGCGAGCCTGCCCCACTTGGTTCAGCGCGGGATTGGATTGGCGACGGCGGCGGCTACTTTGTCCGCATCCAACGAGAGCGGCTCCTGCAGCACCATCTCGAACCTCCAGCCGGCGTTCAGATGCAAGTCACTCCCACGACGGCCGAGGATCGTTACCACGGCGATCGCCACCGCGGCACTTGCGGCCGTTAAACCAACCGCCACGCCGATATCGGGTCCGGGCCTTTGTGGTTGCGTGCCCTGAAGCGCCATGGCGCCGGCCGGAACATCCGGATCTCCGATCCGCGGCACACCGGCGCGGCGGGTGTCCGCGCGTGCGCCTGCCAGCGGTACCGTGTAGCCGTTGGTGAAGACCATGTGGGTGAAGTGCATAGTGAACCCCGCGTGACGGCCGCGGCGAGTTACCTGGTCGATCATACCTTCCAAATAGGTGCCGGGAGGAATGGCCACGGTGTTCCCGGCGGTCACGGGAAAACCGGCTTCGGCACGCACGGCGTCGCCCGGCTGGGCGGTTCTGGTGGCCAGAGGGCTGGTCAGCCGCAAGGGAACTTTGGTCCCCGCCTGAACGATGAGAGCCGGCGACGCGGCGGGTGGCGCCGATTCCTGTGCCAGGCATTGTGACACTGCCAACAGCGCTGTGAAGGCGAGCAGTCGCATGAACTTATAACTCCCTTACTACGCGGGCCTTTTCATTACTCGAAGCGCAGGGCAAAATTGCGCCCCTTGAACTGTAGTGACTCCAATGAGAACGAACCGTCCGGATCCGTGCGCCACGCGGTCTTATTGGCGGGCGCATCCCGGCCCAACGCGACAACCGTCGCTGGAAGGTTCGCGACCGCGTTCCCGCGTTTGAGAATTCGCACTTGAGCCGCCGGTCCGAGGCCCTCCCAGGCAACTTCGTAACTGCCGGCGGGCAGTGTCTGCCCCTCCTCACGAACCGGATGTACCAGTGCCAACGATTCCTTGTGCGCGCCCGGCGCGGAGATCACCGCCGGCGGTCCCGGGCACGCAATACCGGGAGATCCGGACGTGCCGGGAATGACGGTTCCGGGCGTGCCAGGCGTCCCTGGGATAGTTATCGACGGCATGCCTGGTCCACCCGGTATGCTGGTGGAGGGCGTGCCCGGGGTGCCCGGTATGTAGGTATCAGGGGTGCCCAGTGTCGCGGGAGTGGGGCGGCACAACGATGCCGATTTCCAATCCCATGGTTTGGGCGGCCGGGACACGCGCGCCGCGGCGGCGACCTGGCCCGGATCCAACGCCAGCGGCTGTTCCAGGACCATCTCGAACTGCGAGCCATTGTCGAGCAGAACGTCGCTGCGCGCCGCCACCTGCACATTCACCGTGGCGACGGCCGCGGGAAGCGCGGCGGTATAGCCATTGGCAAAGACGATCTGCGCGAAACTCATGCGGAATTCGGCGCGACCCGATCTCAAACCGGGGCGAAACACAATGTCGATCGTCCCTTTGGCATAAGTGCCGGGAGGGATCGCCATGGCGCCGTTGACGGCCACCGGGAAAGTGGTTTCCGCGTACACGGTCTCTCCGGGCTGGGAGGACTTAGCCCAGACGGGACTGGTCAATCCTAATACGATCCTGGTTCCCGCTGGAATTGTCAAGGTGCGTGGCTCTTGCGCCAGGCATCCGCACGCGGTGAAAACCCCTGCCACGAGAAGCAGCCGCATAACTTGTTTACCAATCTCTTAAACGTGCGATTGGCGCGACGGGTTACTACCGATGAAGTCAGCCGCGGCGATCTTTCGCCAAGCGCCGTTCCGCTGGATAGGGAATCACGAAGTGCATCTTACCGGCCAGTATGCGGCGCTGTAACCGATCCCAGTAATCCACGGTAAACAGATCGCCGTGCTTTTCGCGGAAATACGCCTGCAAATCGGGTGGCACGCCCAGATAGCGCTCCCATTCATCCACCAGAACGTCGTTTTCTCCAACGGAAAACCAAGCGCCATCGGTTTCGGTATTCCAGAGCAACTCATCTTTTTCGTTGGGCAGCGGCGGCGTTTCCCGAAAGTGCTGGTGCAGGATCGGCCCCAGGTCGTCGAAGTCGAACAGCGCCACGTTGGACGCATGCGTCAATCCGGTATTGAACGGAAGGCCGTAACAGTCGCGCATGAAGAAGCCCATGCCGGCCAGATCCTTGATAAAAGCGCCAAGCGCATCGACGGCCCGCTCGCGCGATGCGCGATCTTGTTCCCGATCGAAAAACGCGCTCAATGGCTGGACGCGGCGCTGCGCGTATACGTGCTTGAGAACCACGGTATCGCCGTCCAGCCGGACGCTGGAGGGCGCACTCGCCACCAGATCGCGCAACACCCGCTCGTCGAAGCACTCGCGCGGGAAATGCAGGTTGCGGTAGAGCCAGGCATCCAGCATCAAGCGGCCCCGGTTCATCTCGTGCACCCAGCGATAGATCTCCATGATACGGGCCCTGCCCATCCAGGCCTGCTTGGACGAGAAGTCGCGGATGACTTTGAACACGTAGGGGAACGAAGGGGGCGAAAACACGATCATGGCCATCCCCACGCGTCCCGGCGTGGGCGTGAAGCGTTCGCCGGTTTCCCGCAGATGCCGGCGCAGCCGCTGGTTGAGCGCCACGCGCGCCGGGTGGGTAAAGCCCAGCACCGCGCACATGGCCGGGTGACCGCGCTCGGGGGCCAGCGTATCGAGAAACTCGAGCACTTCACGGTAACCGTCGGTGCGCACGTTGAATGTGGAGCGGGTGGACACGAACAGGATGTTGCGCATGTCCTCCTTGCCCGTCAGCACGGCATCCACGGTAATGCCGCGCTCTTCATGGCGCAGGGCGAATACCACGGGCAGTTCGCGCCCGGCCGCCCGCAATTTGCCGGCGAGGTAGGCCTCCTGGTCGCGAAAAAATATGGGCTCCAGCATCTGAAGATCGTGGGGATGGCCCGCGCCGATTTGCCGGTCCCATTCCGCGAGTAGCCGGACGGCGACCAAGTCCGCGTCCCGTTCTTCGTTTTCCAGGGGTGCGCGGAACGCGCAGTTTTTCAGCGCTTCGACGACAGAGCGGCTCAAATGTTGCGGGCCGGCGCTGTACACCCGCGAGACCGGGCGCGGGCCGCGGATGTGCGACCGCTCGGCGAGGCCGTCGTCGTCGTATTCCACCGGGGCGTCCTGCGCGTCGAAAGTGAGCCGCATGGTGGAATAAAAGAAGGTGAGCGCGATGTCGGCCTCATAGGCGTCGAAGACGTTTTCGAGAAAGGCCTGCCGCGCGCCCATCCAAAACTCGCGGTGCGGCGTCCGCTCCGAAAACAGACGTTGCAGTTTCCGCCCCGCTCCGTTCACCGCGTCGCGGTAAAGTTGGACGCGGCGCCGGGCATCCAGCGTTCCTTGCGTCCACGCCTTATTTTCAAATATTTCTTTGGCTTTGGCGGTAAGGGCGTTGAACTCCTCCAGATAGCCGCGATGCGCATCCAGAATCAAGGCGGCGGCGCTGCGCGCATCGGCCTGCGCGTCGGGTGAAAGCGCGGCCAGAGGCGCGGGCGCGTCCAGCGGGAACAGCCGCCGCCACGCCTCGCGCCGGTCGGTGGTGGCATGGGACGACATCGAAGCTACACCTCGAAAACCGGCCACATCCCACTTTTAGCACGAGGTGCGCGAAGACGCGGCGGAGGGCGGGCAATTCTGCCCGCAGCAGGCTTGGCCGCCTGAAAGGCGGCTGCGGCCAGCATTGGCCGCCCCACAAGAGTTTTTCGACGCCCACCAAGCACGCCGCTACGCCTTCGCCGCCCGCCGCGGCTTCCGGCGCTCGCGTTTCGCTTTTCCGGCGCCGCCACTCGCGCCCTGCGCCATGTCGAGGCCGAAAATCTCGGAAAGATCTTGGTCCCCTAGAAGCTTGCCGGCGGCCGGCCCCCGCTTCGCCAGGGGAGCCGCCTGGCCCGCGCTGGCGATCAACTCCATCTCGTCCACCGCGCGCAATCGGAAGAGAAGTTCGGGTTGATGGTCGAACCGCGCGCCGATGCCATACAGCACCGCCGCGACGTGCTTGCACATACCGGCCCAGTCGGGGCAACTGCACGAGAGCCGGATCTCAGCCGGCGAAGGGAACAGGCCTTGGCTCTGCCGGCAAATCCGCTCCATGACACCCTTGGACAACCGCCCTTGCAGCAATTCCACCAGCGAATCGATCCCGCCCGCACAGTCCGCGCAAATGGATTTCCACTTCGCCTTCGCCAGGGGCGTCACACTCAGCGCGACCTCGTATAACTCCGAGCCGCTGACATAGGCAAGGATCGTGCCGGGCTTAATCTGCAGATCCACCACCGACCCGTTGCGTACATAGGTGCGCCCGCGCGGCAGCCGGTTGGCATAATCGCTGTATCCCTCGAGGTTCTGGCACCAAGCCTTGCCCCAAAAGGTCTTGGCGATGGTGCGGCCTTCGATGCTGACGGGGGAGACGGCATGCCCTTGCTTCTTGCGCTTCTCCATCTCGCGCAACGCTTTGCGCCGCCGCTCCGCGACCGAGACATAAGGTTTCCATCCGTAGTCGTAGTAAGCCATCGAACCGCGTCCCCCTAAATCAGAGCCTTGTTGAGATCCAGCGCCACCAGGTTGAGCAATTCGTCGTCTTTCAGTTCCGTCAGAAGTAAGCCGGCGCCGCCCTCCAGTAACTCCTGCGAGAGATGGCGCTTGGACTCGATAAGCTGGTCGATTTTCTCTTCCACCGTACCGCGGCACACGAACTTGTGCACCAACACGTTCTTGGTCTGGCCGATGCGGAAGGCGCGGTCGGTGGCCTGGTTCTCCACCGCCGGATTCCACCACCGGTCGAAGTGCACGACGTGCGAGGCGGCGGTCAGGTTCAAACCGGAGCCGCCGGCCTTGAGAGAAAGCACGAAGAAGCCCACGGCTTCGTCTTCCTGAAAGCGCCGTACCAGATCCTTGCGCTTCTTCACTTCGGTTTCTCCGTGCAGCACCAAGCCGGGCCGTCCGAAAATCGATCCGAGGAAAGCCGCCAGCGGCGCGGTTACTTCGCGGAACTGGGTGAATACCAGCATCTTCTCCTGCTTGGCGGCAACCACCTCCGCAATGTCTCGCAGACGCGCCCATTTGCCGCTGTCGGCTTCACTCCAGGCGCCGTCTCCCAGCCATTGCGAGGGATGGTTGCAGATCTGTTTGAAGCGCATCAGAAACGACAGCACCACGCCCCGGCGCCGGATCCCGGCGACATCCGCGAGTTGCTCGGCCAACTCGTGCACGGCCTGCTGGTAAAGTGCGGCCTGGTGGCGGCTGAGCGCGCAGAACGCCTTGATTTCGGTTTTATCCGGCAGGTCCGCGATCACCGACTTATCCGTCTTCAAGCGCCGCAGAATATAGGGCCGCACTAACTCGCGCAGCGGCCCATAAGAGCCGTGCGGCCTCTCGGCCAGGCGCTTGGCGAAGCTCGCGAACTCCTTCGGCGTTCCCAACAGTCCCGGGTTGACGAAGTCGAAAATCGACCAAAGATCGCCCAGCCGGTTCTCCACGGGCGTGCCGGTGAGCGCCAGCCGGGCGCCCGCTTTGAGCTTCTTGACGGCGCGCGTCTGTTTGGCATCCGGGTTCTTGATCGCTTGCGCCTCGTCCAGCACGGCCAGCCGCCAGGGGACCTCCGCCATCCAGGGCACGCGGAGCAGCGAGCCGTAGCTGGTGATGACCAGGTCGATGCCGCTCAGCCGCGCGGGCGCCAGCGCCTTCAACTCGGGGGCCGGCAGAGCGGACGGATGGGCGATCAGCGCCTTCAAACCCGGTGCAAAGCGTTCGATTTCCGCCGCCCAGTTGGCCAGCAGCGATGCCGGCGCCACCAACAAGCTGGGCCTCGGCTGGGCGCTCGGTTGGCGCTTGAGAACCAGCAGCAGCGACAGCACTTGAATGGTCTTGCCGAGTCCCATATCGTCGGCCAGACACGCTCCCAGACCGAGTTTCGTGAGGAGATAAAGCCAGCGCACGCCGATCCGCTGGTAGGGCCGCAGCACGCCCCGCAGCGCATCGCCGGGGTCCACTTCAGCCAACCCCTGCGGGCTGCGCAGCCCTTTCAAGGTGTCGGCCAGCCAGGGTCCCGCGGCCACTTGCGCCCAGTCCGCTTCGGCTGCGGCGTCCGTGTCATCCGTATCGGCGACGGCCGCGCCGGCCAGCAACCGCATGGCCTCGCCGAATGCCAGGCCGTTCTCCTTTGCGGTGCGCTCCACTTCGCGGAAGCGCTCGAACATGCCTTGCAGGTGTTCGCGGTCGAGTTCGACCCACTGCCCCCGCACCAGCGCCAGCCCATCGCTCGCGGCCAACAGATCGCGGATCTCCGCGGCGGTGAGCGGTTCACCGTCGAGCGTGACATCCATTCTGAAATCGAGCAACGCATTCTGTCCCAGCCCAGACGGCGCCTTGGTCCCCACGGTACCCGTCACGCGCGGCCGCGGTGGACGATTACCGCGCCACGACGCGGGCATGCGAATCACCACCCCCGCCGTCTCAAGCCGCGGGGCGTCTCTGAGAAGTTGCAAAGCCTCCCGCGGCGTCCAGCGCAGGGGATGAAAGATTTCGCCCGCGTCGACCATGTCTTTCAGCCATGGGCAAGTCTCCGACGCCCGCTGCACCGGAAGCAGCAAGGACAACAGGCGCTCCTTGTTGGCCGCGCCCGCGTACTCGCCCAACGCCTTCCCCAACGGCAGGTGTTGGGCTTTGGCCTGCGCCGATAACCGCGTGGTATAGGTCGCCAGAAATGCGAATGGGGCATCCGGGTCCTTGCGGTTCTCGGCCAGGTTGAAATGCACGCGGCCCACCAGGTTCCAGGCTGGGTTTCGGCGCTTCAAAAACTCCTGCACCCCGCATTTGGATTCGGATAACTCCACGCCGAAGGCCGTGTCGATTTCCCGCCACAAAGTCTGAAGCACAGCGGCTGTCAGATACTCCGCGCCAATCATGGGCGGCGCGGCCAGAGCGGTGCGCTCCAATTCTTGGTCGGAAGGGGCCGCCACGGGCGCGCGCTGGCGGGGCGCGTCGCTATCCTGCTGTGTGCAGAGAGCGGTCACGTAGCGCGCACCGAATTCCCGCCAGTAGGAGTCCACCGGGGGCAACGGCGTCCCGGCTTCGTCCGCGCCCAGCAGCAGAAGGCCGTGGCCCGATCCGCGTTCGAAAGCTTCCCGCATTCGGTCGCGAAGCCCGCGATCCGGAGGCGGTGCGTCGGCGTCGGGAGTCAGGACAAGGCGGCCGTGCGGAGTGAGACTCAGCGAGACATCGACGGCGTCCATATTGCGAGCCTTTCAGCTTAGCAGGCCGCCAGCGCAGATTTTTCCGTCGCCGATCTGTAGCATCGAGCGTTAGTGGAGCCTCGTGGCGCAGGCACTCCCGCCTGCCGCGCAGACACTCCTGTCAGCGCAGGCGAGCGTAGCTCGCCTTTTTTCGCCGCCGACCTTGGCGCCGGCGTTATCAAACAGCGCATTGCGCGGATTGGCCAGGGAAAGTCCAAACATCGGCGCCGCCGACGTGGCCTACTACGACAAAGCCGCTGCGCAGGTGCTGGCGTCCGGAACGTTGGTGATATACCGCGAGAAAGCGGCTCAGAGCCGAGAAAACAATATCGAAGTTCGCTGATGGCGTCAATCACGAGACAGCCGAAGGACCCGAGTCTGCCGGTGTAATCGACAAGCGCACGATGCGTGAATTCGACGGCTTGTGCCTTACACCAGTACAAGCGCTCAAGCCCAAGGAAATCCGCGCGCTCCGCTTGCGGGAGAGCGCCAGCAGGCGGGTCTTGCCCGCCATCTCAACGTGACCACGGGCTTGGTGAGCCAATGGGAGCGCGGTGAAAAGCATCCGCGCGGACCGTCCCTAAAACTAATCACTCTGGTCGCCAAGAATGGGCTTCAGACGGTCGCTCGACACGCCCCATGACCTCCGCCGACCCATGACTTGCTATCGGACCGGGTGGGATTTTTCCCCAGCCTGGAACAGAGTAGAGTAGAGACGAATATGGCGAAGGAGTATATCGAGCGACATGACGAAAACCATTATGTTGCCGCCACACGCATCTCCCTGGATTCGATCGTGAATGCATTCGGCGTGCCGAATCCACTGCAGCCATCTGCCAGAATTTCGACCTTCAGAGGTCTATGGCGCATTGCGTACCACTTGGCGAATCAGGCTGATATCGACGCCTACCTGGCGCGCCAAAGCGACAAGCGCGCCGCAGGAAAGCGCAGCGTTGAACCTTTGCCGGCGAATTTGCGTGAGAAACTCATGCGCGCTAGGGAAGAGATGCACACGAGCCGGGTGCCGTGACGGCTATCGTAAAGGTTCGATTTGCTGCGGATGCCGATCTCAGCAAAGCCAAGCCTATTTTCGCCTTGCCGATCTATAGTGCTGAGTGCTATAGTAATTACGGGGCAACGCACGAAGAATTTTCTGAAGACAGGTGCGGATATTCAAGAACAAAGCGTTCATGCGCTTTGCGAAGAAGGCCGGCCTCGATGACAGCACGCTCTCTAAGTCGATCCAGGACGCCGCGCGGGGCTTGGTCGCCGCCGACTTGGGAGGCGGCGGCGTCAAGCAGCGGATTGCGCGGCCCGGCCAGGGAAAGTCGGGCGGATTTCGGACCTTGATCGTATTCAGGGCAGGCGCACGGGCCTTCTTCGTTCATGGCTTCGCCAAGAACGAAAAGGACAACATCGGCACGAACGAGTTGATCGCCATCAAGAAGCTCGCATCGGAATTGCTGGCCTATGACGATAGAGCTATCGCGCGGGCGGTTGCGTCCGGAACGTTAATCGAGGTGATATTCGATGAGAAAGCAATACCGTAGTCCCCTAATGGCGTCGATCCACGAGACCGCCGAAGGCCTCGAGGCTGCAGGCGTACTCGGCAAGCGTACGATGCGGGAATTCGATGAATTGTGCCTTACGCCGGTGCAGCCGCTGAAGCCCAAAGAAATCCGGGACCTCCGTCGGCGAGAGGGCGCCAGCCAGGCGGTTTTTGCCCGCCATCTCAACGTGACCACGGGTTTGGTGAGCCAATGGGAGCGCGGTGAAAAGCATCCGCGCGGACCGTCCCTAAAGCTGCTCGCTCTGGTCGCCAAGAACGGGCTTCAGGCTGTCGCTTGACACGGCGCCATATCGCTTATGAAACGATCTAAACTGACTGTTTTGGAAAGCCCCCTTTTATGAGCTTCTGGAAGAACCTTTTCGGTGACGCCTCCAAGCCGATACCGGCCCGCACCTCCTCACAGGAAGAAAAAGACGTCGGAGCGCTTTGTCTTGCAGCATTCGATGCCGTTGACTTTATAACACGGCACAACCTCAAAGGCTCGTTGTATGGTGACGCCGCTTTGTACCGTAGTCGAGTGGCCGATGCCTTCAGGATCGCGGCAGAGAAAATCCTGCCCGCAAAGGATGTCGAAGCCATCTTCATGGCTCGCGTCAAAAGCCCCGACAAATACAAATACCGGGTTTGGTCAGACGGCGAGATGTGCTCAATCTTTTTGCTACAGCTTGACCAGGCTATTGCTCTCATTGGCCTCACTCCCGAAATGCCGTTAGTTGGCCTAAAGGCCGACCTCCAAACGTTCGGTTCTTAGGTGATTTCTCGACTTCGAGGCGAGAAACACCGCTAAATTCTAGATTGGCATCGCGCCCGTCCCAGTCGCGCTGGGCCATAGACCTTTGCCAGGTACTCGTCGACCCCGTAGGTGGTAGCGCCGAAGGTGAGCCACGGTGCGGATATTACTGGTTCTTCTCGCGGTAGTGCGACGGCGTGGTACATGGGAATCACGAAGGGCGGTGCACTCCCGCTTTAACATAGATAAGGTGGTCGCCTTCCTGGCGGTCGAAGCAAAATCCGTCCTGCTCAAACACCCGGATCAGGCGCTGGAAGTGAGCCGGGCGTATGCGGCCATTCCGTTATTTCATGCTCGTCGCGAGGTGGTCGACCGAAACGAACTCCGGCGGCCGCCAGCCGTCGCCTTCCAGTTCGTAGCCGGATTCCGTTAGATTCTCGTCCAGAGTGCCGAAATCCGCGCTTGCGGCAAGAAACCCGCGCACTGCGTCGCGGATGTTCCGCCGGGCTTCCGCGTCGGTCACGCCGCAACTCGACAGGTCGAGGGCGGGAACGTAAGCGACGTAGGTCTCCCCTTCCCTAAAGATGTGTGCGTCGAAGGGAAAATCTCGCATATGGTCGGCTCCTTCGTAAGTGTATCGGTGGCGAGTAATATCTCGATCCGATTTCGTTTTCAGTATAGAGCGCTTGGGGTGCTTGGTCAAAATATGAGGCGCCCCAATTGTGGGCGCCCCGAGCGTCCCAGTCTCCCGTCCACACCGTCCCAGTCTCCCGTCCATAAAGGAAGCTCCATCACCCATGGGCGGCGGTTTTCCTCTGCATTTGGCGCTACGATAGGAAGAGGCCACCCTTGGTGCCGCCGCCGGCAAGATAGCCGCGAGCGCCGCCCCCGGCAAGCGCCGAGTTGGCCCACGTTCAAGTGGTTGGCCTAGCTTGGCTAATACGCCGATCTTCCGCCACGTCGCCGATTCCACCGATTCCACCCCAAACTTGCATTTCTCCCCATCCGTTGTACAATAGTTTTTGGAGTGTCGAACCTGCTGAGTGGGCGAAAGCCCACTTTTTTGTTGCTATGAAGCCGGAAATCACATCGCGGATCGAAGAGATCGCCGAACGCGTGGCGCGCTCCGAAGGCATTGAAGTGGTCGAAGTGGAAGCCAAAGGCGGCGGGAAAAACCAGTTTGTGCGCATTTCCATCGATAAGCCCGAGGGCGTATCTCACGCCGATTGCGAGACCATCTCGCACCAGGTCGGCACGATTTTGGACGTCGAGGATGTGGTGCCCGGCCATTACACGCTGGAAGTCAGCTCGCCGGGCCTGGAGCGCAAGCTGCTCAAGCCGCGCGACTATGAGCGCTTCCAGGGCAAGAAGGCTAAGGTCACCCTGCGCGCGCCGGTCGAAAACCAGAGCCATTGGGAAGGCACCCTGGCGGGGGTCGCGGATGGCAACATCGTACTCGAAGCCGCCGGCAAGCAGATCCGCTTTCCGTTCGAGCAGGTGCAAAAGGCGAACTTGAAGTTTGAGTGGTAAACCCCTCCTCGCCATCGGGTTAACAATCCAGCGACAGAATAGAAGAGGAACACTTTGGAAACGATTTTTCAGTCCATCGAGATACTGAGCAAGGAAAAGGGCATCGATCCGCAAATCGTTCTGGACGCAGTCAAGGACGCCATGCTGATCGCGGCGCGCAAGCACTTCCGCACCACGGAGGATTACATCGCCGAGTTGCACGAGAAGACTGGCGCCTTGCAGCTTTTCGCGGTCAAGAAGGCGGTCGAGGTGGTGGAAGATCCAGCCAAGGAAATGACTTTGGCCGAGGCGCGCCGCATCAATCCGGAAGCTGAAATCGGCGCGGAAATCCGCATTCCCAAGAAAACCGACTTACTGGGCCGCATTTCGGCGCAGACCGCCAAGCAGGTGATTTTTCAAAAGGTGCGGGAGGCCGAGCGGGAAACGGTCTTCAACGAATACTCCGGCCGCACGGGCGAGTTGGTGAACTGCACGGTGAAGCGGGTGGAAGGTCCGGATTACATTTTGGATCTCGGCAAGACGGAAGCGCGCCTGCCGAAGAAGGAGCAGTCCCGCCTGGAAAGCTACAGCGTGGGCGACCGTGTGCGCTGCGTGATCCGCGTGGTAGACAAGTCCAGCAAGGGTCCGGGAGTGCTGGTATCGCGCGCCGCACCGGAGCTGGTGATGCGCCTGTTCGAGCAGGAAGTTCCGGAAATCTACGACAGCACGGTGACCATTAAGGGCTGTGCGCGGGAAGCGGGCGAGCGCACCAAAATCGCGGTGCAGAGCCGCGACCGCGACGTGGATAGCGTGGGCGCTTGCGTGGGCATGAAGGGCATGCGCGTGCAATCCATCATCCGCGAGCTGCGCGGCGAAAAGATCGACATCATCGAATACTCCGAGGATGCGGTGACGTTTGCCACGCACGCGTTGAGCCCGGCCAAGATCAGCCGCGTGACCATTGTCGATGCGCTCGAAAAGCACATGGAAGTGATCGTCGACGATTCGCAGCTCTCGCTGGCGATCGGCAAGAAGGGGCAAAACGTACGGCTGGCGGCCAAGCTGTTGGGGTGGAAGGTGGACATCAAGAGCGAAGAGGAGAAGCGCCAGGAGGTGGAGTCCGCCATGGCCGCCCTGGTGAATCCACCGGAGCCTGTGTCGGCGCTGATCGCCTACGGCTTGGAAGCGGAACTGGCTGGCAGACTGGCGGACGCCGGCGTGGCCACCATCGACAGGCTGGGCGGCATGACGCCGGAGCAGTTGCAGGAGATCCCAAACATCGATCCGGAGATGGTGGAGAACATCCGGGATTCGGTGACCGCCTATTACAGCCAGTTCGAAGAGGCCGCGCCGCCGCCGGATGAAACCGAAGCCGAAGCCGCCGTGGAAGCCGAAGCCGAAATCTCCGGTGGCGGACCGGTTGAGATTGAGGCCCGTGGCGAAGCCGTCCTCGAGGCCGCCGCGGAGCCCGAGGCAGAACCGGTTGGGGAAGCCGGCACGCCCGCCGGCGTGGAAACCGGAGCCCCGGTGGAAACCGGGGAGCCGCAAGACGTTGAGATCTCCAGCGAGTCTGATACCATAATAGACTCGGGGCGCGTTTCTCACGACGAGTCGGAAGGCAGCGGTTCGCAAAGCGAGTGAGGTGCGCCTCCGCGAGACATTTTTGTATCTATGAACAAGATTCGTATTAATGAGCTGGCTCGGGAGCTGGAGGTCAAGGCGCACGAGATCCTCGACAAGCTCCCGGAGTTGGGCGTTACCGAAAAGAAGACGCACTCCAGCTCGATCGATGAAGATGTCGCCATCAAGCTGCGGCGGTTCTTCGGCCACGAAGGCCCCGAGGAGCACGCGGAACCGGAAGCGCGCGCCGTCACGCCACCGCAACGGCCGGCTGCGGCAGTGGAGACAGCACCGGCGTTGGAAGTTGCGCCTGGTGCGCCGTTGAGCCAAACGCCGGCCGCACCCGCTGAAGAAACGGCCCCGGAGCCGGCGGCGAAGGCCGCGCTGGATCGCCCGGCAGGCCGGCCGGCGCAACCGATTCGTCCACCATTGGCGGGTTTCTCGCCGCCAAGTGTACAGCCTGTGGCGCGCGTGGCGCCTCCGCCGGCGCCTCCGGCCGCGGTGATTGCACCCGGACGTCCGGCGACGCCCGTGGTCAGGCCAGTGCCGCAGCCGCGGCCGGGCCAAGTGCTGTCGGGACCGCGCCAGCCGATGCCGCCTGGCTTAAACGAACCACTTTCTCCTTCGGCTCCTATCTTCACCAGACCCGGTGTGGCGGCGCGCGCCCCAGCCGCGCCCATATCGGCAGGCAGCGCCGCCTCCCCCGCGGCGCCCGGCGCTCCCCTGCCTTCCGCGCCGCGGCCGCCCGCGCGCCCGCTCGCCGGACAACCTGCCGCGCGCCCCGTAGTGCCGCCGCGCGCCGATCTGGTGGCGAAACTCAGCCAGCCCCGGGCCGCTGCGCCCGGTATGCCCGCGCCACCCTCGCCCGGCCGTCCGGTCAGCCCTGGTGTTCCGCGGCCGCAGAGCGCTCCAGCGCCTGGACAGCCTATCTATCGCGGACCGCTCCGCCCGTCCCAACCCGTGGTGGCCCGGCAAGGCCCGGGGGTTCCGAGTGTTCGCCCAGGCGCCCCCATGCGCCCCGGTGGCGGCCCGCGCCCGATGCATCCTACCTCGCGCCGTCCGGGTATGGAGCCCGCTGTCGCGCCGCCCCTACCCGATCAGCAGCGCCGCCCCGGAGGCAATCGCGGCCGTCCGCAGCGCGATCGCAGCGCCGAGCCGGAGGAGAGGATCCTACGCCCATCCACGCGCCGGCAGACTCCCTCCGGACCGCCGCCGGTCAGCCGTGAGATTACCGTCACCGAAGGCATCACCGTCAAGGAGCTTTCCGAGAAGCTGGACGTCAAGGCCAGCATGGTCATCAAGAAGTTGATGGACCGCAACATCCTCGCCACCATCAACCAGACCTTGGACTCCAAGCTGGCGACCGAAGTCGCCCGCGACTTTGGGGCGTCCACCAGCACAATTACTTACGAGGAAGAATCTCAACAAACGGTTGCAGTGGCCGAAGAGCAAAAAGACCTGCTCAAACGGGCCCCCGTGGTCACCATCATGGGCCACGTCGACCATGGCAAAACGTCGCTGCTGGACGCCATCCGGGAAGCCAACGTGGCGGGCAAAGAAGCTGGCGGAATTACCCAGCATATTGGCGCGTATTACGTCGAAAAAGACGGGCGGAAAGTGGTCTTCATCGATACCCCCGGCCACGAAGCGTTCACCCGCATGCGCGCCCGCGGCGCCAAAGTCACCGACATCGTGGTGCTGGTGGTGGCAGCGGACGATGGCGTGATGCCGCAGACCCTGGAGGCCATCGACCACGCCCGCGCGGCCAAAGTTCCGATCGTGGTCGCCATTAATAAGATCGACAAACCGGACGCGCAGCCAGAGCGCATCAAGCAGCAACTCGCCGACCGCGGCTTGCTGGCCGAGGATTGGGGCGGCGATACGGTGACAGTACCCGTTTCCGCCAAGATGAAGATCAATCTGGATCTGCTGCTCGAGATGATCCTGCTGGTGGCGGACCTGCAGGACCTGAAAGCCAATCCCGCCCGTCCGGCCATGGGCAATGTGCTCGAAGCCAAGCTTGATCGCGGCCGCGGACCGGTGGCCACCGTGCTGGTGCGCAACGGGACGCTGCATGTGGGCGACTATTTCATCTGCGGCGCCGTTTTCGGCAAGGTGCGGGCCATGTTGAACGACCGCGGCGAACCCATTCGCGAGGCCGAGCCTTCCACGCCCGTCGAAGTGCTGGGCCTCGAGTCCATGCCGGAAGCCGGCGACGATTTCCAGGTAGTCACCGACACCGCCAAGGCCAAACAGATCGTGCTTTTCCGCGAAGCCAAAGTACGCGAAGCGAGCTTGGCCAAGAGCAGCCGTATCACGCTGGAGATGTTGCATAAGAAGTTGGCGGCGGGCGAAGTCACCGAACTGCCCATCATCCTCAAAGCCGACGTGGGCGGCTCCGCCGAGGTGCTCAGCGACACGCTGCAGAAGCTGTCCAACGACAAGGTGAAGATCCGCGTGCTGCGCTCCGGCGTGGGCGCCATCAACGAATCCGACGTGCTGCTGGCCTCGGCGTCCGATGCCATTGTGATCGGCTTCAATGTGCGGCCGGAACGCAATACCGCGGCATTGGCCGAGCAGGAAAAGGTAGATATCCGGCTGCACACCATCATTTACAACCTGACCGACGAGATCAAGCGCGCCATGACCGGACTGCTGGAACCGGTATTCAAAGAAGTCTACAAGGGCAAGGCTGAGGTGCGCGATACTTTCCGCATTACCAAGGTCGGGAACGTGGCCGGATGCCAGGTGCAGGACGGCTCCATCACGCGCGACAGCGAAGTGCGCCTGTTGCGCGACAATGTGGTGGTCTACACCGGCAAGATCAGTTCGCTGCGGCGATTCAAGGACGATGTCGGCGAGGTGAAGAGCGGCATGGAGTGCGGCATCACGCTGGAGAACTTCGGGGATATCAAGCAGAACGATATCATCGAGGCGTTTGTTACCGAGCGCGTGGCCAGCGAAGTTTTCGCTTGAGGCACAGTGGCCACGATCGGTGTGCTGACGCTCGAGATCGTCCTTCAAAACTCGCATTCCTTGAAGGACAAACGCCACGTGGTGAAGAGCCTGCAGGACCGCCTGCGCGGCAAGTTCAACGTGGCGGTGGCGGAGATCGACTACCAGGATCTGTGGCAGCGCGCCGTCGTGGCGGCAGTGACCGTGTCCTCCGACCACGGACACGCCCAAAAGGTATTGCAATCGGTCGAAGACGAAGCCGCCGCGCTGCTGGGCTCGGAGTTGACTAGCGCGACGGTGGAATGGCTATGAAAAGACGGTGGCTGGTGGTTAGTGGCTGGTGGCTGGTTGTTGTGCTAACCCACCACCCACCGCCCACCAGCCACGGTTTTTGCGCGCGACGGTGGGATGGCTATGAAAAGACGGTGGCTGGTGGTTAGTGGCTGGTGGCTGGTTGTTGTGCTAACCCACCAACCACCACCCACCGCCCACCAGCCACGGTTTTTGCGCGCGACGGTGGAAGGGCTGTGAAGGAGACGGTGGCTCGTGGTTAGTGGCTGGTGGCTGGTTGTTGTGCTAACCCACCAACCACCACCCACCGCCCACCAGCCACGGTTTTAGCATGGATGAGCATCGTTCCAGGCGAGTGTCGGTAGCAGTCCGGGAAGAGTTGTCCGAGATCGTCGGGTTTGAGCTTTCCGATCCCCGCCTGGCCATGGTAGACGTGACGGACGTGACCGTCAGTCCGGATTCGCGTCATGCCCTTGTCAAGGTCGCCCTGGGCGGCGATGAGCACGAACAGAACCAGGCCATGGCCGCGCTGGAGCATGCCCGCAACTACCTGCGGCACGAACTGGCCAGTAGGCTAAGTCTCAGGAAGATTCCAGAGCTGCATTTCGAGCCGGACCATTACCCGGACGCCGCCGCGCGGGTCGAGATCCTGCTGAAGAGGGCGAAAAAAAAGCGTGCGCCGACGGAAAATCAGCCCTAAAGTCAAACAAACTGTGGTAGTTTTGTTTTTGTTGACCGTGGGGCGGGCCTCCTGGCCTGCCCAGGCTGGCCGGGAGCTGTTGCGCCTGGAACAGAGCGCCGAGGCCATGGGCTCCGCCTATTCCATTGCCGCCTACGGTTACGACCGGGAACGCATAGAGGCCGCCGTGGAAGCCGCCTTCGACGAAGTTCGGCAACTGGATAGTATGCTTTCGAACTATAAGCCCGATAGCGAGTGGAGCGACGTAAACCGCGAGGCTGCCCGCCGCCCGGTGCATGTTTCGCCCGAGTTGTTCCAGTTGCTGGCCGCCTGCCAGGAGTATAGCCGCCAGAGCGAAGGAGCTTTCGACATCTCCGTGGGGCCGCTAATGAAAGTCTGGGGCTTCTACAAAGGAACGGGGCACTTGCCGCATCGCGCGGAAGTGATGGCGGCCATGACCAGCGTCGGCTACCGGCACGTCCACTTGGACGCCGCCAACCAGACCGTAAGCTTCGACCGGGCGGGCGTGGAGCTCGATCCCGGCGGCATCGGCAAGGGCTACGCGGTGGACCGCATGGTGGATGTGTTGAAAGGCAAGGGCATCTCCATCGCGTTGGTGGCCGCCGCCGGCAGCAGTATCTACGGGCTGGGCGCGCCGCCCAACGAGCCGCGCGGCTGGCGCATTACCATCCGCGATCCGCGCAACGAGCGCGGCAGCGTCGCCGAGGTTTTTCTGAAGAATGAATCCATGTCCACCTCCGGCAGCTACGAGAAGTTTTTCCGCGCCGAAGGCCACGTTTACAGCCACATTATGGACCCCCGCACCGGCTATCCGGCGCCGGGGATGCTATCGGTTTCTCTCATCACCCCGCGCACCATCGACAGCGAGGCTTGGGCGAAGCCGTTTTTTATTAATGGCCGCCACTGGGCGGCGCAACATAATCCCCAAGGATTTCGCGCCTTTTTTTGCGAAGACAGGACGGAACAGCCATGCGCGTGGCTCCCATGACTAGCCGCTTTTTGGACGCCTGCAAGCGTCGCCCCACCGATGTCCGCCCCGTATGGTTCATGCGTCAGGCGGGCCGCTATCTGCGCCAGTACCGCGAGATCCGGGCGAAACACGGCATCCTGGAAATCTGCAAGCGCCCCGACTTGGCCGCTACGGTAACGCTGCAGCCGGTGGAAATACTGGACGTGGATGCCGCCATCATCTTCGCCGATCTGCTGTTGCCCGTGGAACCTATGGGCTTGAAGCTGCGCTTTGCCACCGGAGAAGGGCCGCGCATCGACAATCCGGTGCACACCAATGCGGACGTGGATAGCCTTTCGACGGCGAATACGGACGACTTGGGATACGTCGGAGAAGCCATTCAGAACGTGGTGCGCGCGCTGGCCGGCAAGGTGCCCGTGATCGGTTTCGTGGGCGCTCCGTTTACCCTGGCCAGCTACATGATCGAAGGCGGCGCTTCGCGTACTTACATCCGCACCAAGCGCATGATGTATTCCGACGAGATTCTGTGGCGCCGGCTGATGGGCAAGATCGTGGACGTGCAGGCTCCCTTTGCAAGTCTGCAGGTAACCGCCGGCGCACGCTGCATACAGGTCTTCGACAGTTGGGTGGGCGCGCTGGGACCGGACGATTACGTGCGCTTCGTGCAGCCTTATTCGCGCGCGCTGATCGAGCGCATCCGCGCTACCGGCGTGCCGGTGATCCACTTCGGCACGGGCGCATCGGGCTTTTTCCGCGAGTTGCACGCGGCCGGCGGCGACGTGATGGGGGTGGACTGGCGCGTGAATATCGACCAGGCCTGGACGGACATCAGCTATCGTTCGGCGGTGCAAGGCAACCTGGATCCGGTGGCCCTGTTCGCGCCGCTGCCGGAACTGAAGATGAAGATCGCCGAGCTGCTGAAGCGCACGGGTACGCGGCCCGGACACATTTTCAACGTGGGCCACGGTATATTGCCGGAAACGCCGGTGGAGAACGTGAAGGCCTGCGTGGAGATAGTGCGCGAGTTCAAGCCGTAGTGGTGCGCTCCGGGGGACTTTGGCGGCCACGATGTCACTTTCGGAATTATTTGGCGTGATTCGGTCAGCATTATCCGGCGTACCCTTCGGCGGAGTAGCCCAAGTTTTGGGACGATTGCAAACGTGAGTGGGGCGTGGTAGCCAAGTACTGTCCCAACAGCGACGACGCCTTTTTGTTGCATGCTATTCTGACTGCTGGCAGCCTGGACGCAATGCCGCTATCGACCGAGCGATGATTGCAAATCCGGAGAAGACCACGCTCGTCTCATCTGTTGGCTGGGTCGACCACGACACCCTGTGGCTCTTCCACGTTCCAGCCGCACGTGCCGAATGCCTCTCTCTCGGCAGCGGAGCTCGTTACCTGTCGCTCCATTCGTCGGGGTCGGACCGATTTTCAGTGGGCCATCACTTCGATGGCACACGATTCGAGTTGACGGTGCACAGCTTCTCCAATCCTGGACGAGTCCAGGCCCAAGCCATCCTCAAGAACGACGAGAACAGGCTGGCTGGTGATTCGTCGGCCTGGGAGAATGTCCCGCTGCTTTACGTGGAATACTTAAGCTTTGAGCCGTGGAAGGACTTTGTACTTTTGAGGGTTTCCCCACAAGGCGGCCTGATCCGGGTACAACGACTCGAATGGTTCGACGATACGTACGACAAAGTTTACCAGGGCGTGATTGGTGTCTTGGAGTTGCCAGGCGAGGAAGTTGCCGTCGTATCGGTACAGCGCAGCTCGCAGTTGATTATCCACGATCTGGACACGGGGTTGAAGAAGGGCGCGATCGACCTCGGGGGCTACGGAGGTAACTCTGATCTTCAATTCCGGAACGAGGGTAAGGAGATTTGGGCGAACAACTACGACTCCATAGTGGTGATCCAGCGAAGTGATTGGCGGATTCTCGGGAGCGCGCGACTGCAAGGCACGAGTCCTCAGGTGCGCGGATTCATCGGCGATTTCTCATTCGCACCCGACGAGGAAATCTGTGCCGTTGCTCGCCCCTTTAGCGGTGACGTTGTTGGTATCGATACAGCGACGCTTAAGATTAAGCGCACTGCCAAGCTTGGACGACAGCCATTGGAAGTGGTAGCGCTCGCTCAGGGAGAGGTTGTCGCGCGCGACTGGAAAACCGGGGATCTCCTACATGGCAAGCTCGATGCTGGCTGAAAAACGGGGTTCCGGAGAGTTGAATGAATGTCAGCAGACGGTTCGGCAGCCGGAAGTTGCCGCCCCTGTCGGATGATCGCCGCAACCGTTTCCGCGTCCAACGGCTGCTGTAAAAGGCAGACGCCGGGCGGCGTCCAACGGCGGTCCAACAGTTCGCGGACCTCCTTGGCGGTCGAAGGCCGACCAGTTTGGGTGGGCGGGCTTGGACCCGACGATTACGTGCGTTTCGTACAGCCTTATTCGCGCGCGCCGATCGAGCGCATCCGCGCCACCGGCGTGCCGGTGATCCACTTCGGCACGGGCGCATCGGGCTTTTTCCGCGAATTGCACGCGGCCGGCGGCGACGTGATGGGTGTGGACTGGCGCGTGAATATCGACCCGGCCTGGACGGATATCAGCTATCGCTCGGCGGTGCAAGGCAACCTGGATCCGGTGGCCCTGTTCGCGCCGCTGGCGGAATTAAAGATGAACATCGCCGAGCTGCTGAAGCGCACCGGTACACGGCCGGGACACATTTTCAACGTGGGTCACGGCATTTTGCCGGAGACGCCTGTGGAGAATGTGAAGGCCTGCGTGGAGATGGTGCGCGAGTTCAAGCCGTAATGTGGGACAGTCCTCCCGGCCTGTCTTCTTCGGGTTGCACGGAAGACGGCGTCAGTGTTTGTCACCAGCCGATTCTCCCGCCTCCTCGCGTTCGAGGGCCTCATGCAAAAGGCTCTGGAGATAGGCTTCGGAGCTCAGGCCCTTACTGGCCGACAGCCGCTCTGCGCGGTTGACGTCGGATCGAGGCATTTGAATCGTGATGCTCTCTAATTCCCGAGCCTCCCGGAGCACTCGCGGCGCGGTTCCCCGGCCAGCATTTCCTCCCTGGATGGCTTCAACCAGGTTCTCCTCGACTACATCCATGTGGTTATCCCACCATGCGGCTTCTTCAGCTTCTGTCGGGAAGTTGGGAACGATGAGTTTCTTCATGTCAACAATCCCTTGGCACGCAAATAAGCGTCTCGCGCTTTCCTTCCAACAGCCCGTGCGGTGACGATCCGTAGAGCGTCGGTCCGCAAGGTCCAGACCAACAGCAGAACCCGGTACTCGTCGGTGTGCCCGAGCGGCGTCCAGCGTTCTTCGCCGTCGATGACTTCATAGTTCATGTCCAGCGGATCGTTCCGGATGGCCTGCTCCGCTTCGTCGGGCTTAAAGGAATGACGCGCAATGTGTTCGTCGTTGGCTTGGTCCCAATCGAACCTGACGTCATCGTCCGCCACGTGCTTATAGTATACGGCTGTCCGGCGCCCTTTTTTGGCGAAGACAGGACGAAACGGCCATGCGCGTGGCTCCCATGACTCTAGAGCCGCTTTTGGACGCCTGCAAGCGTCGCCCACCGAAGTTCACCCGTATGGTTCATGTATCGGGCGGGCCGCTATCGGCGCCAGTACCCTGCTGTTGCCCGTGGTACCCATGCCATGGGGCTTGAAGCTGCACTTCGCCGCCGGAGAAGGGCGCGCATCGACAATCCGGTGCACACCAATGCGGACGTGGATAGCCTTTCCACGGCGAATACGGACGCCTTGGGCTACGTCGGCGAGGCGATTCAGAGCATGATGTATTCCAACGAGATTCTGTGGCGACGCCTGATGGGCAAGATCGTGGAAGTGCAGGCCCCCTTTGCCAGTTAGCAGGTGACCGCACGCTGCATACAGGTCTTCGACAGTTGGGTGGGCGCGCTTGGACCCGACGATTACGTGCGTTTCGTACAGCCTTATTCGCGCGCGCCGATCGAGCGCATCCGCGCCACCGGCGTGCCGGTGATCCACTTCGGCACGGGCGCATCGGGCTTCTTCCGCGAATTGCACGCGGCCGGCGGCGACGTGATGGGTGTGGACTGGCGCGTGAATATCGACCAGGCCTGGGGACGGATATCAGCTATCGCTCGGCGGTGCAAGGCAACCTGGATCCGGTGGCCCCGTTCGCGCCGCTGCCGGAATTAAAGATGAAGATCGCCGAGCTGCTGAAGCGCACCGGTACACGCTTCCTCTTCGACCCGTGCGCCGGCCCCCCCCTGGCGCACCGCCCGTCGATTAACTATCTACAACCTGCCCGAATTAACCTAAGCGCAATTGTCTCCCGCTCGGCCAGCCTATTATGATTAATGCAGAAATGAAGGTTCCAAGCCATCTCTCCCGGCGTGAACACGGCCACGCTATGCTGGAAGCGGCGCTGCTGCTGCCGTGGGTATTGTTCTTGTTTGTGGGCGCTTTCGATCTGGGGTTTTATAACTATGCCCTGATCAGCACTCAAAATGCCGCGCGCGTGGCGGCCTGGTACACGTCGCAAACGCCAACTACATCGACCGATGCGACCACGGCCTGCACTTACGCCCTGGCCGAGCTTTCCTCCATGCCCAACGTAGGCACGACCGTAACAAGTTGCGCCGCGTCCCCGGTGGTGGTGACGGCCACGCAGGTAACGGGCGCCGATGGCGCGTTGGCGAGCCAGGTGAGTGTACGGTACACGAGCCCCCAGTTGATTCCCCTCCCCGGCGCATTGCCCGCGCAGTACACGTTCAACCGGGTGGTTCAGATGAGGCTGGTGACACAATGAAAAGAAGACGCAGATCAAGGGGCAGTACGGTCCTGGAATTCGCGTTGGCGGGCGTACCGTTGATGCTGACATTCGTTTCCATTGCCGAGATGGGGCTCGCCATGTGGACCTATCAGACCCTGGCATACGCCGCCAAGGAAACCAACCGCTACATCGCGGTTCACGGGACACACTGTAGCAGTGGCACCAACAACTGCAAGCTGACCGTGGGCGACGTGGCGACGGCGGCGGAGAACTTCGCCATTGGCCTAAGCCCCGGCACCCTGAATATGACGTTGACGTCGCCCAGTACCAGTTATACCTGCAATCCCGTGTCGAGTTGCACATCCAATAGTAACCAGTGGCCTCCGACGGCCGATAGCACGGTGGGCACGGCGATTCAGGTCAAGCTGCAATACGCGGTCAACCCGGCATTCACCATGGTGTGGGGCGGAGCCAAGGCAGCCAGTTACGGAAGTTACAATTTAGGGGCTTATTCCAAACAGCGAGTCTTATTCTGAGGTGCACATGCGATTGAAACACGGGCGCGAGCGCGGGCAGGTATTGCCGCTGGCCACGCTATTAATCATCCTGCTGCTGTCCATGGTCGGTTTCGGCATGGAGACCGGAATGGCATTCTATCTGCGCCAGTCCGCTCATGCCGCCGCGGAATCGGCCGCCATGGCGACCGTATTGGCCGCTATGTCCAGCGTCAGCGGAACCTCGGTTACGTGCAGCTCATCGGGCACCAGCGGGACGCAGTGCTCGTCGTCCGCCACCACCTGCGCCGCGTCGCCCAGCAGCCCGCCGCAGACCAACATCGATAACGGTTGTCTCTTCGCGAAGCAGAATGGCTTTACGGCGGGAGGCTCCACGGCCATCAAAATTATGGCGAACAATACCAGTCCGGCGCCAGGCGCGCCGAATGTCTCGGTAATGTACTGGGCGCAAGCGACCGTCAGCACCCGCCAGTTGCAACTGTTCTCGGCCCTCTTCAGCAGTTCGGGCATGTTCGCCGGGGCGACCGCCACCGCGGCGATCGTCTCGAGTGGCGGGGGTTCCGGCTGCATATACGTGCTTAACCCCACCTCGCAACGAGCCATGGACGTCGAGGGTTCCGAAGTTCAGACCACTTGCGGAATCTACGTCAACTCCAGTAATTCGGTGGCCCTGTATATCGGCGGCAATCCGCCTGGCGGGGCCGGCACCCCGGCCATATCGGCCAGTTCCATCTCGATCGTCGGAAACTATCAGAACGGCGGACAAGGCACCCTGGTTCCCACGCCGCAAACCGGGACGTCGGCTGTCACCGACCCGTTGGCGAGTCTCCCGGAGCCCACCGCGGGGTCATGTACCGCCACCAACTACAACTGGAGCCAGGGCACTACCACGCTTTCTCCCGGCACGTATTGCGGCGGGATCCACATTAGCGGCGGCACAGTCACCTTCTCCGCCGGGCAGTATATCCTGTTGGGCGGGGGCCTGACGATCGACAGCGCCAGCACCACGGCCAGCGGCTCGGGTGTATCGTTCTACAACACGTCCAACAGCACCTACTCCTACAGCCCGATGACCATCAGCGGGCAACCTAAAGTGACTTTCAGCGCGCCGACCTCGGGCACCTATGAGGGAATATTCTTCTTCACGGACCGGTCCGAGACTTCGACGAGCCAGAACCAGATCAATGGCGCCACCAACTCCACAATTCAGGGCACACTCTATATGCCCACCGTCCCGCTGCTGTATACCGGAGAAAGCTCCACGGGCACCTATACCGGTCTCGTCGTAAATACGCTGGAAATCAACGGATCTACAAACTTCAAACAAGACACGACCGGCCAGTACACCGGGCTTAGCGGCGGCGGAGCGGTTCCCTTTCTGATTCAATAGTACTTAGGATTACTATCCTGTCGCCGAACGATAGCTGACAAACGCAAGCGTTGACATCCATACGGGCCAGACTTAGTATAGTGCGCATGATGCATCGTTATGCTCTGCTAATAGCTATCCTTTCGCCCATCGTCTCACAATCGGCCGGCCCCGAGGCGGCCGCCACTCCGCGCCTGGTGGAGAGTCTCCACAACCTGCCGCTGGCTTTCGAGAAGAATAATGGCCAGGCTCCGGCCGCCACGGATTTCCTGGCTCGTGGCGCCGGTTACGGCGTGGCCCTTTCACAAGGGAATGCGCACATTTCCCTCCAGCGCGCCGGGAAAGCGGCGCCGGCGGCTATCGACCTTGTGCTGGTTGGCGCGCGCCACGGCTTGAAGGCTGCCGGCCGCAAAGCGCTTCCCGGTACGGCGAACTACTTCATCGGGAACGATCCCTCCCGCTGGCGGACGGACATCCCGACCTTCGGACGGGTGGAATACTCCGGCGTGTATCAGGGCGTGGATCTGGCGTATTACGGCCACCAGGGCCGCCTGGAGTACGATTTTATCGTGGCGCCGGGCGCCCGGCCGGACGTCATCCGCATTGCGCTGCAGGGCGCACACGGCCTGCGCATCGACTCGGGTGGCAGCCTCGTACTGGAAACCGGCGGCGCGCCGGTCAGCTTCCGCAAGCCTGTTAGCTATCAGAATATCGCGGGAGCGCGGCAACCGGTGAACAGCAGTTACAAGGTTACCGGATCGAACCAAGTAGGATTTTCGCTGGGTTCCTACGACACGCACTACCCCGTGGTGATCGATCCGTCTCTGGTGTATTCCACCTACCTGGGTGGGTCCGGTTTCGATTACGGCACGGCCATCGCAGTGAGTTCGGCCGGCAACGCGTTCGTCACCGGATATACGTCCTCGATGGACTTTCCCACGGAGAATCCGGAGCAGTCCTTCTTCCCCGGCTACTCGGCTATCTTCGTCGCCGAACTGGCCGCCAACGGCGCCAGTCTGGTCTATGCCACTTACTTGGGCGGATCCGACTACGATTACCCGTATTCCATCGCGGTGGATTCCACTGGCGCCGCCTATGTGACGGGACTGACCGAATCATACGATTTTCCAGTAATGAACGCGCTCTATCCCTCGTTGAACGGACCTGAGGACGCATTCATCAGCAAGTTCAGCCCAGATGGAAGCACGCTGGTCTATTCGACGTATCTGGGAGGATCCGGCTCAGACTACGCGCTGAGCATTGCGGTGGATTCGGCGTCCAACGCTTACGTGGCCGGCTCGACCCAATCCAGCGATTTCCCCACTTCGTCCGGCGCGTACCAAACCGCTTCCGGAGGTTCCTGCTCGTTTGTGGCGAAGCTCAATGCGGCTGCCACCGCGCTGACCTGGTCCACCTACTTCGGCCAAACTTGCAGTGCCCAGACCACGGCGATCGCGGTCGACTCACAACTAGCCGTCTATCTGACAGGCGCCGCCTTTCCGGGCCTGCCGGTGACCTCCGGGGCGCCACAGCCTACCTTCGGCGGCGGCGAACACGACGCCTTCATGGCCAAACTCGACAGCGGCGGCGATTCGCTGCTGTATTGCACCTATCTGGGCGGAAGCCAGACCGACACGGGTACCAGTATCGCAGTCGATTCCACTGGCGACGCCTATGCCACCGGCCTAACCCAATCCACAGATCTCCCGGTCACCGGATTCGTTCTGCAAGCAGCCTCCGGCGGCGGTTACGACGCTTTTGTAGCCGAATTGAATCCTACCGGCACGGCATGGCAGTACCTGACCTACCTGGGCGGCCAGCGGGACGACTACGGTTATGGTATCGCTTTAGATTCCAGTGGAGACGCGTTCGTGGCGGGCTATACGCTCTCCAATAACCTCACCGTCACCGGCGCCGTGCAGCCCAGCCTGGCCGGCAACCAGCACGTCCTTTACAAAACCACCGCCAGCGGAAAGTCGTGGAGCGCATCCGATACTGGACTGCCCGCCACCCCCAGCGTGATCGCCGTGGATCCGGCTTCGGATACGCATTGGATCGCGGCCACTTCGGAAGGTTTGTACCAAAGCACGAATGGCGGAGCCGACTGGCAGGCGACCAGCGATTTTGTGGGAGGCAATATGTACGGCGTAGCATTTAGCCCCGCGGGCGGCACGGTGTACGCCAGTAACTTCGATCTGGTCTACTCCAGTCCCGATAGCGGAAGCACCTGGACTTACCAGGGCGAGGCGCCCTGCGCCGCGGCGAACCTGGCCGTGAGCCCGAGCAACCCTACAACACTATATTTGGGTTACTCGTGCGGAGCGCAGAGTATCGATGGCGGGCAGACTTGGGTGACTTTGAACGGCGCTTTGGATGGCGCATTTTTTAATGCGATTGCCATCGATCCGAAATCGCAATCCATCGTATATGCCGCGACCTCTTCCGGCCTATATGGCAGCACGGACGGCGGCCAGAGTTGGTCGGCCCTGAATATGGCGGGCCTGCAGTCGCCGAACGTGACTTCCGTGGCCATCAATCCAACCAAGCCGGCGGATATGTACGCGGTGGTCAACGGCAACGTCTACGCCAGCACCAATTCCGGCGGCACCTGGAATCTGAAGTCCACCGGACTTACCGCTCACGTTAATTCTCTGGCGCTGGCGCCCTCCAAGCCTGCCGTGTTATATGCGGGAACATCGGCGGGTGTATTTCTGAGCTCGAACAGCGCCGCCTCGTGGAAAGCCGCGGGTGAGACTAGCGATTCCATATCGCTGGTGGCAGCCGACGCACTGCAGTCCGGCACGGCTTATGCGGCGACGTCGGTAAACCCGGATGCTTTCGTGACGGAGATCAATCCTACGGGTACGGAAGTGCTGTATTCGACCTATCTGGGCGGGAGCGGCCTGGACTATGCGCTGGGCATCGGTCTGAATTCCAGCGGCAACGCCTTTGTTACGGGATCGGCGCAATCGCCGGATTTCCCATCCACGAAGGGGGCGTTCCAGACCGCTACCGGGACCTTGCGTACCACGGCGTTCGTGGCCAGCATTGGCACAAGCGATCCCAGTTGCGCCGAGAACGCGTCTCCCAGCTCGGCCTTCTTCTATTCCTCCGGCGGCGCGGCCAACTTCAGCGTGGTGGCGCCCAGCGGCTGCAAGTGGACTCCGAAGGCAAGCGCTACCTGGATCACCGTCGGCAGCCATGGCGGACCCGGTGTAGGTCCCCTGGCAATCGAGGTCGCGGCCAATACCGGCAAAGCTCGTACGGGATCGGTTACCATCGGCAAAGATAAGATCACGATTACTCAAGCGGCGTCCGGTTGCAGTTACACGCTGTCCAGCAACGGCCTGTCATTCCCACAGACGGGCGGTCCGCAGAGCGTCGGAGTTACCGCCGGCAGCGGCTGCGAATGGGTAGTCAGCGGTCTCCCGGAGTGGCTCACCGTGACTTCCGGCGGAAGCGGCACGGGCAATGGAACCGTCACGCTGAACGCCGCATCCAATCCGTTCCCCGGATCGAGGGGCGGTTCCGCCATGATCGGCAATTCCGCTGTGGGCGCCAGCCAGAGCGGCACGTCCCAATAAGTACAGCGCGATGGGCTACACGCGCCAGAACCAGCGCCGGCGGTACATTGCGTACGCGATCAGCCACAACAGCGATGTATAGGCCATCGCGTATAGCAGCGAAGCGTTGACGGGCGAGGCTAACGGCGCAAACACGGCGCGATAAAGCGGCTCGCGCCAATGTAGCGCGGAGAGAGCTTCGTCCAGCAACTCCGAAATCATGTAGACCGTAATGGCGTTCATACCCATGATCGCCAGCGGTTTCACGGCGCGTTTGAAGCCGCGGTCATCCACCAGCCATAGGCAAATGGCGAATACCGCGAAATCCAGGCCGGCCATGAAGAGCGAGAAGGAACTGGTCCACAGCTTCTTATTGATGGGCAGCCAGATATTGGCGGCCAGGCCCAGAGCGAGCAGCACGGCGCCGCTTCCCAACATCCAGGCGGCGCGTTCGGAGATGCGGCGCCGCAGGCGCAGAATATGGCCCGCCATGATACCGAAAAGCGCAGTGGCGATCGACGGGAGGGTACTCACGAGGCCTTCCGGGTCCCAAGTTTTCGTCGACGCATAGTTATGGCGGCCCAGGACGATCTGGTCGATGTAGTTGGAGAAATTGTGCCCTACGGCTAGATCGCCGGCGCCATAGCCGGGAACCGGGACTAGTTTCATCAGGAGCCAATAACCCGCCAGCAGAGACACGATCCAGATGAGTTGCCCCCGCACGCCCGTAGTCAGATAAATGGCCGAGGCTATCAGATAGCAGATGGCGATGCGCTGCAAAACACCGAGCAGCCGTTGCGTCGACAGGTTCAACGGATAGGCGTAGACCACCAGTCCGAGAACATACAGAACCGCGGCTCGCCGCAGCACCTGCAAGAATAACTCGCGGCGCGGAACCCCAGCCTCCATTCGTTTGCCGAGCGAGAGGGTGATGGCCACGCCCACAATCCACAGGAACGACGGGAAGACCGTATCGGTCAACGTCCAGCCGTTCCAATCGCTGTGTTGCAGCGGAGCGTAGGCGTGCGCGCCGTCGCCCGGAGTATTCACCAATACCATGAGCGCCATGGTGGCGCCGCGGAAGACATCCAGCGAGATGAGCCGGGGCGCGGCGGATTGAGGTGTCTGAGCCATGTATGCACGATAGCAGGAATTCATTGACATCCTGCCATGTGCGCCGTATTCTGAGGGGTGAGACACCGCTACACTTTCCTGGCAAGCCTTTTGATTCTCTCCCGGTTGTTTGGGGCCGACGCCGCTCCCGAACGCAACCTTGTGGACAACCTGCGCAAGGTGTCGTTGGCTTTCGAAAAGAACCACGGCCAAGCCGCGCCTGCCGCGGACTTCCTCGCTCGCGGCGCCGGCTACGCTGTCTGGCTGTCGCACGGCGATGCACATATCTCGTTGCGCCGCGATAAGGACGCTACGCCGGCCAACGTAGAACTTAACTTAGCCGGCGCGCGCCGCGATCCGAAGGCAGAAGGCCGCAATGCTCTGCCCGGCAAGGTGAATTATTTCATCGGCAACGATCCCGCCCGCTCGCGCACGGATATTCCGACCTTCGCGCGCGTGGAATACCCCGATGTGTATCGCGGCATCGACTTGGCATATTACGGTAGCGAAGGGCGTCTGGAGTACGATTTCATCGTGGCGCCGGGCGCCGACCCCAGCGTCATCCGTCTTGCGGCTGGCGGCGCAAGCGAGGTTTGGGTGGATGCGGCCGGCGATCTCATTCTCGAAACCGGGGGCGGTGAGGTGCGCTTCCGCAAGCCTGTGAGCTATCAGGAAATTGCCGGCAAACCGCGGACAGTAGAAAGCGGATACGCGATTGCCGGCGTGCGCGAAATTCGCTTCGCGCTGGGCGCATACGACGCCCACTACCCGCTGGTGATCGATCCGTCCCTGGCCTATTCGACGTACCTGGGAGGGTCGAATGCGGAATCCGGCGCGGCTATTGCGGTAGGTCCCGATGGTAATGCATTTGTAACCGGCATGAGCTATTCCATGGATTTTCCGCTGGTTGGCCCTGAACAGTCGTCCTACCCGGGGGACGGAGCGATGTTCGTGGCCAAATTCAACGCGCAGGGATCCGCTCTGGTATACTCAACTTACTTCGGCAATTCCGATACCGATACCGTGCACGCGATCGCTGTGGACAGCAGCGGAAGCGCCTACATCGCCGGCAGCACGATGTCCACCGATTTCCCGCTAAAGAACCCGTTGTACGCGACGTTGAACTACGGCGACACCGACGCCTTCATTACGAAATTCAGCGCCCTTGGAAATGCTCTGGTCTACTCGACCTACTTGGGCGGCTCGAGCGGAGACTATGCCTACGGGGTTGCCGTGGACGCCGCTCACAATGCGTACATCGCCGGCGATACCTACTCCACCGATTTTCCGGTTACCTCCGGCGCGTACCAGACATCATGCAGCGCGCCCTGCGGCTTTGTCACCAAGATCAACGCGGCGGAATCGGCGCTGACCTGGTCGACGTACTTCGGCCCGGGCGCCGGCCAAGGTTCTTACACAGGCGTAAACGCCGTCGCGGTGGATTCGAAGGGCGGTGTATATCTGACGGGATCCACCCCAGGCGGCCTCCCCGTAACGCCAGGCGCGCCGCAGCCGGTCTTCGGCGGCGTTGAAGATGGGTTTGTCGCAAAGCTCGCCAACACGGGCGCTTCTTTGACCTACTGCACCTACGTGGGGGGCAGCGAATGGGATTTTGGCAACGCGATCGCCGTGGATTCGTCGGGTAACGCTTACGTGGCGGGCGAGACCGAGTCCACCGATCTTCCTGTGACCGCCGCGGCCCTACAGACTAAGCTGGCCGGCCACTCCAACGCGTTCGTCGCCAAGGTGAACAGCGCGGGCACCGCGTGGCAGTATCTCACATACCTGGGGGGCAATCGGTACGATGGCGCGAACGGAATCGCTGTGGATTCGAGCGGCAATGCCATCGCCGCGGGCTTCACGTGGTCAAGCAACTTCCCAACTACCTCGGCCGTGCAGCCCGTTCTGCCCGGAAATCAGACCGAATTATTCAAGACAACTTCCGCCGGCGCATCCTGGTCCGCATCCGACACGGGGATAGTGGACAAATCCATCAGCGCAATCGTCGTGAATCCGGCGGCGGACGCCGACCTGTTCGCCCTGACCATCGGCGGCCTGTTCGAAAGCGTCAACGGCGGCGCCAGTTGGAGCATCAACACCAGTCTCACGTCTTCGTCTTTCTCGTTCCTTGCGTTCAGCCCTTACGGAGACACCGCTTACACCGCCCTGGGTGGGGAGTTACTCTATGTCAGTTATGATGGCGGCGCCACATGGATTCAGGCGAGTGAGGGGTTTATTATTCCGTGTAACGCTGAAACTGCTCTGGTCGATCCTTATGGCAACCTCTTCGTCGGCGGTGGCGGCTACGGCTCCGTCTACGGCTGTGCCCAGGAACTGATCCAAGGCGGGCTAGAGTGGATCCAGCTTGGCATCGAAGGGCAGAATGGAGTCTATGGGTTCGCCATCACACCGGGCTCGCCGGGCACCCTTTACGCGGCGACCGGCAATGGCGTTTTCCAGGCTTCCGATTCAATAGGACCTACATGGACGGCTGCGGGTCTGCAGGGCCAAACGGTCTCCGCGGTGGCCGCCGACCCCGGCCAACCCTCAACGCTTTACGCACTGGTCGGCGGCGCTGTCTTCAAGAGCGCCGATGCCGGCAGTTCGTGGGCATGGTCGTCGACGGGCCTGACCGCTTCCGCGACCTCCCTGGCGATCGCACCGTCTGACGCGTCGGTCCTGTACGCGGGCACACCCAGCGGCGTGTTCCTCAGCAAGAACGGCGCGGCTTCGTGGGCCACCGCCGGTCTGGGCCAGAACGAAATTACGGCTCTCGCGGTCGATCCCAAGTTCGCCAATAAAGTCTACGCCGCGACCCCGGCTTACTACGATGGCTTCGTGGCCAAGATTAATCCGGCGGGCAGCAAGTTGGTGTACTCGACCTTCCTGGGCGGAACTTACTCAGATGAAGTGTATGGGGTGGCGTTGGACTCCAGCGGCAACGCCTTTGTAACTGGAACGACCCAATCGCCCGACTTCCCGACCACGCCCGGAACATTCCAGCCAGCCACGGGTCTCCTCCGCTATGCCGCATTTGTAGCGAAGATTGAGCAGCAGACGCCGGCATGCTCCTACAGTGTCTCCCCGTCTACGGTCTTGCTTTACCCTGGCGGAGGTACGGCGCATTTCAGCGTTGTCTCCCCGGCGGGCTGTGCCTGGACGCCGGGCCCCAGCGCCTCTTGGATTACGGTGACCAGCGGGACCGGGCCTGGTGTCGCGCCACTGGCCATCACCGCGGCGGCGAACACCGGTGCGGCGCGTACGGGGACAGTAACGATTGGAGACACCCGCATCGACGTCACGCAAGCGGCGGGTGGTTGCACTTACTCGCTATCGAGCAACAGCCTGTCGTTCCCGCAGGCGGGCGGATCGCAAAGCGTCAATGTTACCGCGGGCACAGGCTGCCAATGGGTAGTAACGGGCCTCCCGCTATGGCTCACGGTAACCTCCGGCGCCAGCGGTACGGGCAACGGAACAGTGACCCTGGAAGCGGTGCCGAATATTTTCCCCAACATACGGCCGGAGTTCCCTTACACGATTAATGTGGCGAACACTGCTGTGGCGGTAAGCCAGCCCGGCACCTCCGGCGCGCTATCGCACTAACGCCGACGACTTCCCAGCGAAGTTCAGCACCCACGCCGGGAAGATGCCCAGGAACAGCGTGCCCAGCGCGGGGATCACCAATGCCGCGCGCAGACCGAGGGGCAGCGGCTCCAGCTCCGCGGTGGCCGCGGAAGGCTCGCGCATGTACATGACCACCAGAATGCGCAGGTAGTAATAGGCCGCGACCGCGCTGTTTAGCAATCCAAGCACCGTCAGCCAGACCAAGTGCGAACTGAGCGCGGCTTTGAAAATGTAAAACTTGCCGAAGAAGCCGCCGGTGAGCGGCACGCCGATCAGGGACAGCAGGAAGATGGCAAGCAGCGCGGCGGTGCCCGGCTGTTTGATGGCCAGGCCCGCGAAATCGTCCACGGCGAGGAAGCGCTCGCCCTTGCCCGACAGATGCGCGACCACCGCGAACGCGCCGATGTTCATGAACGCGTACGCCGCCAGGTAAAACATAGCCGCGGAGGTGCCCACGCGCGAGTGCGCCGCCAGCGCCACCAGCACGTATCCGGCGTGCGCGATCGAGCTATAGCCCAGCAGCCGTTTGACGTTCGATTGCGTGAGCGCGGCGAAGTTGCCGATGGTCATCGACAGCAGCGCCGATGCCCACACCAGGGGATACCAGTCGCGCGCGATGGGCTCGAAGGCGGTCATGAAGATGCGGAGGAAAATGGCGAAACCCGCCGCCTTCGGGCCCGCCGAGAGGAACGCGGCCACGGGCGTGGGCGCGCCCTGGTAAACGTCCGGCGCCCAGATCTGGAAAGGCGCGCCGGAAACTTTGAAGCCCAGGCCCACGAACATCAGCGCCACCGCAACGCCGATAAATACCGGCGCTGGCGCGGCAGGTCCGCCGCTAATCACCGTACGGATCACGGTGAGGTAAGTGGATCCGGTCATCCCATAGACCACGGCCACCCCGTAAAGAAAGAACGCCGTGGCGAACGAGCCCAAAAGGAAATACTTCAGCGCGGCTTCGTTGGCGCGCTTGTCGTCGCGCAGATAACCGGCCAGCACATAGCTCGATATGGACGAGATCTCCAGGCCGATGAAGATCATGATCAACTCGTTGGCCGAAACCATCACGCACTGGCCCGCGATCGAAAACAGCAGCAGCGCGTGATATTCACCGGTCTCGACGCCCTCGCGTTCGAGGAAGCGGTAAGACGACAGCACCGTCAGGATGCCAACGCCGATCACCAGCACACGGAAGAAGGTGGCGAAGCCATCCACCACCAGCATGTCGGAGAAAGCCAAGCCCGGTGAGGAGTAGGCAACTGCGGCGGCACCCATCGCGGCCAGCAACGCCGCAATCGAGATGTGCCCGTAGATCTGCCGCGACTGTTTGCGGAGGAGGACGTCCAGCACCATCAGCAGCGTGCCGGCCCCAATCAAGACGATTTCCGGCAGGAAGCGAAGATACTCGGCGCCGGCCGGGGCAAAGTTAACGGGCATGCGCCACCTCGGGGAACCGCTCCCTCACGGTCGCGGCTCGGTCGGCGATGGTCGCGGCTCGATCGGCGATGGTCGCGGCTCGGTCGGTCGCGGCTCGACCGGAGACGGCTGCGGGGGCCGCGGGCGCCTGCACACGGATTTGTACGTTCACTTGTGTCTGATCCAGAATCCGCGCGGTGGTCTTGCGTACGGCGGGCAGGAACGATTGCGAATACATGCCCATCCAGACCATCATCGCGATCAGCGGCAAGATAGCGGCCCACTCGCGCGGCTGGAGATCGAAAACACGATGCCGCACTTCATCCGGTGTCTCGCCGTAGAACACGCGCTGATAGAGCCATAGCATGTAACACGCCGATAGAATGACGCCGATGGAAGCGAAGACGGTCCAGCGGAAGTTGGCCTGCGCGGAGCCTTGCAGCACCAGAAACTCGCCCACGAAATTGTTCAGCGTGGGCAGCCCGATGCTGGCCAGCATGGTGATCATGAAGGCGGTGGAAAGCCATGGCGCGGGCGTGGCCACGCCGCCGTAATCCGCGATGGCGAGCGAATGCCGCCGTTCGTAGAGGTAGCCCACCAGCACGAACAGCGCGCCGGTCGAGATACCGTGATTCAGCATCTGATAGACCGCGCCATCCATGCCAATCTGCGTGAATGAGAAAATGCCCAGCACGACGAAACCCAAGTGGCTGACCGACGAATACGCCACCAGTTTCTTCATATTGGGCTGCACCATGGCGACCAGCGCGCCGTAAACGATACCGATGATGGCCAGCACCACGACCCACGGGGCGCAGGCGCGGGCGGCGGCCGGAAACATGGGCAGGCAGAATCGCACCAGGCCATACGTGCCCATTTTCAGCATGACGGAGGCCAGCATGACCGAGCCGGCGGTGGGCGCTTCCACGTGCGCGTCCGGCAGCCAGGTGTGCAGCGGGAAGATGGGCACCTTCACCGCGAAGGCCACGAAGAACGCCAGGAAGAGCAGCATCTGCTGGTAGGGAGTGAACGTAATTTTGCCGCTCGCGAGCATTGCCAGGATGTCGGGGTAGTTAAATGTGCCCGCGCGGTTGTACACGTAGACGATGGCCGTCAGCATCAAGACCGAAGCGGCGAAGGTGTAAAGGAAGAACTTGAGCGCGGCATAAATGCGCCGCTCGTGGCCCCAGATGCCGATCAGGAAATACATCGGGACGAGCGATACCTCCCAGAACACGTAGAACAGGAACAGGTCTTGCGCCGCGAATACGCCGGCCAGCCCGAATTCGAGCAGGAGCATGAAGGCGAAGAATTCCTTGATGCGGATCTGAATCGATTTCCAGGAGATGGCGATGCAGATTGGCGTTAGAAAAGTAGCCAGGATCAACAGCCACAGACTGAGTCCATCGAGTGACACGTGGTAATGGATGTTGGGCGAGGCTACCCAGACGATGTCGGTGACGAACTGCTCGCCTGGGCGAATGGTTTCGTATTGAAACGCAAGCCCCAGGGAAGCGGCGAATGCGGCCAGCGAGAAGGCCAGGGCGGTCTTGCGGATCGCGCCTTCCGCGGCGCGCGGCATCAGCAGCAGGACCAGGAAGCCTACGAGCGGGATGGCCAGCACGATGTCGAGGAGGTTCATTGGGGGCCTCCCCGTGGGGCAGGACTCGAGTCCTGCGGCCGGCGTCCACGCCGGCCTGAAGCGGGTCCTGGAGGACCCGCGCAGACCTGGAGGTCTGCCCCACACGCTGATGGATGGGGGGCCAAGTTGGTCATCGCAGTCCTCCCATCACGCCCATCACAAAGAGCAGGAACACGCTCCCCAGCAATACCCAGGCGGCATAGCTGCGGATATTGCCGGATTGCAGGCGCTTCAGCACGCTGCCGATTCCGCGTGCCCGATTGCCCACGCCGTTCACCGCGCCATCGATCACCGCCACGTCCACGCCCTTCCACAACACTTCGCGCGACCCGGAGACGATCGGATTCACCACCACCGCGTCATAGACCTCGTCGACGAAATACTTGTTGTAGATCAGCTTGTAGAGGCCGCTGAAGGTGGCGGCGATCCGGTCGGGCAAGCCGGGCTTGAAGACGTAGAACAGCGCCGCGAGCGCGATCCCGCCAAGTCCGAATGCGACGGAGACAAGCATCGGGCCGATGTCGTCAGCCTCTTTCGCGAGCGGAAACAGCGGCGACAGGAACTCGGGCACGTTGAAAAGTTTTCCACCTGCCAGAGACAGTGCGGCCAGCACCACCAGCGGGCCGATCATCACGAGGGGCGATTCGTGCGGATGCGCCTTGCCGCGATACTCCCCGAAAAACGCCAGGAAGATGGCGCGGAAAACGTAGAATGCGGTCATGCCCGCGGTGATCACGCCCACCCAGTACATCCACGGCGCGTGATGGTCGGCCGCCAGCAGGATCGCGTCCTTGCTATAGAACCCCGAGAACGGCGGCACGCCCGCAATCGCTACCGAGGCGCACACCATGGTCCAAAACGTCCACGGGATTTTCTTGCGCAAGCCGCCCATGTTACGCACGTCCTGCTCGCCGCCCAGCGCGTGAATCACGCTGCCCGCGCCCAGGAACAGCAGCGCTTTGAAGAACGCGTGCGTCACCAGGTGGTAGATGCCCGCGGAAAATGCCCCCACGCCCGCGCCCAGAAACATGTAGCCAAGCTGCGATACGGTGGAGTAGGCAAACACTTTCTTTATGTCATTCTGCGCGAGGCCAACGGTGGCGGCGAAGAACGCCGTCGCCAGGCCGACGATGGCCACGGCTTCCATGGCCGCCGGCGCGTGCGTGTAAATCGCGGCCGAGCGCGCCACCATGTACACACCCGCCGTCACCATGGTGGCCGCGTGGATTAATGCGGAAACGGGCGTCGGACCGGCCATGGCGTCCGGCAGCCAGACGTACAAGGGAATCTGCGCGGATTTGCCGCAAGCGCCCACCAGCAGCAGGAATGCGATGGCGGTAAGGCTTGCTTCGGAATGTCCCGCGACGGAAGTGAATACAGTGCCGAAATCCAGCGATCCGAAGTTCTTTACGATCAAGAAAATAGCCAGCGAGAAGCCGAAATCGCCGATGCGATTCACGATGAACGCCTTGTTGCCCGCATCGGTGGCGAATTTTTTATCGAAGTAGAAACCGATCAGCAAATAGCTGCACAACCCCACGCCTTCCCAGCCCACGAACATCACCAGGTAGTTGGCCGCCAGCACCAAGGTGAGCATGAAAAACATGAACAGGTTTAGATACGCGAAGAAACGGTAATATCCGCCTTCGTGCGCCATGTAGCCGATCGCGTAAATATGGATCAGGGATCCGACACCGGTGACCACCAGCAGCATCACGGCGGTGAGGCGGTCGACGGTGAAATCGAAACCGACGTTCAGGGTGCCGCTTTGAATCCAGGTGAAATACTGTTCGGTGTGGGCGGTGTTCAGATCGCCCAGACCGGCCAGCGTCTTCAGCACCCAGGCGAACGACAGCAGCACCGAGCCGATGGCGATGGCGTTGACGACGGCTTTGGAAAGGCGCCGCCCGAATATCCCGTTCAACAGGAACCCGAGAAGAGGCAATACGGGAATCAGCCAGAGTTGCATTATAGAGCACGCTCCATGGCGGCCTGCGAGGCCGTCGCAGGCTGCGAGCCTGCCCCACTGGATTTGTACTGACTCGTCATTTTAGTTTTTCATCGAACTCACATCGTCTATATTCAACGTCGCGCGATTCTTGAACACGGTCAGAATAATGGCCAGCCCCACGGCCGCCTCGGCGGCGGCCACCACCATGACGAAGAAGCTGAAAATGTGTCCGTTGACCTGTTTCAACTGATACGAAAACGCGATGAAAGTCAGGTTCACGGCGTTGAGCATGAGCTCGATGGACATGAAAACCGTGATGACGTTGCGGCGCAGCAGGAATCCGGCGACGCCCAGGGTAAACAACACCGCGCTGAGGATCAGGTACCACGAAAGCGGCACGCCGGTCATGTTACTCCATCTCCTTTTGCGCCAGGACCACGGCGCCCAGAATGGCGATCAGGATCAGCACCGAAACCACTTCGAAGGGAAGCAGATATTGAGTGAACAGCGCGCGACCCACGTCCAGCGCGGTACCGTGCTTGAATGCGCCAAAGCGCACCTCGGCCGCACCGGGAAACATATGCTGGACGAAATACAACATCAGGCCCAGGAAAGTGAACAGGAGTGGAATCCCGAGCACCTGCGCCAGCAGCGACCGGCCGTGGCGAATCTCCGCGCCGGCATTCAGCAGCATGATCACGAAAACGAAGAGCACCATGATGGCGCCGGCGTACACGATCACTTGCGCGGCCGCCAGGAACTCGGCGCCTAGCAGCAGATAGAGCACGGCCAGCGATCCCATCACGCCGATCAGCGAGATGGCGCTCGAAATCGGGTGCGACTGTATGACGACGTTAAAGCCGCAAACCACTGCGATGGCCGCGAAGATGAGGAAGAGGATGACGTCCATGTTCAAAAAGCGCTCAGGGAAACAGCGCCACCAGGAGGCCGGTGACCAGCAGGTTGAGGACGGCCACGGGGAACATGAACTTCCACGCAAAGGCCATCAGTTGATCGTAGCGGAAGCGCGGCAGCGTGCCGCGAATCCAAATGAACAGGAACAGCAATGCGCCGGTTTTCGCCGCGAACCAGAACAGCGGCAGCAGCGCGCCCTGCAGGACGGGAATCAGAAACACGGCGGCCAACAGGAAGAACACCACGGCCACCACCGGCAGGGTAAAGCCGTCACGCCGGCGCACCGGATTCAGCCCGTGATAGAGAGAGATGGCGCCCGCCAGCAGGAAGACAATCGCAGGCACGAAATTCGATCCCGCCGATGCCGGCCACAGCGGCAGCCATCCGCCAAGGAACAGCGTCGTGGTGATGGAACACACCGTGACCATATTCGAGTATTCGGCCATGAAGAACGCCGCGAACTTCATGCTGCTGTACTCGGTGTGAAATCCGGCCACCAACTCGTTCTCGGCTTCGGGCAGATCGAAGGGCACGCGGTTGGTTTCCGCGAACGCCGCGATCAGGAAGATGACGAAGCTGAAGATCTGCGGCATGGGCGTTTGGAAGATACTCCAATGCGGGATGAAGCCCAAATAGTATCCTTCCTGGTGCTGCACGATCTGGCGCAGGCTGAGCGTATTCACCAGCAGCAGCGGCGCGGCCACCGCCATGCTCATGGGCAATTCGTAGCTGATCATCTGGGCCGAGCTGCGCAGCCCGCCCATCAAGGCGTATTTATTGTTGGAGGCCCATCCCGCCAGCGCGATTCCATAAACGCTGACCGATGAAACGGCCAGCACGAACAGGATGCCGATATTCAGGTCCGTCAACTGCATCCAGGTGCTGTCGCCGAAGATGTGAATCTCCGCGCCGAAGGGAATCACGGAAATCGACAGCAGAGCCATGGTGATGGCGAAGAACGGCGCGGCCAGGTACAGAAATTTGTTGACGTAGGGCGGAATCAGGTCTTCCTTGGTGATCAGTTTGATGACGTCCGCCAGTGGCTGCAATAGGCCGTGGGGGCCGACGCGCGAGGGTCCCATGCGCACCTGGATATGTGCGATGACCTTGCGTTCCACCCATTGCAGGTACGCCAGGGTGGTGAGTAGAACAAACGCCACCACCGCAGCCTTGATCAGGCTCAGCAGGAAGAAGTTCATTATCGATTGCCGTGGCTCTCCACCACGGAGTTCAGTACCTTAGAATAGCGCCCTAACGTACCGGAAGTGAAAAGATTTTCGTGCGCCGACCGGATCAATTCCGGGCGGCCATCCAAGGGAATGCGTCCGTTCAAAGCCGCGGTCTGGGCCGCGCCGCCCATTTCGAGAACCGGCAACGGGACGTCATAACCGCGCACGTTCTTGCGGATTTCGGCGAAAACGGTGTCTGGAATCCATGGGCCCAACTCGGCGGCTACGCCCATTTCGCGGGCCAACAGGCCCATAATCTCCAGGTCGGGCTTGGCGCCCATGGCGCCTACGGCTTTGCGCAGGCGTTGCACCTCGCCGCAGACGTTGGTGACGGTGCCGTTCTTTTCGTAGGCGGAAGCGGCGGGGAAAACGACGTCCGCGGCCTGGGCGGTTTCGGTTAGAAAGAGGTCGTGGACGACGAGGAACCGTTGGTGCGTATTGGCAGGCGAAACCGTCTGCCCCACCGGATTGGCGCCCACCACCCACAACACATCCAGATCCTCGGCCGCCACGATCTCCGGCAGGGCCATCGCGCCCGCGTCGGGCAGCAACCCGATATCCACCGCGCCGCGGGAATTTGAGTAATCCACGAGGCAGATGTACCGCACCGGGATACCTAGCGATTCACCAAAATCCACCAACCGGCGCACGGCTTCGCCTTTGATGGCATCGCCGAAAACGATCGCCAACTCCGGCTCGGCTTGCAGCCGGCCACGCAGCGATTCCACCGCTTCCAATTCCCCGCCGGCGGCTACACGCAGGCTGGCGGCGGCATATTTGTCCTCGCGCACAGGTTCGGCGGTGACGGCGTAAACGTGCGCCTGATGATGCCGGTAATTGGCCCGAATCTGGAACGACAGGAAGGGCTGTTCCAGAGCCAAGTCCGCGCCGATCACCAGCACGGCTTTCGTCTGGTAGAGATCCGCCGTGGTGGCGAGCTTGCCGGTTTTGCCGCTGAGCGCATCGAGCAGCGCGAGCACGTCGCCCGTCCGATGATGGTCGATATGGCCCGTTCCAAGCACTTTCCGCGCGAATTTCTGCAGATAGTAGTTCTCTTCGTTGGTGGTGTGGTTCGATCCGATCACGCCGAACTTGCCGCGGCGCGCGCGGACCTCGTTGAACTTCGCCGCCACCGTTTCGATGGCCTTCGACCACGAGGCTTCTTCCAACTTCCCGTTCACCCGCACCAGCGGCGCCAGCAAGCGTTCCGGATGATTGTAGAAATCGAAGGCGTAGCGTCCCTTGATGCACAGAAACTCGCCATTGATGCCGGAGCGGTCGCGATTGTTGCCGCGAATGATTTCGTCGTTCCGCACACCCAGCGTAGTCTTGCAGCCGTTCGAGCAATGCGTGCAGATGGTGCCCACGTGCTCCATCTCCCAGGGCCGCGTGTGATAGCGGTAGATACCGCTGGTGAGCGCGCCCACGGGGCAGATGTCGATGCACATGCCGCATTCGTCGCACTCCAGGTGGTCGCCTTTATTCGGGGCGATTTCGGAAACCACGCCGCGATTGATCACACCCAGCGCGCCCACCCCCATGCCTTCGTTGCAGATGCGCACGCAGCGATAGCAAAGAATGCAGCGCGGATTATCGAAGAACACCACGGGCGAGAATTGTTTTTCGTCCACGTGGACCTTCATCTCCGTATAGCGGCTCTCACCCGCGCCGTAGCGGAAGGTCATGTCCTGCAGTTCGCACTCGCCGCCTTTGTCGCACACCGGGCAATCGAGAGGATGGTTCGACAGCAGGAACTCCAGCATGGACTTGCGCGCGGCCGCCACTTGCGGCGTTTCGGTGCGTACCACCATGCCTTCGGCCACCGGTTGGGTGCATGCCGTAATCAGCTTTGGCGCTTTTTCAATTTCCACCAGGCACATGCGGCAAGCGGCCTGCAGCGTCAGCCCTTCGTAATAGCAGAAGGCCGGCACTTCGATGCCGGAGTGTTTGGCGGCGTCGATGAGGAGAGTGCCGGGGGGCGCCTGGATGGCCTTCCCGTCGATCATGAGATTTATTAAGTCAGCCATTGTTGTGAAATGTGGGGCAGGCTCGTAGCCTGCGGCGGCCTCGTAGGCCGCCATTCACTGCCGTTGTCCCTCCAAAGAGGCGGCCTGCGAGGCCGCCGCAGGCTGCGAGCCTGCCCCACTATGTTCATAGGGGCAGGGTTTGCCGTTCAGGTGATCTTCGAATTCGTGATAGAACTTTTCCACGATCGAGATTGTCGGCAGGGCCGCCGCATCGCCCAGCGGGCAGAAGGTTTTGCCCAGCATGTTCTTGGCTAAATCGCCGATCAGCGCGATATCGCTGCGCTGACCCATGCCGTCGTGAAAGCGCTGCAGCAGCTTGCGAATCCAGGTGGTGCCCTCGCGGCACGGAATGCACCAACCGCAGCTTTCATGCGCATAAAACCGCATGATGCGGAGGGCCGCTTTCACCATGCAGGTATCTTCGTGCATCACCACCACGCCGCCCGATCCCAGCATGCTCTTGGCCTTGGCCATGGAGTCGTAATCCATGGTCAGGCCCTCGCACTCCGCCGCCGTCAGCACCGGGCACGACGAGCCGCCCGGAATGAACGCCTTCAGTTTCTTGCCGCCCAGGATGCCGCCGCCGACCTCCTCGATCATGGTTTTCACCGGGAAGCCCAGCTTCAATTCGTAGACGCCCGGACTGTTCAGATGGCCGGTCAAACAGGTCAGTTTCGTGCCACCGGCCTTTGGAATGCCCAGTGCCGCGAACGCCACGCCGCCATCCCGGAGGATCGCCGGCACCGCGCAATACGTCTCCACGTTGTTCAGAATCGTGGGGCATTGAAAGGCGCCGGAGACGGCTGGAAACGGCGGCCGGATGCGCGGAATGCCGCGCTTGCCTTCGAGCGATTCCAGCAGCGCCGATTCCTCGCCGCATTCGTATGCGCCCGCGCCCGTGTGGGTGTATAAGTCGAAGTCGAAACCCGTGCCGCGGATGTTCTTGCCGAGATAGCCGCGCGCATAGGCCTCCGCGATGGCCTTATCCACGATCTCGATCAGATAGCGATACTCGCCGCGGATGTAGATATAACCCGCGTGCGCGTCTACCGCCAGGCCCGCGATCAGCGTGCCTTCGATCAACTGGTGCGGATCGTTCTCCATCAGCAGCCGGTCTTTGCAGGTGCCCGGCTCGCTCTCATCCGCGTTGACTACGATGTACTTGGGCTTGGGCGACGTGCGCGGCACGAAGCTCCACTTCATGCCAGCGGGGAATCCCGCCCCGCCGCGCCCGCGCAGGTTCGAGATTTTGACTTCCTCGATGATCTGCTCTGGCTTCATGCCCCCGGCCTTCTCGAACGCCCGATAGCCTTCGGTCGCCAGATAAGTATCGATCGACGCCGAATTCTCCAGGCCGAAGCGGCGGGTCAGCACTTTGGTTTCGAGCGGATGCGGTTCGTTATACAGCATTCGATTAGTGAATCTTCCTCAGGCTATCGAGCAGCCGATCGAGTTTCTCCGGAGTCACCTGATGGTGAAAATCGTAATTCACCTGCACCGCCGGCGCCCACGAGCACGCCCCGATGCATTCCACCTCTTCCAGCGAGATCTGCCCATCGGCGGTGACTTCTTTGTGACCCACGCCGACTTTGTGGCAGGCATGCTCCCAAAGCTCCATGCCCCCGCGCAGCAGGCAACTGATGTTGGTGCAGACCTGCACGTGGTACTTCCCCAGCGGCTTTTTGTGCAGCATGGAGTAGTAACCCACCACTTCATCCACCTGCAAGGGAGTCACTCCCGTGCGCCGGGCGACCTCTTCAATCAACTCCGGCGTCACCGAGCCGATCTCATCCTGCGCATAAAGCAGCATGGGAATCACAGCCGAGCGCTGCCGTCCGGGCGGATAGCTGTTCAGCAGCTTGGCGAACCTGTTTTCCAACTCAGGAGAAAAAGTCATCAAAAACCTTGGAACCACGGATGGACACAGATACACACGGATAAAAGCACGCGAGTCTTAAATCTGTGTTCATCCGTGTGCATCTGTGGTTGCTTTACCTGTCGCAGTCTCCCAACACGAAATCCATGCTTCCTATGGACGCGATCACGTCCGCGATCAGCGTACCCGCCACCATGCGCGGCACCGCCTGCAGGTTGCCGAAGCTCGGACCGCGCACGTGCACCCGGTATGGAAGCGTGGTGCCGTCGCTCAGCACGTAATACCCCACCTCGCCGCGCGGCGATTCGATCACCTGGTAAACCTCGCCCGCCGGCACGCGGAAACCCTCCGTCACAATCTTGAAATGGTAGATGAGCGCCTCCATCTGCGTCTTCATCTTTTCCCGGTCCGGCAGAACCACGTGCGGCGCGTCCGCCGTCCAACGCCCGCTGGGCATGCCTTCCAGCGCCTGCTTCACGATCCGCGCGCTCTGCCGCATTTCCTCGATGCGCACCTGATAGCGCGCGTACACATCGCCTTCGGTCCGCGTCGGAATCTCGAAATCGAATTTGTCGTAGCTGGAGTACGGCTCGTTCTTGCGTGCATCGTACTTCAATCCGGCCGCCCGCAGCATCGGTCCGGTCACGCCCAGATCCAGCATATCTTCCATCGACATGATGCCCACGCCGCGCGTGCGGCCGATCCAGATGCGGTTGCCGGTCAGCAGTTCTTCGTATTCGTCGACTTTGCCGGGAAACGCGTCGATGAAGGTCCGCACGCGCTGCTGCCATCCGCGCGGCGGCTCCAGCGCCAGCCCGCCGATGCGGAAATAGCTGGTCATCATGCGCTGGCCGGAATACATCTCGAAAATCCGCAGGATGTCTTCGCGCTCCCGGAAGCAATACAGGAACACGCTCATCGCCCCGATATCGATAGCGTGCGTGCCCAGCCAGACCAGATGGCTGTTCAGGCGCGTCAATTCCGTCAGCATCACGCGCGTCCATTGTGCCAGCGGCGGAATCTCCAGACCCAGCAGCTTCTCCACGGCCAGGCAGTAGCACAGATTGTTAGACAGGGGCGCCAGGTAGTCGATGCGGTCGGTCAGCGTGACTGCTTGCTGATACGTCTTGACCTCGAATTCCTTCTCGATGCCGGTGTGCAGGTACCCGATATCGGGCTGGCATTTGACGATGGTCTCGCCATCCAGTTCGAGTTGCAGCCGCAGCACGCCGTGCGTGGAAGGATGCTGCGGACCCATGTTCAGGGTCAAGCTGCGGGGCTGCGCGCCGGTGGCCTCTATGGCGTCCGTCTCGGGAATGGGTGTAGTCAGTAAGTCGCTCACGTTCGTGCCCGCCTCAAACCCTATCGCCCGTTATGCTGTAATCCTTGCGCAACGGATGACCTTCCCAATCGTCCGGGAGCATGATGCGCCGCAAATCCGGATGGTTGCGGAACCGCACGCCAAACAAATCGAAAGTTTCACGCTCGAACCAGTTGGCGCCGCGCCACACTTCCGTTACCGAATCGATTTCCGGAACCGCGCCCGGCAAGCGGCACTTTAAGCGCAAGCGCTCATTGCGGTCCAAAGAGTGTAGATGATATACCACCTCGAAGCGCGGCTCCGCCGGATACCAGTCCACGCCCGTAACTGTACTCAACCGTACAAACCTCAAATCGTATTTCAAGAACCCGCAGACGCTGACGATCTTTTCGGGCGCGATCTCAATTGTCAGCTCATCCCGGTCGAATTTCCCGGACACCACGGCGGTACCGTCGAAGGCTTCCAGAGCGGTAGCGGTAGCGTTTTCTTTCAGGTTTTCAGGAAGCATGCGATTCGGTTACCGTTTCGGCGGCTGGCCGGCGCCGGACCAGTCCAAAGCGCCTTTTTTCCAGATGTAGAAAAAGCCCGCCAGGACCAGCGCGATGAAGAGCAACATCTCAAAAAACGCAAACAGCTTCAATTCGCGGTACACCACCGCCCACGGATAGAGGAAGATGGCTTCAATATCGAACAAGATGAACAGCATGCCCACCAGGTAAAACTTCACGCTGAACCGCTCGCGCGCGTTGCCAGTGGGCGTGATGCCGCATTCATAGGGCATGTCTTTCACGCGATTCCGGACTTTGTGGCCCAGAATGTATGAAATGCCGATCATGCCGGTGGCCACCGCCATGGCGATGACCGCCTGGAGCAGCACGGGCCAATAGGTTTGCGCGTCCGCGTAGGTCTGGGGCATTGTGCTCAAATTTGACTATAATGGTTGCCAAAGAACAGTGTCAACCAACGATCAGATTCAAGTGGCCATCAACGGAGAGATTCGGTCCGTCCGGAGCGGCCTGACGATCCGCCAGTTGGTGGAATGGCTGGAGCTCGATCCGGCGCGCGTAGCCGTGGAACTCGACCGCCGCATCGTGAAGCCGCGCGATTGGGAAGGTACGGCGGTCGCCGGCGGCGCGACGCTGGAAATTGTGCAGTTTGTTGGCGGCGGGTAGGCAGGCGGGGCGCTGGAGCTCTGCGGCGGCGCATGGCGCCGCCCTACCGGGGCGGGGTTAAGAAGGTCTGCGGCGGCGCATGGCGCCGCCCTACGCCGAGCTCGCGCAGCAGCGGCGCCGCGTGGTAGACCTTGTCCAGCGCCTCCACAATTCCTTGTACGGCCACATGCACGGCACGTGCCTGCTCCTCCACGTACAGGTAGGTATTCGGCAGGCTTTCCAGGTTCCCATCGAAGATCACGCCTACCAATTCGCCCGTGCGATTCACGGTCGGGCTGCCGGAGTCGCCGCCTCCGATATCGCAGGTGCTCACGAAGTCCAGCGGAGCGATCAGGTCCAACTGGGCCCGGCTCTCCATCCAGCGCGGCGGCGCCTGGTACGGCCCTTCGTCGCCGCGGCGATAAAACAGGCCTCCCAGCGTCGCAGCGTAGGGCTGCGGCGTTCCAGCCCGATCGGTATAGCCCTTCACCGTGCCAAACTCCAGCCGCGCTGTAGACGTGGCGTCGGGATATTCCGCATCGCCGAACAAAACATAGCGGTATTGCGCGATCTTCTCCGCGGCCGAAGTTTCCAGCGATCCGATCAGGTCCTCGCGCTTTTTGCGCAGCCGACGTCCGGGCCCGTCCAACAACTGCGCCAGGCGCATCATGGGGTGGTCCGAACTCATTGCCGCGGCGCTTTTCAGCTTGGTCGATTTCACCAGTTCTTCGGCGGCCTGTTCCGGCGTCTGGCCGCCGAGGATGGCCTTCACCGGCACATCCTTGCCTTTCAGATTCTTCAGCTCCTCCAAATATTGCGCCAGAAGGATGGTTTCCAACTCGTCGTGGATCGGACCGTTGGAATCCTTTGCCGGTGTGCCGCGCACCAGCTCCCGGGCGACCCGGAACAACGCCGATCCCGGCGCGGGTGCCGCTTCCAGCAATTGATAGGGCTTCTCGAACGGCGCCCAACTCTTGTACGCGGCCGCGACTTGGTCCCAGACCAGAGCGCCCTGTTTGCCCAATTTTGGGTCGTTCTCGACGGCCTGCCGGATCTTCCCGTCGAAGATCGTTTTCCGCGAAACGAGCCGGTCGTCCCGCAGGCCGAGGAGCTTGCCGGCGGCGGATTTATAGCTTTCCATAAATGCCGTCAGGACTGGCTGCGCGGCCCTCCGGTTGTTTTCGCTTTTCGCGGCGAAGGCGGTCAGTTGCCGAATCCGCGGTTCCCAGCGCGCCAACGCGACGGGCAGCGCGGTATCGCGATAGAAAGTCAGTTGCGCGGCCGTGGTAGCGCGCGCGGTGGTTGCCGGATTGCCAACTGCAAACACGAGCTCGCCATCCTGCGCGCCTGCCGCGCTCCATTTCAGATAGTCCGGCGTGGCGGCCGGCTTGCCATGTTCGTAGACGCGCAGGAAAGCGATATCCAGCCCGTACCGCAGATACGTCAGGCTGTCCCGCTCCCGGCCGAAGAAGGCCAGCGCATATTCCGGAGCGAACACCAGACGCACGTCGGTGTACTTCCGATAACGGTAGAGATCGTAGCGGCCGCCGGAGAAGAGCGCGACCACAGCGCACGTGTTTTCGGAACTGGCCGCGCACTCTCTCTGGATGCGCGCGATTGCGGCGTTGCGCGCCTCCAGAGCGTTGGCGGCGGTGGCGCCTTCGCGCGCCGCGGCTTTCACCTGCCGGGTCACATCGTCGATCTTCACCAGGACGCTCGCCTCCAATCCCGCGCAGGGTGTCTCGCCCGATTCCGCCGCTGCGTAGAAGCTGTCCTGCCCCGGCACGCAGCCGGATATCAGGTGCCGGTTGGTGAGCAACAGTCCGTGCGGGGAAACGAAGGCGCCCGATCCGCCGCCGATCCGCACCGAAGCCAGACGCAGATGGTCCAGGAACTGGCTGCCGGCCTCGAAACCGTACTTCTGCCGAACGGCGTCTTGGGGAAACTGTTGGAAGAGCCACATACCTTCGTCCGCGGCGGCGGGTAAGCAGCACATCCAAACCAAGAGGACAAGCTTGCGTTTCATACAGGGTAGAGACCCATGTTAAGGAGCGCGCCACACGGCGCGTTGGTTACCGTAACCGGATTGCATGATAAAATCAACCCGCGGGAGGATAGACCGAGATGCCTGCAAAACGTCGGCTGCCGCTTGCCTGTCTTACACTTTTGACGTGTGCCGTATGCGCGCGCGCCGCCCAAGAAACTCTCCTCTATAGGTTCAACGGCGCCAGCGGCGGCGGCATCGGCCCCAACGGCCTGACTCCGGATAGCAGAGGCGATCTCTACGGTACGACCTTGGACGGCTTGGCCTTTGAGCTAAGTCCGCCGCAGGTGGCGGGCGCTCCCTGGACTGAGACGGTGCTCTATCGTTTTACCGGCGGCCACGACGGAGGGCACCCCACGTCCGGCCTGGTTTTCGATCATGCCGGCAACCTGTATGGCACGGCCCAGGTCGGCGGTCAGTACGCGACCTATGAGTGCTTCCTGGCGGGATGCGGAGTGGTCTTCGAGCTCTCGCCGCCAACCCAGCAGGGCGGTGCTTGGACCGAGACCACACTATATGCCTTCCTGGGAAGTCCCGACGGAAACACTCCCTGGGCCGGCCCGATCTTCGACCAGGCAGGGAATCTCTACGGCACGACCTTCGCCGGCGGCGCCGGCAATTCACACGACATCGGTTGCGGCACGGCCTTCAAGCTGGCGCCCCCCAGTACGGCGCGCGGCGAGTGGACCGAGACTGTCCTCTACGGCTTCACGTGCGGCATCGATGGCGGAAATCCTTACGACGGCCTGGCGTTCGCTCCAGGGGGTGCGGGTCCGGCAGACGGGCTTTTTGGCACGCTCTCGTCGGAAGGCGTGCACAATGGCGGTGTGGTCTACGAGTTGACGCCGCCGGCCCAAGGGAACGGCCCATGGATCGCAACCGTGCTCCACACCTTCATGGCCGCGGGCCAGAACGATGGCGCGAATCCGCAAGACGCGCCGATCTTCGACAAAGCGGGTAATCTCTACGGCACCACCCGGCTCGGCGGTGTGGCATCGGCAGGCACGGTCTTCCGCCTGTCGCCGCCCGCCGCGCCGGGAGGCCCGTGGACCGAGACCATTCTCTACAGCTTCACAGGCGGCAGCGATGGCGCGCAGCCTTATGCCGGACTGCTGCTGGACAAGCGGGGGAATTTGTTCGGCATGGCCTACGGCGGGGGCGGCGGCGTGGGTGGCGCGGATTGCGGCACCACCGGCTGTGGCACGGTTTTCGAGCTTTCTCCGCCGGGCACGGCAGGCGGGCCGTGGATCGAAACCACGCTCCACGAGTTCAGCGGAGCGGACGGCGCCAAGCCTCTGAGCCCTCTCCTATTAGGGAAGGACGGATGGCTCGTGGGAGCGACGGCGGGCGGAGGCGCATTCGACGACGGAACCGTTTTCCGCATCGTGCGGTGACGGCCGCGGCTCAGTTACGCCTCGGCACCGTACTTAGAATGACACGCTTATTTCAGCCTCCAACTGGTTTACGGCCGACCGGTAAGCCGGCCCCAGCAGCGAGGGCGACTGCCAGCGGATAAAGCGGACTTCCGGCGCAAGCCGGATGTGAAATTCGTCGACAAACCGCATACCTACACCCACCACGCCTCCAAGGTCGTTGACCTTATTCGGTATGGCGGGATTTTCGTTGTAATCCTGCGCCCCGCTCGGGTAAATAAAGTCGTTTCCGGTGCGTATTCTACCCACATGGAGAAGTTCACCGCCGGCGGAAACATATAGCCTGCGCTTCCAGCCTCCGGACCAGAGACCGTAATAGTGCGCCACGATGGGGATTTCGTAGTTATTAACCTGCGAAGTCTGGACGGTAGTAGTAAGTGGGCGATTATCGCCGCCGGTCGTGCTGGTGTTATAGCCGCTGAGGATGTTGTCGGTGACCGAGTAGTCCACGTGGTGGAAATGAATCTCGCCCGCCAGCGATACATGGTCCAACAGGCGGTATTCCACCATCGCTCCGGGTCCCCACTTGGGTGAATCCGAGGATCCGAAGTAGTTGTCTTGCTCCACCGGGTTATTCGAAATCTGGACTACGTTGCTTCCTTTAATGAGAGGAAGGGGGAAATAATTGACATGTATGCCGATGGTCAGGCGCCGGAGGGGCTTAGCGGTATCGTCGGCGCCGAACAAAAGAAGGCCCGGAAAAAGGCAGGCGGCAAGAGCGGCTTTCGATAAATCTGCGAGAGTCATCTGTAAATTTCTCCGGGTCAGAACTGCAGGCGCAGGGCAAGCTCCATGGATCTTGGCCCGCCGTTGCGGTATAAAGCATTCACGCCGCCGCCGAACGACTGATTCAGCATCTGGGTGACCACGCCGAAGTCCGGGCTGGCTATGTTGGCGCCTTCCAGGGGGGACGGGTTGGCGAAGTTCGGATGGTTCAGGGCGTTGAAGGCCTCCACTCCGATGCTGAACCGGTAGCGCTCAGTGATGGGAATCACGCGGCGGACGGCGAGGTCCAGTTGGACGAATGAAAACCCGCGCAACTCGTTCCGTCCCATATTCCCCTGGTTGTAGCCGCACGGAATAATGAAGGCGGCGCTGTTCAGCCGGCGCCCTCCGGGAACCGTGGAATCGTCGATCCAGATTGGCCCGCCCACGTAACTGGGCCGCACGAAAGCGAACAGGCCGTTGCCGGCGGTATTGGTGGTGCTGTTGCAACCGGTCTCGGTGCTGATCGATTCGCTGACGCCCTGAAGGTCGAAGGGAAGGCCGGTATGCGCGGTGGCGATGTAGTCCAGATACCAGTTCCGGATGGGCGCGTAGATGGCTCCCTCGCGGGGGGCGGGCAGCCGCCAGGAACCCGAGAAGCTCAAACTGTGCCGGATGTCGTAATCGGAGTCGCCTCTTTCACCGCCTAACAGGGTGGCAAATCCGCCGCCGAATCCGGCATCGCTCGAAGCGCTATCGATGGAATGGGACCAGGTGTAGCTAAGCTGGGTCTGCAGGGTGCTGCTGAGGCGTTTCCGGAATTGGATCTGCAGGCCGTCATAGTCCGATTGCGCGCCGTTGCTGACTTCCTGGATAATGTCATACGCGCTGGTGTAGGAGGGCATGGTTTCGGTGCGCAGCAGGTTAGTGCCTTTGCTGCCCACAATGCTGACGCTCAAGGTCTGGCCCACGCCGAAGTTCTTCTCCCAGGTGCCGTTCCACTCGTAGATGCGGGGCGCCAGCAAGCCCGCCGCGCCGGTCAGGATTTGCCCATACGGGCGGGTAGGCGGCAACACTGGAGGCGCCAGGTCGCCGGGCGCGAGGGGGAAGCCTATTTCCGAGGCCGTCCGCACATCCGCGTAAGGAGCTCCGAAAAACGCCTGGCCGACCACTCCGTACCCCACGTCGTAGAACATTCCAAATCCGGCGCGCAACGTCATCTCCCGGCCCGGTGCGTCGTCGGATAAGTAGGCGATTCCGACGCGCGGCGCGACATTTTTCCATACGGTAGGATAGATAGGATGATTCTGGGTGACACCGGCGATGGGATCGTCCGCCAGCGCGAAAGGCTGGGGCCCCTGGCGCGCGGTGGGAGCGGGATTGACGTCCCAGCGGGCGCCATAAGTAAGCGTGGTTCGCTCCGTGAGCCGGAAGGTGTCCTGGAAGTAGGCCGAAAAGTTTCTATAAGTCGGATATACTTCAGTCACACTGGAGGTGACCTGGACGTTCAAGGCGTCGCCCGTTAAGAGCGCATAGTCGTTAGCGGGGCTAACTCCATTGAAAGAGACGCCCACGCTATAAGGGTTCCGATACGTGGTTTGCAGAATCTCCCGGAAGTCCACGCCGGTCTTCACGTTGTGCCTGCCGTAGACCTTGGACAGGCTATCGACGGCATTGTACTGTTGTTGGACATTGTCCGAGTGTCCCCCAAAAGAATAGCCCGCGAATCCGAGAACGTTCAGGCTGAAAGCCCCGGTTGCGCTGGTGACGCCCGCCGGAAATATGGAATCCGTCAGAGGCACGGCGCCCCCGTAATTGTCCATGATGGAGGACCCGGTGGCCGAAGCCGTCGAGTAGTTCAAGCGCAGGTCGTTGAGCGCGCCGTTGCCGAATACATGGGTCGCGCCGACGGTGGCCAACTGAGAGTGCGTAGATTGATCCGTGAGTATATTGGGAGTCGAGAACTGTGTGCCGCGCTGCTGGGAGTTGGACGGCGTGATGCCATAGCGGGCGAACAAGGTGGTATGCGCGTTCAAAATATGATCGACGCGGATGCTGGCGGAACTGCTATCGGAGGGATTGGAAGTCACTGCGTTATACACGGCGCCATCCACCCCCAATTCGACACTGTTCGGAATCGGAAATGCATTCAAATAGGGGAGCAGGCTCAAGCGGGCCGTGGCGCGCGAGGCCACATCCGGCACATCGGCGACCAGCGACTCCGGGGAGGTGAGCGTCAGCTTTTCGAAAGCGATGAAGAAGAACGTTTTGTCTTTTGCCAGGGGCCCGCCCAGCACCCCGCCGGGACGCTCCTGGTGTTCGCTGCCCTTGCCGTATCCGCCGGCGTTGGCGAACCAGTCGTTGGCGTCGAATGCGCCGCCGCGGATGTAATCGTACAGCGTGCCGTGCAGGCTATTGGTGCCCCCACGGCTGGTCATGACGATTTGCGCTCCCGGCGATCGGCCGAACTCCGGGGCGAAGGATGAGGTTTGAACTTTCATCTCCTGCATGGCGTCGATGGAGATCAAAGTCGTCGAGACATTGGCGCCCGGCAGCGCGCCAGCGGCCCCGCCACCACCCCCGCCGGCTCCGAAACCCCGGCCAAAACCGCCGCTGCCGCCGAACGGAGTGCCGCCGCCGGAGGGCGATTGGTTCAGGCTGACGCCGTCCAATATATAGTAGTTCGTGGTGGAGCGCAGTCCGTTGGCGTCGAAGCCGCCCGAGCCATCCGTCGCGGGCACGATACCGGGGGCCAGAAAAATCAGCGATTCCGCATTGCGTCCGTTGTCCGGAAGGTCCTGCACATAGTCCTGTTCCAAGGAGACGCCTTCGGCGGCTTCGCTCGATAGCGTCTGCGCTCTGGCGGTGACTTCGACGCTGGCGCCTGGTGCGGCCACCCTGAGCTCCAAGCGAAACGTTTGCCGGTCGCGCACTTGCAGCGTGAATAAGTTGAGCTGATACGTTTCGAAGCCCGTCTTTTCAGCGACGAGAGAATAGTCGCCGGGCTGCAGGAAGTCGAAGACGGCAAAGCCGGTGACGCCGGTTTCCGCCTGGTTGACCGCGCCCCGGTGCAAATCGGTGAGAGTAATCTTGGCGCCAGGCACTATAGCCGCGCTGGGATCGAATACCGTGACGGTCAGCGTGGCCGAGTCTTGCGCGAAAACGGCGGCGCCGCCAAGAAATACGGCGATGGCCGCGATTGGTCTGAGCACAGTCCGGCTAAAACCCCCTCTTTGCGAATTCGCGCGGCCCAAGAAAGAACGGCGGCATAAGGCCCGCGAGATTTCCGTTCGAATTCCAGCGGCCGGCCCAGGGTTTGTCCGGGGTGCACCGCTCCACAAGATTTTGCGAATACCCACAATACTCCGTTCGCCCTATCCGGGCCAAGCCTAACACTCCTCGAATCCCAGACCGCCTTCCACCCGAGTCCCCGCCGCGGCGTACACGTGCCGAATGAGCCGCCTCGCCGCGCCGGTCCGTCGACCGCGCTACTCACGAGGGATTCAAAGTAATCGTCGCGGTGGAGGTAAGATTGTTCAACGTCGCGGTAACCGTGGCGGTCTCAGTGGCGCCGACCGTTCCCACGGTAACCGTAAAGGTCGCGGTGGTGGCGCCGGCCGGGATGGTGACACTGGTTGGCACCGGGAACGCCGCGGTGTCGGACGTTAGCGTAACTGTCGTGACACCCGTCGGCACCGCCACCGACAGGATCACCGAACACGTCGTCGTCGCCCCCGAATCCACCGTATCGGGATTGCATTGGACCGAGGACAGCACGGGGGTCGCAAAGATCGCGAGCGTGACTACGTTACTCCGAAACGCATTCTGCGCAATATAGAACTCCGCCGCGGGATCGGTGGTCAACGACGCGTCCAGATTCAAGTAAACCTGCCAGATCCCGATGGTCCCTGGCGCCATCTCGGCGCGCAGCACATTCAAGGTCGTGTTATTAACCTGTCCGGAGACGAAATTCTGGGGGAAGGTGCCGGGGGGGCCATTATATGCCTGACCGGTCAGCAGATTGGGATCCACGCCCGGGGTCAGGTAGGGCAGGCCCAGGCCGGTGGCGTAGACCAGGATAGTTTCGCCCGGCAGCGCGGCATTGTTCACCGTGACGGGCGCGCCCGCGGTATTGGCGCAGCACAGCAAGGCTCCCGCGCCGGGGGCTGGAGGCGTCTGGCCGATGGGCGTCAGGGTGAGGTGTGACGCCGTGTTGGTAGCGGCCTGAAACGGAATACCGTCGCCGGCGGCGCCCGCGATCTTCGCCTGCAGCAGAATGCGCGTAAACTCGGTGGAAGCGGTCGCGATGACCTGCGGGTCGGCGGCTAACAAGGCGATAAACGCATCCTGGATGGCGGCCAAGGAGTCGTTGGGCTGCACCGTGTAGTTGTACTGTTGGCCACTGCATCCCGTGGCGGGCGCGCTGACGTTGGAAGTGAGCGCGGCGCTAGAACCGATGCAAATCGAGCCGATGTCGCCGCCCTTGATGGTGCCATCCACCGAGATCACGCCGGTCGCATAGCTCGAGGTATGAAAGGCGTATGCCTGGCGAGGTTCCTGGGCGTTGGAGTACGCCCAGACGCCGGGATTCGCCGGCACCACGGTCACCGCCACGGTGTTGGTGGCGGTGACGGTACCATCGTTACGCTGAATGCGCACCCAGGCATTGGCGGTGCCGGTGTTGCTGAAACCGAAATTGTAAGGTATCTGTGAGTTAACCTGCGTGGGCGAAACGTACAGCAGCGGCGACAGCACACCGTTAAAATAGACCTGCACTCCGCCCAGCGTGAGGGGCAGCGGCGTGGTGCCTGGCGCAACGGACGCCGTCTGATCGCTCAAGTTGGTCCCAAAGAACGACACCAAGGCGCCCGGCGCGACCGACGCGGTGCTCGCACCGCCGGTGAGCGTGGGTTGCGCTGCGGCGGCGGTGATCGACCCGGTTACGGCGGTGGTGACCGACACGTCGTTGCCATTCACACCGGGCGTAATGGCGGTCAACACGACTTTATCGGCTTCCGTGTCCGCGGTGGCGATGACGTTCGGATCCTTGGCTCCGTTGATCGCCGCCACCAGTCCGTCCACGATCTGCGTAAAGGTGTCGCCGGTTTGAATCGTATATTGGTAGGTCGCGTTGACGGTAGTGGTGGAGTTGCCGATGGTCACCGACACGGTGTCGCCGGCCTTGATGGTGCCGCCTATGGTAATCGGATCGATGGCATAGATCACCGTACTGAAAGAATTCAGCACCGCGTTGTAGGGCAGATCCTGTTCCGACACCGTATAGACCAGGATGCGCTGGTTGTAGGTGTCGGCCACATATAGGTTGCTTCCGTCCCAAGCCAGCGCGGAGGGCGCATCCATGGTATCGGCGCCATCGGTCGGTGCGTCGGTCACAAAGTCGGTTTGTCCGAGCACGATATTGGCCGCCGCGGCGTTGGCGGTGGGGATCGGGGTGTAAATCAGGACGCGGTCGTTGCCACCGTCGGCGATATACAGGTTGGTGCCATCGGAGAGGGCGAACCTGGGGAAACTGAGGGTGAATGCGCAGACGGTTGGATAGGTCAGGCTGTTGTTAGAGTCGACACCGTTCGAAACGGTGCACAACACCGCCGTCTCGGGAGGTGGGGTGATGGTAGTCGTAGTCGGCGTGGAGAAAGCGTCGTTGGATATGCCGGTGGTCATGTTGGGCTGGCCGACCTCGACATCCGCAGGCTGCTGGTTGATGGTTGGAATCGAATTCCAGATCAGTACGCGGTTGTAGCCCAGGTCGGACACGAACAGATGCGTCCCGTCGGAAGTCACCGACACCGGCGTGAGCATGTTGTTAGCCGCCGCGCTGGTGGTTTGGTCGGCGATGTTGATCTGCACCCAGGTGGTCATGTTGGGCTGACCCAGCACAATGTTGGCGGCGGCCCCATTGGCGGTGGGAATCGAATTGTAAATCAGGACCCGGTCGTTCATGGTGTCGGCGATGAACAACATGCCATTCTGGATCCAGACGCCTTGCGGACCGCGCAGTGAGGAAGCCGTGGGCGTGTCGCCCGGAAAGACCGCGGTCGTGAAACTGGTCTGTCCCACCACTACGTCGGGCGGCTGGTTCATGCTGGCCGGCAGCGTATTCCAGATGAGCACGCGGTTGTTGAGGGTGTCCGCCACGGCCAAGTGAGTGCCGTCGGAGGCCACCGCGGTGGGCGTGTTCATGCCGGTAGCGATGGGCGTGCTCGGCGACGTGGTGAGACACACCGGTGTCGTGGGAGTAACGGTCTGCGTAACGCTAGTGGGCGGGATGATGCAAGGCGCCGGCAGCGTGCTGACGTAGTCCGGCTGGCCCAGAACCAAGGTGGCTTGCCCTACGCACACCGGGCACAAGGTATTATATTGCAGCGCGGCGTTAGGCGCGGGGAGTTGGGCCGGCAGGTTCCCATAGACCATCACGCGGTTGTTCACCGGCGCGGCTCCCTGCAGATTGGAATCCACCACGAACAAAGCGTTGTTGGCGTACGCCAGACCGGTCATGGCGCCCAGGATGGTCTGGCTGGCGCTGTCGGATTCGGCATCGAACTCCGGCTGGCCGATCACCAGGCGCGCGGACTGACCGGTGGCGAAGCCTACGGGATTCGTCTGAGGAAAGCCGCCGGCGGCGGTCAGCAGGACAAGAAGAACAGTAGTGACACACTTCATATTTCTAGATAATGGACGAGGCGCAAACTTGCTAGATACCCGACGATTATAGCAAGCCTGTAAGACGAAAATCCGGCGCGCACCGGTTTCAATTTTCGAGCGGGCCGGATGGTCACACCGGGGCCGAATCGGCACACGTGGCGATTTCACGCAAAGACGCAAAGGGAACCGCCAAGGCCGCAAAGAAGACCGACACAACAGGAGAGGTTGTCAGGCCGCGAGTGGTGGAAGACTTTTTCCAACGGGCTTCTTCTTGGCGGTTTTTGCGTGAAATCGGCTGTCCCACAACGATGTATGTGCCAAGGCGTCACACCTGTGCCAACTCCGCCTCGTTGTACGCGCGCTCCGCATTGGCTAGAATGGACTTTTGCTCAATCTGCGAACTGGCACTGCCCAAGTGAAACTGTTTCCCGGAAATCTACGTCTCCGTAACAGCGCAGAGTGGAAAGGTATGTTTTCATGATTTGTTACAGGCGCGCCTGCCTGTCGATTGCTTTACTTTGCTTCTGCGCCGTCATCGCTTCCACCGCATGGGCTCAGAATCCGCCTGCGCCGCAGCAGCCGCCGCCCACGCAGGAAAAGAAACCGCAGAATCCATTCGAAACCGTGCCGGAGCAGGCCAAGCCGGAGCAAGCCGCGCCGCAGCAGCCGCGCCTGGAAGCTCCCAAGGCCGCCGAGCAGCCCAAACCGCAGCCCGGCGGGCAAGTCATCGAAGCCATCGATTTCCGTGGCGCGCGCCGCGTGCCGCAGGATATTATGCGCTCGTTGATCAGCACCAAGAAAGGCGACATCTACAACGAGGACGACCTGCACCGCGACTTCATGTCGCTGTGGAACAGCGGCCGCTTCGACGATATCCATATGGAAACCGAGCCGGGACCCGGCGGCGGCCTGATCTTGCGCTTCGTCGTGGTGGAGCGCCGCGTGGTGCGTTCCATCAAATATGAAGGCATGAAATCCCTGACGGTCTCGGAAATCCTGGATCGCTTCAAAGAGCGCAAAGTAGGCCTCTCGGTGGAATCGCAGTACGATCCCAACAAGGTCCAACACGCCGCCGTGGTGATTCGGGAATACCTGGCCGAGCGCGGCCGCCAGTTCGCCACCGTCGATCCGGAGGTGCGCCAGGTGCCGCCCTCTTCACTTGAAATCGTTTTCAACGTCAACGAAGGTCCCAAGATCAAGGTCGGCACGATCACCGTGGTGGGCAACCAGGCTTTTAGCGAGCGTGAAGTGGTGCGCGCCATGAAGAACACGCACGACTACGGTATCCCTTACTCCATCCTCTTTGAAAACATTTTTGCGCGGACTTACGATTCAGCCAAGCTGGAAGAGGACAAGGAGCGCGTCCGCGACGCGTACCAATCGAAGGGCTATTTCACGGCCAAGGTGCTCGACCAAAAAACGGAATTGGTGAATACCGGCGGCCACGGCTTCAAGCTTCCCCTGATCAAACCGGAAACTCCGGGCAAGGCCATGAATATCACCTTGCCCGTAGAGGAAGGCCGTTTGTACCGCCTGAACAAAATCAGCTTCGTGGGCGTCAAGCTGTTCCGCACTCCGGAGACCCTGATGCGCCCGGTGTTCGGCATGGGCGAAGGCGATGCCTTCTCCACGGCCAAGCTGCGCAAGGGTCTGGAGAACCTGCGCAAACTGTACGGCGAGTTCGGCTATATCGATTTCGTGCCCGAGCCGAATTTCGATATCATCCCCAATACCGACAAAATCGATCTTACGCTGACCGCGGACGAGGGCAAGCAGTTTTTTGTACGCCGCATCGATTTCTCGGGCAACGCCACCACGCGCGACAAAGTCATCCGCCGCGAGATCCTGCTGGACGAAGGCGACATCTTCAACAATCGGCTCTGGGAGCTGAGCATCCTGCGCCTGAATCAACTCGGCTACTTCGAGGCGTTGAAAGCCGAAGAATCCGCCGACATCAAGCGCAACACGCAGACCAGCACCGTGGATATCACCTTGAAGGTGAGAGAACGCGGCAAGAACACCATCGGCCTGAATGGCGGCGTCTCCGGAATCGCCGGCAGTTTCGTGGGGTTGAACTACGCCACCAACAACTTCCTGGGATTGGGCGAGACGCTTTCCATCAATTCGCAATTGGGTACGCGCATGCGCAGCGTGTCCACCGGTTTCACGGAGCCTTATTTCCTGGATCGTCCGCTGCAGATCGGCGTGGAAGCCCACCTGACCCGCTTCGATTTCAACCAAGGCCGCGAGGCGTCCATCCTGGCCGGCGAAAACCTGATCCCGTTATTTAACGCGCTGGGCTCGCAAAACCTGTTGAATTACGTCCAGACCGGGCATGGCTTCTCGGTGTCGCTCAGTTATCCTTTGCGGCGCAGCTTCTCCCGTATCGGCATCACTTACGGTTACGACATCTCGGACGTCAAGACCGAGACCGCCGCTGCGACATCCTACTTCGATTACATCAATTTCAGCGGAATCGCCGGCCCGAACGCCCTGCAAGGTATTCGCACCAGCCGCATCGTGCCCTCGTTTTCGTACAACACTGTAAATCATCCGATCACGCCCACGGGCGGCAAGAGTCTGTTTATCTCCACTACGTTCGCCGGCAGCGTCCTGGGCGGCAACGTCAATACCATTCAACCGGTGATCGAGGGCAAGTACTTCAAACCCGCGCCCTGGCACCGGTCGAACATCCTCGCTTTTCACCTGCTGGCGTCGTTGATCACGGGCTACGGCGGCAAGGAAATTCCGCCCTTCTCGCGAACCTTTATCGGCGGCGAGCAGGATATCCGCGGTTTCCAGATCTGGGGCATCAGTCCGATCGCCTTCGTTCCCAGCGAAGCCACCGTGAATGTGCTGAACAACGACGGCACCCAGCGCACCGAGCTGGTGAAGAACAGCTACGGGGTTCTCACGCCCACTAACGTCACCATGAACATACCGATCTACCAGCTCACCTTCCCTGGAGGCGATACGCGGGTGGTCGGCAACTTTGAGTACCGCATCCCGATCTTCGGGCCGGTGATCCTGGCGATCTTCGCGGATGCCGGTATCGATCGAATTCTGCGTCCGGGCGAACTGAACATGGATCCGAGCCGCATCGACTATTTGAACGAACAATACCCCACGGCCGGCTTTGAGGGCAAGGCATTGGTGTATCCTGGCACGCAGCGCCCGCGCATGTCCACGGGTCTGGAGTTGCAAGTGCTCCTGCCGGTGGTGCAAGCGCCTTTCCGTGTGTATTGGGCGTACAACCCGCTGCTGGTACGGGAATATCTCCAGCCGCCCATTGTGGCGGACCGCTCGGTCTTCCCGAACGAGACGACGTTCCTCAACGCGGTGGCGTCCTTCGGCAACGCCTACCCGTTCCTCGAGCAGCACGATATGTTCCGATTCACCATCGGCCGGACGTTCTAGCGCAGCTAGTCTCCGGCCGGGGCGGGCAATGAACAAGGGAGTCCATAAAGGTGATTCGACAATCGATTAATTCGGATAGACCACAGGGGAATTATTTATTCGCTCTCGCATTCTTGTTTGCATTGGCGCCGGTGTTGTGCCGCGCGCAGGCGCCGCCGCCCTACACCATTACCACCATTGCCGGAACGGCGGGCGGCACCGGCACCTATTCCGGTGACGGAGGGGCGGCCACGTCCGCGTTCCTTTGGGCGCCATCCGGCCTGGTCTTCGATTCCTCCGGCAATCTGGACTTTTCCGACACCAATAACCAGCGGGTACGCCAGATCAATACCAGCGGGACAATCAACACCATCGCGGGGAGTTGTTCGGCGACACCGTGCATCGGCACCTTTTCGGGCGACAAAGGACCGGCCACCAGCGCCGGGCTCGACGAGCCCAGCGGACTGGCATTTGACAGTTCCGGGAATCTGTACATCGCGGACTCCGACAATTTTGAAGTGAGGAAGATCAGCAGCGGCACGATTAACACAGTGGCCGGAAATAACGGCGGAGGCGCCACCTTCAGCGGGGACCTGGGCGCCGCTACCAGCGCCAGTCTTTGGAATCCATCCTCGGTAGCCGTGGATCCCGCGGGCAATATCTATATTGCGGACTCGTACAACAACGTGGTGCGGGTGGTGTGCGAAACGCAAACGCCGATCGCCTGCACCAACATCCAATTCGGGAGCGACACTTGGGCCGCCGGGGACATCAACACGTTCTCGGGAAACAATGCGGAAGGCGTGGGTTATCAAGGAGACGGTGGCCCGGCGACGGGCGCGCTGCTCAGGAATCCAACGGCGGTGCTGCTGGATGCGGCCGGCAACCTCTACATCTCCGACTCCGGCAACAACGTCATTCGCATGGTCAACCCCAGCGGCATCATCAGCACGGCGGTTGGCGACGGTACCGGCTTGGCCGGTTACAAGGGCGATGGATTGCAGGCCAACCAGGCGGAACTGAACAACCCCAAAGGCCTGGCTATCGATTCCTCCGGCAATCTCTACATCGCCGATACCGATAATTGTGTCATCCGCATGGTGGCGCCAAATGGCATTATTAATACGATCGCCGGCAACCAAAGCGCCGGCTGCGGCTCCGGCGGGAACGCCGGCCCGGCCACCAGCGCGCAACTCAACTTTCCATCCGGCGTAGCGGTGAATGGCGGCAAGATCTACATCGCGGACAGCGGGAACAATGCGATCCGGCTGCTGACGCCCGCGCCCGAGCTCCCGCTGATCAATGCGGGCGGCGTCATTACCGCGGGTTCATTTGGCTCCTCCACCACCGTTGCGCCCGGCAGTTGGATCGAGATCTATGGCACGTATCTGGCCGGCGCGACGCGCACCTGGGGGACCGCCGATTTCAACGGCTCCAACGCGCCGACATCGCTCGATTCAACCTCCGTCACGGTGGGGGGCCAGTCCGCATTCGTGGCGTATATCAGCCCCGGGCAAGTGAACGTGCAGGTACCGTCGAATGTGGCAGCGGGGACCCAGCCTTTGATTCTGACCACGGCGTTCGGCACCACCGCCGCGTACAATGTGACCGTCGGAACGGCGCCGGGCGTATATGCCCCTTCGATTCTGAACATCGGCGGCAAACAATATGCCGGCGCCTTGCTGGCGAACTCTAGCACCTGGGTGCTGCCGGCCGGCGCCGTCTCCGGGCTCACGTCGCAACCGGCCGCGCCGGGCGACATCGTCACCTTTTATGGCGTTGGATTTGGAACGGTGACTCCGGCTGTGGCGGCGGGGCAGTTAGTCCCCCCCACCCAAGAAACCAGCCTCACCGCGCCTGTGCAGATTCTGTTCGGCACGACGCCGGCGACACTGCAGTACCAGGGATTGGCGCCCGGCTTCGTCGGGCTGTACCAATTCAACGTGGTGGTGCCGGCGATACCCGCCGGCGATGCAGTGCCGTTGACCATCGTGCAGGGCGGCGTCAACCTGTCGCAAACGCTGTATACGGCGGTTGGGAACTAATAGCTTCAACCCAAAGGCTTGGGGGGCGGGATTTATCCCGCGTGGGGCTTGAGCCCCGCACCGCAAGCGTTTCCGGCGAGCCTCTGCGGCGATTACTGCACCGGGATCGTGACCGTGTTCGAGGTGACGTTCCCTATGGTTATCGTTACCGGCACCGCGTTCCCTGAAGCTACCCCGGCCGGCACCAGGGCATTCACCTGGTACAGGCCCACGAAACCTGGCGCCAAGCCCGAGAACGATGCGGTTTCCGTCACTCCGCCGATAGTTACCGTGGGCGTTGTCTTGGTTTCCGCCAGAGGGCTGCTAGGACCTGGTGAACCAGTCAAGGGTTGATTGGTGACCGCTCCCAGACCGGTACAGTAGATCAGGATGATCGTTGTGCCGGCGGTCGCCGGGTTAGAGGAATCCACCAGTTTATATGAGGAATCCAGGATGGCGCCCGGGCCGGTGCCCTGCGAATTCATGGAGAAGATGGCCGGAGCGAAGGCTGCGACGTTCACTGTCTGGGCGGCGCCGGCCGTGCCATTCAACGTGGCGGCGATGGTGGCCGTCGATTGTCCGTCCAACTCCCATGGCACTTGAAGATTCGCCTGCCCGGCGGACACGAAATATAAAGGAGCCAGCGTGCCGCCGAATTCAAACGAGAGATTCTGCAGGCTGGTATTGAGGGGCAGGTCCGAGTCTACCGATGTGGAGGTGAGATAAAAGCTCCCGAAAACGTCGGCGATACTGCCGGGCGCCACCGGCGCCGCATAACTGGCCCCGTTAACCACACCGCCGGCATTAATCTGGGGGGCTTGCGCCGGGGGAGTCAACATGCGGATGAGGTTGTTCCCGTTGTCCGCGATGTAGACCTGTCCGGCCGATACCGCCACGCCGGAAGGAAAGTTAAGCTGGGCGCTGGTGGCCGGGCCCCCGTCCCCGCTGTAGCCTTGGGTGCCCTTGCCCGCGATCGTGGTAATCGTGCCATTGGGTTCCACGACGCGAATCACACAATTCACGGTGTCGGCGATGTAGAGATAGCCGGAGGCGTCAATGGCGATGCCTTTCGGGCCGCTTAACTCCGCCTGAATGGCTGGCCCTCCATCGCCTGAATAGCCGCTTGAAAACGGGCCCATGCCGGCCACTGTGGTGATAATGCCGCTCTTCCCGGGGGTCACTTTGCGAATCGCGTTGTTGCCCGAGTCGGAAATGTAGAGATTGCCAGACGCATCCAACAGCACCGCCACGGGATCGTTGAGGAGGGCATGGGTGGCTGGCCCCCCATCGCCCGTATAGTTGGCGCCAGTCACCTGATTTCCGGCGAAAGTGTTGATGTCCCCGGCCGCGACGTTGGCGCAGGCGATCGGCGTCTGGTTGGCGCACACCACGCGAACTACATTATTGTAGGGGTCCGCGATGTACATATTGCCCGCTGGATCCACGGCCACCGAGGAAGGGTAATATAGTTGCGCGGCGGTAGCCGGACCGAGGTCGCCTGTATATCCGGCGCCCAAGCTGTTGTCTCCGGCGACAGTCGAGATAATGCCGCTCGGGTTCACCTGCCGGATTACGGAGTTGTAGGTGTCGGCGATGTTGAAATTGCCGTTGGAGTCGAAGGCCATGCCCGTGGGGCTGTAAAGCTCGATGCCAGTAGTGGTGACCGACGATCCGTCCCCGGCGTATCCCGCGGTACCGTTGCCCGCAAACGTATTGATATAGCCGCTGCTAACCTCGCGAATCCGGTTGTTCACGGTATCCGAAATATAGAGATTGCTGCCGGTGGAATCGAGTATAACGTTGGACGGGCCGGAGAGGAACGCGTTCGTGGCCGGGCCTCCGTCACCCGCGTAATTGCCGGGGCAGGGCGTTGCCGCACAATTCCCGGCTATGGTGGTAATGGTGTATTGCGGCGGCGCCTGCGCCGGGCACCAGACGGGTGCCAGGAACGCTAGGAACGCGAGCCGGAATAAGTACCTTGTACAGACATTATGGGAATGAAACGTTTGTTGCATCACTATGTATGGACCCCTCTTTGAGCCGTCAGTCGATGGCCAGACCTCTATCATAAGCCTTCACGGCTTTCGCCGCGCCGCGCGCGCATCGATTTGCCTCTGGAACGGGAAACGCGGCCCGGCGCAAGTACGTTACTCCCGGGCGGTTAAGGAATTGTAAAATCCGGCCGCCTAAAAAAGCGGCTGCGGCCAAGATTGGCCGCCCTCCAAGCGATACATTAGTGTATTGCGTCTACTGGCTACGTTCTTCGGCCTGGCTCTCGCGGCGGCGCGCGCGCAGGGCAACTACGAGATCCAGGTCTATGGGTCGGACCTGGTCCCGCCCCACAACACCATGGTGGAATTGCATTCCAACTTCACGGTGGAAGGAAGCAAGACCGTCGTGGATGGCATGCTGCCCACGGAACACCAGTGGCACGAGACGCTGGAGATCACCCACGGCTGGAATGCGTGGTTCGAGACGGGCCTGTATCAATTCACGAGCCATCAGGCCGACGGTGGCTGGAGTTGGGTGGGCACGCACGTCCGCCCGCGCGTGGCCGTGCCGGAACGCTATCATTTGCCGGTGGGAATCAGCTTGTCGACCGAGATCGGCTATCAGCGCGCCATCTTTTCGGCCGATACCTGGACCTGGGAGATCCGCCCCATCGTCGATAAGAAACTGGGGCGCTGGTATAGCGCGTTCAACCCCTCCCTGGATCGCGCTTTCCACGGTCCCGACACCCGCCGCGGGCTGGAATTCTCGCCAAACTTCAAGGTGAGCTACGATATCACGCCGAAGATCGCCGGCGGTCTGGAATATTATGGCGCGCTCGGTCCGGTCACGGGGTTCGATCCGCTGCGCGACCAGCAGCAGCAGATTGTGCCCGCCATCGATCTCAATTTGAACCCAAAGTGGGAATTCAATTTTGGTGTAGGCGTCGGCGTCACTCACGGGACCGATCACCTGCTGGTAAAGATGATCTTGGGTTACCGGCTCAGCCGGTAGGCGTGCTAGTTACTACTGGCCAAAAAACAAGAAAATAGTACCAAAACATACGTTTGGCTGTATAATAGCAAGCGGCCTTGAGGCCAAAACGAGAACCTGTTCATGATGCCAAATACGCGCTGCCTCCTCTCCCTCTGCATGAGTTCCGTCTTGATGCACGTCCAGCTTCAGGCCCAGGCGCCCACACCGCCGCCGCTACCCGCCTTGGCACCAGAGGTTCAGCCGCCCGCACTACCAATCCGGCCCCAGACCATCTTGCCGGAGGGGACACCGGTTCGTATGCGCATCAACCGTACCATATCGTCCGCCGACGCGCATCAGGGCGATAACGTCGATTTCGAGACACTCGACGACGTGAAATTGGCCGAAGTCGTCGTGGTCCCAAAGGGTTCCACGGCCATGGGCACGATCACGGCGGCCCAGTCAAAGCGGCGCATGGCGCGCGGCGGCAAGCTGTCCATGAACATCGATTATGTGCGCCTGCCTTCCGGAGAGAAACTGCCGTTGCGGGGCATTCAGGATCTGAAGGGCGGCGGGCACACGGGCGCGATGACCGCCGGGATGGTAGCTACCGCGATCGTATTCTTTCCAGCCGCTCCTCTTTTCCTATTCATACACGGCAAGGACATCTCCATCCCCAAAGGGCAAGAGGTTACGGTGTATACCAACACCGATTACGATCTGGCAAAAGCCGCGCCTCCGGCGGCGCCGGCGGGAGCTCCAAAGCCCCCGTCCGGGACGCCGCTTACTAATGCCGATGTGATCAAGCTCAAAGGCGCGGGCTTGAGCGACAACCTGATCGTCGACAAAATCAAGTCAACGCCCGCGAATTTCCGGTTGGATACCAGCGACCTGGTGGAGTTGAAACAGGCGGGCCTTTCCGATGCGCTCATCAGCGCGATGATACAAGCATCTCAGCGCTGAGCGCGATCGGGGAATAGAAACGCGAATCAAGCCGAAGAGGTATGCGGTCGGGCGATGGGCTTCCGGCCCACCACCACCACCGTGTCCAACACCTGCCACTGATCGCGGTGCTCCACGCGCAAGACTTCAAACCCGGCCTGGCGCATGATGTCCGCGAATTCTTCGGGCTCGTAGAGCCAGAATCCTTCCCAGTCGTGGGTAAGCGGCCCCAGGCTGGCGGCGGACCGGAACCCGGCCGCCAGGCGCCCGCCGCGCTTCATCACGCGCGCCACTTCGCGCAAGCTGGCGACCAGGTCCGGCCAATAATACAGGCTGTTGACCGTCAACACCTTGTGAAACGTGCCGGCGCGAAACGGAAGTTTGGCCACATCGCCCCACTTGACCGAAACGCGCGCGTCCAGCTTTTTGCCGCGCACCAGGCGGGCCGCCGTCTCCACCATCTCGCGCGAATAATCGACCCCCACAATCTTCGCCCGGGGCGCTTTGGCCGCCAGCGTGACCAGCGAGAGACCGCCGCCGAACCCGATATCGAGGACCGTGTCGTTCGTCCGCGGATCGAGCAAGTCCACGGCCGCATTCACCAGCCGCGTGTTGGACAGGTTCAGGATAGGCCCCATGAATAGCGCGCCAAACAAACCGGATGGCTTGCCGAACTGAGACCGCAGGAGAGTGTCACCGTACATGCCGCGCCTCCTGCTTATTATAATAGGACATTATTGTCTGGTTTTGGGGATCCCTGACCGGCGGAAACCGCTCCCTGACGGTCGCGGCTCAATAAACCGTGCGCCATCGACGCGAGTATTACCGAGCCGCGACCGTCCACCCTGGCGCGCACACGACCAGGACGCGGCCAAGGCGGGAGTTATAATAAGAGGCGGCATGCCTGTGGGGAAATTACAGCCTGATGGATTGCGCAAGCGCTTCGACGCCTTGCGCGCGCGCATCGAGTTGTTCCTTTCCGGCCGGGCGCCGGACGACCCGCTGTACTTGACCAACCGGACCTGGCAGCAGAAGGCGAAGATCGCCGCCATGATCGCCGCGCCGGTGCTGCTGCTGGTCGCGCTGGTCACGGCCGGCGCCACGGATCTGTTCCGGTTCCACAAGGTGGATCCCTACGAACATCCACCGACCGAAGCCACTGCGCCGGCCGCACCCCAGAAGCGTCTGCCCGATCCGATCCTGGCCCCCGCGGAACTGGAAGTGGTCAATATCCGGATTGCCAGAGACTCGCGGGCGACGGTGGTGACCGGCATTGTCCGCAACAACACCGACCAGAAGGTGGATTCCGCGGAGGTCAGCTATTACCTCGCCGATATAGAGGGCAGCCTGCTGGGCACGGATACCACCGACGTTGCCAACGTGGCGCCGCATGGCAGCGTCACCTTTCGCATGCCGTTGAAGATAGCTAAAGCGGAATATGTGATCGTTCGCGAAGTGCACCCTAACTGACGCCTTCCCTGCCCCACCGCGATGGAGCGCCTCCCATTTCAAGCTACAAAGGCCGCCGCGCCTTACGACCAGATCCTGGCCCTGCCGGTCTCGATCCTGCTGGACAACGTGCGCAGCATGTACAACGTGGGTGCCTTCTTTCGCACCGCGGATGCGGCCGGCGTGGAGAAGCTGTATCTTTGCGGCATCACCAGCCATCCGCCGAAGAAGGCCATCAGCAAGACGGCCCTGGGCGCAGAGGAACGCGCACCCTGGGAACATGCCTGGGACCCGCTGCCGGTGGTCGAGGCGTTGCGCGCGCGCAGCTATGAAATCGCGGCGGTCGAGACTAGCGTGCATGCCGTGGACCTGTTCGATTGGAAGCCGCGCTTTCCGGTTTGCCTGGTCTTCGGCCACGAGGTGGAGGGCATCCGCCCGGAGATCGCGGAGCGCTGCGACACGTACGTGCGCATTCCCATGCTGGGCGTCAAGCATTCGCTAAATGTGGCCACCGCCGGCGGCGTGGCGATCTTTGAGCTGCTGCGCAAATACCGGGAGCTGCACACACGCTAACGCTGAACTTTGGCCTTTTGGTGGGGCAGGCTCGCAGCCTGCGGCGGCCTCGTAGGCCGCCTGCCGCGAAGCTCTGCCGGCTTCTTGCGTGGCCTGGCAGAGGCTTTAGCCTATGGAGGCGAGCTCCGCTCGCCGAAGAGCGGGGCTGCGAGCCCGCCCCACTGTGCTACTGTGTGCCGGCGTTACCTGCCCACGTCCAAGTGCCGGTAATTCATGATGGCGTTGAAGAGCAGGAAATAGCTCCCGGATGTTTCGTTCCGCCACATGGGGTTATTGGAGAACAACACGATGTGACCCTGGCCGTGCGGGACGTCCACCACAGCGGGCTTTTCGGCCAACTCGGAGCCGCCGTCCAGCAAGCCGCTCACCAGCAGATCGCCGGCCTTGGCGAACCGCAGGATCACGCGCGGCAGCTCATTAGCCGGTGGAATCCGCCAGCCGGCGAATGCCCGCATGTCTTCCGCCACATACAATTCCTTTTCGCGCGGAGTGCGCTTCGGCGGCTTCTCGGACGCGGAGTAAGGACGGCCCTGGATCACGTCCGGATCGGTCGCGGATCCGGCCGCTTGTCCCGCGTAGGCCGACGAAGCCGTCAACGCAATTACAAGCGCAGCTCGTTTTAACATATCTTGCCACCTATATCACATGTCCGGTTGGGACGGGCCCGCGGCCCACGAATAAAAATCAATGCAAGCGCCTTGGAGGGCGGGCTTTAGCCGGCGCGGGGCTTAAGCCCCGCTGGTAGCACGGCTTCAGCCTGTGCTGAGGCGAGCTACGCTCGCCGAAGAGCGGGTTCTGGAGAACCCGCGCAGGCCTGGAGGCCTGCCCCACTGATGGATCGACTGTTGCCGTGGCGTGACGGCTTTCGGCAGTGTCGTCAACCCTTGCGGCCAGACTGGCCTACTCCCGATTCCTGGGTTCTGACTTCTTCCCCGCCGACCCGTTGGCGATCTCCCGCATCACATCGGCCACCACTTCATCGGCGTGCCCGGATTCGAGCGACTGCTGCATGCGCCGCAACGCGACGCCCACGATGTCGCGATGGTGCAGTTTCGCGCCGGGACCTTTGGACGATAGCTCCAGCCAGAGCTGGTGCAGCAAGTCGAGATCCTCCGGCCACAGCCTGGGCGGATGTGGACCCAGGTTGTAGAAGATGGATTCCTCCTCGCCCGGCGCTACGATTTCCATCGACAGCGAGGGGCGCGGCTCCGGCAGGTTCTCCCACGCACGGCCGACCGTGGCGCCCTGCTCGGCGGGGGTCATCTTGGGCGACAGACCCATCACGATGCGCGACGATTGCAGGCGATCGGCGGTGGCCACGATGGCGGCGTACGGATCGCTGCCGGGCACCACCATCAGCTCCACATGCTTGCCGGCCTTCTCGGCCAGGTTTACGACCTTGGTGAAGACGGCGGTCTCGTCCACCGAGAAAATCTGGCTGGCATCCAGCGGGTGCTCGCCGGACGCCGCCTGCGTGACTTGACGAACGGAAAGCACCACAATGTCGATGCGCCGCGTATCCGTTTTCTCCAGGATGCGCTGCAGATTTTCCAAGCGATTCGGATTGCGCACCGCCACAATCACGTTGCCGGGCCGCACGTGGGCTGCCTCGGCCGACACTTCCTCTTCCGTGTTCAGATTGAACTTCTCCATCTCGCACGAGTGCGCGGCGGTGTGCAGGCGGTTGTATTTTTCGGAGAACTCAAACACGATGAAGAACGCGATGGTGAAGCTTACGCCGGAGATGGTGGCGATCTCCTTGGTCACCACGTTGATCAGGGCCAGGGCAAACAGCGTGATGGTGATCAGGATCAGGCCGACGGGAATTTCCGTGCCGGCGATGTAGAAATTCAACGGCACCTTCCAGCCGCGCCCGGCCGGCTGTTTGTAGCGCAGCACCAGCACCGACAGCGCCTTCATGGCGAAGCTCCACACCACGCCAAACGCGTAGGCTTCGCCCAGCATGTAGACATCGCCGCGGCTGACGACGATGGTGATCAATTGCAGCAGAACGATCAGGTTGATGAGCCGCGAGCTGGTTCCAAATTTATGGTGCGGATGACGGAACCAGTCCGGCAGCACGCCGTCTTCGGCCACCCGGTTCAGCACGCCGTTGGAGCCGATGATGGCCGTGTTCACCGCTCCGGACAGGATCAGCGTCCCCACCAGCACCACGAAAGCATGGAACAGCAGCCGCACGGACATGGGCCCCACCAGGAACATAGAGAGTCCGCCGATCAGGTTGTCCAGGAACTTCTGCCGCGCGCCATCCGGGATGATCATCACCGCGAAGAAGGAAACCAGCGAGGTGAACAGCATGCTGTAGATGAAGATCACGAAGCCGGCGCGCTCCAGGTTCTTCAGCTTGGGATGCGCGATTTCGCGATTCACCTGCGCCAGGCTCTCTTCGCCGCTCATGGCCAGCAGCGAGTGGCCCAGACCCACCAGAATCGCGATGAGGGTTATCGAAGGCGCCGCCGTCCCGCGCAGCCAGCCCAACCCTTCCTTGCTGAAATGCAGATTCGCCAGGGTGGGCAGCGGCACGGGCTGATAGCCGTTCTTGAAGATTGTGACTAGGCACCAACCGATCAGGATGACCACCATCACAGTGGTAATCTGCATGATGCGCAGGGCCTTCTCGCTGGATTCGTGGATGCCGATGATGTTCTTGCGCCAGAAATAGATGGTGACCGCCGCCGCGAATACCGCCGCGAAATAGGGCGGATGGACATGCATTCCGGCGATCTTCAAGTACTCGCCGGTCTCATTGATGAGCCCACCGAGGTATAGGCCCGCGCTGACGCCGCTGATGGGGCCGGTGAGCACATAGTCGAACATCAGCGCCGAAACCGAGAACTTGGCCAGCGTGCCGCCCATGGCCTCGTGTACGACCTTGTACACGCCGCCGCGCACAAACATGCTGCAGCTCTCGATATAGATGGCGCGGACCGCATAAGAGAACAGCATGATCGCCAGGATGAACCACGGCGCAGCCTTGCCAATGGCCTGCTCGGCGATGCCGCCCACGTAGTAGGCCGAGGAAGCCAGATCGCTCAGCACGATAGCCGCCGCTCTCCAAAAGGAGATGAACGACAGCATGACGGTGGTGGCGACGACGACGTTAACGGCGCGGGGACGCTGCGGCTGGGTCATGCGAGGGTGCTCTGAGTATGTAGCTTAGCAAACACATCTTAGCATGCAGTGCGACAGGCCTCTGCCCGTGGCCGGGTGTCCGTGTCGATTGGTGGGGCAGGACTCCAGTCCTGCGGCCGACGTCCACGTCGGCCTGTGTGAGTCCGGTTAAGGCGGATTTCGCTAAGCGCGGAGCGGGCCCTGGAGGACCCGCGCAGGATTGGAATCCCGCCCCACTGTTAAGTGGCATTGCCTTTGCTTACCCTATAGTAGGTACTGAGAGATGACATCCGGAACCTTAGCCCGCTTGATCGTCGCCCGGCTGCGCGACGCCGGACACCAGGCCTATCTGGTAGGCGGCTGCGTGCGCGACCTGCTGCTGGGCCGCGCGCCGAAGGATTTCGACGTGGCCACCGATGCGCGTCCGGATCGCGTGAGCGAGTTGTTCGAGCGCTCCGAGCAGGTGGGCGCGCATTTCGGCGTGGTGTTGGTGCGGGAGAACACCTCCCAGGTGGAGGTAGCGACTTTTCGGAGCGACGCCAGCTACAGCGATGGCCGGCGCCCGGATGCGGTACACTTCGAAACCGACCCGCAACGGGATGCCATGCGGCGCGATTTCACCATCAACGCGCTGTTGCTGGATCCGGACACGAACGCGGTCCTGGACTTCACCGGCGGCCGCGAGGACTTGCACCGCCGCGTGATCCGCGCCATCGGCGACCCGCACGAGCGTTTCCAGGAAGACCACCTGCGGCTGATCCGTGCCGTGCGCTTCGCGGCCCGGCTGGGGTTCGAGATCGAACCGGCCACCATGGCGGCGATTCAGCGGCTGCACGGCCTGATCGAGAAAGTCTCGCCCGAGCGGGTGCGCGACGAACTGGCGCGCATCCTGACCGAAGGCGGCGCGCGGCGCGCCTTCGAACTGCTGGATGAGACCGGACTGCTGGGCGACATCCTACCCGAAGTGGCCGCCATGAAAGGCGTCGCGCAGCCGCCGGAATTTCATCCGGAAGGCGATGTGTGGACGCATACGCTGCTGCTGCTCGAAAAGCTGCGCCAACCGACGGTGACGCTGGCGGCCGGGGCGCTGCTGCACGACGTGGGCAAGCCGCCGACTTTTCAGGTGGCCGACCGCATCCGCTTTAACGGACACGCGGAAGAGGGCGCTCGGCTGGCACACGGCATCCTGACGCGGCTGCGGTTTTCGGGCGAACAGACGGAGCGGATTGAGGCGCTGGTCGCCAACCATATGCGCTTCATGAACACGGGGCAAATGCGCGAAAGCACCATGAAGCGCTTTCTGCGCATGGAAAACTTCGGCGAGCATCTGGAGCTGCACCGCCTGGACTGCATGGCGGGCAGCGGAAAGCTGGACAATTACAAATACGTCCTGGCGCGATTGGAGGAGTTGGGCGAAGAACAACTGCGGCCGCGGCCCCTATTGACGGGGCGAGACCTGATCGAGCTGGGCTACCAGCCGGGCCCGGCGTTCGGGAAGATACTGGCGGCGGTGGAGGACGCGCAACTGGAAGGGCGGGCGCGGACGAAGGATGAGGCGGTGGCGCTGGTGCGCGCGGAGTTTGGCGAGCCGGAAACGCACGCGTCTTAATCAGGGCTTGGCCGGGATGGAGGCGAGCCTGCTGTTGAGGCTGCGTTCGAAAACGGCGAAGCGGTCTGTGTGCGGCGTCGGCCGCAGCTTCACTTCGTGGCCGATTTCCAGCGCCAGGTCGGATTTCGGATCATAGACCGGCCACTCCGGAAGACCCGGACCATTGGGATCGCCGGTCTTGGCGAACCGCGTCCAGTATCCCGTCATGAGATCGGCGAGTTTCTTGTCCTCGGCATCCGGCTCGCCCCACCGGCTGGGACGAAACCACCCGGACAGAAAGCGCAATTCCAAGCCATGGAAGGCGCCCAGCCCGGCGTAGAAGTTCTTCCCCGGATAAGTGAAGTAGTAAAACCACGTTTTCTGCCCGGCGCGTGCCATGTTTCCAGCGTAGCGATGGGCGGCGAAGCCGTAACCGTAATCCGTGTCCAAGGCGATGAACGCAGGGCGAACCTCCGCGCCGGTTGCAGCCGGATACAGACGGAGCATCTCCCCGGCAAAATCCAGGAATTCGCTCTTCATGTATTCTCTGTAGTTGGCCAGGGTTGGGGCGGCACGTAAGTCTTCTTCGACATTGACCGTCCCTTCATCCGAGTTACTCCCGACGATAACCGGCACCTTGGCCTGCCGCCCCTGCGCAAAAGCCGTAGCGGGCTGTTCGGTTAGCACCCAGCCGTCGATCGTGCCACCGGCCATGAAGTTCACCGCAAGATCGCGATCCGAGACGTCCATGAGTTCCTTGGGAGTCTTGGCGCGCAACTTCGGCAACGCATCGCGGCCGTCCGGAATGTCTAAGTCCCGCATCAGGCGCAGCCCGATGTCTTCGGAAGTACCGTTTCCGCTGAAATAGTGGGAGGGAGTCTTCAACTCGGGTGAGATGTAATCGCTGCACGTACAACTCTCTAAGATGGCGCGTTGAAACATGCCAAGCGCCAAGGGCGACGACATCAGGTAACAGACGTCCACGCCGCCCGCCGACTCGCCGAACACCGTCACGTTCGCAGTATCGCCGCCGAACTTGGCGATATTGCGCTGCACCCATCCGAGCGCGGCGATCTGGTCGAGAATGCCGTAATTCCCCGAGGCGCGCTGCGGAGATTCGGCGGTGAGGGCCGGATGAGCCAGAAAGCCAAGTGCCCCCAGGCGATAGTCGATGGTGACCACAACCACACCCTTTCGCGCCAGAGTGGGGCCGAGAAGAATGGGGAATTGGCCGCTCCCGCCGACGTTGCCGCCGCCATGAATCCAGAACATCACGGGGAGTTTCCCGGCGCCTGGATGACTTCCCGGCAGGTTGGTCGTCCAAACGTTGAGATAGAGGCAGTCTTCGGCCGTGCGATAAGTGAAATAAGGTTCCACGGTCAGCGCCTCTTTTTGGATCGCTCCGTTATCGGGGTCGTCTTGCTGCGGGCAAGCCGCAGCGAACGCGCCCGCCTCGTGCGCGCCCGGCCATTTCGCGACCGGTTGAGGAGGTCTCCACCGCCGCTCTCCGGTGGGCGGCGCCGCGTACGGAATGCCAAGAAACATAGCTTCGTCCGCCGCCTGGCCAAAGCGGGAGCCTTCCAGGACGCCGGAGTCGATAGCGACAAGCGGACGGGAATCGCTTTGAGATTGCGCTAGGATCGCTCCGGAGCTGCCCAAGCCGACGAGGGCCAGACACCACTTGACGACGGGTTTCGACGCCCTGAGTGAAAGGCGATTCGGCACGCCGGTAGTATATCATGGCTCCGACGCCAACTTAGTTCGCGAAACTGCGCGCACCGCCTCCAAAACCGTTACGATGCCACCTCCACAGCCACTTGATTACTCGATCGTCGTGGTAACGGCCGCGGGCATGTCTCTTTCATCTCACCGTGTTGCGCGCAGTCGAATTTGTGTCCTTCAATTGCTCCCGAGTCGCGTGAAAAATACAAATCGAGACGGGTTTAAGTTAGTCGGTAGTCAGTCGCGGGGCGGTATGGACCCAGCATCCAGCTTCAGTTGTGCGTCGAAAAAGCGCGCGGCCGCCCGGTAAGCCTGCAGCCAGTGCGCCCATATCAGAAAATCGTGGATCTCGTCCGGAAAGATCAACTGCTCCACATGCACGCGCCCGCGCAGCGCTTCCACCAGCTCCACGGTCTGGCGGAAATTGACGTTGCGGTCGTCGTCGCCATGAATCAGCAGCACCGGCGAGCGCCAGCCTTTGACACTGGCCATCGGCGATGAACTAAACGCCAGCCTCCCGAAGTCGTCGCTTTTGCCGATACCCAGTTCCTCGGTCCAGTCGTGCACGCCATGCAGATCCACGCCCGCGGCAAAAAGGTCGGAGGCGCGCGCTAAGCCCAGCGCAGTCAAGTATCCGCCGTACGATCCGCCCCACAATCCGATGCGGGCGGGGTCCACGTCGGCGCGGTTCTTCAGAAACAGCCCGGCGCCCATCACGTCGTTGAACTCGCTGGCGCCGCCCGCGCCGTAATTCAGCGCTTCGCGAAACTTCATGCCGTATCCGATGCCGCTGCGATAATTCACCGACAGCACCACATATCCGCGGCTGGCCAGATATTGATTCAGGGCGTAGGCGTTGTTGTAGTAATACATGTAATGCCAGCCCAGTAGCATTTGGCGCTGCGATCCGCCGTGAAAGAACACCACCGCCGGATGCCGCTGGCCGGCGCCGGTCTTCGGCAGAAATAACTGTCCGTGCAAAGTGAGGCCATCCGCGGACGAAAAAATCGCTTGTTGCGGAGCCACCAACGCATCGCGCGGGAAGTCAGCCGGGACGGCATCCGGCGCCAGGTCGCGGACTTCGCCGGATGCCGAACGAATGGCAGGCCGCGCCTGCCGCGCGGTGTCCGCATGGATGAAAACGACGGCACCGTCGCTGGTCACGGCGGGCGACCACTCCAGCTCCGTGCCGCCCGTCAATTCCGCCGGCTGGCCTCCAGCCACCGGTACGCGCCAGACGTGGCGGCGGTCGATATCGTCCTGGTTCGAGGAGTATACCGCGTCGCGGCCGTCCGGAGCGATGGCCACGTGCTCCACTTCGAAAGCTCCCGGAGTGAGCAGCGTCGCGTCGCCGCCGGAAACGGGAACGGAATACAGATGCGTCCAGCCATCGCGTTCCCAGGGAAACACCAGGCGGTCGCCGGCCCAGAACAGGTGGCGCTCGGATCCCAAGCCGCGGAACACGCTGCCGTCGCCTTCCGACGCCTTCCAAACTTCTTCGCCGGGACGGCCGGCGCCGGCACCGGAAGCGTCGGCCACTCGAATCGACCATGGCGGTCCGCTGCGCAGGGCCACGAAGTACTTGCGATCGTCCACGGTCGGCATGCGCACAAAAGCCACGCGCCGGCCGTCGGGCGACCACACGGGAAAGTCATCGCGATCCACGCTGGCATCCAGGTAATGAACGGTCTTGGCCGCGTCGTCGTAGATTCCGACGAAGCTGTGATTCCCCCGGCTGCTGACGTAAGCCAGGCGCGCGCCATCCGGCGACCAGTGCAGATCGCCATTTTCTCCGCGGGCATGGATGAGTTGTTCCGGCTTGTCAGGGCCGTCGACCGGCGCCGCCCAGATCTGCCCCTTACGCACGAAGGCTACGCGTCCGCCTTGCGGAGCCACGGCCGGTTGGCTGCCCTCACCGATCAGGCGAGGCGCGTTCCGGGCCGCGGCGCCCTCCAGTGCGACCACCCACACCTGCTGCTCCGCGCCCTTGGGATCGTTAGCCGGATTGGGATACTCGCCCGCGCCATTTGCAGCCTCGCCACGTACGTAGACGATCTCGCGGGCGTCGGGCGTCCACTGGAGTTCGGAGATCTCCTGCCCGTCGTCTTCAGTGTACGCGGTGACACTATGGCCGCGAAATTGGGGCGGCTCGGCTACCCAGATATTGCGCACGCCGCGCGCATTGTACACCCAGGCGACCTTGCCGCCCGAGGGCGATACGACCGGGGCCGAAGGGAAGGGACCGCTCAGGATTTGTTCGAGGGTAAAGGGCGTTTGGGACGACGCGCAGGCAGCGCACGCGAACGCAGCGGCGAGGAACCGTGGGACAGGCATCTTTATAGAGTACAGCGGAGCTGAGCAGGAGTGGGGCAGGACTCCAGTCCTGCGCGGGTCCTCCAGGACCCGCTCTTAGGAACGAAATCAGCCCTGACCGCACGATACAGGCCGACGTGGACGTCGGCCTGCAGGACTGGAGTCCTGCCCCACGAGCTGGCGCGACGTCAGACGGGTCGTTTGTAGAAGAGCGTGTATTGGTCAAACGCTTGATCGTTGTCGTCAACCATGGATTGATGGGTGACTGAGACCAGTTCCCACCCGTCCCGGCCCATTTCGTCCATGCTTCGCTGAATCGTATCCAGGTCTTCATCGGACCTATAGATTGTGTAATTCCATTGCATAAGCAACCATCATGGCAGAAGTGACCGCATCTCTGGGCACCGGCCTACCGCGGGTGCGTTCACGGTCAACGCGACAGGCACGGTCCAGGTGGTGACACCCAACACGACGCTTTCGAGCAACGCGCCCTTCCGCGCCCTGCCGTAGCAGGTGGCCGCTCAGCGCGTCAGCCGGAAATCACCAGCTTGCCTACGCCATCCGCCCGGCGCTCCAACAGGTGGAACGCATCCGCGATGCGCTCCAGCGGGCGCGTGTGCGTAATGAGCGCGGCAAAGCGCGACAGGTTGGCGGCCAGCATCTCGCGCGCGGCTTCGGTTTCGTGATTCGACCGGCGCACGGTGTAAATGGCCAACTCTTTGCGGCGCATCGGCGAGAATTCCAGTGGCACTTCCCTTTCCACGGGAATTCCGGTGACCACGACGCGCCCCGCGTTGCGCACCGCCCGCAGACAGTGGTTCGTCGAACCGGCTGTGGCGGCGCAATCTATGGCTACGTCGACGCCGCGGCCGCCGGTATCGCGCAAGATCTCGCGGGAAGGATCGATGGCGTTGGGGTCCAGCACGGCGTCGGCGCCGGCCTCCCGCGCCAGTTCGCGCCGCGCGGCCACAGGCTCGACCGCCCATACTCTCCCGGCGCCGGCCAGCTTCAGACAGACGACGGTCATCAGCCCGATGGGTCCCGCACCGAACACCGCCGCGGTCTCCATGGGCCGCACAGCGACGAACTGCATGGAATGCAGCACCACCGCCAAAGGCTCAATAATAGTGGCGTCGCGCGCGCTCATGCCCGGCGGAATCGCGATCAGGTTGCCTGCCGGAATGTTGGCGTAGTCGCGAAAGAAACCCGGATCGGCGGGCATGCTCATAAACCGGATATTGGCGCACACGTTATGATGGCCCGTGCGGCAGAATTCGCAGTGGTAGCAATAGATGGCCGGCTCGAACGCCGCAGGATCGCCCGCCTGCCAGCCGGTCACGCCCGCGCCGGCCCGCATCACCACGCCCGCGGGCTCGTGGCCCAGCACCATGGGATATTGGCACGGCGTATCGCCCACCCCGCCATCGGCGTAAGAATGCAGGTCGGAGCCGCAGATACCCACGGCGTCGATGCGGACTTGCACCTCACCCGGACCGGGATCGGGCAGCGCCGCGTCGATCAGGCGAAACTGGCGCAATCCGGCTAGCTCCGCGACGCGCGTATTCATGGACCGTCCTCCTTGGGCGGATGACGTAGGGTCAGCGACGCGATGTGGTCGAGCACCGCGTGGAAATAGGCCATGTCGCGTTCCTTTTCGGGCATGTCGTCGTGCACCTCCGCGGCCGCACCGGGCAGGTAGCGGAAGGGGAACCGCTGCGCCTGGATCCAGGGCAGATATCCCCAACCTTCCGCTTTCTTAAAGAAGATATCGCAACTGGCCAGGTCGCCCGCCAGGTGCTCCACGGTGGTGGCGCGGCCGTTGTCGTCCTCGGTCATCAGGACGGGCCGTTGCGCGTCCTTCAGCTCGGCCACGCGGCGGGCTTTCTCTTGCGGGTCGCGGCCATCGCCGTGGACCAATAACAGATCCACTTGGCCTTGCAGCGACTGCGGATAGCGCATGTGGCCATCGCTCGAAGCGGCGATCGGCAGGACGTAGTCGCTGCGCTTGAAACAGTCACGCACTTCGTCGATGAGCGGAATGATGTTTTGGGGAATGTAGCCCTTGAACTCCCACTGCGGGCCGGGCAGGTCGTATTCGTTCGCCACGTCCACGATGACGTTGCGGAAGTTGTGCGCGAGCAGCCAGGCGGTGATGTTCACGGCGGCATTGTGTATGGCGTCGGTGGAGCGGAACAGTCCCGCCTGGCCATGGTAGAAATACATCAGGTTGACGAACATGCCGCGCTGATTGGCCGCGCGCAGCAGGCGTTCGAGGCGCGCCAGCCAATCCGCCTTCAGGGAACCGTCCGGCTGGAAGGCGCTCACATAAGCGCCCCTGCCGGGGCCCAGGCTATAGGCGTTCTCGCGATCGATGCCGTTGACCGACCGGTCGTATCCGGCTTGCGCGCCCTGCAGGCTGACGTTGATCATGAGCACGCCGTGATCCTTGTAGAAATCCAGCGCCTGGATCACGGCATCCGTGTTGAACTCGGGATCGAAGGGCCGCTCGTGCATCCACTCGTCGAGGAACAGGGCATTGGCCAGCCGGATGTTCATCAGCTTGCCCTGGGCTTCGTGGCGGTAAGCGGGACCGCTGTAGGTCTTTTGCCAGCTTTCGCCGGGCGCATTGCGGACGTAGAAGGCGCGCGCATCGTAGTGCTTGCCCAGCATGGCTCCGGTGGTGATTTCGGCGGCGCACAGAGCGGTGGCGAGGAGGGGTAGGATGAGCAGCCGATTCAATAGGACATTATCTCACTGTGGACCTGGGGGGCGGGATTTATCCCGCGCGGGGCTTGAGCCCCGCTGGTGGCATAGGCTTCAGCCTGTGGAGCGAATGGACCGTGCCGGATATAGAACTAACCCTTCGGCGCGCGCTCAATGCGGCAGCTTGAGGTCGTAGGCGTAGATCTCGTCGTTGTAGTCGCGGCGGATCAGCAGCGGATCGTCGCCGGGAGCGACGCCGCTCCATAGCGTGAAGCTGCCCCGTTGCCGGTCCAGTATACTCAGGTCCGCTACCTGCTCCCTATGGCCGGCAGGCAGATGCAGGCACATGATCGCGGGAGGCTCGGCATAGGGTTTCAGGTAGTAAAGATCGTTGCCATCTTGCGACCATGCGGGATTATCGCCAATGAAGCCGTCGTCGAACTGGGTCCACTTCCGGGTTTGAAAGTCATAAAGCATCAGCTTCTGGTCGTCGCGGGTGAGGGCCGCCAGATACCGGCCTGCCGGCGACCAGCGGGCGGTCCAGAGACCCTGTGAATCGGGTACTGTGGACAAGCGTTGCGTGGCGAGGTCGAAGATGTGAATGGCGCAGGTAGGGGATATCGGGAAGAATCGGCCATTCTCCCCAAAAGCGATTTGTTTGCCGTCCGGCGACCAGGACGGCCCTCCTAGCCAGTGATCCCGAGCGCCTGGGGTGCCCGGCCAAACGCTTTCCGGTACCAGCGGCCTGGCTTCGCCCCCATCGCGGCCGACTGAGTAGATGTGCGACCACTCGCCCGCGAGGCTTCCCATAAAAGCGATCTGGGTTCCGTCGGGCGACCATGCCGGCAGGGATCCGTCCAGGGGAGGGTTGGTCAACAGGAGCGGACTGGAGCCATCCGCCTTACTGCGCCACAGGCGCGAATTATCGTCCGCCGAGTAGGCAATCCACTGTCCGTCCGGCGAAAAGGCGGCGGTCCTCGGTGAAATCGATGCAAGCTGCGCCGGCCGCACAATGCCGTGCGCGCGCCGGTCGTAAATCATAAACTCGCTCCGGGGCGTACCGCTCCGGGCGACGTAGGCTTTCTGACTATCGTTCGAGTAACCGACCAGCGCGGAATCGAATCCCAGGTTCAGTTGGATCGGTTGCCCGTCGTCGGCCGCGAAGGATCCGTTCTGCGGCACCACCCAAACAATCCCATGGCCAGTCACGGTTAAATACCGGCCGTCGGGCGTCCAGGCAGCGCCTCGCAGCAGTATGTTCCCAAGTAACCCTGGATGCGCCCACGGCTTTAGGAACTGTCCGTCCGGCTGCACTTTCCAGTCGCTGGACCCGTCGTCGAATGTCAGGGTCTCTCCATCGGGCGACCAGCGCACGGCGTCGATCGCTGCCGGCGCCTGGGTAATCAGGCGCGCGTTATTCCCATCGGTGTCCACTTCCCAGAGGTCCCGGCCGGCGGGATACGCGATGTGCCTGCCATCGGGCGACCAAGTCGCGGAGATTGTGTGTACATGGCCAACCGGGTGGGGCGCGGCGCCGGAAGTTGGCAAGCGCCAAATGGGACTCGTGCCGTTCGGGCCGGAACCGTACGTGGATTCCAAGCTGGCCACCAGCAGCTCGGTCTTGTCAGGCGAGATATCCAGCAAATAAACATTGCGGAACGGAGTCCGCATCGGCCATGTTTCTCCCGACGACAGCGGCACTTTGGCAATGATCGTGCGAAAGCCGATGGTTTCCTCGAAATAGAGCCAGGACGCGTCCGCCACTGCTAATCTCGTGCCCTTTTGCCGGCCGTCGCCGGTAAGCTTGACCGGACTCGAAAGCGGCAACGCAAGCTGGCGATTCCGTGGAAATAGCCACCAGAGAGCCCCAAGCAAAAGCGCCAGGAGCGCCGCGGCCAGAAGTGTTCCGGCCAGAAGTCCCACGCGCGGCCGGGCGGGATCCGGCCGTCCCACCAGTTTGCCGCCCAGCGCCGCGGCCACATCGGCGGCGCTCGCGAACCGAGCCGCCGGATCGCGCTCCAGGCATCGCAGAATCGCTTTCTGCCACTTCGCATCCAGCTCCGGCACATGTGCGCGAGGGGCAACCGGCGCTACCGTCAGGCGCTTCATGGCGACGGACGCAGGCGACTGCCCGCCGAACGGCAGAGTGCCGCTTAACATCTCGTAGAGCACCACACCGAAAGCGTAGATGTCGGCGGCCGCGGTAACGGAGCCGCCTTCGAGCTGCTCGGGAGCCATATAGGATGGGGTTCCGAGCGCACCGCTGGCCAATGCCGTGGATGGTGCGCCACTCGCCGCCCGGGTATCGGCAGCGCCATCCACCGCGCGTGACAAGCCGAAATCCGTGATCACGGCGCGCCGATTTGGCGTATCCACCAGCATCACGTTGCCGGGTTTGAAGTCCCGATGCACGATCCCGGCGGCGTGCGCCGCCGTTAACCCGGCAGCCATCTGCTCGACCAGTGGCCACGCTTCCGACGGGGTCATGCGCCCCACGCGCTGCAACCGTTCAGCGAGCGTCTCGCCTTCCAGCAGTTCCATGGTGAGGCAGGCGACTTCGCCTCCCCCCGGCTGGCGATTCCGTTCCAGATCGAATATACGGTTCACGTTAGGGTGCGTGACTTTGCGGGCGTTGTGGATTTCCCGCTTCAAGGCCTCCAGCGATTTTTCATCGGCCGCGATGGCGGGCCGTACGGTCTTCAGCGCCACGCGCTCATGCAGTTCCAGATCCTCCGCCTCGTAAACCTCGCCCATGCCGCCCCGCCCGATAAAGCGTATGATCCGGAACCGCTGGGCGACGATCTCCCATCCCGCGAAAGTGCGGTCCTCGTCGGGCGGGCTCGCATTAAGGGCGGGCAGCGGCGGGGTTTCCATGAAGTCGCCCGCCCGATCGGACTCGCCCAACAGACGCGCCACTTCGCCGCGAGCCGGCTCGTCCACGTCGCAGGACTCCGCCAGCAGGCGCGCGCGCTCATCTGGCGGCAATTCCACCGCCGCGTTGAAGAGGTCCTTGATCCGCTCCCAACGCTCCGGCGTCATCTCACGGGGCTCCCGCGAGTTCGCCGTAAAGCCAGGCTTTTGCTATTTTCCACTCCCGCTTGACGGTTCTGGGTGCAATCCCCATGACCTCGGCTATGTCTTCCACCGATAGGCCGGCGAAAAAACGGAGCTCCACAATGCGGCTTTGGCGCGGATCGAGTTCGGCCAGGCGCTGCAAGGCCTCGTCGAGAGCCACCAGAACGTCCGGCCGTTCCGTCGAAAAAACGAAGGCTTCCTCCAGCGGGATGGCCTGGTGCGCGGCCAGCCGTTTATCGGTCTGCAGCGATCGGGCATGGTCTACCAGGATGCGGCGCATCAAGTGGGCCGCCACGCCGAAGAACTGATCGCGATTGTGCCACTCTCCGCGCTGCCCGACCAGCCGCAGATAGGCCTCGTGCACCAGGGCGGTGGGCTGCATGGTGTGATCGGGACGCTCCTGGCGCATATACCCGCGCGCGATCCGCCGCAACTCGTCATAAACCAGGGGGATGAGCCGATCCCGGACGTGTTCGTTGCCTTCGCGGAGTTCGTTAAGGAGCTGGGTGACTTCCCCAGGCGACGCTTCTGCCACAAGCACCCCCGTCTGGGTTCACATTATATCCGATTGCGGTGGGCGGAAAATGCGGCGTGGATGGCCCCGTTTTTCGAAATTCCTCGCGTTAGGGACGAGTGAATGTGTATGGATGCGCGAAGGCGCCGGCGAGAATTCGAAAAAAACTGGAAAAAACTCGGACTGGGACGTATTGCACAACCAGAGGCTGATATGGAAGATCCGCACGGTAACGACTCCTGCCGGCATCGCCTTCCGCGTACGAGGGCGGTTGCGCTGATCCTGATTGCAGCACCCGTTGTGTGCATGCAAGCCGCAACCTGGGAGAGTGTGCCGAAAAGCGACATTGCGCTCGTTGCGGGCCAGGGCTGGCTTTCGGTGCCCATGGCATTCTCCAATGGCGATGGCAGCTTCAACGTCACCAACATTGCCAACTCGGGTTTTGCCCAGAGTGCCCAGGATCCCGGCGTGAAGGTCCTGACCGGGGATTTCAACGGCGACGGCAACACGGACATTGCACTGGCAGGCGGGCAAGGCTGGCTTTCCGTGATCGTGGCATTCTCCAATGGCGAGGGCGGTTTCAACGTCACCAATATCGCGAACCCGGGTTTCGCGCAAAGCGCCCAGGATCCCGGCGTGAAAATCCTGACCGGCGATTTTAACGGCGACGGTAAGACGGACATCGCGCTGGCAGGCGGGCAGGGCTGGCTTTCCGTGATCGTGGCATTCTCCAATGGCGACGGCAGTTTCAACGTCACCAATATCGCCAACCCGGGTTTCGCGCAAAGCGCCCAGGATCCCGGCGTGCAAATCCTGACCGGAGACTTTAACGGTGACGGTAAGACAGACATCGCGCTGGCAGGCGGGCAGGGCTGGCTTTCCATAATCGTGGCATTCTCTAATGGCGATGGCAGCTTCAAGGTTACCAACATCGCCAACCCCGGATTTGCGCAGACCGCCCAGGATCCCGGAGCCAAAATCCTGGTTGGAGACTTTAATGGCGATGGCAAGACGGACATCGCGCTGGCCGGTGGGCAGGGCTGGCTCTCCGTACCCGTGGCATTCTCTAATGGCGACGGCAGCTTCAACGCCACCAATATTGCCAACCCCGGATTTGCAGAGACCGCCCAGGATCCCGGAGCCAAAATCCTGGCGGGGGACTTTAATGGCGACGGCAAAGCAGACATCGCGCTGTCCGGTGGGCAGGGCTGGCTTTCTGTGCCCGTGGCATTCTCTAATGGCGACGGCAGCTTCAACGCCACCAACATCGCCAGTTCGGGTTTTGCCCAGACAGCTCAGGATCCCGGTGTCCAAATTCTGACCGGTCGCTTTGGCGCGGGGCCCGTGACGTGTACTTTTTCGCTCTCACCTTCAAGCCAGACCTTTAGCGCGCAAGGCGGCTCAGGTTCCTTTGCCGTGAATACCGGTCCCACCTGTGCGTGGACCGCTACTTCCAGCGCAGGCTGGATCACGGTTCAGCCAAGTGGCTCAACAGGCGCCGGGCTGGTTGAGTACGCGGTCGCGGCCAACAATGGCGCAAATCGCACGGGCACAATCTCCGCGGGAGGCCAGAATTACTCAATCGATCAGCAAGCGTTTAGCTGCACGTTCTCGATTAAACCAGCATCGGCCACGTTCAACTATACCGCTGGCAGCGCCAACGTGAGTGTTACCGCTCCAGCGGGTTGCGCATGGACCGCAACCAGCAACGCGGGATGGTTGAGCGCGGCCTCGGGCGCTTCCGGGACGGGCGACGGCACGGTTGTCGTCAACGCGGCTTCCAATGCGGGCGGATCGCGCTCCGGAACCATGACAATCGCCGGCCAGACCTTCTCCGCGACGCAGTCGCCGAATGCTTGTGGCGCGGTGGACGTGAGCAACGAAGTCTCCACCTCTAACAGCGGATTCACGTTCGTGCCCTTTACACAATTCTATTATTCGTCGACTCTAACGGTGCGCTCTAACTCCGCGCAGCAGATCCCCGGCCCGGTCTACCTGATACTGGACGGTCTTCCCACCGCGGCGGAAGGGCTGCTTGGTTCCCAACTGATTACGCACTGCAACTCTTCGGCGGGCAGCTATCTCATCCCCTTGAATAACTACCAGTCTCTGAGTCCTGATCAATCGACAAGCGTACCCGAGGTCTTCTTCAACAGTATTGCGTTTGATCCGAGTTATTCGACCCGTGTTTTCAGCGGGACACCGAGCCAATGAAGGAGTCGAGACGAGGGCGAGGTTTAAAACGACGATGCAATCCGGCCAATCCCGGAAACGCGCCGGCAAAAAAAGATTTTGAGCACACGGAAAAAACAACAGACTAAGACGTATTACCCAACGAGAGGCTACTATGGAAAACACCTACGGTACCAAATCCTGCTTGTACCTGGCGGCGTTCTATCGGAGCGTCGGCAAATCGCTTATCTTGACGGTCTCGCTCATCTGGCCGGGCTTGGGCTGGGCGCTGCCCGGAACGACGGTCCCACCGCCGCCCCCAAGGGTTGCGACAGTCAAACCCAGCACGGGCGGCAGTGTCAAGGTCAAGTCCAACGGCGGTTCCAAGGGCGGCGCGGCCAAGGGCGCGGCCGGGCAACGTGTCTCTAAGTCCAAGAGCCGGCGCGGCGCGGGCAAACAAACGGACGCGGAACAGACCGGCTCCGGCAGCGGCTCGATCCGCGAGGCAAAGCATCGCTCGAAGACCACCCGCCCGGCGTCTGTGCCCAGCGAAGCCCGTAACACGACGTCCGCGGGAGGCGCGACCACTTATAGCATGCGCGACGGCCGCCAGTGGGAACTGGACGGAGACCTGCGGAAGGTGCGCTTCTCGAAGCCCGGAATGGACGCCACTTTTCTCCCCAATGGCCAGATCCGCACCGCCACCGTCAGCCGGCGCGATGGGACTACCATTCTGCTGAATCGCACCACCGGCGGCGTCCGTACCGCGGCCATCGCCGGACCTAACGGTGTGCGCGTAGTCAGCCTCGGCGCTCACGCGGGCTATATCCAGCGTCCTCTAGCCTCGGGCTTCGTCGCCCGGACATATGTGAACGGCGGCACGGCTTCCGTGGCCGTGTACCGTCCCACGGTGTACCGCGGCGCGACCTATTACACCTATGTGCCGCGCTTCTACTATACGTCCAGTTTCTACACTTGGGCGTATGCTTCCGGAATGTCACCCTTGACGTTCGCCTGGGGATGGGGCGGCGAACCGTGGTTCGCCTCCTATGGAGGCTATCTCGGCCTGTCTTCGTCCTACCGCAATCCTGCGTTGTGGATGACGGACTTCGTTTTGGCGCAGGATCTGATGTCGGCCTTCGCCGATCGCTCGGGTCAGCCGGACGGCGCGCCCAGTGGGCATAGGACCGAGGCGACGGACGAGCCTCCCGCGGACGCCGTCTCGCCTTTGGTGAAGTCGGACATCGCGAATGAGGTGAGGCAGGAGTTGGCGACCGAACAGGCGGAGGCCGCCGATGGGATCGCCAGTCCGGCAGGCAGTGAAGACGTTTTGCCCGCGCTCGACCCAACCCGGCCGATCTTCGTCATTTCGTCGGATCTGCGGGTCGCGGCGGACGGCGCTGTCTGCGCTTTGACCCCGGGCGACGTCATCGCGCGCACCAGCACGAGCGTGGACGATGACGGAACGGTTGCCGTCAAGGTCATCGGCAGCAAGCCTGGAGACTGCCCCGTCGACTCCGCCACGGCGGTGAGTCTCGCGGCCCTGCAGGAAATGCACAATCAATTCCGGCATGACATCGACTCCGGCCTGGCTGAACTCTCGCGGCAGCAAGGGCGCCACGGCGTTCCGGCCGCCGGCCCGGTTGGCGCGGTCGAACCCGACCACAACGCCGAACGGGAACTGCGCAAGGCGCAGAAGGCTGCCAGCGAGGCGGATGACGATATCACGCGGGCCAGCGCCGCCAATTAGCCGCTAGCGTTTTTGAGCGCCAACTCAAAGGAGCCAACCATGCGAACCATCGTGTCCGCGTTCCAAAGGCTGTCGATCGCCCTGTGTGTGTGCGCGCCGGCCTTTTCCCAATCCAGCGTTACGCAGGATGGCGCGACTCCCTCCGGGGAGACGCCCGCATCTGTCGCCTGCGTCTACAAGCTGGTTTCGCAAGTGCCGGGGTGCCCGATAAAGGGAACCAGCGCTGTTCCTACTGGCGGCAGCAACGTGATCGTCATCGTGGACCCCTATCACTATCCCACCGCCGAAACGGACCTGGGCGTTTTCTCCTCAACCTTCGGACTGCCCCCCTGCACCACGGCGAACTCTTGTCTCACCGTTGAGAATGTATCCGGGCAGCCTCTTGAGAATTGCGCCGTGACTATCGAATCCGCCGTCGACATCGAATGGGCACACGCCATGGCGCCGAATGCTCGCATCTATCTGGTTGAGGCGGAGAGCTTGCTGCTGGACGACCTTTTGGCGGGAGTCAAGAAAGCCAATTCGATCGTCGCTCACAGTCCAGGGAAGCAAGGTGAGGTGTCCATGTCCTGGAGCCAAAACGAAGTGGCAACCGAAACTACTCTCGACGGACAAAACTTCGTCCAGATCGGAGCCGTGTACTTCGCTGCCAGTGGCGACCAGACCGGTGGGGTTGTAAAGTGGCCCAGCGCTTCGCCGCTGGTGGTTTCCGTGGGCGGTACGATCTTTCGACGGGATACCAATGGGGACTTCTCCGACGAAGCGGGTTGGTCTCAAAGCGGAGGCGGCCCCAGCGCGTACGAAGCTCGTCCCTCCTACCAAGGCTCCATCTCTTCAATCGTAGGAAGCCAGAGAGGAACTCCGGATGTTTCCGCAATTGCGTCGAACGTTTCTTTCTACGACAGTCAACTATGCGGAGGAAAATCGGGTTGGCTGCTTGGGCAGGGGACCAGCATTGGCGCGCCCATCTGGGCGGGGATTGTCAATTCGGCGGGCGTCTTCTATAGCTCAAATACAGGCCAACTCAGCCTGTTCTACTCGAATCTTGGAAATCCCTCTATCTTTACGGACATCACAGTGGGCGGCAATGGTGGGTACCCGGCACAACCAGGATGGGATTTCGCTTCGGGCATCGGCACTCCAGTAGGATACTCCGGCAAGTGATTCCAACTAGACGCTTCTTGAGCAAGGAGGTTCCATTATGCAGACGACCTTTCGAGTTTCGCGTGTTTTTGACGATGGTACTGAGACCGACGCTTTGATCGTGCCGGCGGCGGCGTTGCCCGCGGGCGTGCGGATGGGGCGCCGCGTATTCTTCCGGGCGGGGATTACGCTCTCGGCGGTGGCCGCGGCGCTGACCGGCTGCGGGTCGCCGGATTCTCAGGCCCCGGCTGCGTCTACGCCGGGCGCGGACGCATCGCCATCGCCCCCGCCGGCGCCCGGCCAGCCCGGAGGCTCCTCGGCTGATGGGTCGGCGCGGCCGCGCGTTCCCAAAGCCGCCGCTCCGCAGCGGGCGCGCCGCAGACCCCCTGACAACCCTTACCCCAGCGCGCCATCCGGCGGCTATATTGGCGGCTATTCCGGCGGTGTGACCACCGGCGAAACCATCGAAAAACCCTGCACTCCCGAGCCCGTGCCGGATGGCTACATATGCACGTGCAATTGTGTGGCGCGATGACCCAGACAATTCCATCAACCAACCTGCGCGACAACCTGTTCCTGGTTCCGCTTGATGCGGACGCCCGCTGGATGGTGTACGCGCCATTGCAGAAGGTCGCCTTCGTAGCCAACGCCCGGATGGTCAACCGCATCGCCGATTTCGTCGAAGGGAACGGAGAGCGGGATGCCGAGCTCTCCGCCTGGTTGCGCGAGATGGGTGTTGCCGAGGGCGCCGCCGCGCTGCCGCAAGACAGCTTTTCCGGGCCGCCCCATCCTACTTCGGTGACCCTCTTCCTGACCACCGCGTGCAATTTACGGTGCACCTACTGCTATGCCTCGACTGGCCAGCAGCCGGTGGAGTCGCTCGATTTGGAGACGGCCAAACGCGGCATCGATGTGGTGATCGGGAACGCCATCGCGGCCGGCGCGCGAGAGATCGGCGTAGCCTTTCACGGCGGCGGAGAGCCTTCCGTAGCGTGGGCCGTCCTGACAGGCTCCCTGGAGCATGCGCGCGCCGCCGCCGCGGAACGGGGCTTGGGGGTCTCCGCCTCCATCACTACTAACGCCGTCTTATCCGAGCCCAAGGCCCGCTGGATCGCGGAAAACCTGAATTTCGCTACCGTGTCCTGCGACGGCTTGCCGGAGGTCCAGGATCGCAACCGGCTGACGGTGCTCGGCTCGGGATCGAGCGGGCAGGTGACCCGGACATTGAAGGTGTTCGATACCGCGGGGTTTCGTTACGGGCTCCGCTTGACCGTCACGCCGGCGGATGTGGCCAGCCTGCCCGATTCCGTCGCGCACCTCTGTGCCGCGCATCGGCCGGAGGTGATCCAAGTGGAGCCGGCGCACCAACTGGGGCGTTGGGAGGGGCGACCCGCTCCCGAGGTCACGGCGTTCATTGAGGCTTTCCGGGAGGCGCGGGCGCGGGCCGCGGAGTACGGAAGGCGCGTGGCGTTTTCCGCGGCGCGGCTGGACGTCCGCTCGCGCCACTTTTGCGGCGTCTCGCGCGATACTTTCGCGGTGGCGCCCGGCGGCGGCGTGTCCGCCTGTTACGAAGTATTCTCCCGCCGTGACGAGCATGCGGGCACATTTTTCTACGGCAGCCTCACCGCGGACGGGCTGCGCGTGGATGTTCCGGCTCTCGATCGCCTGCGCGAACAAACCGTGGATGCCCGCGCGCATTGCCAGTCCTGTTTCGCCAAGTGGCACTGTTCCGGGGATTGCTATCACAAGGTTCTGCTGGCCGGCGGCGCGGAGTTCACCGGAACGGACCGCTGTCACATCACGCGCGAGCTGCTGAAAGACGCCTTGCTGGAACGCATCGCCGGCAGCGGCGGGCTGGTCTGGCGTGGCGAGGCGGGGGCTTGCGTGGAGGCCGGCCGCGCGGGGCGAGCGCAACTCGCCGCAGGAGATTAGGTTTTTTAGTTTAGTTAGTGGGGCAGGCGTCTACGCCTGCGGCGGGTCTCCAGACCCGCCTCCCTTGGGACGAGCTGCGCTCGCCGAGGACGAGCTGCGCTCGCCGAGGAGCGGGCCTACGAGGCCCGCGCAGGCTGCGAGCCTGCCCCACTACTCCACCAGCTTCAAAATCATCCCCGCATCCGTGGCCACCCACAGCGTGCCATCGCCGGCCGCGCGCAGCATGGCCCGCACGGCGTTAGCGCGGTAGTCGACGCTCATCTCCCGCCAGTCGCTCAAATCCTCGCTCTTCAAAATAACCAGTTTGCGCGGGATGGGCGAGTGTTGCAGCTTGCCCAGCACTTCCACCCCGGCCAGGTATCCGGTTCCGGACGGCTGCAGCAGCACATCCGTAATGGCCCGGTCGGGCGCGTTATAGACGATACTGCTTTTGCCCGTGGTGCCGTCCAACAGATGCACCTCCGACGGCCATTTGAACGTGTCGGTGAATTCGATCAGCCCCAGTCCCCGGCCATCCGGTAGAAAACAGGTGCGCGCGATGCGGCCGAACATGGACGCCGTGGAAGGATTCCAGGTCTTGCCGCCATCCCGCGTATCCAGCATGATCGACAGGTGCGGCCACTCCCGCCGCGCGGTGGGGTCTTTGGCGTCCAGCCAATCGGGCTGGCCGGAATCGCCGGCGCGGGGCGGCGCGCTATAGCCGTTGATCAATCCGGTCTTGGCGCTCACAAAAGTGATGCTGTTGTAGACGGTGTACTCCGGGTCGGTATGCGGGTCCGCCGCCGCGGCGATGGGCTCCCAGGTCTTGCCGCCATCTTCGGTCTGGTATGCCAGTTTGTGCGCGCCCACGGCGAAGCCGCGCGCTTCATCCGTAAAGTACACCTTCATCAGCAGCTTGGGCGACTTGGGCAGTTCGTGCCATTCGCGTCCGGCATCGGTGGTGTGCCAGATGCCCTCGGGAGTGACCATCCAGCCCAGCTTGTCGTTCAGGAAAAACAGCGAGATGGGAACCTGCTTGAGCTTCGAAACGGTCCAGTGCGCGCCCCCGTCGTCGGTGGTCACGGTGACCGGTTTCGAATCGCCTTTGTCGTCCAGATATCCGGCCGCGACGCCGCGCGCGGGAGAAGGAAACTGCAGGTCGTTGATCACCAACGAGGAATTGTCTTTGTCGTAGAAGTATACAGACTGCCATTTCTCGGCGCAAAAGGATTGGGCGGCCAGAATCAGGAGCGAGGAAGCCAGGCGCCAGGAGGCTTGAGCGGAAATGGCGGCAGCCGTTTTCATAACATCCGATCAACGCGGCCGGATCGGGCCCGACGACAACACCAGCTCGACATGATTGGCCGATTCCACCGCGGTCGGCGGCATGCGCGCCAGCACCAGCACACAGCCCACCTGTTCGCCCAGCGTAGTCAGCACCTCCATCTCGCTGCCGGTATGCTGGTGCGGCATGCGGTGCTGCACGTTGATCACACCCACCACCCGGTTGCGCGCGATCACCGGCGCGGAGAGGAAAGCTTCGTAGGAATCTTCCGGCAATTCGCCAAAGGTCTTGAAACGCGGGTCCTTGTATGCCTCCCGCGAAATGGACAGCAGGCGGCGCTCGCGGGCCACCCAGCCGGTGAGACCTTCATTCAGTTTCAGCCGGACTTTGCCGATAGTGGAAGGGTGAGGCGTGTTCGACGCGCACAGCACCAATTCTTCGTTGTCGAGCAGATACACGAGGCAGGAATCGCATTGCGAGAATTCCACCGTCAGGGAGACGATGCCCTGCAGCACTTCCTGCAGGCTCAAATCCCGCACCATGAAGCGGCTGACTTTCTGAAAAAGCTGCAACTGTTGTTCGGTGCGTTGCAAGCGCGACTCGAGTTCCTTGGCCTTCGGCACGATCTTATTATAGCTGTGGCGGCCGGAGGCCCCAAATGACGTGGCGCGCGCCGGAGTGTCCGTTCGTCATCGAGTGGTCCGCCGACGCGATGGAGCGGATTCGCGCGGCCGCCACCGAGGCGCTCTTCTCGCTGCCGCACGGCGGCGCGGAGATCGGCGGAGTGCTTTGGGGCACGCGCGGCGCCGGATGCGTGCGTATTCTGTCGGCGCGGCCGTTGGAGTGCGAGTATGCGCTAGGCCCCACGTTCGCCCTTTCCGGGAAAGACCACGCGCGCCTGGCGGCGTTGCTGGACGAGGGTTGCGACGATCTGCGCATACAAGGGTGGGAGCCGATCGGCTGGTACCATTCGCATACGCGCAGCGAAATCTCTCTGTCCGACCGGGACGTGGATATTCACAATCGCTATTTCCCCGATCCTTGGCACGTGGCGCTGGTGGTGCGCCCGCACGCCATGCAGCCGATGCGCGCCGGGTTCTTTTTCCGGGAGGCCAACGGCTCGATCCACGCCGATTCCAGCTACAGCGAGTTTCTGCTGCTGCCGGCTCCCCCGGCCGTGGTGGGGCAGGCGGTATCGCCTGCCATCGCATCCAGCCCCCCGGCCGAAGTCGTGCGGCCGGCTCCCAGTGCCGGCGTGGGGCAGGCGGATTCGCCTGCTATCGCGCAGCCCTCCCGCAAGTGGCTCGTGTGGATCGCAATTCTGCTCGGCATGGGGGCGGGCCTGTTTGCTTTCCAGCAGGATTGGACGCGCGTGTTTGCCGCCGGGCGATCGCCGTCGGTTCCGCTGATGGCTTACGATCTCGATGGCCAGTTGCAGATCCGCTGGGATTGGGCGGCGGAGTCCATTCGCTCCGCGGAGGCGGGGACTCTCGAAATCGCGGACGGCGCCACGCACACCGTGATCGCGATTGAAAAACGCCGATTGCGCAGCGGCACGGTCAGCTATGCCCGAATCGGCGACCGCGTGGACGTGCGCCTGGTGCTCCGCGAGCCCGGAGGCAAGGTCTACGAAGAGTTCACCAGCTTCATCGGTCACGCCGGGCACGCTACCGGCGCCTCCATGGCGAAGCTTCGCCGGGAATTGCAGGAACAGGCCGCGCGGACGCGCGAACTGGAGCGGGCCTTGGCGGGCCCATGAACCCCAGTCGTCAAGGCTCGAGCTGAAACACGACTCCGTGCCCCGAAGGGCCGGTACCGGAGCCGCCCTTGAGGGCGGTACCGTAGAGATTGCCGGCCTGATCCTCAATCAGGCCGTCGTAAGGATACGCCCCACCCTCACCGCCTGTAAAGCCGTGCAGCACCGTCTCATGGCCCGCGGCGTCCAGTTCGAACACGGCTCCGTGGTTTGTTGCGCCGCCGGTGTTCGTAGTGCCGTAGAGATTGCCGGCCGCGTCTCGCAGCAGGCACGCGAGCGGCTCCCCGCCGTCCGGTTGCCCCATAAAAGTGTACAGTACCGTCTCTGCGCCGGACGGATCCAGCTTGAACACCACTCCCCAGCCCGTTGTGCCGCCGCTGCCAGCCGTGCCGTATAGATTGTCCGACGAGTCCAGGATCAGGCCTGAGCTGGGAAGCCCACCGTCCGCTCCCCCTGTGAAAGTGTGCAGCAGCGTCTCGTTGCCGTCCGGATCCAGCTTGAACGCTACCCCCCATCCCGCGGCGCCGCCGCCGTATGTAACGCCGTAGAGATTGCCGGACGCGTCCAGGATCACACCCGCGTAGGGGTCTTGCCCGTCGGGCGCCCCCGTGAAACTGTGCAACACCGTCTCGTTGCCCGCGGGATCCAGCTTGAACACCACTCCGCCGTTCGCCGCCCCGCCGGAATAAGTAGTGCCGTAGAGATTGCCAGCCTCGTCACGGGTCACGCCGGCATAGGGGTTCGCGCCGTCCGCGCCTCCCTTGAACCTGTACAAGACCGTCTCGGTTCCGTCCGTATCCAGCTTGAACACCGTTCCGTACGATCCCGGCACGCCACCGCCCGTGGTGGTTCCATAGAGAATGCCCGTGGAGTCCCGAAACAAGCCGCCGAAAGGCGTCTCGCCGTCCGGTGTCCCCGCGAAACTGTACAGCACCGTTTCGCCGCTCGCGTCCACCTTGAACACCGCGCCCCGGCCCGATGCGCCCCCGGCGCTGGCGGTGCCGTACAGATAGCCTGCCTGGTCCCAAACCAGATGTCCATAAAAGGGCAATTCCCCGTCCGGAGATCCTTGGAACCTGTGCAGTATGTTATAGGTCTGCGCGTGCGCCGGCGTCCCAATCGCCGGCATGGCGGCCGCCGCCACTAAGAGCGCCGGTACAACGCCCGCCGTTGTTGTCATAATCCCTCCTCTTTCGTCTATTCGGCTTGGCTAGTAAGCCAAGCTGCCGCTGAGAAACAGTGGACCGCGCGGCCGGCCTTCGGCCGCGGCTTTCAAACGGTACATCAGCTCGCCCCAGACCGTGGTGCAGGAAACGAAGTAGTCCGTTTCCGCCTGCCACTCGGCATGCGTGAACCGCACCAGCGTTCCGCCGCCCGCCGCTTCCAGGTGAAATAATAGGCGCGTGCCCGTCCACTCCCGCCCCGTTTCGCAGAGCCACTCGAACCGGCTGGGCGGCGCCTCGACCATGGCCTTAAGGCGGTACACGGTGGCCCGGTTGAAGAAACCGAGCTCCACTTCGCCGCCGATTTCCACCACATCGGCGGCCCACCATTGGGCCAGGCCCGCGGCGGTGGCGACCAATGGGTACACCGCTTCCGGAGAAGCGGAAACCTGAATCGAATGCCGCATGTCAGCCATGGCCTTTTGCTTATTCTGACACCGGCGCAGCCGGTCTGCAACGCTTTGCGCCGCACCGCGATGTTACAAGATGTTACAAAATGTTGACCGCCCGCGCCGCCAACAACGCCAGCGTGGTCAGCGATATGGTGGATTGCACCATCATCATGCCTTTCGCCCATCGCGACAGAACGGGGACATCGGTGGGAGAAAATGCCGTGCTGGTATTAAACGCCAGGAACAGGTAGTCCACAAAGCCGGGTATCCACTCGCGATCGCCCAGGGTCATCTGCGGGAATAGAAACGCGCCTTCGGTGTGCTCGCCGCGCAGTTCGCGCAGGTTGGGTCCGCCGGCGTCCAACCGCCAGTACCACGACGCGAACACCAGGATGTTCGAGATCCATAACGCGCCGGCGGAGCGCAGCAGGATGGGCGCCGCCTCCTTGCCGCTTCCCGGCAGCGTGGCGATCAGCAACACCAGCGCGCTAATCATGGCGGCCGTGATAATGCCCAGCGTGGTATATCCCACGATTTGATTGAGCGCATACTGGGAGCGCCGGTGCAGAACCATGCCCACGATGGAAAGCGGCGCCACCAGCGCGAGCGCCAGCCATCCGGGCCCGGGACTTAACGTCTCCGGCAACGCCCAATACAAGCCACCCACAGACAAGACGGCGAGCATCGAGAGCCAACGCGGTTCGCGTGGCGGGGCGGGTGCTTCGGACATGCACCCATTGTCGCCGATTAGTGGGGCAGGCTCGCAGCCTGCGGCGGCCTCGTAGGCCGCCCGGAACGAAGCGCTGCGGGCTTTTTGCTGGGCTTGGTGGCATAGGCTTTAGCCTGTGGAGGCGGGTCTGGAGACCCGCCGCAGGCGTAGACGCCTGCCCCACCAAATCGCCAATCTCCAAAAACCCAGCGTGGCGGCGGCTTATTGATCTTCGGCATTTCAACTGAGCCATACGTTCATATGCGGAAAACCCGCAAGCATCACGGCTAGCCGTTCTGGAATTGCCTCGGAAAAACGCCGGATCTCAACGTGAGAAGAGCATGGTCGGAAGTGTCGGCCGGCCGGAACCCGTACGAAAAGCCCAGAAAGTCCTCTTCCCACGCTGGTACTGTGCCGCTGTGCGACTCCCCGCTGCCGTGCATGTGGGCCTTATAGCTCATCGCCTTCTCCCCCCAGATCCGCCGCCTTGCAGCCGCGGATGGTTTGCCTGACACGGTCGGCGCCTCTGATTTTGGCTACGTTACCGCCGCCCTCGCCACGCCGGTTTATCCCGACGCTATCCAGGCTGCGAGCCGGCCCCACTAGTAATTATCGGGGCGTGAATTTGAAGACCACGCCGGAAGCTTCATTCCCGCCCGCGAAGGTAGTTCCATAGAGGTTGCCTGTCGCGTCGAGGATTACACCGGCATAGGGATAGCCTCCATCGGCCGCTCCCGTGAAGTTGTACAGCACGGTCTCCTGTCCGGCCAGATCGACTTTGAAAATCACGCCCGCGCCCGCTGCGCCACCAAACTTGGTTGTTCCGAGCAGGTTGCCGCCGGTGTCGAGAATTACGCCTGCGTACGGATTGCCCCCATTTATCCCGCCGGCGAAGTTATGCAGCACGGTCTCCTGTCCGGTCGAATCCAGCTTGTACACGACGCCCTTGCCGCCTGTGCCGCCCTGGAAAGTTGTCCCAAAAAGGCTGCCGGCAGAGGAGCGCACCACACCCGCGAAGGGAAGGCCCCCGTCTGCTCCGCCCGTGAAGCTGTGCAACACCGTCTCGTGGCCCGTCGCATCCAGCTTGTAGATCACGCCCGCGTTCGCCGCACCGCCGGCCGAAGTGGTGCCGTAGAGGTTGCCGTCCGAGTCCTGGATCAGGCTGGACGTTGGTTTTCCGCCATCGGCTCCGCCCGTGAAGCTGTACAGAACGGTATCCTGGCGGGCTGTATCCAGCTTGAAAACCACGCCTTCGTTCGCGGCGCCGCCGCCATAAGTGGTGCCGTAGAGATTGCCCGCCGCGTCCTGAATCAGGCTGGCGAGAGGGTTGCGCCCATCGGCTCCACCGGTGAACTGGTACAACACCGTTTCCTGGCCGGCCGTATCCACTTTATACACGACTCCCCAGCCGTTCGCGCCACCCCGCGCGGTTCCGTAGAGGTTGCCCGACGAGTCGAGGATTACACTGGATTGGGGGTAGGCTCCATCGGCGAGACCCGTGAAGTTGTGCAGCACCGTCTCCTGGCCTGTCGTGCCGATCTTATACACCGTGCCCGCTCCCCCTGTGCCGCCAGTGTAAGTCGTCCCGTAAGAATTGCCAGCGGAGTCGCGGGTCACGCCTGCCATGGGCTCGGCGCCATCGGTCCCGAACGGAAAGGAGTACAGCACGGTCTGCTGGCCGGCCGCGCTCAGCTTAAACACCACACCGGTGTTCGCCTGGTTGCCCGTCGAAGCGGTTCCGTAGAGGTTGCCCGCGGAATCCAGGATCACACCCGCTTCCGGCGTGCCCCCATCGGCCTCACCGGTGAAAGTGTACAGCGCCGTCTCATGGCCGGCGGTATCCAGCTTATACACCACTCCGCAGCCCCCATCGCAGGGGCCGCCGCCTATGCCGCCAACGGTAGTAGTCCCGTAGAGGTTGCCGGACGAAACGCGGAACACGCCGGCATTGGGAGATCCGCCGTCGGTTCCGCCCTTAAAGGAGTACAGCACCGTGTAATTGCCGGCCGTGTCGAGGGTATACACCACACCATAGCCCGTTGTGCCGCCACGCTGGGTGGTGCCGTAGAGGTTGCCGGCCGGGTCGAGTGTCACACCGGCGTAGGGCCACATGCCGTCCGTCTTGCCGGTAAAGGTATACAACACCGTCTCCTGGCCGAACGGATCCACCTTGTACACTACGCCTGCGCCCGTGCCGCCGGCAACGGTCGTTCCGTACAGGTTGCCGTCGGAATCGCGAACCAAACCGGCATAGGGCGCGGCGCCGTCGGTAGTGCCTTTGAAGCTGTATAGGGCGGTCTCGTGGCCGGACGCGTCCAACTTGTAGACCACGCCGCAACCGGAGTCGCAAGGGCTACCGGCTGGGCCGCCACTCTGCGTAGTTCCCCAGAGGTTGCCCGCCGGGTCACGGACCACCCCGGCCGAGGGCCACTTCCCGTCCACTCCGCCCGTAAAGGTGTACAGCACCGTCTGATGGCCGGCGGTATCCAATTCGTATACGACGCCGTTGCCGTTGGTTCCTTGGGCCGCGCCGCCATACATGGCAGTTCCGTACAGGTTGCCGGCCGAGTCCTGGATCACACCGGCGGCGGGGTTAGCGCCGTCCGCTCCACCGGTAAAGGCATAGAGCACGGTTTCATGGCCGGCCGGATCCACCTTGTAGACCACGCCCTGGTTCCAGGCGCCGCCTGCGGACGTGGTCCCGTAGAGATTGCCCGCTGAGTCGCGGATCACGCCGGCGTAGGGGCCGGCGCCATTCGGCGGGTCGGGCGCGAAACTGTACAGTACAGTTTCACTGGCGGTTTGCGCGCGCACGGACACTATTGCCGCGGCAGCTAATAAAAGGTACGCGAGCCATCGCGAACCCGCCGGTTGTATCGCTGTCATAGGTCCCCCTCGGAACGAGCCGGCGGCGTTGGCGCGCCCGCGGTATTAGTCTACATCGGATCTGTGGATGGGTACAAGAAAATGCCCGCGATTATGGTACTGGCCACTGCGAGGAGCCGCTCGCTTGGTGCCCATCACTGCGGCGCGAGCTTGAGGATCACGCCGCCCGCGTCCGCATCAGCCGGAGGACACGCTCCTTCAGCCCCGCCAACGGATGCCTAAACCCAGCTTCTTCTTGGCGTATTCCAGGCTGCGCTCCAGGTCGATGCGCTGCTGTTCCTTCAGCGCCGCCTCCAGAATGGGGGAATTGTCGGACCATTGTCCGATCACCATATTCCCCAGGAACGGCCGTCCGCTTTTTGCCAGAGCCACGAAGCGCGCGAATTCCCAGGCGGGCGTCTTTTGGAACGCTTTCCAGAAATCCGGTTCGAGATAAGGCAGCACCTCCGGCGGCCGTCCGGTAATGATTTCGAGCTGTACGGATGCGGACGGGCACAGCTTGCGATAAAGCTCGACGAAGCGCGGGAAATCGACCGAGCCATCGCCCAGCGCGACCCATTGCGCGGCCGCGCCGCGGGGATGTTCGAAGACCGCGCTATCGCGCACGTGGGATGTCGCCACATAAGGCGCAAGAGTTTCCAGCGAGACCAGCGGATCTTCGACCACCCACATGGGATTGCCCGTATCGAGGCACGAACCCACGAAATCCTTGCCCGCCTCTTCGATCAGCGCCTTCACCTCGCGCGCCTGCATGTCGCCGGCGTGGTTCTCGACGGCGATGCGCACACCCGCGTCGAGCGCTTGGGAGCGCACCGCGCGCAGCACCTGCACGGTGTTTTCGATGTGCGCTTCGAGCGGCAGCGCCGTGCGCCGGTTGTCGCGCGTGCCCATGTAGCAGCGCATCACGCGCGACCCCACGGCGTGGGCCACGCGCAACCCGCGCGCGACATATTCCGCCGGTTCGCCTTCCTTCTTGTTGTAACTGGGCGACGAGGGGCAAATGCAGCCGATGCCCGCGTCGATCTCCACGCCCACGCGCGCGGCATGATCCTTCACCTGTTGCAGGTAGGCCGGCTCCAGGCTTTCGTAGTCGCCGAGGCTCGAGAGCTGAATGGTGTCGAGTTTCAGACTGGCGGCGTAATCCAGCAGTTGAATCGCTTTCCACTGGAACGCGCGGATGGAGTAAGAATCGAAGCCCAGCTTGATGGGCACGGGTTGGGCGGACGAACTCATGGCTGCCACCGCCGCCGTGGAGGCCGTTTGCAGAAACGTGCGCCTGCGCATAGGAAATGTTGTATCACGGTTTGGAAAACGCCATCCCCGCGAAGCTGACCACGCTCCGCGGATCGATGTTCCACTGCTCGTAGCGCAACAGCTCGCCGCGTGCTCCGGGCAGGGTCTTCAGAAAAGTGTAAAGCGGCGCGGAACCGCACCATTTCAGGTCGTCGTGGTTTTCCTGTACCAGGCTCCAGAAGCCATCGCCATCCGACTCGACGACGCGCGCGATGCGCTGCCGGTCGCGCTCGGCGACTTCCGCCATGACGCCGCGGTCCGCGTACGCCGGAAAATCGTCCTGGTAGCGCGCGCCCATGTGGGCCATGTCGATGCCCAGAATCCAGAAGAGACGATCGCCCTCGCGCGCCGCCATTTCGCCGAGCGCTTCCAGGAAGCGCTGTACGCCCTCGTCGGCTTCGGGCGCGCCGCCGCGATAGAGGCTGTGGGCGTACTGGCCGCAGAGTATCGGGAGAATGCGAATGTCCGGACCGTAGATATGTTGCAGGAAGATCACTTGCAACTCGACCGTGTGTTCGAAGGAGTGACAATAGTCTTCCATCAGCACGGCGGGACCGGCGGCGGCCGCCAGGCGTTCGACCAGGGCGGTGTCGGTGGCGGTTTCGCCAAGCGGCGTGACGAACGGTTTGCGCGTCAGGCCGAAGTGTTCGGGCCTGCCATAGTGCGAGGTCGCCAGGATGACGAACGTGCGATCCTTCAATTCCGGACCGAGCGATTGATAGGCGGCGCGATAGGATTGCCATCCGCCTTCGGGACTCACGTGCGGCGCGGCGATGGCGCACAACGCTCCCTGACGGTCGCGGCTCGGTAAGGGTGCGGCGGCGATGGCGCATGGTTGGGTAGCGGCGCCGTCCATGTAGCGCGACATGGTATCGCGGAGGGCGGCAATTTCCAGCGGATATGCGCCGCCGGCGTGTGCGGGCTCGCGTTTGGGCGCTTCGGCGAATTCGCGTTCACGGCCGGCTTTCATTTGCGCGAAAGCCTGGTCTTCCAGGAATCCCGCCACGCTGAAGGTCTCGATTAAGTGCTTTTCAAGTTCGCCCACTTGCAGATCGCCGGTGATACGGACCAGGGTGGAGCGCAGGTCCAGGTCGGTCTGGCGGCCGTCAAAACAGCGCAGACACTCGATGAGGGGGGGCGGGATAATCAGGACGGCTTCGGAGTAACGGTACGGGTCGCGGATGAAGAGGCCGGGCCGGTCGGGTACCGGAGAGGGAACCATGTCGAGGGCGTTGCGCAGACGGGGGAGTGGGCGGGGCAAGTTTCATCGTAGCAGTTAGGTCGCACGTTTTGGAGGAAGCGCTTTTTGCATGGTGGCGATGGGCAGAAACAACGACCGAGGCCGGTAGCGAGGGTGCGGAATTCATTGTGCCGGTAAAACGCCACTCCCTGCTCGTCCTTGGCATCCACAAGCATGGCGAAGGCCGTCGCGGCACCCTGCGCGATGCGATCGGCCGCGTCCATCAGGATCGCCGTAACCAAGCCGCGGCAGCGATAAAACAGTTGGCGATGTTCCGGCGGATATCCTGGGTTGCTTGCGTTTGCAAATACCGGTCCAGAGCCTCTTCGCCGCAGCGAAACGATTAGCGGTCGTGCTGGCCGCCAAGAGCCTCGAAACGGAAGGCCGCGGGAGTCATTCCGCGCCGAAGAGTTCGCGATACCGGCGCCGGCCTTCAGCAGCGCAGGCCCTGGCTCAGGAGGGTTGATGATGGCTTCGGCGATCAGCAGTTGGTCTTCGCGCGAGAGGCGAATGATTTCGGTCTGCTCGATCGTACGGCAAGCTGCTTCGGCGGCGGCGGCGACCACAAAGTCGGTGAGGCTACGTCCCTGTATTTCGGTGGCGCGCTTCAAACGTTCCAGGACTTCGTGCGGCAGCCGGGCTTCCAGACGGGCGGTGCGGCGACCGCCCTCCGGTGGCAGGAGGAGATCAATCATTCTGCCAGCGGCCGCCAAAGATCTTATCGGCCCGGAAGCGCGAAACTTGCTCAGGCCAGCGCGCGGCGGCAGTAGTCGTAGCACTTGCGCATTTCCGCCACCGTATCGCCGCCCTCATATTCGTATTCGATGTTGGCCGGGATCGGGTATTTCTCGCGCTTTAGCAATTGCAGCACTTCCTGGATCGGCGTATCGCCTTCGCCGAACGGCATGTTCTTGCCCTGATTTTTCTTGCGATCCTTGATGTGCAGGGTGACGATGCGTTCGTGGTGCTCCGCGATGAACGGCACAGGGTCGTAGCCCGCTGCCCAATAATGCCCGATATCCAGATTCACGGCGATGTACGGCGACAGCTTCATGGCTTCTACAAACGTCTCGGGCCTGGCGTATTCCTTGGGGTTTTTGACGTTCGAATGCCCATGCATGCCGACCACGATCTTGTATTTCTCAGCCTGAGCGGCGATGCGCGGGGTGACCGACACCGTGGCAGAAGTGGTCATCACCTTGACGCCGAGCGCCTGGGCCACGTCGAAGCCGCGGGCGATTTCGTCGTCTGTAAAATCGTCGCGGATGTTGTAAGCATATGCGGAGAGCTCGATGCCGGCCGTGTCGAACTTGCGCCGGATCGCGCGGATGTCGTCGAGCGAGACATTCAGGCGCCACTTGCGGAGCGCCGCGCGGCCGTCTGCCCCATGGGGGAACTCAGGCTCCACGTGCCCCATGGACAGTTCGCATTCGCTTAAGCCCACGTCGACGAAGCCCTGGATGGCCGCGTCCAGGGGCCGGTCGCGAAAGCTGTAAGACTGCGCGCCGATCAGCACGCCGCTGACGTGCGAATCCAACTTGGCGAGTGCGCGGCCCAGCGGCAACGACGCCAGCGCCAGGCGTCCGATATCGCGTCGCGTGTACATTTCAAAACTCCTGAAGAACGGAACCACAGATGCACACAGATGCACACAGATAAAGGCAGCGAAACCCGGTGTTGGTTTTATCTGTGTGTATCTGTGTTCATCCGTGGTTCCAATTGTATCGGATTTGCTATGTTGCAAAGGTGAGCGAATTGCGGACTTTGCTGGACATATTGGATGCCGCGGATGGGCAGCGCACCGCTGTCATTCTGCCGGAGACGGGGTTGTCGGTCACCTATGACGATCTGCGGCGGAGGGTGCGCGGCATGGCTGGCGCATTGTACGCGGCGGGCGTGCGGCGCGGCGATCGCGTGGCGATGGCGCTGCCGAACAGCTTGGACGCCATCGTGGCATTTCTGGCGGCCGCGGCGGCGGGTACCGCCGCGCCTCTGAACCCAGGCTACAAGTTCGAGGAGTTTTGTTTCTATCTGGCGGATACGCAAGCCAAGATGCTGATGGTTCCCTGTGAGGAAGGCGCCGAAGCCCGGCGCGCGGCGGAGCAGGCGGGCATTCCGTTGGTCACGCCCGCGATTTCCGGCGGAGGCCACGCGCCGGAACCCGGCCCGGACGATATCGCGCTGGTTTTGCACACCAGCGGCAGCACGGGACGACCGAAGCGTGTGCCGCTGCTGCATCGGAATCTGGCGGCGTCCACATGCACGATCGCGGAGACTTATGCGCTGGGGCCCAACGACGTTTCGCTGTGCCTGATGCCGCTGTTTCATGTCCATGGATTGATGGCTTCCACCATGGCAACGCTACTGACCGGCGGCACGGTAGTGGTTCCGGCGAAATTCAACGCGCTGACATTCTGGCGCATGGTGCGCGATTACGGTGTCACCTGGTATTCCGCGGTGCCGACGATGCATCAGCTCATCCTGACGCGCAAGCGCAGCGGCGACGAAAAGCTGCGCTTCGTGCGGTCATGCAGCGCGGCGCTGGCGCCGGACCTGATGCGCCGCATGGAAGAGTATTTCGCGGCGCCCGTGCTGGAAGCGTACGGAATGACGGAGGCGTCGCACCAGATGGCTTCGAACCCGCTGCCGCCCGCCGCCCGCAAAGCCGGATCGGTGGGACCGGGAACAGGCGTGCGAATCGGAATTCGCGACGAGCGGGGCGGCGAGTTGCCGCGCGGCAAGGCGGGCGAGGTGTGCATTGACGGGCCCGGCGTGATCCGCGCATATGAGAACAATCCGGAGGCCACCGCGAAGTCGTTTTTTGGCGAATGGTTCCGTACGGGCGATCAGGGAATTCTGGACGACGACGGCTATCTGCACCTTACCGGACGCCTGAAGGAGTTGATCATCAGGGCCGGCGAGAATATCGCACCGCGGGAAATCGACGAGGTGCTGCTGCTGCACCCTTCCGTGGCGGAAGCGGTCTGCTTCGGCGTGCCGCATCCGACCTGGGGGGAAGAGGTGGAGGCGGCGGTGGTGCTGCGGCCCGAAGCGCCCGCGGACGAGGCCGGTCTGGTCACCTTCTGCCGCAGCCGGTTGGCGGACTTCAAGTGTCCCAAGAAGATTCACATCGTGGCTTCGATTCCGCGAACCGCAACCGGCAAAATCCAGCGGTTGAACGTGGCGGCGGCGCTGGGCGGAGCGCGAAAATGAAGTTCGTGATCGCGGGGGCGGGGGCCGTGGGCGCTTACATGGGCGCGGCGATGGCGCGCGCCGGTTTGGATGTGACGCTGTTTGCGCGCGGGCCGCAATTGCGGGCCATTGAAGAGCGCGGAGTGCGGGTGGTTAGCCCGGATGGCGATTTCGAAGCGCGGCCGAGGGCCACGGGCGACCTGGAATCCATCGGGCCGGCGGATGTGGTCTTCTTGGCCGTGAAAGCCCACAGCCTGCCGCAGTTGGCGCCCCGCATCAGGTGCCTGTTCGGCCCCGAGACGTGCGTGGTCAGCCTGCAGAACGGCGTGCCGTGGTGGTTCACGCCGCTCGATCGGGTGGATCCTGGGGGCGTGATCGCCGCCGCCATCGAGGCAAGGCGCGTAGTAGGGTCGCTGGTCTATTTCGCCACCGAAGTTGCGGAGCCGGGCGTGGTGCGGCACATCGAGGGCCGGCGCATCTCGATCGGTGAGCCGGATGGCGCGCGCTCGGGGCGCTGCCGCGCGATTGCGGAAGCACTGATCGGCTCCGGGTTGCGCTGTCCCATTACGACCCACATTCGCGAAGAGATCTGGGTGAAAATTCTTGGGAATGTGGCGTTCAATCCGATCAGCGCGCTGACGGGGGCTACGCTTGCCCGCATGGCCGGCGATGCGGATGTGGCGGCGCTGGTGCGCGCGATCATGACCGAGGCGGAGGGCGTGGCGGGGCGAATGGGGATGAAGCTACCGGTCACAATCGAGCAGCGGATGGCCGGGGCGGCCAAGGTGGGCGAGCACAAGACATCGATGCTGCAGGATCTGGAAACGGGGCGGCCGTTGGAGCTGGAGGCGGTGGTGGGGGCGGTGCTGGAACTCGGGGAGAGGCTGGGTGTGGCAATGCCGGCGACGCGGGCGGTTTATGCGTGTACCAAACTGCGTGCGGAAGAGAGCCAAGGGCGGCCTGCGAGGCCGCCGCAGCCTACGAGCCTGCCCCACTTCAGGCCGGGATGACAGGCGAGGTGCAGAATGCGCAGCGGCGCGCCTGGATGGGGATAGTGCTGAGGCATTCCGGGCATTGCTTGGTGGTGGGATCGGGCGGGGCTTGGCCGCGGCGCGCCCGCGCCATTATCGCGTTGACGGGAACGACGACGAAGAAGTAGATGGCGGCGGCGATGAGGACAAAGCCGATCACCTGGTTGATGAAATCGCCTATGGGAAATGCCGCTAACTTGATGTCGGAAAAATCATGCTTGCCGACCAATGTCGCGATTAACGGCATCAGCAAATCCGCCACTAGCGCGGCCACCACTTTGCCAAATGCTCCGCCGATGACGACGGCGACTGCCAGGTCAATCACATTGCCCCGCAGCAGAAACTGTTTGAAACCTTTTAACATGTATCCTCCGTGAGGCTTATTCTAGCGAACCTCAAAGAGGAAATGCCGGGGACCGGCTAGTGATGCGAAGCGCCGCCGGTGCCACCGCCCACGGCGCCGCTACCGTGTGAAACCGCCGTGGACGAACTCACGCTGGATGACGCGACGCTGGAAGACGCGGGACGCCCCGCGTAGCCGCCAGAGGCTTCGTGAAACGATCCGCCCGACAACGGGTGGTAGATGGGCCGCCTGGGCACCGGCAAACTCTTATAATTCACCGTGTTGTATGCGCTCATGTATCCGGGATAATTGCGATATCCGGTGTAACAGGGATAATTGGAGTACGGATCGAACGCCATGTACACGTCGATCGGACTAAACATGGGGCATCCATACGGGCCGTAGAACATGCCGCCCATGCCGGGAACGTAGCTATACATCCCTAAGAATGGATTCCAATACCATCCGCCCGTAAACATACCCAATCCACCGCCGCTGGTAAACAGGGTAGCGTTCACGGTGGCGGCGGCCCCCACGTTGGCCATGGAGACATACCCGGCGCGCCGCTCGCTCCAGCGGTTCAGCGCATCGGTGGAGGTCTTGTCGAACTTGTGCACGGCCAGCGTGTCGAGCGCGACGACGTGGCCTTCTTTCACTTCCACGGTTTGGCCGGCGGCAGCGACCTCCGCCGAACCGTCGTAAACGTGCAATTCGCCGGCGGCGGCGTCGAACCGGTAGACGCCCCTTTTAACAGGGTGAACGGCCGCATCCTTATAGGCCACCGTGACGGAGTTATCCTTCACGACGTCCGCGACCTCGACGACGGCCGACCCGGACTGGAACTCCAGGCGGGTATCGATCAGGCGGTTGGTAATCATGCGGAAGGAGCTGTTCTCGCCGAGCCGCAGGAAAACGCCGGGAGTCAACAGCACCTCCGCGCGCCCCTCCTCGGTTTTGAGCTGCTGGTTTTCCTTCACTTCGGGGAAGACGCCGAATTTGGTTTCCACCAGTTGGCCGTCCACGTAAACCTGGCCCTCCACGTAGTGGATCAGTCCGGAACGCGCCGAGATCACCGCAGATTGGGCCAGGGCGGCTACGCTGCCAGCCGCGAGGGCCAGAACGCCAGGAACCAGTTTCGCTGCAGCTCGCATAAAAGCTCCTTAACAAGTCCTTAATAAAAGCATCTGCGCAATTGGGACGTTTGTCAATTGGTTTCGCGTTACTACAAGCGCACAATGTGGCTGGAATTCACACCTTTCAGCGCGTTGCGCGTATCCACGATCAAGCGGGCTTGGGCGGCGATGCGCGGATAATCGAAGGAGGAATGATCGGTGATGATGGCGGCGCAATCGGCTTGCCCCGCCAAGTCCTCCGGTTGGGCCTGCAACTCTTCGCCATCCAATTGCAAGTGCGCTACATACGGATCGCTGTAGGTGAGGCGCGCGCCGCGCCGCTTCAGCAGCAGCATGACATCCAGGGCCGGGGATTCGCGGAGATCCTCGATATCCTTCTTATAGGCCACGCCCAGAATGTGGATGTGCGACCCCTTTACGGGCTTGCCGGCGTCGTTGAGCGCGTTCTGGATTTTGTCCACGACGAAGTGCGGCATCTGGCCGTTGATATATCCCGCCAGTTCGATGAAGCGGGCCTCGATGCCGGCCTGCTTGGTCTTCCAGGAGAGGTAAAACGGATCGATCGGAATGCAATGGCCGCCCAGCCCCGGACCGGGATAGAACGGCATGAATCCGAAAGGCTTGGTAGCGGCGGCATCGATCACTTCCCAGACGTTGATGCGCATGCGGTCGCACATCAGGGCCATCTCGTTTACCAATCCGATGTTGATCATGCGGAAGGTGTTTTCGAGCAATTTGACCATCTCGGCTACCTGCGTGGAACTGACCGGCACCACAGTCGACAGGGCTTGCGAATAGAATAGCCGGCCCATTTCCGTGCAGGCGGCGGTGGTGCCGCCCACTACTTTAGGGATGTTGGCGGTCTGGTATTTGGGGTTGCCGGGATCCACGCGTTCCGGCGAAAAACACAGGAAAAAATCGTGTCCCGCGCGCAGGCCGGATTTCTCAAACATGGGGAGCAGTAATTCGTCGGTGGTGCCGGGATAGGTGGTGGATTCCAGGATTACGAGCATGCCCGCATGCAAATACTTGAGGATTTCCTCGCAGGAGGACACGATGTAGCTCATGTCCGGGTCCTTGGTTTTGCGCAGGGGCGTGGGCACGCAGATGTTGATGGTATCCAGATCGCGCACCGCGGCGAAATCGGTAGTGGCGCGCAGTTTGCCCTCCTGCACGAGTTTGGATAACACGGCGCTGGAAATATCGCCCACATAGGACTCGCCCGCATTGACGTGGGCGGTCTTGCGGGCGTCCAGGTCGATGCCGGTGACGGAGAAGCCGGACTTGGCGAACTCCACGGCCAGGGGCAGTCCCACATATCCGAGCCCGACGATTCCCACGCGCGCGCGGCGGGATGCGATTTTTTCTTCGAGGATACTGGCGCTGGTTTGCGCGGCGGCCGTTGTCATATACCTATCATACAGCCGCATACGGCCGCATACAGCCGATTACAGCCGCATACCGCCGATTACAGGCGAGTTTGTTCATTGTGGAACTCCGCCCGCGGCGGCTGCGTTAACATAGGTGATTAGGAGAGGTGTGCCATGCGTTTATTCGTATTCGCCGCAGCTACCGTGCTGACCGGCTCGTTGTTCGCCGCCGATCCGGAACTCGTCAGTCTGGCCCTGCCGGATCCTCAGGTGATGGCCGGAGTCAACGTCGAGCAGGTGATGCTCTCGCCGTTCGGCCAGTTCCTGCTAGCACAAAACAGCCAACTGCCGGATGCGGGGTTGCAAAAGTTGATCGGGGCTGCGGGCTTCGATCCGCGCCGGGATCTGCGGGAGATATTGGTGTCCTTCAACGGCCCGGCGCCGGGCAGTGGTCCAGGTGTGGGCACGGGATCGGGTATCGTTCTGGCACGCGGCACGTTCGATATCCCCAAAATATTGGAGGCGGCCGGCGCCGAAGGCGGGACGGTCGAGACGTACAAAGGCGTTTCGATCGTAATAGTGCCGAAGCAGGGATGCTTGGCTTTTCCGGATTCCACTTTGGCGATTGTGGGAGACGCAGCCGGCGTGCGCGCGGCTATCGATCGCAAGTCGTCCCCCACATCCATCAGTTCCGCCCTGGCGGTGCAGGTGAATCAGTTGAGCATCGCCGACGATGCCTGGTTTATCTCGATGGTGCCGCTTGGCCAGTTGCAGCCGAAGGCGCCCGGCGCGGGTCAGGATCCATTCGCAATTATAAGCAAGGTGCAGCAGGTGAGCGGGGGCGCCAAGTTCGGAGCCAACGTGGTGACGAACGTGCAAGCTGTCGCGCAGACGGACCAGGATGCCGCTGCTTTGGCGGCCGTGCTGAAGTCGTTGCCGAGCATCGTACAGATGGGCGGTTCCGGCGCCGAACGGGAGCCGGCGGTGGCGCTCTTGCAGAACCTGAACGTGACTGCCGATGGGCCGGTTACGAAGATCTCGTTGAGCGTGCCGGAGGCCCAGATCGAACAGATGATGCAGGCGAACCACGCCAAGCAGCCGCAGGCGGCCATTGGAGTGGACCCGCGATCCCTGCGTGCGTCGGGGGGAGCTGTTCGCGATACCGCGGCCACGGCCGAGCAGTCCGTGCCGCCGTCTGGTGATGCCGCTCCGCAGCGCATTCGCGTGGGCGGCGACGTACAAAAGACCAAGCTGATCCAGCAGCCCGTGCCCGTTTATCCTCCGCTGGCCAAGCAGGCGCTGATCACGGGCGTGGTGCAGTTGAACGTCATTATCGGAAAAGACGGAACGGTGACGAACCTCACCGTGGTCAGCGGGCATCCCCTGCTGGTGCCGGCCGCCGTGGAAGCGGTGAAGCAATGGGTTTATGAGCCGACCTTGCTGAACGGGAAGGCCGTTGAGGTGGTCACGCAGATCGACGTGACCTTTACGTTAGACCGGTAACGGCTATGGCGATCGCACCGCATTGGCTATCCGACAACCCGTGGCGCACATTGTGTCTGGCGTGCGCGTTGGCCGCCACGGGGGCACTACCGGCGCCGGCGCAATCGGCCAGCGAGGTGGTGCTGCACTCCTTCTCGCCCAATCCGTACAAAGGGGAATACCCCCAAGCCGGCGTCATCCGCGACGCGGCAGGCAACCTGTACGGAACGACCAGCGCGGGCGGCCCCATGGGCGCCGGCGTGGTGTACAAAGTGGATACAGCCGGCAATTACAGCGTGCTGTACGCTTTCACGGGCGGGGCCGATGGGAGCGTCCCGGCCGCTGGGGTGGTACGCGACCCGGCCGGGAACCTCTACGGGACAACTCTGCGCGGCGGAGGGCCGAACTTCGGCGTGATATTCAAGGTCGATCCCGCCGGGCAGGAGACGGTGCTGTATACCTTCCCGAACGGAGGGGGCAGCCCCTCATCGGGGGTGATCCTGGACTCGGCAGGCAATCTCTACGGGACCGCTTCTACAGGGGATGGCTCCGTATACAAGCTGGATCCGGCTGGCAAGTTCACAGTGCTGTACGGATTCACCGGCGGCGCTGGCGGGAATTCCCCTTCCGGTGTGATCCTCGACCCGGCCGGCAACCTTTACGGGGCCGCATTTGGCGGCACGGCAAATTGGGGTGTGGTCTACATGCTGGATGCGTCCAAGCGGTACAAGGAGACAGTGCTGCACACTTTCACCGGCGGCACCGATGGGAGTTATCCGAACGGTCTGATCCGAGACTCTTCGGGCAATCTCTACGGAACAACCGCCAGTGGCGGCATCGCGGGCACGGGCGCGGGCTATGGCGCGGGGGTGGTGTATAAACTGGATGCGGCCGGTGAACAGACGGTGTTATACAGCTTCACGGGCGGGGCCGATGGGTGCTACCCCGGCTCGCCTGTGGCGCTCGACGCGGCCGGCAACCTTTACGGGACCACGGGCGGAGGCGGCGCGGCGGCTGGCCTGGCGGGCTGGGGAGTCGTGTTCGAGGTGGACACCGCCGGACAGGAGACGGTGCTGCACACCTTCTCGGGCGGGACCGATGGAGGTATACCGGAGGCCGGAGTGATCCTCACCGCGGCGGGCAACTTCTATGGGACCACCTACCAGGGCGGTGCACAGGGCGTGGGCACGGTGTACAAGCTGAATGGGGATGGCAAGGAGACCGTGCTCTACAGCTTCTCCGCGGCGGCCGATGGCGGCAACCCAATGTCCGGTCCGATCCGCGACGCAGCGGGCAACTTCTACGGGACCACCTACTTTGGCGGCGCTGCGAACTACGGCGGAGTGTACAAGCTCGACACGAAGGGCAATGAGACGCTGCTGTATAGCTTCACAGGCGAGGCAGATGGGGGCTTTCCGGCGGCCGGCGTGGCTCTCGATTCCGCGGGCAACCTGTACGGGACCACCAGCCACGGCGGCGCAGCGGGCTATGGCGTGGTATTCAAGCTGAATACGGCAGGCCAGGAGACGGTGCTCTACAGCTTCACGGGCGGCGCCGATGGCGGCGGCCCGCAAGCAGGCGTGATCCGCGACTCGGAGGGCAATCTTTACGGCACCACCGTGTCAGGCGGCGAAACCGGCATCTGCATCCCGTCGGGCTGCGGAGTGGTGTATCAGGTGGACACGGCTGGGAACGAGACGGTGCTCTACAGTTTCGCGGACGGGGCCGATGGCGGTTTCCCCTACGCCGGCTTAATCCGTGATGCGGCAGGCAACCTTTTCGGGACCGCATCGGGCGGCGGCATTGAGAACGTGGTTGGGGGATCGGGCGTGGTATTCAAGCTGGACCCGGCAGGCCACGAGACCGTGCTGCATAGTTTTGCGGCCGGGGCTGACGGAAGCAATCCAGTGGCCGGTGTGGTGGCGGACCCGGCGGGCAATCTGTACGGAACCACCAAGTACGGAGGCACGCCGGGGTATGGCGTGGTGTACGAGGTGGATGCAGCCGGCAAGGAGACGGTGTTGTACGCTTTCACCGGTGAGTTGGATGGGGCCTATCCCTACGGGGGGGTGATCCGCGACTCGGCCGGCAACCTTTATGGGACGACTTACTTGTACGGCAAACTTCAGGGCGGCGTGACGGGAGCCGGCGTGGTATTCAAGCTGGATACCGAGCTGACGGAGACGGCGCTGTACCATTTCACAGGCGGGGCGGACGGGGGCGGTCCGGAGGCAGGTGTGATCCGGGACGCGGCGGGCAACCTCTACGGGACGACTTATGCAGGCGGGGAAAATGGCGCCGGCGTAGTGTTCAAGATCGAACCGCGGTAGCGGGGACTGCCCTACCCCGCTGTGCGCCGCATCATGGCCCGTTTTACCTGCTCGAGCAAAGCGTGCGCGCGTGGAAGGCTCTCCACCGCCTGCCGCACTTCGGGATCGTTGGCCCAACCCAAGCGGTCGGCCGAACGCTTGTCGAACGCGCGCGAATACAACTCGATCTTGAGCTGCTCCTCCACCCAGGCGCGATTGTCCTGGAACTCCGCGTCCGAGAAAGTCACGCCCTGCCGGCGCAGATAGTCGCGGAAGCGTTCGACCACGGCATCGTCGGGCGACCAGCCCTGCGGCAGGTGCGGCGTATCCGCGCCAAAGTAGGCCGAGCCGAAATGAAAGAACTCGCTGGGACCGGCAGAGCGCACGCGGCGCTGGAAAGCGTTCGACATCTGCGGGGGAAACTTCTCGTCGGGCGTGATGCCGCCACCGCCATATACCGTGCGGCCGCCATCGGTCATCTTCACGTCGTTGGAATTCTGCGCGTCTTCCTGCCGGTTGTGATAGTAGTAATCGAAGAACGAACGGTGGGAATAGTCGCGTTGGATGAGCCGGCCGCTGGGGGTGTAGTAGCGCGCGATGGTCAGCAGCAGGGCCGCGTCTTCCGACAGCGGAAACTGCGCCTGCACCAAGCCCTTGCCGAAAGTGTTTTCGCCCATCACCCAGGCGCGGTCGTGATCCTGCAGCGCTCCGGCGACGATTTCCGAAGCGGAGGCCGTGTTACGGTTCACCAGCACCACCACCGGATACTGCCGGCCCTGATTACCGGTTTTCGCGCGGAACACCTGCTCCGGCTCGGACCGGCCGCGATGCGAAACCACCGTCTGGTCCTTGCGCAGGAAGTGTCCGGCAACTTCCACGGCTTCGTTCAGCAGTCCGCCGCGGTTTTCGCGCAGGTCCAGGATCAGCCCGTTGACGTTGTCCTCGCCCAAGCGGCGCAGGTCTTCTTCCATGTCGCGGCCGGCGCTCTGGGCTTCAAAGGTCTTGATCGTTACATACGCGACGCCCGGCCGCACCCAGAAGGCGTCCACTACACTGGGCGATATCTCGCCGCGCGTCACCATGTAGGAAATCGTCTTGGCGGCGCCATAGCGGCGCACCCCGACTTTCACCAGCGTACCGCGCGGGCCTTTCAGCCGGTCCGCGACGGCGCCGGAATCCTCGCCTTCCACGTCATGGTCGTCCACCGCGGCAATCACGTCTCCGCGCCGCAGCCCGGCGCGCGCCGCCGGCGAATCCGGAAACGCTTGTATTACCGACACGTGCGGCCCATCCATGGTCACTTCCATGCCGACGCCGTAATACTGCCCGCGCTGATTCTGCTGCAGCAGGCGGTACTCTTCGGGATCCAGAAAATTGGAGTGCGGGTCGAGCGTGCGCAGCATGCCCGGAATGGCGCCCTGGTAGATGGCCTTGTCCGGCGCCAAGGTATCCGCGAAGTTCTCCTCGATCAGGGCGTAGGCCGAGGCGAAGGACTTCACATTACCGCGCAAGTCGCCTTCGGACTGTCCCGTGGCGGTGTGCGCGACACCGGGTAACCAGAGGACGGCCAGTAAACCGCATAGTGCAATAGCCAGCGGCGCCCATGCCGCGGAACGGGTTTTCTTTGGTTTGTTGGAGTCTTTCGCCACGCGCCCAGCCCTCGTATTATTTCCATGATAACACTGAGGGCCGCCGCGCGATGCTAAGGCGGTGTTAAGCTTGCTCGTCTGCCGAAGGCCCATAGAGGGCGGGTACTGGTACGTCGTTCAGCCGCAGATACACCGCGAGCTGGCCGCGATGATGGATGATGTGGTTCACCACCATGCCGCGCAGCACGGCGATGCGCGGCATGGAAAACATGGTCCGGCCGCCGAGCAGCAGGGTCCACGTGACCATCAGTTGTGGGTCGGTGGCCGCGGCGATGGCGGCGCGCGCGGCGGCGACGTTGCTGTCGAACATTTCCAGAAGCTCTACCCGCGACGCTGCCGTCTTCGGCTGACGGGGAGGCGCGCCCGGCGGCGCAAAATCGAACGATTCGGTTTCGAGCGCGGTAGGAACGAATCCCAGCAATTCGGCCAGATGCGTGGCGAGGCGGCCCATGGTCATCGACTTTTCGTGAGGCTTCCAGGCGAACTTGTCCTCAGGCACGCGCTCCAGCGCTTTGCGGGTGTTGGCCATCTCGTGATCGAATTCGGGTAAAAGGGCTTGGTTGATGGGCATGTATTTCCTCCAATATAACGACCTTACCACCGCTGCCGTTCAGACGGCGGCCGCTCGGCTCTGCAACGCCCCCGCAATGCGTCGATACATCACGGCACGGAAAAGATCGCCGAAGTTCGGATCGTCCTTGATCTTCTTGTAGATATCGAAATCGGAATCGATCATATCCTCGAGCGTGTCGCCGAAGAAGGTGTCGAACGCCAGTTTGCGCGTCTCCTCCGACGGGTTCACGCCAGCGTCCAGCGCGCGCCGCAAGCCTTCCCGATCTTCAAGGCGCCGGCCCATATTTTCGGCGAAGAACCTGACCTTGTCCGCATTCGTGAAGTCGGTCCCAAAGTGATCGTTGATGTATTCGATGATCTGGCTGAGGGGCGCCGGGTCTTCCTGCAGCGGCCGGCCCGTACCGAGGGCTGCGATCGGCTTCAACTGGCCGTCTTCATCCATCAGCTTGATCGCGCCCGAACTGGTCTGCTGGATGCGGTACGAATCCATGTTTATGTTTCGCGTGATTTCGAGAGGCAGCGGATCGTCCGGCAGTTTCAGCTTCCGCAGCAGGTGCCTGGTGAACTGATAGAATTTTTCCAGGCCGGCATCGCTGAACGTAATCACTTGCGAAAGGAACGCATACAGGCGAACATAATCGCCGACATGCTTGCGGATATTCGCGCCGTCCTCTTTGGGCCGCAATTCGTAGCGGTCCACCACCGAATCGATTAGTGTCTGGAGCTGTTCCTGCTTGCCCTTCGCGCTGAAGTAGACCCGCGCGAAATCGTCCACTTCCTCCGGTCCAAAGAGGTGGTGGTCCTCCACGGCGCGCTTCAGGTCATAGAGCTTGTTGGGATCGGTAGGCTCAGTCAATAGGGTAGCCTGGAAATACGGCTGGAAGGACTTCCGGATATCCTCGGTCTCGTTGACGAAATCGAGAACGAAGGTCTCTTCCTTGTCGGGCCGATAGGTCCGGTTCAGGCGGCTCAGAGTCTGCACGGCATTCACGCCGTCCAGCTTTTTGTCTACGTACATCGTGTGCAGCAAAGGCTCATCGAAGCCGGTCTGGAACTTTTCCGCCACGACCAGCAAGCGATACTCCTTGCCCTTGAAGGCGGCGGCGGTCTGGGAATCCGAGAAGGCGTTCATGCCGGCCTCGGTGAACGCCTGCCCGCTTTCGGGGTCTTTCACTTCGCCTGAAAACGCCACCAGCGCCTTGTAAGGCAACCGCCGTTTCTTGATTTCCCGATCCAACTCCAGCTTGTAACGTACGGCATGCAGGCGGGAGCGCGTCACCACCATCGCCTTAGCCTTTCCGGCGATGCGGCTTTTCACTTCTCCCTCGAAATGGTCGAGCGCCATCGCCGACTTCGTACGGATGGCGTGCGGATGCAGGTCCGCGTAAGAACGCAGGAGGTAGGTGGCTTTCTTTCGGTCGTACTGCGGGTCGGCCTCGATTCTCTTGAGTAGCGAGAAGTACACCTTGAAGGTCGTGTAGTTCTGCAGCACGTCGAGGATGAAGCCCTCCTCGATGGCCTGCCGCATGGAGTACAGGCTGAACGGCGGCCGGCCGGTGCCGGGGTCCGGGGTATTGAACAACTCCAGCGTTTTCGCTTTGGGAGTGGCGGTGAAGGCGAAAAAACTGACGTTCTTGAGCCGGCCCCGGCGCCGCATGGCCGCTTCGACGGCGGCATTGACGGCGTCCTCTTCATCTTCCGGTTCGACCGCTTCCTGCGTGGCCGCCTCCTCCAGTGTGCCCGCCGTCAGGACTTCCTTCATGCGGCGATTCGACTCGCCGGATTGCGAGGAGTGCGCCTCATCGACGACCACCGCAAATCGATGCCCCGGCAGCTCCCCGATTTTCTCCGTTACGAAGGGAAACGTCTGGAGAGTGGTGATGATGATGTCCTTCCCGTCAATCAGCGCCTGGGCGAGTTCGTGCGCCTTGTGCTTCTCGATGGCGGTGACGATTCCTTTTACCTGTTCGAAGCTGCGGATGGTGGAACGCAACTGCTGGTCGAGTACGCGCCGGTCCGTGACCACCACGATGGAATCGAAAACCCGCCGGTTGTTCGCATCGTGCAGGCCGACGAGCCGGTGGCACAGCCAGGCGATGGAATTGGACTTCCCCGAGCCGGCGCTGTGCTCCACCAGATAGTTCTGGCCCGTACCGTTTTCGCGGGCATGCGCGACCAGGCGGCGCACCGCATCGAGCTGGTGATAACGCGGAAAAATCACTTCGCGCTCGCCGGTCTTCTTGCCTTTCTCGTCGAACTGGTCGCGGTCCACCACGAAGTGATTCAGAATTTCGAGCAGCCGGTCCCTGCGCCAAACTTCTTCCCAGAGGTAGGCGGTCCTGAAGCCGTCTGGATTGGGCGGATTGCCGGCGCCGCGCTCGTGGCCCTTATTGAAGGGCAGAAACCATGTTTTGCCGTCCTGGAGGCGGGTGGTCATGAACACCAAATCGGTGTCCACGGCGAAGTGGGCGAGGCAGCGCCGGAATTGGAAGAGCGGCTCCCTGGAATCGCGATTGTACTTGTACTGCGCCACGGCGTGCTCGACCGTTTGCCCTTTGAGCGGCGTCTTCAGCTCCGCCGTGACGACCGGCAGCCCGTTGACGAACAGCACCAGGCCGAGACTATTGTCGTTTTGCCGGCTGTAGTGAACCTGCCGCATCACGCCCAGGATGTTGGCCTCGTGCAGGCGGGCGTGTTCTTCGTTGAGCGTGGTTTCGGGGTGGAAATAGGCGAGGTCGAAGTGGCAGCCGAGGTCGTCCACGCCCTTCCGCAGGACATCCAGGGTGCCGCGCTTTTCGATCTGGTCGGACAGACGCTTCAGGAACCGTTCCTTGGCCTGCTCGCCGTGCTGGAGCTTGAGCTTTTCCCAGGTTTTTGCCTGGGTGGCGTAGAGGAACTCGAAGAGCGCGTCGGGGTCGAGGCAGAGGGCGCGGTCGTAACTGGAGTCGTCGCGGGGGGTGTAGCCGTTGGCCGCCAGGTAGGTGAATATTCCGGTTTCGAAGTCTTTTTCGGAGGTATCCATGGCTGGTTTTTTAGTGGGATGCGGCGAGTCCGTATGCCCCCGCGCCGGATGTCCGTACAGCCCTGGCGGGCGTATAGCGCTGCACGTGCCGTTGGTACAGTTCGTTCAACGTCCGGTCCAAATCGCCGCTCAGGCCCACGCCGACGCTTGAAAACTGGAGAGCACTATCGTCGGCGGGCAGGACCTTGGCAAGCATGCGCTCGATGGTGAGTCCCTCTGCAGATGGCCCGGCGGACGCGTACTCCTGGCCCACTGCGCAGATCCGATCCTGGATGTAACGCGCGAACCGCCGAAAGCCCCTTCCATCGACTTTCCGGAACATCTGTGTGATGCGGCTATAGCTTGTCGTGCAGATGGCGCGGAAATACCTGGCTTCCGGAGAAAACACGGCCACACCGATGTTCACGAACTCCTGCGTCACCGGATCGTGAACGTAGCGCAATACGCTAAAGCTATACGCGGCCTTCATAGAGGGAACCTGGCATATTTGACGCAGGTTAGGCTACCTTGCGGGTCTTGGGCCGCTTCGGCTTAGCGACGGAAATAAACCGAATCTGGAGACGTTTGCCGAGCGCCTCCGCTATGCGGCGCAACATGGCGAGGGAGTCGCCTTCGTAGTCGGCGTCCTCCAGACGGCTAATCACGGATGCGGTGGTTCCGACCTTCTTCGCCAAGACTGCGTGGCTCAGCCCCGCTTTAGTGCGGAGGTCGTAGACCTTGGATGCCACCTCGGTATCGAAAAGCGCCTGTTCGTAGGCGCGCTCCCGTTCAGGGTGGCCAGCGATAAACCGGTCCCAGGTATATTGCAGCGCCTCCGAATAAAACTTTCTTTTCGTCGCCATTTCGTTACTCTCCTTTCGCCCGGATGAAGGTATGCTTCAACGGGTTGGCCCGAAACCGCGCCATTCTTTCGATGGCCCGGTCGATCTCCGCGCCGGGCACTTTGCCCTCCTTCGTCAGGCCATGAGAAATCACGACTGCCTCGCTGCCATGAAAGAAGTAAAGGATACGATAATGGACGCGCGCGATGGATGGTCGCAGTTCGTGAATGCCGTCCCGCAGGTAATCGGCAATGGGCCTTCGTAACTCGTGCCCGTCCGCCTCGAGCAGGCGGAGATACGCCTGGCTCTTGGCGTAAGCTCCATGAGGCAGCTTGGTTAGCCACTGGACCATCGGCACCGTACCGTCCTGCTCCGCGTAGTAAATGAGCTTTGTTCGCGGCACGCCATACTCTAGTGTTCGTCAATCTGCGAATGTTTGTCAAACTCGGCGGGGGCGGGGCCGGGGTCGCGCACGTCGATTTTACCTGTCACAGCGGCCGAGATGAGCGCGGTGCGGCACTCATGGAACTTGGCGATCTGTTCGCGGATCTTCGCTGTGACGCGGTCGATGCGCGAATTTGCGTGGTCCAGGAAATGGGCAATTGCTCGCTGCTCCTCGATAGGCGGAACAGCGGTCAGCGTCGGGTGGACATCATTGCGGTCGACGCCGGGAACCGCCGATTTGACGGCGTTGAGGAGGAAGAGGGGTGCGAGGTGCGTAAGCATGGAGTGCAGAAACGCCGGATCGTTCCCGTGTAGATCGGTGCTGTATAAAGTCGTGTTGAGCGGCCAATAATCCCCTTCGATCAATTGGAACTGGCCGATGGTTCCGTAACGTCCGGTCACAATTCCCGGCCCGCACGCGGCGGCCACTGAGTGATCCCCGGACCTGCCACCGGAGGACACGACGGGCACCGCGCCCGCGCTCCGTTCTTCGGATGGCAAGTCGTGCCCCCGCTGGAAAGTGATTGCCCACTTTAGCTGTTTCAGTTCCCAATGTGCAGGTACCGTGCCGAGCCACGGAGCGCCCGAATCCTTCATGGGCGCGTTCGGATCGAGGCCCTTGGTCACGGCGCGGTTGATTAGCGCCGCCCGCTTCTCCTCCAGCAGCGTGATCAGCCGCTCCTTCTTTTCGATGAGGGCGTCAATCCGTGCCGTTTCTCGGTCCAGGAATTCGCTGATCGCTGCCTGGTCCGCCTCGGGCGGCAGCAGGATCGTGAACTTCCTGAGATCCGCCTGGAAAAGATGGGGGACACCCATACCGTCCTTCATTCTGCCGATCATCGATTGGGTGTAGTGCGAGGCAAGGAAATAGAAACAGTACACGCTGTTGAGCCTTTCGAGGGGTCTAATGACAGCGATCGAACTGTTCACTGTCGCCGGTGCCGGAAGCGACCGAACGACATTGACAATACCGAGCGTCGAGCCGTCCTTGGCGATCAGCACGTCGCCCTCGCGCAGGATGATCTCCGGCGACTCGTAATGGCGCTCAGCCGTGATGTGGTCGACGTCGTCAAAGTCGATTCTCGTTCCCTTAATGTTGGGCGTGTTCAGGAAGATGAATCCGTCGTCCACGTATTCGGAGGCCTTCAGGCCCCTCCACCCGAGACGGGCTTTAACTGAGGCAACTGCCCCAAGCTTCGTGAAGCTCCAACTGGACGGGATTCTATCCACCATGGGTCATCGAAGCACCCGTATTGCGGGTATGGCCGAAGCTGGCGGGTGACAGGGGCAACGGGACCGCCACTCACTCGGAAACCTCTCGTAACATGACAAGGATCTCTGCTTCGAGGGCTTGGATTTCCGCCTCAATCTCCTCCAACGCGCCTGGGGGCACGTACTCGTAGAAGTACCGATTGAAGTTGACCTCGTAGCCCACGCGGCCAACGCCGCCATCCTTCTTATCGCGGTCCCTGGCTTCCGCGCTAATCCACGCGTCGGGCACGTGCGGCAGCACCTCGCGCTCGAAGTATGCCTGGATATCCTCTTTAAGAGGCACGTTCTCGTAGTCCCGCAAATCCGGATCGGGCTCGGGCTTGCCATCCACATCCAGGCATGGCTCGGCGGTTGGGTCCTTCTCGCCCAGCGCCGCCAGAATCGCTTTCCTCACCGGCGCGGCAACGCGCAAGCCGGCCTCGTCGAGGGCGCCGTCCAGCAACTTCGCAAACTGCGCGCGGTCCTTATGCACGAGGGCAGAGTCCATCGCGCTCAGAACCGCCCAGATCTGTTCCTGCTTCCGAACGCCCTCCGCGACCTCTTCCTCGCCCGCCTTCCCCCTCTTCTTGCTCGTAGCGAGCGCCACGAAGCCAGCTTGCGACCGCAAGCGCGCGACGCGTTCGGCGCTGGCCTGGAAGTTCAACCGCAGCGGACGCTCCACCGTGACCTTGCGGTATCCGAAATCCGTAGAGTCGAAGATCTTCGTATACCGGCCCGGTTCGAAGGCCTGCGCAAGGCGCGCCAATTCGACGATGTGCTCCTCGGCCAGTTCGTTGCGCTTGTCGCCCAGGCTGCGGCGCATCTTGCGGGCGAAGATCTCCGCTTCTTTGCCGTTCTCCTTGCGCACCGCCGCCCCGTTCACCAGCAGCACCTTGCCGCGCCGGGCCTTCGGCTTCCGATTCGTCAGCACCCAGATGTACGTGTTGATGCCGGTGTTGTAGAACAACTGGCCGGGCAGGGCGACGACGGTCTCCAGCCAGTCATGCTCCAGAATCCAACGGCGGATTTCGCTTTCGCCGCTGCCGGCATCGCCGGTGAACAGGGGCGATCCGTTCATGACGATGGCGATACGGCTGCCGCCCTCCGCGACCGGCTTCATCTTGGAAATCATGTGCTGCAGGAAAAGGATCTGCCCGTCGCTGATGCGGGGCGTGCCTGCGCCGAAACGGCCGGCCTCGCCGCGCGCGGCCTCTTCATCGATGAAACCCTGCTCCTTCTTCCAATCCTTCCCGTAGGGCGGGTTGGTGAGCATGTAGTCGAAAGTGGCGCGGGCGTGCCCGTCGGACGAGAGGCAGGAGCCGGGCTTGATGTTGTCGGCGTCGCGGTCGTCGCCTTTGATCAGCAGGTCGGACTTGCACACCGCATAAGTTTCGTCGTTCACTTCCTGGCCGAACAGCCGGATATCGGCATTCGGGTTGATCTGCCCAAGCACATGCTCCTTGGCAATGGAGAGCATGCCGCCCGATCCGCACGCTGGATCGAACACGGTGCGGATGGCGCTTTCCTGCTTCAGCACGGCGCGGTCGCCGTTGATCAGCAGGCGCACCATCAGGCGGATGACTTCGCGCGGCGTGAAGTGCTCGCCGGGGTTTTCGTTGGATTGCTCGTTGAAGCGGCGGATCAGCTCCTCGAAGATGGTCCCCATGGTGTGGTTGTCCACCTTGTCCGGGTGCAGGTCGGCGTCGCTCAGCTTGCGGACCAGGGCGAACAGCAGGCCTTTTTCGTCGAGCGTGTCGATGGTGCCGCGCAGCTTGAAGCGGTCGATCACGTCGCGCATGTTTTCCGAGAAGTTGTTGATATAGGCGCGGAGGTTCTTGCCGATATTCTTCGGGTCGTCCAGCAGCTTTGGGAAGTCGAATTTCGAGATGTTGTAGAAGGAGTGGCCGGCGGCGCGGCGAAGCTGGCCGTCCATATTTTCAAGGCCCTTGGCTTTCAGCTCCTCGTGGCGCTTCAGGACCTTGTCCTTCGTGGGGGCGAGCACGCAATCGAGGCGGCGCAGGACAGTGAAAGGCAGGATCACGTCCGGGTATTTACCGCGCTTGAAATCGTCGCGCAGAATCTCATCGGCAATCGACCAGATGAAGTTCGCGATCTCCTGAAAGCTATTCATGTCGTCGAAGACAAGAATAGCGCGTTACTGCCCGTCACCCGGCAGCCAGCCCCCGTTCTATCCGTGTATATCTGTGTCCATCTGTGGCGCCATTCTGTTAAGCTGCTGGAAGTGGCCGAACCTTCCGGCCAGGCGCCGAAGCCTCCCAAGGTATCGGCCCTGGTGGTTTCCTACAATCGAAGAGCCCTGTTACGGCGCGCGCTCGAAGCGCTGGAGCGGTCCGAGGCCCGCGATGCCATTGAGATCGTGGTAGTGGACAACGGGTCCACCGACGGCAGCCAGGAGCTTGAGGTGGTTTTCCCGCACGCGCGGTTCATCCGCATTCCGCGCAATTTCGGGCTGACCAAAGCCCTTAATCTGGGCGTCCGCGGTTCCGAAGGCGAGTACGTTTTCTTTCTGCATGAGGACACTGAGGTTTTCCCCGAAACCGCGCGTCTGTTGGCCGAGCTTTTGGACACGCAAGCGGACGCCGGCGCCGTCTGTCCGCTGTTGGTGGACGGCGAAGGGCGGCCCGTGCCGCAATTGGGGCAGTTTCCGCCGGACGATACCTGGCGGCCTGCCGAGCCAGGGCCCGACCCCATGCCAGTCGAATACCCGCGCGGCGCGGCTCTCATGATGCGTCGCCCCTTATTCACGGCGATTCGCCAGATCGATGAGCGCTACGGACAATTTGGCAGCGATGCCGACCTGTGCTACCAGATCCGCCGCGCCGGCAAGAAGATCCTGCTGGCTCCCCAGGCGCGCGCCCATCACGAAGGGCGCGAGGGCGAATCCACATTGCGCAAAGCGGATCGCCAGCAGGGCACGGCGGCGTTTATCGGCAAATACGGCGGTTTTTGGAGCGGCTTGTGGGCGCAGATCGCAACGGTTTTCGGCGCCCTGGGTTCACTTCAGTTAGGCGTGCTCAAATATCTTTTGGCTAATCAGAAGGTTGACGGAAGTCAACAGGAGTAGTCCAAGACAACCCCGCACGGCGCCTATTTCCGCTATCATGTAGCCAATGGACGCTATTCTTTGGATACTGCTGCCGGGCTTCGTGGCGGTCGGCTCCGGCCTGCTGGCGTTCTACATCATGCAGTCGCGCATGGAAGTGGCGCTGGCCCGCGAACGGGAAGCCATGGCCCAGGCCCGCGGCACTCTGGAAGCCGAGAAGAATTCACTTGAACAGGCCTTGCGCGGCGCCAAAGAATCGGCCCGGCGCGAGGCTCTGGACGACTTTCTGGCCGACATGCACGTGGAGCAGCGGCATTACGTGAAAGACAACAAGCTGCTGTTCCAGAACCGCAAGGCGCTGGTGCTGCAGGAGCGCATCTTCTTCCGGAATATTCCGCTCTCCAACTGGATCGAGCACGAGATCGTATTGCAGGAAGGCGAAGATGCGGATAAAGCCGCCCGCAGCCTGACCTCCTTCGTGGACGTGGTCAGCGTGGAGGCGCAGGCGCCCAACGGCAACCGGTTGCTGCGCTAGGCGACGGGCCTGCGGGCAAGCGAAGGTTGCTGAAGAGCGGGCCTACGAGGCCCGCGCAGGCTTCGAGCCAGGCTTCGAGCCTGCCCCACTGCAGCGCTGGCCTGGAGGCCGGCGCCTAGATCCGATGCGTGCCGGCGCCACCCACCATGGCCGTGAGCCGCTCCACGATATTCCGTAGAGCCTCCGATTGCGCATTCAATTCCTCGGCTGCCGAGGCGCCTTCCTGGGCGTTGGCCGCGTTTTTCTGCGTTACCTGTTCCATCTGGGTGATGGCTTTGCCGATCTGTTCGATCCCGCCGGCTTGCTCCTGACTGCCCAAGCTCACCTCATCTACCAGCGTCTTCACCTTCGCGGATTCTTCGGTAATACTCCGGATCGCCGAGGCCACCTGGTCCACCTTCGTCTTACCGTCCTTGGACTTCGAAATCGACTCCTCGATCAGCGCGGCGGTATCCTTGGCCGCCTGCGCACAACGCTGCGCCAGGTTGCGTACTTCGTCGGCCACCACCGCGAAACCCATGCCAGCCTCGCCCGCGCGGGCCGCCTCCACAGCCGCGTTCAGCGCCAAGATGTTGGTCTGGAAAGCGATTTCGTCGATCACCTTGATGATCTTGGAGATCTTGTCGCTCTGTGTATTGATTTCGCCCATGGCGACGATCATCTGGTCCAACGCCTGGTTGGTCTCGACGAATTTGCGCTCCGATTGGGTCACCAGACCGGCCGCGCCAAGCGAGTTCTCGCTGTTCTTGCGGGCCATGGAACTGATTTCCTCGCTGGATGCGGAAGTTTCCTCCAGCGACGCCGCCTGCTCGGAGGCCCCCTGCGCCAGCGATTGGCTGGACGAAGAAACCTGCCCCGCCGCGGCAGACACCTGCCCGGCTCCATCGGCCATTTCGCGGGCAATCTGCCGCAGCGTGCCGCTGGTCTGGCGCACCACCCACAGGACCGCCAATCCGACCCCCAAAGACAGGGCCAACATGACGAACGATATGCTCCGGGCGCGGCTATATTGATCGGCGCCCATCTGTTTGTTCTTAGCCAGGACATCGTTCTCATGCGTCACCAGATCGCCCGCAATCCTTTCAATAGCGGCGAAATGGGACCGGGTGGAGATCATCACGGGCAACGCTTCAGCCGGCTTGCCCGCGATGCATAATTGGTTGATCCGGTCATATTTGGGAAGCCAGTTGTCCAGCTCCGTGCGGATCTCGCCCAAGCGCGCCTGGGTCTGCGCGGATGCAATCGCGGAGTACTCCGCGATCGTCTTGCGAATTCTCTCCACGTTGGCCTGAAAATCCTGCCGGGCTTTCTCGACCTCGTCCGGCTGGCGCCCAAACGTGAACAGAACCATGGCCCGCTGGGATCGCACCATATCGGATTTGGCCGTATTGACCACGCCGGCCATGGCAATCTTTGTGGCGGTCTTATCGGCAGTCTCGTCAAACACCTGCCTGAGCTTACCGATGGAGTCCATCGAGGTGTAGCCTAGTATGACCGTGAGCAGTACCAGTGTGGCGGAGCAAATGCTCAATTTTACGCCAAGCGTCCAATTCTTCATAGTTTTCGAAGCCCCCGCAATCGGTTGCTGCGGTAATGATCGGCTGGATCGGGGGGGAGGAATAGGACTGCTCGCGAACGGCCGCCGGCGGACGCCGATCACTTGGTGGTCAGCAGCATGCGGGCGGCCACGATCACCAGAAACACGGCATAGATCCGCCGGATGGTCACTGGCGGGAGGGCCAATATGATGCGCGCGCCGAAATAAGCGCCGACGAACAGGCCCGCCGCAATCACCAGCGCATACTTCAAATTGATGTGGCCGGCGCGGTAGTATTCCATGGCGCCCAACAGTCCGACGGGCGGGATGAGCGCCGCAAGCGAAGTGCCGATGGCATCCACCTCGCCGAGCTTCATGAAATAAAGCAAGGCCGGCACGATGACCAATCCTCCGCCGATGCCGAACATGCCGGCCAGGACGCCGGCGGCCAAACCGATTGCGATGAGGGGCAAATAAGCCATGATTGCGAGTCTATCACGGCGGACCCTTCACACAATCAAAGCCCAACTCGTTGGATCTAAAGAGGCGCGCTCACCTCTCCAGTCGGAAGGTCACCGCGATGGTCGAGACCACCTCCACCGGTTCACCGTTCAGCAGCGTCGGCTGGTAGTGCCACTGCTTTACGGCGTCCATCGCAGCGCTGGCCAACTCCGCATCCACGGACTGGTTCATCACCGAGAGTCCCAGTAAATCGCCGCCAGTCGAGATGACCGCGCGCAGGAGCACCGTGCCTTCGATGCCCGCCGCCTCCGCGCCCGCCGGGTACGCCGGTTTGGTCATCGATATGAGCTTGGTCGCTTGCACCATGCCGCCCACGCGAATGCGCCGCGACGCGCCGGTCTCTTTCGGCGGCGGAGCCTTGCCCACTACTTCCACCGCTTCGGTGACGGGTCCGATGCCGAGAGTGATGTTGTTCCCGGATGCGGCGGGCAGCACAATCGCTTGCCGAAACTCGGCAAAGCCTTGGGCCCGGACTTCCAAGGTATACGATCCCGCGGGCAGGCCGGACAGGGTGTATTCCCCCGCGCCATTCGTGCGTGCGGCTTCCTGATGGCTGGTGTTGTTCTTCAGCAGGATCAGTACGCCCGGCACGGCGGCGCCGCTGACGTCGTAGACGGACCCCGAGAGCGATGCGGCCGGCTTGGATTCCTGACCGCGCAACGCGGCCATGGGGATAACCACAGCCAGAAGCGCCGCGATGGCGGTGCAGCAGACTCGCCGGCTCAACCCGTTGCGGTTCGCGCGGGCGTCGAGCAATGCGCGCACGCGCGGCTCCAGGTCCGATGCCGCGGCCATGCCCAGCGCGGCCGCGAAAGCGCCCGCCGCCGTCACGGATCGCGCCAACTCGACGAGCTGCTCGGCGTAGGTAGACGGCGCGGCTCCGGCTCGCACCACGGCGTCGTCGCAGGAGCGCTCCTGTTCGCGGCGGAAGCGGGCGGCGGCCAGCCATGCCAGCGGATGAAACCAGAAGAAAGCCACGGCCACTTGCGCCATGAACCAGAGCAGTGGATCCCTGCGCCGCGCGTGCGTCAGTTCGTGCAGGAGCACGATAACGCGCCGATCGGCGTTCCACTCGTCCGATGCTTCCGGCAGCACTACAGACGTGGCGAAGAGGCCGCCGGTCAGGGGCACGTCGGTCTCGGCGCTGCGCCGCAGCCTAACGATACGCCGCAGCCCGATGCGGGCCTGGGCAGCGTCACGGACTGCGATCCAATCGGGCGCGCGGATCTCGGGGGCCCGGCGCAGCGATAGGGCCAGCCGCAAGTGCCCTGCGCCCATGCGGGCCAGCACGACGATCGCGCCGGCCAGCCAGAATACGACCGGCCAGGCGACGGTCCGTCTGGCGCGCCGCGGTTGCACGACGCTGGCGACGTCCGGCGCCGACTCGGCCGCCGCATCCCCGATGAAAACCCTGCGCGCGGCGGAAGCGATGGCCGGCGTTCTCAGGTGCACATCCCACCGCGACAGAATCGGTGAAAGCGCGGGGACGGCCAGCACCGCGGCGAGCGCGCACGTCCACGTGAAATAGCGCGCCGCGGACCGCCGGCGCATCGCCATGGTCAATAGCCACGCAGCCGCCAGAATCACCGTGGCCTTGATGGCGGCGTCCAAGAGAAACGCGATCGATGGCATTTCAAATCCCTCCTCGTTTGGCCTTTTCGATGAGTGCGGAAAGGCGGTCCAATTTGTCGGGCGCCAGGCCCCCGCCTTTCAGATTGAGAAGGGCGGTGATGGCCTGCTCGCTGGAATTGTCGAAAAACGTCGCCAGTAGATGGCGCAAGGCGGATTGGCGGGCCCGGTCGCGCGGCACGGTGGGCAGATACACGTACCGCAGCGCTTGCTCCTCGTGCCGAACGTGGCCCTTCTCTTCGAGCACACGCAGCTTGGCGCGGACAGCCGAATAGCTGGGCCGGTCGGGCAACTCGCCGTGGATCTCGGCAGCGGTGGCCCGCCCGCGGCGGTACAGGATATCCATCATTTGCCGCTCGCGGCGGCTGAGCGTCTGTTCCGGCATGGCCGACATGAACCTTGATGCTGCAAAAGCAGCAGCATGCTTTAAAAGTAGCATCGGCGGCGGCGGCTGTCAAGAGATTTTCTTGGCGCCGCCGGGTATGATTGTAAGTTTCCATGCCCATCCGCTGGCTCCTCATCTTATGGATTTTCGCGATCAGCGCCATCTCCTTCCTGGACCGCGTCAACATTTCGATCGCCAGCCGTTTTATCCAGCAGGAGTTTCACATCAGCGACCTCCAGCTTGGGCCGGTGTTCAGCGCCTTCCTGGTGGGATACGCGCTTTGCCAGGCTCCGGCGGGCCGCCTCGCCGACCGCTTCGGACCCCGCCTGGTCCTCGCGCTCGGCACTATCTGGTGGGGCGTCTTCACGGCCCTCACGGCCATGCTGTCGGCGGGAATGACCAGCCTGTTGCTGGTGCTGCTCGCCGTGCGATTCACACTGGGCGCGGGCGAGGCGGTGCTGTTTCCCTCGTCCAACCGGCTGGTCGCCAACTGGATTCCTTCGAAGGAGCGGGGCTTGGCGAACGGCATTATCTTCGCCGGAGTGGGCTTTGGCTCAGGCATCACCCCGCCGCTGGTGACCTTCGTCATGTTGCGTTACGGATGGCGCGCTTCATTTTGGATTAGCGCAGCGATCGGCCTGGCGGCGGGCGCCGTCTGGTATTGGCTCGCGCGCGACAGGCCCGAGGACCATCCGTGGGTCACGCCGCAAGAGACCGCGCGCATCGAAGAAGGCTTGCCCGAGCCGCCCGGCGAGTTGGAAATCGGCAAGCCGCTGCCCTGGCGCGTCATCTTTGGCAGCAAGGATGTGCTGGCTATTGCATTCAGCTATTTCACGTACGGCTACGCGGCCTGGATCTTCTTCGCCTGGTTCTTCAAATACCTCAGCGACGTGCGCGGGCTCGATCTGAAGGCCAGTTCCTATTACTCCACGCTTCCGTTCATGGCCATGGCCACCGGCTCGACGGTGGGCGGCCGCATCAGCGATATCCTCACGCGGCGCTACGGCAACCGGATCGGCCGCTGCGGGGTGGCCGTGGCCGGCATCGCGCTAGCGGCCGTCTTCATCGCCTCGGGAACGCAAGTGGAAAGCGCACGCCTCGCCAGCGTGGTGCTGGCCGGCGGGGCCGGCGCGCTGTATCTTTCGCAAAGCTCCTTCTGGTCGGTGACGGCGGACATGGCCGGCGCATCGGCCGGATCGGTCTCCGGCGTGATGAACATGGGAGGCCAGATCGGCGGCATCGTCACCGCTTCGCTCACCCCGCTGATCGCGCACCGCTTCAGTTGGACGGCGTCGTTTCTGGTAGCCGCCGCGCTGTGCGCAGCCGGGTCCCTGGCGTGGCTGGTGGTGGACCCGGATGTGGAACTGGGCCGCTAGTACCTCGTACAGATACTTCCTCATAGAATAAAGGTGGTTCAGTTGCACCGGAGGGCGGCCAATCGTGGCCGCAGCCGCCTTTGCAGGCGGCTCTTGTCATTTCGTTGCGGGGAAGAGCGGGTCCTGGAGGACCCGCGCAGACCTGGAGGTCCGCCCCACAAACGGGCCGGCGCGGATCTGGCATTTTGGCGGCGCCCCTAAATCTATCAGGAACTAAGCGGACGGGGTCCCGGTCCGGCCGATCTTGGGCTGAAATGCGCGGCTTCCCAGCCAAAGAAATGGCGGCATGACCAGCATCGCCACCAGCAGCGGGAGCATCGCGATCCCGATGCCTTTTTCGTTTCCGGTCAGCGAACACAGGAGTCCCAGAAGTCCCGCCATGACGGAGGCGGCACCCAAGATGCGGGCGAGCAGGCGGGCGAGGACCGGGAGACCCTCTACGGTCAAATAGAACGGAGCCTCGAACAGGATCGCGCCAAAGGCGCAACTCCACTTCACCAGCGAATACGGGCGGATCGAGGCCCAGGCGGCAGGGTTGTGCCGCTGGGTGACACCGAGGATGGCGAGGTTCTCGGCCACGTCGAAGCCCGCCGCAACCAGGATCAGCACAATCGAAGCGGGGCCGAGCACGGCGATCCAGCGGCGACCGGAAGAGCACTGCAGAATCGCGATGCAGGTGAAGAGCGCGGCGTAGCTTGGGATGTATCCGAAGTCGATGTATTGCTGGTGGGTCATTTCGGCCATATTCCGTCCAGGAGCGAGCATTTCGGCGGGCCATGGCGGTTTGGCCATTTGCATGGCGAGGACCGGGTTATTGACTCCATAGGGCAGCCTGGCGGGACGGGTCCAGTGTTGCGCCAGCGAAACCTGGAAGCAGACGCCGAAGAATAATACGGCCAGCGATGCGAGCAAGGCCAGCAGCCAAACGGTTCTTGTCGGAGGGGTCATCCTCTGTGATTGTACGCCGATACACGCGCTGGCGGCCGGAGAGGCCGCTGGCAGGCCACGGGCCTGCGCCACAAAATCTGTTACAGTCATCCTATTAGAAAGCGATGAAGCCCCCCATCCCGCTCAACGAGCACGCGCGCCTGGAGTTGTTGCGCCAATACAACATCCTGGACACGGCCGCCGAGCCTGCCTTCGACGAGATCGCGGCGCGCGCCGCTGAGGTCTGCCAGACCCCTATCAGCCTGCTCACTTTTGTCGATCGCGACCGCGTATGGTTCAAGTCGAACACCGGGCTGGAGCTTCCGGAGATACCCCGCGACGCCTCGTTTTGCGCCCACGCCATCTGCCAGGACGAACTGTACGTGACTCCCGATATGCTTGCCGACGAACGCTTTTCGCAAAACCCGCTGGTGACCCAGAAACCGCACCTGCGGTTTTACGCCGGCATGCCGCTGCTTTCGCCCGAGGGGCTGGCGCTGGGAACCCTTTGTGTGATAGACCGCCAGCCCCGCGAGCTCACTCCGGAACAAATGGACAAGCTGGAGGAACTCGCGAAAGGCGCGGTCCTGCTGCTCGAAATCCGCCGCGCCAGCGGCGGCCGGCCGCGCGCCTGAAAGAGATCCGCCAATGTCTTTCGCCGGAATGCAAGTGCTGTCTCTGGAGAGCCGCCGCTCGGCCGAGATTGCCGAGTTGATCCGCAAACAAGGAGGCGAACCCGTGCTGGCCCCTTCCATGCGCGAGGCGCCGCTGGAGCGGAACGAGGCGGCATTTGGATTCGCCGAGCGCCTTTTCGCCGGCGAGTTCGACATGATGATCCTGCTTACCGGCGTGGGCACCCGCCTGCTGCATCAAGCGCTCGCGACGCGGTATCCGCCGGAACGCTTTGCCGAGGCGTTGCGGCGCATTACGGTGGTGGCCCGCGGACCCAAGCCGGCCGCCGTGCTGCGCGGACTGGATGTGCCGGTTTCGATCGCTGTGCCGGAGCCCAATACGTGGCGCGAACTGCTCGCCGCCATTCGGGATCGTCCCGAGCGGCGCATCGCCGTCCAGGAGTACGGACGCCCCAATGCCGAACTGCTCGATGGCCTGCGCGAGCGCGGCGCGGAAGTCGCCAGCGTGCGCGTCTACCAGTGGGACCTGCCCGCGGACACGGCGCCCCTGCGCGCGGCCGCCCGGCGTCTGGCTGCCGGCGAATTGCAGGTGGCGCTGTTCACCACTTCCATTCAAATCGAGCACCTTCTGCGCATCGCCGCCGAGGAAGGAACCGAAACGGCCGTGTTATCGGCCCTGCGCAAGATGGTGGTCGCCTCCATCGGCCCCACTACCAGCGAAGCTCTGGAAGAAGCCGGCGTGCACCCCGACCTGGAACCTACGCACCCGAAGATGGGGTTTCTGGTGCAGGAGGCGGCCCAGCGCGCCGCGGATATCCTGCGCGCCAAGAACGCGTAGGCTTCGGTGTTCAACGCGAAAGTGGTGGAATACCTCATCGCTTTCGGCCCCAACGGGGCATGAAAAAGACGCGCGCTGGCGGCCTGGGAGACCGCCGGCAGGCCACGGGCCTGCGCCACGTAGGGAGATTTTTCACTGGTCATCACTGCGGAACTGCGGTATGATGCTGGTAGCGGGACCGGGTCTGAGCCGATCCCGCCGCGACGTTTACCGTCGGCCCTTACGGGTCCAAACGATCAACGCCGAGAGCCGGCCGATAAATGCAAGCCGGATCACCAACATAAGAATCATTAGCAGATCCTCCTTTCCGCTCCAAGTGAAGGCCCGGGCCGAACCCGGGCTTTCTCGCTTGAAGCTCCGGTTGCTTGGCACGAGAACCCGTCCTGTCACTTTTTCACGGAAAGCTAATCACTAGTGTCGCGGTGCGGCGAATTTTCGCGGATTTATTTTAGGTGGCTCAGCCGCCCGAGAGGTGCCGGGGGCCTGCCCTACTTGCCCATGTGCAGATTGTTGTGAATGGCGTATAAAGCCAGTTCCAGGCGGTCGGAGACGCCCAGCTTGTCGAAGATGTTGTGCAGGTGATTCTTCACGGTCTGCTCGCTGATGAACATCTTCTCGGCCATTTCCTTATTCTTGAAACCCTGCGCCACCAGCGCCACGATTTCGCGCTCTCTTTGGCTGAGCAGGGAACGCTCGCGCTCGCGGCTGCTGGACGCGGGCACCCCGCTGGCCGGTGCTTCATCGGCGCCGGTGGCGAACTGCCGCATGACGGCGGCGGTGGTGTGAGAGTCCAACCAGATTTCGCCGGCGTTCACTTTCCGAATGCTCTTGATCAGCAGATCCGTGGCGCTCTGTTTCAGCACGATGCCGGAAGTGCCCAGTTTCATGGCCTGCACGAATTCGTTCTTGTCTTCCGATGCGGTCAACACAATGACGCGAGTCTTGTGCTTGCTGTTCTGCAGTCTCTGCAGCGTGGCCAAGCCGTCCAGGCCGGGCATCTTCAGATCCAGCAGCAGGATGTCGGGCTCATGCTGTTGGAGCACGTCCAGCACTTGCCGCCCATCCTGGGCCTGCGCCACGACCTCGAAGTCGGGCTCCAGCGCCAGCAGCCGGCACAAGCCGTCGCGGAAGATGGGGTGGTCGTCCGCCACTACGATCCGAATCTTGGTTGCTTCGCTGGGTACGGCTGGCGAAGGCACGTCCTGGGTGCCATTGTTTTCAGGCATAAACTTGGGTACTAGGCTTCATTTTAGAGGCCGAATAGTACCAAGTCAATCCCATTGTCCGAATGTCAACCGTTTTCCATGGGCTAACGGCTCAAAAGCGGCCAAAATCGCGTAACAGATTTCTCTCGCGGGGTTTGCTATTGTTAGGGACTATGAGCGAAAAATGGGCTGAAGGGGAGTTTCAGCGCTTTTGGAAGCGGCTTCAGCAGCTTGGGCTGAATGCCTACGAATCGCGCTCCTACCTGGTTCTGCTGGGCCATCCACGTTTCAAGGCGTTGGAGTTGGCAGCGCGGGCACACGTGCCCCGGCAAAAGATCTACGAAGTGCTCGACAGCCTGGTGGAGAAGGGCTTCGCGCAGGTGGTGCAGGAACGGACCAAGCTGTTCTCGGCGGTGGAACCGAGCCTGGCGCTGCCCGCTTACATGGCCCGCAAGCGGCAGCTTCTGGACCAGGAGATGACCGACCACGGCCGGGCGAGCGTGGCGTTGATCGACGACCTGAAATCGGTGTATTCGGAGGGGCAAGGGGGCCGCGGCACCTTGGATTTCCTGCGCATCGTCAGCGACCCGGCGCAGACCGCCGCCGAGTATCGCCGGATGTTGTCGGAGGTGCGCTCGGAATACATGGAATTCTCCCGTCCGCCATACGCCGTCGATCCGTTGGATGAGCGATTGGTCAAGCAGGCGCGGCTGTCGGGCGTAACCTGCCGGCTGTTGCTGGAAGCGTGTACGCTGGACGACGGGCACCGGCAGCGATTGCAGGACTACGCGGCCGCGGGTGTCGAGGTGCGGCAGGTGGATTCCCTGCCAATGAAGCTGGCAGTATTCGACAAACGCCAAGGCATGCTCGCCCTGCTTGATCCGGTGATCACGAGGCCAAGCTGGACTGCCGTGGTATTCGACCACGAAGGCATGGGCGAGGCGATGACCGGACTGTTCGAGGACCGTTGGCGGCGGGGGAAAGGTTTGTAGGGATGATGAAGAAGGGGCGGGTCTGGAGACCCGCCGCAGGAGAGCGAAGCTCGCCTTTGGCCTTTGGGCAAGCGTTCTTGGGGGGCGGGATTATCCCGCGCGGGGCTTTAGCCCCGCGCTCGCGGGCGGGTCTGGAGACCCGCTGCAGGCGTGGACGCCTGCCCCACGGGGCCCAGGAGGCCTGCCTTACTGGCGGTCGAATATGACCGTTTGGTCGGCGGTCACGGCGCCGGTCATATGCCGCCGCAGCGTGATGGTTTTGCCGTCGGCGGAGAGCGACCAGCGGTCCTGGATATCGGCATGCCGCAAGGCAAACACCTTGCTGTCGATCACCAGTTCATCGCCTTCCCAGTGGACCGTGGCCTTCACCAGATTGCCGTTGACATGGTTGGTGCACTCCTTGCCATCGATCGTGTAGATCATGTCGTAGGTGCTTTCGTCGCGATGGCGGAGCTTCTGGGTGATGGTGTCCTTCAGGTTCACGCCGTCGAGGCTGATTCTGTCCAACCGGCTCTCGGACACCGGTCCGCTCGAGTAATCGCTTCTCGCCGGATCCATCTTCCAGACGCCGTTGAGGTTCGGTTTGGTCTGGCCGTTCACCAATCCGCAGGCCATAATCGATACAAAAATAATTGGTTTTGCGAGGTTACCTATGCACATTAGCACCTACTGCTTCTCCAACAAAATTTTTTGATCCGTCTCGCCCAAGGGGCTCACCGCATGCCGCTGGATGGTGAGCGTGTTGCCATCCGCGGAAAGCGACCAGCGATCGGTGAACGTGATATCCGCGCCCTGCATGGACGTTTTGGCGGCAATTACCAGTTCGTCTCCCTCCCACTTCGCGATGCTCACGATCTGGTTGCCACGCAGGCTGTTCGTGGTTTCCTTGCCGTCGGTCGAGTACTTCATTTCGGCGGCAAGCTCGCCCCGGGGCCCGCTTTGGGTAAAGGAGTCCGTAAGGCCGGGATCCGCGTGAACGATTTTGTCGTTCCGGGTGTCTGGCGCGGGCATCGCTCCGAAATCGCTCTTGGCCGTGTTCAATTTCCAGCTACCGCTGAAATTGGGCTTGGCCTGGGCCTGGAGCAGTCCGAAGGCGGCCGCCAACAGCGCCACGGCTAACACCCGGAAGGTGTGGCTGCGCATAGCATCCTACTGTTTTTCGAACACGAACTTCATGTCGAAATCGGCCCCACCGGCGGAGATGTGCCGCGTGACGGTCATGGTCTTTCCGCCATCGGAGAGCGTCCAACGGTCTTTGGCGGTGAACTCGTTCCCGTCGAACGAACCCTTGCTATCGCCGACCAGATCGTCGCCATCCCATTTGAGAGTAGTTTTGATCTCGTTGTCGCCGCCCATGTGATTTAGGCACTCCTTGCCGTCGGTGGTGTAGACCATGTCGTAGGTCATATCTCCGGTGCCCCCGGTCTGGACGATATTGACCTTCATACTGGGATCCGCATGTACGATTTTTTGCGTCATGCTATCGGGCGGCGGCATGGGGCCGAAATCGCTCTTGCCGGCGTTTGCTTTCCAGGTTCCGCTGAAGTCGGACTTCGCCTGGGCCTGCACCAGGGCAACCGCGAGGGTGAGCAGCGCCAAAAAGAAAAGTTTGAACGTAGATTTGCGCATTAAAATGCTCCTATTGTTTCTCGAACACTTCTTTCACATCGGCCTCGCCCATCGGGCTGGTGTAGTGCTGGGTAATAGTCAAGATCTTTCCATCGCTCGATAGGTTCCAGCGGCCTTTGGCGGTGAAGTCCGCGCCGCCGAACGAACCTTTGGACTCGACCGTCAAATCGTCGCCGTCCCATTTGAGCGTGCTCTTGAGTTCGTTCTCACCCATGTGATTCACGCATTCCTTGCCATCGGTGGTGTAGGTCGCGTCGTAGGTCTGGTCACCATTCGGGCCCCCGGTGGTGGCGACGTGAGCGTTGATGCTGGGATCCTGGTGCGTAATCTTCTGGGTGATGCTGTCGGGCGCCGGTATGGGACCGAAATCGCTCTTGCCGGCGTTCAATTTCCAAGTACCGCTGAAGTCGCTTTTGGCCTGGGCCTGGACAAGTCCCAGAGCCAAACTCAAAAGCGCCAACGAGAAAACTCTGGTAGCTTGCCTGGTCGTAATGGTGCGCATGAAGACCCTCCTTTTGGAGATGGTAGCAGGTTATTGGCCGGAGATGCAGGCACCGGTGCGCTCGCTAACGATGCAAAAAGTCTCTCCGGTTTACGCATTACCAGGTGAGCGAGATGCAAACCCAGGGAGAGAAAACAATGACTACCGGCTGGTTACGCCGCATTGCCGGCCACGTTTGGACTGTATTGCCGGCCTGCATCGACATGCTGTGGCAGCCACGTTTGGCAGGTGGGATGCCGCTGCAAGCCCGCATTAACGATCGGTGGTTGGGGAAGTCCTGATCCGGGCAGTGCATCACGAGTTGGCCTCCGCCGGATCGTTGATCGTCATTGTGCACGGCATCGGCGGGAACGCGGACAGCCCTTACTGCGTATCCGCGGCGCGCGCGGCCGTCGCGGCCGGCTGCGCGGCGGTCCGCATTTCGCTGCGCGGCGCCGACGGGAATGGGGACGACATCTATCATGCCGGACTCACCGAAGATCTGCGGGCCCTGCTATCGACCCAGCGGTTGCGCCGGTATCGCCGCGTGTTTCTGTTCGGATACTCGTTGGGTGGACACATCGCCTTGCGCGCCGCCGTGGATCGCATCGACCCGCGTTTGGCGGGTGTAGCCGCTATTTGTCCGCCCCTGGACCTGCGAGCCGCCATGGAGAATTTCGACCGGAAGAGGTTCTGCCTGCACAAGAAATTCATGAATGGCCACGCCAATCGCTCGTATGCGGCGGTGGAAAAGCGAGGCAGAGCGCATACCGCCCTGCGGCAATTGCGGCGCGCCCGCAGCAGCGCGGAATGGAATCGGATGACCATCGTGCCCAGGTTCCGGTTCCGGGACGTGAACCACTACTACGAAGCGGTCGGACTGGCCGGCAATTGGCACAGGGTTCAGGTACCGGCGCTCATCGTCGCGTCGCGGCACGACCCGGTGGTCCCTTACGAGTCCGCGCATCGGAAGTTGGTCAACGCGCCGGCGCATGTGCAAGTGAAATGGCTGGATGCGGGAGGGCACATCTACTTTCCACGCAACACGGATCTTGGGGAATGCACCGCTCTGGGTCTGGAGAGCCAGTGCGTAGCCTGGCTGATCCGTAACGACTGGTCTGTCCATGAAGCGCGGCCGGCAGTTTGAGGGAGGATTTTCGGGAAGGAGACAACATGAGTATCTACCAAAACGTTCTCACGCGGTGGCTGGCGGATGCGGGCATCCGTGTCAATGGCCGGCAGGCCCACGACATACAGATTCACGATCCGAGATTTTATCGCAGGGCCTTGTTGCATGGATCCCTGGGCTTCGGAGAGTCCTACATGGAGGGCTGGTGGTCTTGCCCCGACCTGGAGGAGCTGATATACCGCCTGATTCGGTCGGATGTGCGGCGGCGCGCATACAAACATCCCGGGGCCGTCGCCCTGGAATGGTTAAACCGCATCCGCAACGACCAGAATCGCGCGCGATCTCTACGGGCGCCGCGACGGCATTATGACTTGGACAACGAGTTGTTCGGGGCTTTCCTGGGCGGTTACAGGAACTACAGTTGCGGCTACTATAACGGCGCTTGCGGCCTGGACGAAGCCCAGCGGTTGAAATTAGATCTCATTTGCCGTAAGTTGTGCCTGCGGCCGGGGGAGCACTTGCTCGACGTGGGAGGCGGCTGGGGTGAGTTCGCGTTGTACGCCGCTAAGAATTACGGCGCGCGGGTAACCAGCGTTAACATTTCCGAAGAACAGATGCGTTACGCCCGCGAACACTGCGCGGGATTCGACGTCGATGTGGTGCGCTGCGACTATCGGGATTTGAAGGGCCGGTTCGACAAGATTGCCGCGATCGCGATGTTTCCGCACGTCGGCCACCGCAACCACCGGACCTTCATGGAAACCATGCACCGGGCGCTCAAGCCGGACGGCGTCCTTTTGATAGAGACGACGGTCAACAGCGTTTCGACGACGGCTGGCGATCCGTGGATCGACCGCTACATTTTTCCGGGATTGCTGATGCCGTCCGGCGTGCAAATACTGACGGCCATGGAAGGCCTGTTCGCCACCGAGGACGTACACAATTTCGGCCCTCATTACGTGCGGACTTTGCGGGACTGGAACGCCAACTTTCAAAGCTCGTGCTGCGACTTCCTGGGCCGCCACCAAGAGCCGGTCCGCCGCATGTTCGAATACTTCTTCCTGGTTTCGGCAGCGCTGTTTCGCGCCCGGACCATGCAGTACTGGCACTTGGTGGCGACCCGGCAGGGCGACCCCCAGCCCGCCTGCCGCGTGTCCGCGGTGGATTGCAGGATTCCACAAGCCGAAACTGCGCGCGAGTATGCGGAGGTGCGCCGATGATCGCGCAGCAGGTTTGCACCGAACACGCAGAGCGTGCCCGCAAGCCGGCGGAACGCATGGATTTGCGCGTTCTGGGGACCTGGGGCATGATCCTGCTGCACGCTTCCTGCCTGCTGGCTCTGGTGACGGGAGTCAGTTGGGCCGCGGCGGCCACCTGCTTCCTGTTCTATTGGGTGCGGGTGTTCGGGATCACGGTCGGGTTTCATCGCTGTTTGGCGCACCGCGCGTTTCGCACCGGCCGTGTCTTCCAGTTTATTCTGGCGTGGCTGGGCACATCCGCAATGCAACGGGGGCCACTCTGGTTTGTCGCCCTGCACCGGGTCCACCACCAGCACGCCGACACCGAGGAGGACGTCCATTCGCCGGTCGCACGCAGCTTCTGGTGGGGACATATCGGTTGGGTCTTGTGCCGAAGATTCGATCGCGCGGATCTGCAAATTGTCCGGGACTTGAGCTGCTATCCGGAGCTGCGTTGGCTCGACCGGGCGTTTCTGCTGCCGCCCATCATGGTAGGCGCGGGCGCGGTCCTGTTGGGGAGGCTGTCCGGAACTTCCATCTTGCAGATGCTGGTGTGGGGATTCTCGATCAGCACGGTGCTGGTCTACCACAGCACGTTTGCCGTGAACTCGCTGGCCCACCGCTTCGGCTCACGGCCATTTGAAACCAATGATAATAGCCGCAACAACCTGTTTGTGGCCGCCATCATGATGGGAGAGGGCTTCCACAACAATCACCACCGTTTTCCAACGTCGGCGCGCTTCGGATTCGAGCCATGGCAGATCGATACGGGATATTGGACACTGCTGGCGCTGGAAAAACTGGGCCTGGTATGGGGCATCAGGGTGGTCTCCGGCCGCGGCGGCGGATGGCACCGCCCTACTCTTCGCGTAACGCCACCATAGGATCTACGCCGGTGGCGCGCCGCGCTGGAATCACGGTAGCGGCGCACACCACCGCGAGTAGGATAGCCGCCACCGCACCGAACGTGAGGGCGTCGGTGGCGCTCACGCCGAACAGGAGGCTGGCCATCAAGCGCGTTAATGCGGCTGAGCCGATCAAGCCCGCCACGATGCCTACCGCGGCGAGCGCCATGCCCTGCCGCACCACCAGGCCAAGAATGTTTCCTGGCTGGGCTCCCAAAGCCACGCGTACGCCGATATCGTGAGTGCTTTGCGTGACCAGGTAAGAGATCACGCCGTATACGCCGACCGCCGCGAGCAGCAAGGCGAAAGCCGCGAAAGCGCCGAGCATGACGGTGGCGAAGCGCTGCCGGGCGAGCGAATCGAAGAGGCGATCCTGCATGGTGCGGATGTCATAGACCGGCACACCAGGATCGACGGCATGAATTTCGCGCACGATGGCGTTGCCCAGATCCGCCGGATTCGAAGACGTGCGCGCCACCAGGTACATGCCGTTGCCCGGCTGCTGCTGGTGCGGGAAATAAACCACAATCTTGCTGCCGCTATCGAGGCCGTACTGTTTCACCATCCCCACCACGCCGGCGATGGTCATGGGCTTCTTGGGATCGAACCAGAGATGCTTGCCGACAGGATTATCGCGCGGCCAGAAGCGTTGCGCGAACTGTTCGTCGATAATCGCCACCTGCTGGCCGTCGCTCGAATCGTGGGCGTCGAAATACCGGCCTTTCAGCAAGGGAATCTTCATGGCGCGAAAGTAATCGGTGCTGGCCAACCGCAAGTCCACTTGCAATTCCTGGCCGGGCTGCGGAGTATAGCCCTCCACGTTGATGCCGCCCCAGCCGACGCCGCCGGTGAGAGGCAGCGGGGAGACCAGGCCTTGGCCGGTCACGCCGGGCAGGCGGGCGATGCGATCGCCAATTTCCCGGTAGACCTGCGCGACCGCTTTATCCTCGCGATACTTCGGGCCGTTAGCCGCCAATTGCATGGAGAGCACGTGGTCCACCGCAAACCCGGGCGGCACATTCTGCAGGCGTGCGAAGCTACGGATGAGCAAGCCCGCGCCGATCAGCAGCATCAATGAAAACGCCAGTTCGGAAACCACCAGCAGGCCGCGCAGCCGATGCCGCGACACCAGGAGGCCGCCATCGGTTTGGCCGCTGCGTCCGCCCGATTTCAGCGACGTGTTCAGGTCCACCTTGACGGCACGCCAGACCGGCGCGAGTCCGAACAACAGCCCGGCCAACGTGGATACTGCGAACGTGAACAGCAGGACCGAGCCATTGAGGGAGATTTCTTCGAGCCGCGGAATATTGCCAGGATTGATGGCGCGCATCGCGTAAAGGCTGGCCTCGGCGATGGCCAGTCCGGCCGCTCCGCCCAGCACGGCCAGCAGCAGGCTCTCGGTCAACAATTGCCGCGCGAGGCGCTGCCATCCCGCGCCCAAAGCGGTGCGGATGGCGACTTCCTTGGCGCGGCCCGCCGCGCGCGTCAACAGCAGATTAGCCACGTTGGCGCAGGCGCTCAGGAGCACCAAGGTCACCGATCCGAGCAGGACCAGCAGGGCGCGCCGCACGTCGCCGACCACTTGATCGAGCAGGCCGGTCACGGTCATGCCGAAGGTGCGGTCGCGCTTGTCCTTGTCGCGGATGCGGCGGGCGATGATATCGATGTCGGCTTGCGCCTGCCCCAGCGTCACCCCGGGCTTCAGCTTGGCGATCAGGTTGTAGTTCTCATCGCCGCGCCGCTGGACGGCGTCCGCGCCCAATGGCAGGGGCACGAAGATGTCCATTTTGTCCATGGGGCCTTCGGCGGGCATCACTTCGGAGTTGAGCCGGAACTCGGGGCGCAGCACCCCGGCAACCGTGAATGGATTGCCGTTGAGCGTGATGCCGCGACCCACGATTTTGGGATCGGAGTTGAACAGCCTTTTCCAGACGTTGTAGCTGAGGATGGCGACCGCCGGCTTGCCCGGTTTGTCGTCTTCGGGGAGCAGCACCCGGCCCAGCAGAGGCCGCGCGCCCAGCATATGCAGAAGGCCGGACGAGGTGCGCATGCCGGCGATGCGTTCAGGCTGATCGCGTCCTGTGAGCGTGAAGCTGGTGAGCCGCGAGATGGACATTTCCGCGAACGAATGGTTTTCGTTTTGGATATCGATATACTGGCCCGGCGACGGCCAGTCGCGAAAGATGCCGATGCCGGGCGAATGCAGCCAGATGGCCGCCAGACGGTCGGGTTGGGGATAGGGCAGCGGGCGGAGCATCAGGGCATCCACCACGCTGAAGACCGCGGAATTCGCGCCGATGCCGATGGCCAGGGAGAGCACGATCACCATGGTCGTGCCGGGGTTCTTGCGCAGCATGCGCAGGGCGTAACGGAAGTCCTGGGATAGCGGGTGCATGTTTTATACTACGACGATGCAAGCAAAAGGTGCCTTTGAAGTGAAGATCGTCCCTCAGCCGCCGGATGTCGAAGCGCCCACGGTGGGCAGGATGTCCATCGACAAACAGTTCCGTGGCCACCTGGAGGCCGTAAGCAAAGGCCAGATGCTGGCATTTATGGCGGGCGTCAAGGGGTCGGCGGGTTACGTCGCGATTGAGCAGGTGACGGGGAGTTTGCATGGCCGGAGCGGGACGTTTGTGCTGCAGCACAGCGGGACGATGACGCGCGGTGCGCCGCAGTTGGCGATTAGTGTGGTGCCGGATTCCGGGACGGGGGAGTTGGCGGGACTGGCTGGCACAATGACAATTATTATCGCGGAAGGAAAGCATTCCTACGACTTTGAATACACATTCGACGGTGGATGACAATTAAGGTTACTCGGGTATTCGGCTCGCCACGGGCTGCCGTCTGAAAGTTGAGGACTTCCACATGGACGAGGGCGAAGCGACGATCCGCCTGCACGAACAGGGCAACAAGGACTGCACGATTGGGCTCAATCCCGTTGCGGCACAGGCCATCGAGGAATACATCGATCGCGCCGAACTCACCTCCGCCCCCCTCGTCCGGCCGCGCCGCCCCCCTCGTCCGGCCGCGCCATGGGGAGGTGACCATGTACCGGGCGAGATTGGGGTATTTGATGCTCCTGCCGAGAGCCACGAACGAAACCACGGGCAAGGACGGCAAGCCGAAAATACGCTGCATCTAGACGGCGCATTCGCTGGCGCGCCACGAATGCCACACTGCTGCTCGACGGCAACGGTCGATATCCGTAAGGTGCAGGATCTGCTCGGTCACCGCCACATTTACGACAAGCGCCGGCGTGGCACGTCCGACGGCGCCATTCATCTGCTCGTGATCTGAGAATCGGTGCTGCGTCGGCGCGTCCCGAGAAAATCGGGGTCCGGATCGTTATAATAAAACTAGTCATTCGAAAGGATATCGGAGATGCCGAACCAACCCAGGTGGGAGGCACTAGACCGCTTGGTATCAGACATCCGGCGACAGCACAGCTCCGTTGAAGTTCTAGCAGCTAACTGCCGTACCGTCTTACGAACAATGGAAGAGCAAGAACATCGGCCACCAGCTCAATATCCAGCCCGTCACTGGAGCTTAGCAGTTGTTACGGACGCCCTTGTCCGGGTGCGACTGTTGATCGAGCAGAATCTGACCTATCTCGAAACGCTTGGAGTTCTAGCTCTGACTCGCTACGTCTTCGAGCTGACAATTTGGGTAAGGCTAGTGGAAAAAGACAACCGATACGGTCTCCTGTACTATCGCGAGTTGGTTGACAAACAGAAGCTCTCTTACGAAGATCTGCACAGTCACCTAGTTGCGGAAGTTGCATTCCTTTTGAAGACATCGGATAAAGAGAAGGAACTGATTGACACCCGCTTGAATGATTTTGCCGCAAATCCAGACTCTGACGCGGCCTCGACGCTTTTCAACGACATCACGCAAAAGATCGACGCTGCCGCAGCTCGAAGGTTCACACTCTATGGCGAACAAGCGCGTAATAACGGCTACGGGTTTCAGGCATTCTTGGTAGAAACTAAGGTGATACCAGAGGTCAAAGCGTCACTTGCGGAGGTTGACCGCGAGCTGAAAGCGGTTGATTCTGCGATCTCGGGTGACGTCAAGAAACTTATGCGGAATTCCAATTGGAAGCAACGTGCTGCTATCGTGGGCATGGCGGCAGAGTACGATTTCGTCTATTCTTACACAAGCCGACTTTTACACGCAACGCCGCCTAGCATTACTACTGATCAGAAGAACTTAGAACCCGGCGAGATCGAAATGTTCCTGCGATATGTAAAAGTTGCGATCATGGACATGCTCGACATCGCGACCAAAGTGTTGACGAGAGTTTCCACGCCAGCCACAACAAATCTACAATAGTCCTGTTCGCTGCCTTATCGCCTCGGCCGCACAGCGGGGTAATCACGCGGCGGGCTAAAGGACGGCCGTCGTTCCTTGTGCGCCGCCGTTACCAGCGGTGATCGCGTCAGCGGTTGCCGGCGCCGTCGGAATACCAAAGGCCGAAACACTGAGCATAGTCTGCCGGTTTGCGTCGTTTGGTTGCGCGAAGACGTAACGGAACGCGCCTTCATTTGAATTATCGAGATTAACCTTCAATAGTACGGCGCTCTGGCGGGCTTGGCGCTCCACGATACGATAGAGTAATGATTACCGGCTTCAAGGACGCCGAAACGGAGAAGGTCTTTAACGGCATCCGGTCGCGCAGATTCGAGGCTATTGCAAGTACGGCTTATCGCAAACTGGCCTTCCTGCACTCGGCGGGCACGCTCCACGACCTCAGAAGCCCTGGCCTGCACTTGGAAGCTCTCCGGGGCGACCGGGCCGGCCAGCACAGCATCCGGATCAACGACCCGGTATCGGATTTGTTTCGTGTGGAGGGATGGCCAAGCCGCCGATGTCGAGATTGTGGATTATCATTAGAGGAGGATCGCCGTGACGATGAAGCCTCCACACCCTGGCGAAACGATCAAGGAGGAATTCCTGATTCCCCTTGGCATGAGCGTCAGCGCCCTGGCAAAGGAACTCGGCGTCGGCGCCGCGCGCATCGGAGAAATCGTCCGCGGCAGGCGTAGCGTGACCGCCGACACGGCTCTAAGGCTGGCGCGCTACTTCGGCACCACGCCGGAACTCTGGATCAATCTGCAGGCATTTTATGACCTGAGGATGGCGCAACGGCGGTCTGGCCGGATCATCGAACGGCAAGTAAAGCCACGCCAGGCTGCCTAGCCGCTGTGATTGAACCGGACTTCGGGCTCGCCCATTCATTTCAACTTCCGGTAACTTACGCGCAGCTTCAAGAGCGGCAACTCCTACCTGCGGACCCGCCGCGGCGGCGGCCGACGTCTTCGACGTAAAGAACGATCGACACCTCACTTACTGGGTCAGCCAGCCGTGCGACGTGGTGGATGAACGGCGCGGCAAGAAATCGCGAGCTATAAGTGTTGCAGGACCTTGTTGGCGGCTTCCACGCCGCGAAATTGCGCTTCTTCGAAGAGCGACAGGCCGCTGATGTCGGAGTTCGCGAAGACCAGTCTGCCCTGCCCTGCCGCTAAAGCTCGCCGTTGCGGATCGAAGATCGACCCGACTCCCGGCCGCACCATGGCGTGTCCCATGCGCATAATGTCGATGCGCGATACGCAACTCCGGATATCCGGGTGTACGCGTTCCAGGTCGTGCAGGATGGCCTCGCTCCAATAGCGCCAGTCCTTTTGCAAAAGCAACGCGCGGTTCGCGGCCGGCGATCCTTCGGCCAGCGCCCAGTAGAACGTCCAAACGGTGCGATCCACTTGGGAGCGCAGCGTCTGGTGGGTGGCGTCCACATAGCCGAGCGTGGGCGAGTGGGCCACTACGTTGTCCCACGCGCGTTCGACCGTTGCCGCTCCGCGCGGGGGCCGATCGACGGTGAGGTTGGCCGTCAGCCAAGGCGAGTATTCGAACTTCGGCAGCGAACCGAAGCCATCGATCACATAGGGCGCCAGAAACGTGGGGGCGGCGAAGATGACCGCGTCTGTCGCGTAACGGACGCTGTCCGTCAGCACCAGATAGCGGTTGCCCTGGCGCTCAATGCGCCGCACCATCTGGCCCGTGCGCACGAACGATCCCACGCGCTGGAGTAACTGCGCGGTGATCCATCCGTTGCCCTCCGGCCAGGTGAGCGGACCTTTTTCGTCCGGCCCGCGCGACGCAAAGTAGTGCACACCGGCCCATGCGGATGTCTCGGCGGCCATGGCGCCGTAATCGTCCCGGCAGCAGTAGTTCATGTACCACGTGACCAGCGGCGAATCGATCTTTCGCTGACGAAGCCAGTCCGCGAACGACATTTGGTCCAGATCGCGCGGACCATGCTCCAGGCCGAGTTCCATGGGAATGGTGAAGCCGCCGCTGGCGCGAAACGCACGGAACGAATCCTCCAGGCGCTGAAACTGTTCGCGATCCCGGCGGCTGAGCCCGATGGCCGGCTCGATGCCTTCCTGCCATTTGCCGTACAGGAAAAGCCGTTCCTGGGGGCTGAAGCACAGGAATCGTTCGTTCCATACTCCGTCGCGCAACACCCCCAAATCCTCGAAAAGTTCGCGGGCGTAAACCGCTTTCGGTCCGGGCACCGGCACATAATGCGCGGCCCAGGGATAGGCGGTCACTTCGTTCTGGCCCGACCGCGCATTGCCGCCGGCCTCGTCGTTCATCTCCAGTAGAACAAAGTCGCGGAATCCGCGCTTCTGCAATCGCCACGCGGCACTCAGTCCGGCGATGCCGCCGCCTACAATCACCAGCGGGACGCGCTGGTCTCGGGGCGATGGGGAAATGGGCGCGCGATCGCGGATCTGGTGGCCGCGCACGAACGCGTCATTCACAAACGACCCCGCGATGCGATGCTCACCTTTGGCGGTCATGCCAGCCAGAGCCGCGCAGCCGCCGGCGATGAACTGACGCCGCGTCGCGCTCAATGGCTGATGTCCTTCCAGTCCCGATCGTACGTGCGCACCAGAACCTGGTCGTTCAGCGTATTGGGCGGCATCGCGATGCGCGCCATATCGGGCGGGAACTGGAACAGCGTGGGCATCGTCGCCACGCTCAGGAAGCGCAGACCCGGGGGCAGGCTTGTGGGGACGTTGTAATCGCGCTGGGACGCGATGATGAATCCCCACTCCCCGAACGATGGCACGTAGACATGATACGGGGCCGTCTTCAGCCCGGCCTGCCGCAGTGTGGCGTCGATGCACCAAAAGGAATCGCGCGCGAACATGGGCGACGTGCTCTGCACCACCAGCAATCCCTGCGCGCTCAGGTGGCGGGCCGCGGCGCGATAGAAAGCCGTGGTGTAGAGCTTGCCTAACGCGTAGTTGGTCGGATCCGGAAAATCGATCGCGATGAAATCGAAGCTGCTGGAATCGGCATCGATCCATGGAAAGGCGTCCGCGTTGATCACGTGCACCTTGGGTGAGAGGAAACTGCGGTGGTTGAGCGCGGTCAGCATGGGATTCGAGGCGAACAGGCGCGTCATTTCCGGGTCGAGATCCACCAGGGTGGCGCTCTCGATTTGCGGGTATTTGAGGATTTCACGCAAGGCCAGTCCGTCGCCGCCGCCCAGCACCAGCACGCGCCGCGGAGCGGGAATCGCCGCCAGGCCGGGGTGCACCAGCGATTCATGATAGCGGTATTCGTCGCGCGAGCTGAATTGCAGGTGACTGTTGAGGAACAGCCGGAGATCGTCCTTAAAGCGTGTGAGGACGATGTGCTGGTAGCGCGTATCGCGCGCGAAAATGATTTCGTCGGCGTAGATGTTATCTTCCGCGACGGCGGTGATGCGTTTGGCTTCCAGCATTCCGCCCAGCAAGATCGCCAACACCACCGCCGACACTCCGCGCAGCAACCGCCTGGCGCCCAATTGCTCCGCGAACAGGTAAGTGCTCCACAGCGCCACCCCGGCATTCACGATGCCGAACAGCATGGCCGAGCGCACCAGCCCCAGGCGCGGCACCAGCACAATGGGAAACAGCAGGGAAGCGGCCAGCGCGCCGATGTAATCGAAGGTCAGCACGTGCGCCACGGCGTCGCGGAAATCGAAATGCCCGCGCACGATACGCATTAACAGGGGAATCTCCAGGCCTACCAGCACGCCGATTACCATGACTACCAAATACATCAGCAATGCGAAAGCTTGGGTGTAGGCGAAGGCCAGAAACAACAAGGCCGATGAGAAGCCGCCGATTAGTCCGATCATCAGTTCGATCCAGATGAAGCGGTGCACCAGGCCGCCCCGAATATATCGCGACAGGGCGCTGCCGATTCCCATGGAGAAGAGGTAACAGCCGATGATGGTGGAAAACTGGAAGACGCTGTCGCCGACCAGGTAACTGGCCAGCGTGCCCGCCACGAGCTCGTAAATCAGCCCGCAGGCGGAGATCAGGAAGACGGATATAAATAGCACTAACGCCAATGGTCTTAAGTGGGGCAGGCTCGTAGCCTGCGGCGGCCTCGAAGGCCGCCCTGCAAGCCTTAGTGGATCGCGGCGGCGATAATCAGACACAGGCCCAGCGACAGCGCGCCGATCAGAATCGCCAGAGCGATGTTATGCTGGTGCACGATTTCGTTCCAGAGATGATAGGGCGTCAGTTTGTCCAGAACATAAAAGGCAACCACGAAAATCAGAATGCCGACAAAGGCAAACACCAGCGCGTTCATAATGTTGGGAAACGTCACGATAGGCATTTCACTTTCCTCCTGTGTAATGGTGATATCCCGCATAGATGGCGCGATATGAGCCGGGATTGTCTCGCACCGACTTCGGCACGTTCTTGACTTCGTTCACCGATGTAAAGCTCCAGCCGGCGTACGCGCTGGCTCCCACCAGCAATACCACCGCGATTCCGTAATACAGATAAAGCCGGTTCCAGATCATTCGCCGCCTCCGATCGATTTCATGGGATGGTCGCTTTCCGCCCAGCGCATTTGCTCGAAATTGTAAGTCCGCCAGGAAATCAGCAAAGCGGGGAACAGGATAGCGGCCAGCGCCACCAGATAGATTCCCAGCACGGGCACGTCTCGAGTCACCGTCACGTTGTAGCCAATGCTTCCCAAGTTGGCATCCGATTCCGGCTCGATGCGCAGGTAATAGTGTCCCGGCGGAATGGATGGCAGCACTACCCGATCGTGCCGGCTGCCCTCCTGCCACTGGCCGTCGGAATCGACGCCGCTATAATAAGTGATTTCCCGCGCGAAGTCGTAAGCTTTCCCGCTGTCTTCGTCGATCAACGCATAGTTCAGATAGATCCACTGATTGGATACATCCGCGTCGGTCCTGATTTCGACATCCGAAGTGCGCCCTTTGAGTTCAAATTCCGGTGTAACAAAGGATGCTTCGGTGCTCGATGGCGAAAAGCGATAAAACTCCTGAAATGCCTGTTCCTGTTGAGCGAAGAGCTGGTTCAAAGTGAAAATCACGAAGAGCGCGGTGGCCAGGCCCGCGAACGCGAACCAAATCCGGCCGGCCGACGCTCGCAACTGGGAAGGTTGATTCTCGTATACGCCTATTGGCGCGGGCGCCAGGCCGGGCAGCCCAAATGCCTTCCAGAGATCCGCGCCCCGCACGTATTCGCCGAGCGTCCAGGTGGTCTCGCTGCCCGCGGTTTCCGACGAAAGGACATAGGGCGGAGCGACGTAGTCGGTCACGGTGACGGCCTCGCGGTCAACGGCTACCTGCCAGGGGAATTCGCCGAGCACGAAAGTGGTTCTGGCGCAACACGTCTGGAAGTGCCTGTACTTCTTGCCAAGGTATTTGACCGAAGCTCCGTCCGCTTCGGGCAAGGCAGTGACAACGCTGCAGTCGTTCCAATGGCCGTTGTACTCGGTAAGGTAGCGGAATCCCTTAAAAGGGCTGAAGAGCAGATACTCCCGCCAGCTATAAGAGATACCGTCGACTTCCATGCTCCGCACCTGGAAGCCGATGGCCTCATAATCCGCGCCGCGCCACTTGCCGCGGCTGCCCAGGGGGATCAGCGGAACATCGTCGTCCGTGGCGGCCTGGAAGTGCTGCAGGATTCTGAGTTGAGGGTCTTTGGCATCCAGAATGGAATGGCAGCGATCGCAAACGATGGTGACGGCGCGCCCCATGGAACGCACGGTTAGCGGCGCGCCGCAGTTCGGACACGTCAACGATTGAACTTGAGGCAGCGCTCCGGCGGTCATGACCATCCCTCGAAGCCGCGCAGATTCTTCATCCGCAGCGCGTCGAAATCCACCATTTTCCCGACATAAAGCATGGGCTCGGCATCGCTGTAATCGAGCGTCGCAAAATCGCCGGCGGTCGAGCGCAAGTCGACGAAAGTAGCGCCCTGTTTATCCCAATACTGAAACGGCAGCTCGCCTTCCACGCCGCGATAGCGCGCCTCCGTGATGCCGGTCACCTGGAACCCGACCTGGCCCCAGGTAAGCCGGTCGCCTAAATGTACCGCGGCGAGCCCCGGCAGCGGTCCGGCCGGGGAGGCGGTCGTCACCGCGTATTGGCATTGCGCATCCGATAGCCAGGCGCTGCCGCCCTGATTCAACACGATGTGCCACTCGTTCCAGGAGCCTTCGTCATAGTCGTATACGATTCGTCCTGCGACCGTGAAGGCGCGGTTCTCGTAGACGCCTGAAGTGCCGAGTTGGATCGGGGAACTGTCGGGCGGCAGATCCGAGACCACGCCCACCTTTTCCAGATTCAAATCCGTCCGGATCAGAATGGACTTGCAGTGCGCGCAAGTGGTCTGCACGCTGCTCGACCAGTGGAACACAATCGGCGCCCCACAGCTTGGGCAAAGCGCGGCAGGCTGGCTCATACGCCGATCTCCACTGGGATATAGTCGCGCGCCACGCCGCGGACGCGGACATCCTCCGCCCCCAAATATTCCCGCAAGCGCGTTTCGAAATCCCAGCGCGGACGCGGGCGACAGCAGAACAGGTTCAAGCAAATCGCGCCATGTTCCGGGAACGTGTGGCATGTGAGGTGGGATTCCGATAGCAGCGCCAGGCCCGTGATGCCGCCCGTGTTCGGAAACCGGTGCCACAGAATCTCGCCCACCGTATGCAGCCCCAGATCGTCGATCAGCGCCGCGAACAACGTGCGCAAGACCGCCAGGTCCCGCAGCCCGCCGGGCGAGCATCCGTGCGCTTCGACGATCCATTCCACACCGGACATAAGGTTCAGAACAGGTACAATCTAGTATACTGGGGTGCAAATGAGCCTGCGTAGCTTTCTTGGCAAACAATTTATCGCCGTCATCCAGTGGAACGAGGATGAAGAAGGCGTGCTGGCCTGCCGGTATCCGATGCAGGATATGGAGATTGAGAACGGCGGCCAGCTTACCGTGCGCGAGTCCCAGATGGCCGCCTTCGTGAACGAGGGCCGCATTGCCGATGTGTTCGGCCCCGGCCTGCACACCCTGAACACGCGCAATTTGCCGCTGCTCACGGACCTGATGAACTGGGATAAGGCCTTCGAATCGCCGTTCAAATCGGATGTGTATTTCTTTTCGACGCGGCTGCAGATCGACCAGCGCTGGGGCACCGCGACGCCCATCACAATTCGCGACAAGGAGTATGGCGCGGTGCGCCTGCGCGGCTACGGAATCTACGCTTACCGCGTGGCCGATCCGCGGGCATTCTACACCAACGTGAGCGGCACGCGGGACACCTATCGCGTGACGGACCTGGAAGGGCAACTGCGCGAGACGATCGTGGCGCGGATGACCGATACCTTCGCCAACAGCGATGTGCCGTTCCTGGATATGGCGGCGCACCAGGCCACGCTGGCGCAGAAGATCGCCGAGCACGCCTCCCCCGCGTTCAAGGCGCTGGGGCTGGAGCTGAACCAGTTGATCGTCGAAAATCTTTCATTGCCGGACGAGTTGCAGAAGGTACTCGATCAGCGCATCGGCATGAACATGGTGGGCGATTTGGGCCGTCTGGCGCAATTCGAGGCGGCGCAGGCCATCCCGCTTGCGGCGGCCAACGAAGGCGGCGCGGCCGGAGTCGGGGTGGGGCTGGGCGCGGGGCTCACCATGGCGCAGACCATGATGAACGCCATGAAACCCGCGGCGCCCGCCAGCGGGACGCCCGCAACCGGGACCGACACGAAGTTCTGTGTGGAATGCGGTCACGCGATTCCGAGATCCGCCAAATTCTGCGCGGATTGCGGCAAACCGCAGCCGGGCGTCTAACGAAGTTTGCAGGTCTCCATTTTTCTCCGAGTAGAACCTCCGCTTTTTTGCGCCTATCTATATTGAGGCGGGCGCATGCGGCCGCCCACCCAAAAGGAGGTCTATGAAACGAATCCAGTTGTTCCTGTGCGCGGCTTTCTTGTTCGCAGGCTACCCGTCGCGTACCGCGGCGCAAGCGCCATCAAAGGCGCGGGCCGCCACTCCCGTCGCCATGACAGAGTGCGAGGGGGTTAATAATTGCGCGACATGGACATTCCTGGGCTCGCAAGGCAACGGCCAGTGGCCGTCGGGCGACACTGCGAATCTGAGCGTCGAGCGCTACGACAGCACCAGCGTAGTCATTCGGCGCGCGGATTCAACCGGCCCTTCGGCGGGTCTGACGGCAGTCTATACGGGGACCCGCCGCGGCGATCGTGTGGGAGGGGAGTTCACCTCCTCTTGGCCAGGGCATTGGGACAACAAATCCGGCAACTGGTATGCGACGGTGGAAGCCCCCATAAGCCCACCCAGCGTAATGCACTTCTGCGCCGCAAATTGTTTTACCGTTCGCTGGGATCGCGGCCGCTATGTTAACGCCACGGGATTCGATTGGAATCCCGAGTTTCACAGCGTTTGGACGGTGGAGAGCTTCACGCGCGAATCGGTCGTCTTACACCGCACGGACACGGGGAAGTTCCCATTGACTGCCGTTTACAGAGGTCAGATCTCAAAGGAAGGCAACCGTCTGATCAACGCAACATGGAACGGCGAACCTAACAACTTCAAGCTAAGCTGGGGGAGCGCGTTGAGCGCGACACCCGGGAGCAACGAGGAACGGGACCGCGGAAAGGCGCCGCAGCAGCAAGTGGTAGTCGTACGGCCCGGGCCGGTCGTCTGTTTTCCCTGGTTCTTTGGAGTCGTTTGCGAGTAGGCGGGGCGCGCCTGCCTCATGCGCGTTCCTGGGCGTTCGTCGCCGCCCGATTTAAGATCCACGCGGCCGCTTCGGCGAAAGTGGTGAACCGCGGCCACGGCCCATCGGGACCGCTGCCGCCCACCAGCACGGCGGAGCAGCCGGCGGCCGCGCCGGCTATCGCATCCACATCGCGATCTCCCACCATGAAGCAGCGCTCCGCCGCGACGCCAAGTTCGCGCAGCGCGCGCAACAGCAACCCTGCCGCCGGCTTACGGCAATCGCAGGTATCGGCCGCCGAGTGGGGGCAATAGTAGATCCGCGAGATGGTGACGCCAAACGGCGTGAGCAAGCGAAACAGTGCGGTATTGACCGCTATGAATTCGCGCATGTCGAAATAGCCAAGCCCAATCCCTTGCTGATTGGTAACGATGACCAGCCGGTAGCCCGCCCGTTGCAATTCCGCGAGACCCTCGCCCACGCCCGGCAGCAATTCGGCCGCGCGCGGATCGCTCAGGTACGGACTGTCTTTCAGCAGCGTGCCGTCGCGATCGAGAAACACGATCCCCTTCGGCGGCGCGGCGCCGATTACCGCGGAAGGCGGCGCCAACCGCTCCACCGCCATGATTCGCTCGACGATCTGGCTGGTGCTGACATGGTGGCTGACAGGGATCGTGACGACCTTCCCGCCGTATGCCGCCACGGCCTCCGCCGATCGGAGCTGGCGCGCGCCATAGTCTCCGCCTTTTATGTAGAAGTCGGGCTGCCAACGCTGAATCTGTGCCAGGGGCCGCACGTCGTTCAAGATCGTGACCGCATCGACCGAGCCGAGAGCCGCCACCACGGTCATCCTCTCCAGTTCGGAGCAGATAGGCCGATGCGGGTCTTTGTACTGGCGAATCGACCAATCGGAATTGACCGCGACCAACAGCGCATCGCACAGAGCGCGGCTGCGCGCCAGGTAGTCCACATGGCCGGCGTGCAGGAGATCGAAGGCGCCGCAGGTGTACCCGAACTTCAGGCCGGCGCCGCGGATCTTGTCTAACCAGCCATCCACCTGGTCGTTTGAGAGTATCTTTGTCATGGCCGGTGTCATAGCCGGTCATCGCCGCCGCAGGCTCGCCATGGCCTTGACCAGTTTCTCGCGGGAGATGGCCACGGTGCCGGATTCGCCTACCGCGAGACCCGCGGCCAGGTTCGACAGCCAGACGGCATCGCCCAGCGAGGCGCCCGCCGCCAGCGCCACGGCCAGGGTGGCCAAGGCCGTATCGCCGGCGCCGGTGACGTCGTACACTTCACGCGCGAAGCTGGGAAAATGCTCTTCGGCTCCCGGTTGCAGAAGAGTCATGCCATATTTGCCCTCGGTAACTACAATGGCCATTGACCCGGCGATGCGCAGCAGTTGCCGGGCGGCATGCATGGTCTCTTCGTGATCGCGCGCGGGCAACCCGGTGAGGACGGCCAGTTCGCTCCGATTCGGCTTCAGCACGGTAGCCGCCCGGTAGCGCTCGAAATCGGAACCTTTCGGATCGACCACCACCGGCTTGCCGTACCGCCCCGCTGCGCCGATGATCCCCTTGACCACCGCCGCCGTCGCAAACCCTTTGGCGTAATCCGAGATCAGAACGGCATCCACGCGCGGCATGATGCGGCCGACGCGCTTTACCACGCTATCGCCCAGGCTGGCGTCGATCGGCGTCGTGTGCTCCTCGTCGATGCGCACGATTTGCTGGTCATGCGCCACGATGCGCAATTTCACCGTGGTGGGGCGCCCCTCCACAATCGAAATGTGCGTGCAATCGATACCTCGCTCGGATAGCATGCCGCGCAGCTCCGCACCCGCTTCGTCCTGGCCGGCGATGCCGAACAGAGTCACGCGCGCGCCCAGCGCAGCCACGTTGCAGGCCGTGTTCGCGGCACCGCCTGGAACCCCGAACGCGCCGACCTTCCGCACGATGGGCACGGGCGCTTCGGGCGAGATGCGGTCGACGTCGCCCGACCAATAGCGGTCCAGCATCAGGTCGCCGGCCACGAGCACACGCTTCCCCGCAAATGCTGCGACGGCTTTGGCGATGGCGGCGTTCGGTCTCATGCACACGATGGATCGAGGCGGGTGGAACCTTCGTTCCGGGGCTAGCATAACACATCGGTCGGCGGCGTTGGCTCCGTGGCTCCGCTAGGCTTAACAGCTTTGGGAAAACCGCTCTGACGGTCGCGGCTCGGTAATGCTCGCGTTACTTGCGCACGGTTTAATGAGCCGCGACCGTCAGAGAGCGGTTTCTGTGCCGTCACGCTATAGCCACGCGGGGTGCCTCAGCTTCATGCCCGGCGTTGTTCAGGTGGCAGATAATGCATCATCAGTACAACAGTACTAGCAAAAACAGGGGCTGCCCAAGTCAAAACTATGGTATAAGTTTCCTATGCGGGTACTGTTCGCCACACTTTTGTTACTTGGGGTCGTTCCGGCGTACGGGTCGATCATCCTTTCTTTCGGAGTGGACGTGTTGCCGTCTCCTCCGGTGGCGATCCTGACCAGCGCGAGCGACAGCACCATCTTCGGGTTTGCCGAGCAGCAAAGCGTCACGCTGACCGCACCCTTGAATGCGGGCATCACTTCGCCTGGTACCTGGGTTTGCTGCTCCGACCTCCCCGGCGGCACTATCGCCGCGGGTACTACGGTCAACAGCTATCTGCTGTACGCCTCTCCGGTCACCGATGCGACTGGACTGGACTATCGCGACTTCCAGGGATCTATCACGTTTAGTCCCGGCGAGAAAATCGTCGCGGTTCTGATCGGCTATCAGGCCATTTTTGCTACCGACGGCCTGCTGGGTGCGCCCGGTACGATATACCCTCCAGCCTCCGATACCACGGCGGGCTTGGAAAGGCTCGATGAAGTGATCATCGGGCCGGGCGACCAGGCGGTGTACGTGAACTTCCACGTTACACCCGGCAATCTCGATATGATCCGCATCTTGACGGAGACGCCGGAGCCGGCGGATTTCGTGCTGATCGGTTCGGGGCTGGTTGCACTGGCGCTATGCAGGCGGCGCTTTGCGCGCACTACCGGGTAAGCCGGTTCGACCTGCTTTTTTGGGGCACCGGAATGCATCTATGATCCTGAAGGTGTGCCTTTGCCTGCTCCCGCTGGGTTTGGCCATAGCCCAGCAGACGCCCCCGCAGGAAAACCCAGTGGTCCTCTACAAAGGACTGGGGACCTGGCATCGCCCCATCCACACTGCCAGCGCCGAAGCGCAGAAATTCTTCGACCAAGGCCTGGCGCTCACATACGGATTCAACCGTTATGAGGCCCTACGGTCTTTCCGCAAGGCATCCGAACTCGACCCGCAAGCCGCCATGCCGTATTGGGGTATGGCCATGGCGCAAGGTCCCTACATCAACATGGACGGGGACGCCGAGCTGAACATGAAAGCGTCCTGCGCGGCGGTGGATGCGGGCCTGAAGCTGACCGGCACACCGGAACGCGAGCTTGCCTGGCTGCAGGCAGCCGCCAAGCGGTGCCCGGAATACCAGCCGCAGCCTTATATCGACACGATGCGCGACTTGGCCAAACGGTGGCCGGACGATCTTGACGCGCAAACGTTTTACGCGGAGAGCTTGCTCATTCCGGCGCGCTGGCATTGGTATGCGGCGGACGGCACGGCCGCGGCCGGAGTGGCGGAGGCCGAGCGCACGCTGGAAGAAGTGTTGCGGCGCTGGCCGGATCACCCCGGAGCCAATCATCTGTATATACACGCGGTGGAGTCTTCCCCAACTCCGGAGCGCGCTATCGCCAGCGCGCAGCGGCTGATGGGAATCATGCCATGGGCCGGACACATGGTGCACATGCCGGGCCACATCTGGCTGGTGCTGGGCGATTACGAAATGGCTGCGGCGGTGAACGAACGTGCGGTGGCGGTGGATCGCGAGTATCTGACGCAGTCGAAGACCACCAGCGGATATGGCATGTATTACCTCCACAATCTGCATTTCATCGCCTACGCCAGATGGATGCAGGGCCGTAAGACAGAAGGGCTTCGGGCGGGCGATGAAATGGCTAAAGCCGCGGCGCCCATGCTCGAGAGCATGCCGGATATGGCGGATGGTTTCAACTCCGTTCCCATGTTCGGCCGTGTGCGCTTCCAGGATTGGGATGGCATCCTGCGTCTGCCGCAGCCCAAAAGCGGGCTGCATGCCAGTACGGCTGCCTGGCGTTATGCGCGGGCTCTGGCCTTTGCCGGACGCGGCGATCGGGCGGCGGCGGCTGGCGAGCAGGCGGCGCTGGAAGCACTGAGGACCGGGATGCCGGCCGATGCGCCGTGGGGTCTCAATAAAGCCGCGGACGTCTTGGCGATCGCGAGCGAAACGGTGGCGGCCAGACTGGCTGCCACTCCCGCCGAGGCTGTGCCGCACTGGCAGCGGGCAGTGACTGCGCAGGATGCCCTATCCTATGACGAGCCGCCGGACTGGTATTATCCCGCGCGCGAATCCCTCGGGGCAGCGCTGCTGCTGGCCGGAAGAACGGCCGAGGCCGAAACGGTATTTCGCGAGGGTGCTAAGCGGTCGCCGCGCAACGGCCGGATGCTGTTCGGGCTGATGGAATCGCTGCGGGCGCAAGGAAAGACTCAGGACGCCGATTGGGTGAAGCACGAGTTCGACGCCGCCTGGGCCAAGGCCGATGTCACACTTAGCGTAGCGGATCTGTAGCGTGGCGCAGGCACTCGTGCCTGTCTCCATGGGCTGCGGCGGCCCACCAAATGCGCATGAAAGCCGAGTTGTGGGGCAGGCTCGCAGCCTGCGGCGGCCTCGCAGGCCGCCCGGCCGTATTCTCAGTCGCCTACCGGAGGCTTTCGATGCTGCCGCGACCGCACTC
>JBEKMJ010000030.1:0-188888 GCA_050008575.1 Bryobacteraceae bacterium
GGCGGTGGCCTTCGGTGACTTCAACCAAGATGGAAACCTGGACCTGGCGATGCTCGAAGGAAACTCGGACACCGTTTCGGTCGCGCTAGGAAATGGAGACGCCACGTTTCAGCCCGCGATGAACTTCGCCGTGGGCGGCGAGCCTCGTTCTCTGGCGGTGGCGGCCCTGACTGCGGATGGCAAGCCTGGCATGGTGGTCGCCAACCAATTCCAGAGCATTACGGTTTTGAATAACACCACCGTGCCTTGAGGAAGCGAGCTGCGCGCGCCGATCGAGATTGGCCTTTTCGGTGGGGCAGGCTCGCAGCCTGCGGCGGCCTCGTAGGCCGCCTGCCTCGAAGCTCTGGCAGGCTTTTTTGGGGGCATAGGCTTTAGCCTGTGGAGGCGTGCGCCGCGGGATGTACCCGCGGCGGCCACATACTGCGTCAGAATAAGCTTGTGAAGTTCATCTGCCTCTCCCTGCTCACCGCCGCCCTGCTCTGGGCCGAAGCGCCGCGCGTCGGCGACATCGAATTCTACGGCCTGCATAAGCTATCGGAACAAAAGCTGCTGCACACGCTGAACCTGAAGCCGGGCGATCCTCTGCCGCCCTCGAAGGGCGACCTGGAAGACGCCTTGGAGGCGGTTTCCGGCGTGGTGCTGGCGCACGTGGAAGCGGCGTGCTGCGAAGGCGGCAAGACCACCCTGTTTATCGGCATCGAGGAGAAGGGCGCGCCGCATCTGGCGTTCCATAGCCGGCCGGCCGGCGATGCCGTTCTGCCCGGCGACGTGGTGGAGATATACCAACAGTTTCTGGATGCCGTGCGCGATGCGGCCCATCGCGGCAGCACCGCCGAAGACCTCACCGGTGGCCACTCGCTGATGGCCGATCCGCATGCGCGCCTGCTGCAGTTTCAGTTCGCGGATTTCGCCGGCGCGCACCTGCAACTGGTGCGCGATGTGCTGCACGATTCCGACGACGACGACCACCGCGCCATGGCCGCGACGCTCATCGGCTACGCGCCGGATAAGAAGGATGTAGTGGACGACCTCGAAAACGCCATGCAGGATCCGGACGAAGCCGTGCGCGCCAACGCCTTGCGCGCGCTGAACGCCATCGCCGTGCTGGCACGCCTGCAGCCGCGCCTGGGCATCCGCGTGTCGGCCACATGGGTCGTAGAGATGCTGAATTCCATCGTGCTTAGCGACCGGACCCGCGCGGCCAACGCGCTAGTCACCCTCACCGAGCAAGACACCGCCGCGCTGGCACAAATCCGCGAACGGGCGCTCGATTCCGTGGTGGAAATGGCGCAATGGAAAAACTTGGAATACGCGCTCCCGCCGTTTATCCTGGTGGGACGGCTGGCGGGCATGAACGAACAGGAGATTCAGAAAGCCTGGACCAGCGGCGACCGGCAGGCTGCAATTGCGATCGCGCTGGGGGCGAAGACGAAGAAGAAGCCGGGTATGGGTCCGGCGAACAAGATTGAATAAAGAGAGCGCGCGCGGGGCTGAAGGCCCCGCGGCCGACAGGCTAAAGCCTGTCCCACCAAGAGCGAGCCGGCCCCACTACGGCTGACAGAATGTAGAAACTCAAGGCGCGGGGCGGAAGGCCCCGTGGCAGGCGAAACCGCCCGCCCCACCAAGAAGCCCAATCACCGGAGCCCGCGCGGGCGGAATTGTCCAGCCACCTGTACCGCCCCTGTACCGGAGATGTAACGCTTTACAGACCGATTGTCACCGATTTACATGCGCGGACAGCGATGCTAGACTAGGCGACGAAAGGGATGCTGGATAGATCCGTGGAGCCGACCACTACGCACGCGGGCGTGCCGCGGGCCAGTGTGCTTCGTTTTGGACCATACCAGCTCGACCGGCAAACCGGCGAGTTGAGCGGGGATGGCCGCAAGCTTAAACTGCAAGTGCAGCCCTTCCAGGTTCTGGCAGCGCTCTTGGAACGGCCCGGCGAAGTCGTAACGCGGGAGGACCTACGGCGGAAGCTGTGGTCCGGAGATACGTTCGTCGATTTCGACAACAGCGTAAATATCGCCGTGCGGAAGCTGCGGCAGGCGCTCCACGACGATGCGAACGAGCCCCGGTTCATCGAGACGCTGCCGAAGCGGGGATACCGGTTTATCGCTCCGGTGGAACCCTCCGTCAAAGACATGGCGGCGCCGGATGCGCCGGCCGTTCCGCCCGCTGCGCACTCCGGTGTGCAAACCGGTGTGCAAGGTTGGCTGCGGCGCTTCGCGGCACGGGGCGCACTGGCCGCGGCCCTGCTAGCGGTGGCGGCCGGCGCGTACTTGCTGCTGGGGCGGCTGGGATCGCCGGCGAACGCGGGCATTCGGGTGCGCCCGGCGGTGGCCGTGATGGGCTTCCGGAATCTGGCCACCAAGAGCGACCGGGCCTGGGTCTCGACCGCATTGGAGGAGATGTTTGCCTCGGAATTGGCCGCCGCTGGCCGGTTGCGGACCGTGCCGGGCGAGAACGTGGCGCGCGCCAGCATCGACCTGAGACTTCCCGATACCGGCAGCTTCTCGGCGCCCACGCTCGGGCGCATCCGCAATAGTCTGCGCGCGGATTACGTGCTGACAGGCTCGTATTTCGACGCCGGTGCGGAGGGCGGCGGACGCTTGCGCCTGGACCTGCGCCTGGAAGACACGCGCGACGGCGAGACGCTGTGGGCCTCCACGGAGTCGGGTTCCGAGGCGGATCTGCCCGATATGGTGGCGCACGCCGGGTTGGACCTGCGCGCCAAGTTGGGATTCGCGGCCAGCGGCCAAGACCGGGCGGAATTTCAAGCGGCGGCGCCACCCACCTCCGACGCATCCCGTCTTTACGCGGAGGGGCTGGCGCGCTTGCGGCAGTTCGATGCCAAGGGCGCGCTCGAACTATTGAACCGGGCGGTGGCTACGGCGCCGGAATATGCGCCGGCGCACGCGGCGCTGGCGGCGGCCTGGTCGGCGCTGGGTTACGGAGAAATGGCCCGGCTGGAAGCCGGCCGCGCCCTGGATCTGGCGAAGGGGCTGCCGCGCGAGCAACGGCTATCCATCGAGGCGCGCTTCGACGAGAGCGCCGGGCAGTGGGACAAGGCGGCCGTTATTTACCGGCAGCTTGGCAACCTGTTCCCGGACGATCCGGACTATGGTTTGCGCTGCGCGGCGGCGCAGGTAAAGGCGGGCCGCGGAACGGAAGCTTTGGCGACGGTGGAGACGCTGCGCGCGAAACCGGCGGCAGTGCGCGACGACGCGGCCATCGATTACGCCCTGTCGCTGGCGGCCAACCAGACGGGCGATTTCCGCCAGGCGCAAGCGGCGGCGGCGCGGTCGGCGGCCAAAGCGGAGCAACGGGACGAGTGGATGCTGGTGGCCGACGCGCGCCTGCTGGAGTGCCGGGAACTGGAAGCGCTGGGCAGCGTGGCGCCGGCCGAAACATCCTGCGCGACGGCCAGCCGGTTGTATGCGCGGGCCGGAGACCGGGCGGGCGTCGCCTCGGCCACAGGGTATCAGGCGGCCGCGCTGGCGGGCGCGGGCGACCACGACGGGGCGCAACGGATGTACCAGACGGCGCTCTCCATCCAGCGCGATATCGGCAATCAGGGCGGCGCGCTGTGGGATTTGAATGGCTTGGCGGGCGAGCGGTGGGCGAAAGACGACCTGGCGGGCGCACGGGAGAAGTACGAAGAGGCGCTGCGCACGGCGCAACAGATCAAGAGCCGTCCGGACGCGGCCGACGCGCGGGCCAACATCGGCTTCACCTGGTTGACGGAAGGCGATCTGGCGCAGGCGCGCAAGACCTATGACCACGCGCTGGCCGAGTTTCGCGAGATGTCGAATGCCAACGGAGTGGCCAACGCGCTAGGGAATCTGGGCGAGACGCTGTACCAGCAAGGCGACTTGCCGGAGGCCGCGCAGAGGCTGGAAGAGGCGCTGATGGTAGACCGGCGCAACGGCAACAAGGGGGAGACGGCCAACGCGCTGGCATGGTTGGGGCGGGTTCGGCTGGCGGCCGGCGATGCGGACGGGGCCCGCGCGCGGTATGCGGAGTCTTTGCAGGCGTGGCGGGAGATGGGGGAGTTTTATGCGACGCCGCTGCGGGTGCGGATGGCGGAGCTGGATCTGGAATCCGGCCAAGCGGCCTCAGCCGAGGCGCGGATCGGCGAGTGTCTGGCGGCGCTCCACAGCCAGAAGCGCGTGGGTGCGGAGCTTACGGCGCGCACGCTACTGGCGCGCGCGCTGCTGGCGCAGGGCAAGCGGGAGGAAGCGCGGCGGGAAGTGGAGCAGGGCGCGCCGTTAGCGGCCGCGAGCCAGAGCCGCGCGCGGCGGCTGGAATTCGCCATCGCGGCAGCGCGTGTGCGCGCGGCAAGCGGCGGCCTGGGGGACTCGGCGGCCGCCATTAAAGCGCTGGAGGCGGTGGCCGCCGAGGGTAGCCGGTATGGCTTTGCGGGGTTAGGGTTCGAAGCACAACTGGCGATGGGAGAGATCGAGTTAGCGGCCGGGCGGGAGTCGGCGGGGCTGGGACGGCTGCGCAAGCTGGAACGGGAGGCGCAGGCGCGCGGGTTTTTGACCATCGCGCGGGCGGCGCGGAAGCGAGTGTAGGACAGCCCCGCGTCTATCCCACTACAGGAGACCATATGCGAACGAGAGTATTCGAGGCAGCCATCGGCGCGACGATGTGGCTGGCGGCCACCGCGGCGGCGCAACCGCCCATCACGGTGCTGCAGAACTTCGACGGCATCGCGGCCGACAACGTGGCGCCTCCGAACACTACCGGCAAGGCCGGCGCCACGCAATTCGTACAGTGGGTGAACAACGAGTTCGCGATCTACGACAAAGCCACCGGCAAGCAAATCCAGCCCCCGCAGCCCGGCAACACGCTTTGGAAGGCGTGGAAGCAGGCCGGACCGTGCGCGACCATGAACAACGGCGATCCGATGGTGGAGTACGACAAGACGGCCGGAACGGGCGGCCAATGGGTATTCGCGCAACTGGCGCTTTCCAACCCCGCCTACTACTGCTTCGCCATATCCACCACCACGGATGCCACGGGGCCATTCCATTACTACAAGTTCCCCTTCGCCACGGGGCTAAAGCCGAACACGCCACGGCTGGCTGTTTGGACGGACGCGTATTATGCGTCCTTTAATCTTCCCCGAAGTGGAAAAGCGCCGGCGCCCATGGTGGTGGCATACGACCGCGCGCACATGCTGCTGGGCCAGAAAGCGCAGACGCCGGTGAGCTTTCGGCCGTCGGCGCGCACCAATTTTCTGCCATCCGATTTCGACGGCACGGCGCCGCCCGCCGCGGGAGAACCGGATTTCTATATGGAACTCGGCGCGTCGAACTACCTGAGTCTGTGGCAATTCCATGTGGATTTCGAGAGCACCGCCAGTTCGACCTTCACGCAGACGGCCACGCTGGATTTCAGCGGTCCAGGTATCGTTTGCTCGCTGAATCCGCCGCAATGGAACAAGGGGCTGATTCCGCAGCCCGCCGCGGCGAACGGGACCACGCTGGTGGCGTACCCGGACCAGTTGATGTATCGCCTGGCCTGGCGCAATGTGAACCAAGTCGAACATTTGGTGGCGACGGAGAGTGTAGTGCTGTCGTCCGCACCGGCGTTGGCCGGCGTGGTCTGGTTCGACATCGTCAATCCCGCGACCGACCCGGCGCTGGCGCAGTACGCCACCGTCTCGGATCCGGCCATCAGTTATTGGATTGGCAGCCTGGCGCAGGACAAAGACGGTGACATCGCATTGGGGTTCAACGCGTCCAGCCCCAACCTGTATCCGAGCGTTGAAATCGCCGGACGTCTGGCGAGCGATCCGCTGGGGACCATGTCGGCGCCGGAGTTCCTGATCGAGGGTACCGGCGCACAGGCGAACACGTCCGATTGGGGCGCGCACGCGGATATGAGCTTGGATCCGTCGGACGATTGCGTCTTTTGGTTCACCGCGGAATATGTAAAAACGACTCAGACGGGCTTCGACTGGAGCACGCGGATCGGCAGTTTCCGGTTCAATGCATGCCAATGAGGAACTCTCAGCCGGCGTGGGGCAGCGCCATGCGCAGCCCTTCCGCGAGCGTAATTTCGGCAGCGGCATAGGCATTACAAATCCACATCGACAGATTGCGCCGCCCGCCTGCCAGGGGGCCCGTCCCACTGGTATACTGGCTTGACCCACTATGTCAGAAACCTTCGACATGCGCCTGATCCAGCGCGGCGCCCGCTTGCGGCGCTCGCCCTTTTTCGAAGCCACACTACGCTACGGTTGCCGCGCCTACACCGTTTACAACCACATGTTCCTGCCCAGCTACTACGACGATCCGGTGAACGAGTACTGGCACCTGCTGAACGAGGTGACGTTGTGGGATGTATCGGTGGAGCGGAACACCGAGATCACCGGCCCGGACGCCTTCCGGTTCACCAGCCTGCTGACGCCGCGCGACCTGAGCAAGTGCCGCGTGGGGCAGGGCAAGTACGTGTTGATTACCACCGAGGATGGCGGCATCGTCAACGATCCGGTGCTGCTGCGGTTGGGCGAACAGCATTTCTGGCTGGCGGGCGCCGATAGCGACCTGCTGCTCTACGCCAAGGGGCTGGCGGCGCACTCGGGTATGAACGTGACCATCCGCGAGCCGGATGTCTCGCCGGTGCAGATACAGGGGCCGAAATCCAAGCAGGTGGTGCAGGCGCTGTGCGGCGACAAAGCGCTCGACCTGCGCTATTACTACTTCCTGGAAACGGATCTGGACGGCATTCCGGTGATCGTGACACGGACGGGATGGACCAGTGAAGTAGGTTACGAAATCTATCTGCGGGATGGCCGCCGCGGCGACGAGTTGTGGGAACGGATCATGGAGGCGGGGCGTCCCTTCAATATCCGGCCGACGGGCCCGAGCGATATCCGGCGCATCGAAGGCGGCATATTGAACCATGGAACGGATATCACGCTGGATACCAATCCGTACGAGGTGGGTCTGGACCGATTAGTGGATATCGATAAAGAGGCGGAGTTTCTGGGCCGGGAGGCATTACAGCGTGTGCGCGCGGAGGGCGTGAAGCGGCGTTTGGTGGGGATCGAGATGGAGGGCGCGCCGATCGAGTTCAACATGACTCGCTGGCCGTTGCGGGCGGGAGGCGAAACCGTGGGGCAAGTGACTTCGGCTATCTATTCGCCGCGGCTGAAGGAGAACATCGGTTACGCTATGGTACCGGTGGCGCACGCGGCACTGGGAACGAAGCTGGAAGTTGAGACGCCGGCTGGCGCGGCGCGCGCGGTGGTGGTACCGATGCCGTTTGTGGATCCGGGGAAGACGATTCCGAAGTCGTGAGGCGCGTAGCGCGCCGTGGCTGGTGGCTAGTGGCTGGTGGCTGGTGGTGGTGTTCCGCGTTGCTCGGTATGGGCGCCGGACTGTGCCTGGCGGCGGAGCCGGCTTCGGTCATCCTGATTTCGATCGATACACTGCGTGCGGACCATTTAAGCTCGTACGGATACCGGCGCATCCGGACTCCCAACATCGATTCGTTTGCCCAACAGGGTACCCTCTTCAGTAACATCGAAGCGCAGGTTCCGCTGACGCTTCCTTCACATACTTCGCTGTTCACGTCCACTTATCCGTTTGAGAACCAGGTGGAAGAGAATGCCGAACCCGTGGCTCCGGGCGTGGTGACTCTGGCATCCGTGCTGCGGTCGCATGGCTATAAGACGGCGGCATTCATTGGGAGCGTATTTCTGGAGAAGGAACTGGGTCTTGACCAGGGCTTCGACACATATGACAGTCCGTTTCATTTCGAGGCATTCTCGCCGATATCGGGCTCGATGTTCTTCGGCGGCGTGAACCGGCGCGAGTTCGCGGGCAGGGACCGGCGCGACGGGGCGTTGGTTATGCGCGCGGCGCGCGGCTGGCTGGCGGCCAACCGGGGCGCGCCGGTGTTCGTCTTCGCGCACTTATTCGATCTGCACAAGCCTTACATACGCGCGGGGTACGATGCGGAGCTGGCGTACGCCGACGGCTTGCTGGGCGCGTTTCAGCAAGCCCTCATCCAGACGGGCTGGTGGCAGCGATCGTTGGTGGTTCTGCTGTCCGACCACGGCGAGAGCCTGGGCGAGCATGGCGAAGACAGCCACGGCTACTTCATCTACGAAAGCACACTGCGGGTGCCGCTGATTGTCCATTGGCCGGATGGGGCGCCGAGCCATCCGGCGCGCGAGGAGCGGCCCGGCGGGTTAATCGACGTGGCGCCGACGGTGCTGGACTTTCTGCACATAGCCGCGCCGGCGTCATTCGAAGGGCGCAGTTTGCTGGCCGCGGGCGTTGCACAGGGTGTCTACAGCGAGACTCTCTACGCGCACGACGGCTTCGGCTGGGCGCCGCTGCGCAGTTTGCGAGAGGGCGCGTATAAGTATATCGATGCGCCTCATCCGGAACTGTATAACCTAACGGCGGATCCGCGGGAGCAGGTCAATCTGTATAGCAAGGATGCGGCGCGCGCGCAGGCACTTAAAAGCGACCTACGGAAGCTAGCGCTCAGTCACGCTGCGAAACAGCCCGCCTCGCCCGCGAGCATTTCGCCGCGGACTCGGGCGCTGCTGGCCTCGCTGGGATATCTGTCCGGGGGAACGCACGGCCCGGCAGGCGGCGCGATGCCGGACCCCAAGGACCGGCTGGCGGAATACCGGCTCTACGAGAAGGCGCAGGGTTTTTTGTATGACCGGCGGCTGGAAGAGGCGGCGTCTACGTTTCGACAGATACTGGCCCGCGACCCTAAGAACACTTTAGCGCGGCGGGACTTAGGCGGGACTTATGTGGAACAAAAGTTATACGGCAAGGCTCGCGAGTGTTTCGAACAAGTGGTGACCGCCGCGCCGGACGATTATATGGCCCAGTTTGAGTTAGGCGTTGCCGATAAAAAGCTAGGACTTATGCACGACGCTTTGGAGCACTTACGCGCTGCTTGTAAGTTGGCTCCCGGGGCGGAGCAGTGTAAGAAGGAGCTGGCCGGGCTGGAAAAGTAAATTTCAGGGCGGTATGAGTTTCCGAGAAACGGGCAACCTTTATATCCACCAGACCGGCTTGGCGGCCCGCTTGGATAACGCCAACTTCGGTGATTTCCTTTTGACCCTTTGGATAGATTACCCAGATTGCACCTCTCGGCTTCAGCGACTTTTGGAGTGAGCGGAGCTTTGCCAGGTCTTTGTCCTTCTCTGCCGCGAAAAAAATCAAGTCGGAGTCTTTGGCGGCAGTGCCTCTGGTGATATCCCTGGTGCGTCCCTCCATTTCCACGCTGACGCCAAGCAAGGAGACGCGAATACCCGGCTCGATATCCAGCTTATCGGCCAGCGTGCGCGGATTGCGGATCTTGTGCGCCCATTTGCCGGCCTGCGCGCCGAGGGTGAATTGCGCCGTACCCTCGGGCGAAGTGACGCTCAGCACGCCATCGGCCACATCCAACGACTGAATACTCTTCAGCGGGATCTTCAACCGGAAGTCGCCGCGGAAGATCAACTCATCGGTTTCGAGCAGCGCCTTGCCCACCGACATTTTGCCGTCGAAGCGGGCCTCGCAGTTAGCTTCCTGTCCCATTGACGCATTCCTCCAGCGACCGATCCAGTAGCCGCGCGAACTCATCCACATCGGACCTGGCGACGTTCAGCGGCGGCGAAATCCGGATGCAATTCCCATATGTGCCGCCCTTGCCGATCAGCAGGCCATTGCGGCGCGCGGCTTCCATCAACTCCGCGGTGGCGCGGACGGCGGGCGCTTTGGTCTGGCGGTCCTCCACCAGCTCCAGCGCCTGCATCAGGCCCATGCCGCGCACATCGCCGACGATAGGGTGTTTTTCGCGCAGTTCTTCCAGCTTATGGCGCAGGTACGCGCCGGTTTCGGCGGCGTTAGTCAGCAGGTTTTCCTCAACGATCAAATCCAGCACGGCTTTGGCCGCCGTGGCAGCCACCGGGTTACCGCCGAAGGTGGAGATAGTCAGTCCGCGGACGCTGGCGGCCACTTCCGGCGTTGCCACAGTTACTCCGATAGGAGTGCCATTGCCCAATCCCTTGGCGCTGGTGATGACATCGGGAGTGACTCCGTAGTGTTCGATGCCGAACCACTTACCGCCGGTGCGGCCCCAGGCCGTCTGCACCTCGTCGCTGATGAAGATGCCGCCCGCCTGGCGGACGATCGACGCGACGATGCCGAAGTACTCCTTGGGCGGCGTGATGAATCCGCCGACGCCCTGGATAGGCTCGGCGATGAAGCCCGCGATGCGGCCTGAAGTTGACGTACGGATCACATCTTCCACGTCGCGCGCGCAGCGGACGTCGCAGGAAGGATAAGTCAGTCCGAACGGGCAGCGGTAACAATAGGCGTTGTGCGCGTGCACGATGCCCGGCTGGAGCGCGCCGCCGACGCGCCAGGCGGCCTGTCCGGTAAGTGCCATGGTCATGGCTGAGCGCCCATGATAGGAATGCCGCAGCGCGACGATTTCGGTACTGCCGGTGTAACAGCGCGCGGCCATGATGGCGGTCTCGTTGGCTTCGGTGCCGCTGTTGGTGAAGAAGGATTTGGTGAGGCGGCCGCCGGGGGTAAGCGATGCGATCTTCTTCGCCAGCGCGGCCTGCGGTTCGGTGACGAAGACGGTGGAGACGTGCTGCAGGGTGTCCACCTGAGCGTGAATGGCGGCGTTCACTTTGTCGTTCGAGTGGCCGACGCTAATGGTGAGGATGCCGCCGAAGAAATCCAGATAGGCGCGGCCGGCGGCATCGTAGACGAATTGGTTTTTGGCGCGCGCGACGACCAGGGGCTCGCGGTAGTAATGGAAGACGGCCGGGAAGAGGTATTCCTGGCTCGCGAGCAGGATTTCGTTGGCGTCCATGGTGCAACCCGGGTGCAGCGAGGTATCAGTTTAGCAAAATTAGTGGGCCGGCTCACCGCGATATGGCGCATGCGTGGTGCGTTATTTTGGCTGACCGGCTGCGCCCGCCTTGCACGCAAAGACTGATAAACAAAGGTGCGATAACTCATTTTCGGTACGAACTAAGCCAATAAGTGGTTTGTTTACCTAGACTTCCAAAAACATGGCAAGCCCAGTATCCGCATGAAGCGCCCCGAGACGGGTTGTCCCGCGCAACGGTTTGCGACGGGCGCGACTGGGTCGCGGTCCCGAATCCGGTTTCCCGGTTTCACTGTAGCACGGGGGTTTGTTCGGAATGGCTGGCGGGGGCGCTGGGCAGCGGCGGACCGGCGGTAGGTTGTTGAGGGTGTTGGGGCATTGAGGTGCGGTCGATTTTGTGGAAGTGTGTGATCGACGGGACTGGACAAGCAGAAGGACGATTATGAGCGGCCGCTTGCTTAGCGGTGACTCACGTTTGTCCATACTCCCGGAGACGCTTCAGATGAAGCCGGTCGCTGTCCCGGCTGGCAGCCTCTTTGTTGCGGATCAAATCCTGAAGGGAAATGATGGAAATAGGAATGCCGCTCAAATGCGTCTCAACCCGATTGTTCCAGGCTTCAGGGAATGTCACTGCATCGATGGTGGTCATTATATCCACGCGGGCGGGAGCCATGCCGAACTGGAAGACGATGTGGGGTTGGGCCAAATCGCCGGCGGTCAGGTCGGCCATGGGAGCGCCGAACTCCACCAGCGCGCGATAAGCCCGTTTGGCGTTCTCCGCCACGGAGTCAACCCAGATGCCCATGTCCTTCGTATAGAACGGCTCCGTATACTTCATGACGGCATAGCCGCCGACCACGAGGTACCGGACTTGACGCTGGTTGAACAACCGCAACAGATCCTTAAAGCCGGGCTTCAGCTCCACGTTTGAACCTTGGAATTCTTCGGCCGGTCCAACCATCTCCCATGCGGCTTCGAAGATCGCTTCGTCACCCTGTTGCTGCCAGAAATCGACGTCGAATTGGCGGTCCGGGAAGCCGCCGCGGACAACCCGGCTCATCGGGGGAGCGGCGGCGGGCTGTTTGGAGGTCCTCATCCGCTGTATTTATGATAGCAGGGACAGTTTCAAGGTCATCCTGCCGTCGAGTGCGGCTTGACATATCGGCGGAGCGGCGCGAAGCTTGCGGTCATGGTACCGGTTCTGCAGCCTCCGTTGGATCCGGAAGGCGCAGGAACTCGTCGACGGCCAGGAGACCGCCTGTAGTGCTCTCATGCCCATATTCTACTGTTCCTTTGGCGTGCCCGGATGCTGGCCGATCGTTTCAACGCCGGTTTTGCCGGTGTCGTCGGCCGGGACATAGAACCGATGACCAAGGCGATGCGGCGGCCTCTGTGCGGATCACTTCTTCCACGTCGCGCGCGCAGCGGACGTCGCAGGAAGGATAAGTCAGTCCGAACGGGCAGCGGTAACAATAGGCGTTGTGCGCGTGCACGATGCCCGGCTGGACCGCGCCGCCGACGCGCCGGGCGGCCTGCCCGGTAAGTGCCATGGTCATGGCCGAGCGCCCATGATAAGAATGCCGCAGCGCGACGATCTCGGTGCTGCCGGTGTAACAGCGCGCGGCCAGGATGGCTGGAAGGATATAATTTCCGGATGCGCCGCGTTTACCGGCCGGAACTGAAAGATCAGTATGCACCGTGAGCTTCTCGCACGCATTAAGCCCCATATCGGAGCGGGTGTGAAGACCGTGCCCACGCCGAATTCTCGACAACCCGGTAACGGGAAATCGTTTTGCCCAGCATCTGCCGATCTTCTTCCCGAGCCGGCAACTTGGCGGCTGCCTCCACCGCCGGGGATTCCATGAAGCCCTCGCCGGGCTTCTCGTAGGCCAGCAGGGATTCCACTTCGCGGCGCAGTTCTTCGTCTCCGGCACACGCCTCCTGGAGGAAGGCGGCACGCTGGCTTGCTTCACGCCCACGGCCGCATCGCTATGACACGCTAAGACACGCCAAGCTCAGGGAGCTTCCCAATCGAGCGCATAGATCTCACCGAACAATTCATTCATCACCGCGCGGGACGCACCAGCCCCAGCCGGCTACCAGGATTTTGGTCAGGTTCGTGACCCGCTCCATTTTTCGGTCACGCATCCGCATCCGCCAAACCCAATAATGGGATTCAAAAGACAAAAAGTAGAGGAATTCGCCGTCCCCGGACCAGCTTGGACATGAGTTCAATCGATCGACAAGCAGGGTCTGCTTCCGCTCCGGGACATCGTACAACATGAGCTGATTACGCCGAGACCCCGAAAGACCGGCGATGAAACGTCCGTCGGGCGACCAGCGGGGGGACCACATCCCCTCCGATCCCGGCAGCGCCGAGATGTGGCTCGTTTTCAGGTCTACGATATGGATGGATTCCCCAGCGGCCGGGTCACCGTCAAGGGCGCCGAAGGCAATTGAGGCCCCGTCCGGCGACCAGGACGGGTCCCCGTCGCCGCGTTTTCCGCTCTCGCCCGTAGTCACCTGCCGGGGCGGGCCGCCGCCGGAGGACACCACGTAGATCCGGTCAGGCGTCCCCGCCGGTCCTCCCGCGAAGGCAATCTGCCTCCCGTCGGGAGACCAGTGAGGCAATTGAACTCGCAGGGGAGGTTGGGTGAGCTGCAGGCGCTGGCTCCCATCCGCGGCGGCTCTAACAAGCGAACCTCCAGGGACGGAAACGTAGGTTACCGATTTTCCATCTTTCGAGAATTCGAGATAGTCCCCCGACACACCGGCGAGTACGGGGCTATATTGGCGCGACTGCACATCGTAGCGAAGGAATTCGTTGCGGGGCTGGTAGCCCGCGATGAACAAGCGCTTGCCGTCCGGGCTGGGCAGCGGCCAGTACATCGCCATCGGCCCGGCGGTCAATTGGATGGGCTCCCGGCGGGCCCGTTGGAGGAAGCCAGCCTTCTCGCGAAGCGCCCAGATATTCGACCTTGACTGGAACACGAAGTACTTACCATCCGGCGTCCAGTTGCCGCAGCAGGTGTACCACGATGGATTCCAGCCCGGTAGCAGCGAACGCACGTGCCCATTGTCGACGGTCACTTCCCACAAGGACGATGCCGTATCCGAGCCGGTGGACACCGAGAGACGCAGAACGTGGTCATCGGGCGACCAACGAACGAAGAACGGATAGCCCGCGACCGTGGCCAGCTTGCGGTCCCCTGTCCCATCGTTACGCGCCAGATGCAGCTCGCCGCCCCGGGCATAAACCAATTGTTGACCGTCCGGGGACCATGCCGCTGCGCTTTGGTGCCTATCCCAAATGTCCCCGCGGCGCCGCGGTACGGAAAATCCGTTGCCGTTTATAAGAGTATGCCTTGAGGTCGCAATAAGATCGCCCAGGCGCCGCAGAGAGCCGCCCAGCAGCGGCGCCACCCAAAGCTCGTGTCTTTCAAGGCCCTCATCCGTATCGTAAAATTCCCCACGTGCCGATAAAAGAGGCCGGTACATGAGGCATTCTGTGCGGTCCGGGGAAATGTCCGCCAGCCAGCCGCCCTGCATCGGCAAAGAGAAAGGAACGGATTCACCACCTCTCAACGAGACCTGACGCGGCTCGTCGAACGCGAGGTTGAAGAGCAACCGTGTGCCGTCGGTGAGTATGGGCGCACCGTTTCCCCGGCCGTCGTTGGTCATCTGGACTGTGCCGGTGATTCGCGGCGGCGGCAGCGGGCGAGTAAGCCAGAATAAAGCCGCCATAATCGCGACCACGAGTCCGGCCCAGGCAACCGGCCACAGTGAACTCTTACGCGGGGGCTGCACCGGGACACGCGGCGACGCTGGCGCGGAAGCCCGGCCCGATTCCGTATCGCGTTTCAGACGCCGCAAGACCGCGCGCATTTCCGAAGCATGCTGGTAGCGGACATCGCGGTCCTTTTCGAGAGCCTTGTGGATGATCTCTTCCAGCTTTGGCGGCAACTGTGAATTTAGTTGCGTCGGCGGAATGGGCGCGCGGTTCAGTATGGCGTCGTAAATCGTGGCATTGGTGGCGCCCGAAAACGCCATCTGACCCGTGGCCATCTCATAGAGCACGGCGCCGAAGCTGAACAGGTCCGTGCGGGCGTCCAGCTCTTCCCCGCGCGCCTGCTCCGGCGAGATATACGCCGCGGTGCCCATCGCCGCACCGGGAGCGGTCAGGTGTTCTTGCAAGCTTCCCGTCGGCAGATTGGAGCGTCCGGCGCGTCCGGCGCGTTCCATCGGGTGCAGTTCTCCGGACAACTTGGCCAGCCCGAAATCCAGAATCTTGGCTTGGCCGCGGTCCGTTACCAAAATGTTCGCCGGCTTGATATCGCGGTGAACGATGCCCTTGGAGTGCGCCGCTTCTAAGGCATCGGCGATCTGGATAGAGAGTTCGATCAGATCCGCGATCCGGAGCGGCTTCCCCGCGATACGCCGATTCAGCGTGCGCCCTTCCATGAACTCCATAACGATGAAGGGCCGATCCTCAAACATCTCGGTGTCGTAAATCACGCAGATGTTGGGATGATTGAGGGCGGAAGCGGCGTGCGCTTCCCGCTTGAAGCGCTCTAAGGCCTGCGGCTGTTCCGCTACCGCCTGCGGCAGGAACTTCAGGGCCACAAAGCGACGGAGCTTGGTGTCCTGGGCCTTGTATACCACACCCATACCGCCCGCGCCGAGTTTCTCGACGATGTGGTAGCGGGAAAGGGTTCTGCCCAGCATCTGCCGGTCTTTTTCGCCAGCCAGCAGCTTGGCGGCCGCCTCCAACGCGGGAGATTCCATGAAGCCTGCGCCGGGCTTCTCGTAGGCCAGCAGGGATTCCACTTCGCGGCGCAGTTCCTCGTCCCCGGCGCACGCCTCCCGGAGGAATGCCGCGCGCTGGCCTTCTTCACGCTGCAGGACCGCGCGATGCAACCGCGCCACCCGCTCCCAACGTTCAGGTTCCATTGCTAAGACACGCCAGTCTGCACGGCGGCGCTGCCTCCCAGCTCCCGCAGCAGCCACGCCTTGGCCAACTTCCAATCGTGCATCACGGTTTCGGCCGAAACCTTCAGCACTTCAGCCCTTTCCTCCAAGCTCAGTCCGCCGAAGAAGCGCAGTTCCACCACCCGGCCTCTTCTGGGATCCATGGCGGATAGGATCTGGAGCGCATCGTAAAGTGCCACCAGGTCCGCCCCGGGCTCCCGGTTGAGCCAGGGGCGGCTTGGTACAGCTCCTCGATCTGTTTCCAGTGCCTGCATTAGTGCGCATCCCTTTTCGCCGGCTCCAGCAACCAGATGTTGCCAGTCCGCTCGACTTGCGTGAATACGATGCGCTGCGGTCCAACGCTTATGTCGTCAGTAGATATGAAGAGGGCGCGCGGGCTCTATCCCAAGGGATATACGGCGACGGGTTTGCCGTCCGGGCGCATGTCCGATCTGAGCCGTTGCGCCCAGAGGCGGCGAGGCGCCTCATGGCCCGATACGAAGAAGATCAGCTTGTCGTCTGAGGAAAATCGCGGCTTGTCGTCCCATGCGCCATTGGTGATGGCAATCCATTCCCTCCGCGGCATAAGCGCCTTGCGGACCGGCACAACATAAATGCGCGACGACGTCAAATCCTTCGTGGTTGCGTTGAACGTCACCCAGCGCCCGTCGTGCGAGAACTTTCCTTGCCAAAGGTCGAGTTCGGGATCTTCGAGGAACACCGTCGCCGACATGGAGTCAAGGTCCAGCAGCCCGGCCGCGCCTCTCCGGGGCGTGCTCGCTTCCTGTGAAAGCGCCGACAACAGAGTCTTACCATCGGGGGACCAGGCTGCCGGGCCACCGTTCCTTGAGATATCCCAGACCTTCTTCGGGAGACCGCCGGAAAGCGGCACGTAGTAAACAAAACCGGGCGACCCCGGCTTGTACTGCACGCACATAATCCCAGTGCCATCGGGCTTGAAAACCACGCTGCGATAACTGTATCCATCCGTCGAAAGGTCCCTTTCGCGGCCATTCGCGAGATCTTTGCAAAAAAGCCTGACGTCATTCGCTCGCCGCGAAAGGTAAGCCAGTTTCTCTCCGTCTCGCGACAATACAGGCCCGCCCTCGCCCGCGGGGCCGTCAGTGAGCTGTCTTGGTTCTCCAGTCGCGTGCCCCCCTCCGTCGATCGGGAGGCCCCAGATATGGGCCGTATTTGCATCCACGGAGAGCGCTATGCGCCCGTTCAAAGCGGCGGACACGCGGGTGATGTTGTCGGTTAACGACGTGAGTCTCTGGGAGGGCCCGGTCACCTTGGTTCCGTCGGCGGAAACCGGCACGGCCGTGATGTCCTTCGCGTCAACGCCAGCCTGGATGGCAATACCAGGGAATTCCGTCGCCCGCATGAGCAGACGTGGAGGTTCGGCGGTCCACTGGTCGATAGCACCCAGAGGAAGGTTGCGATTGGGCTTCAACTCCTTTCCGTCGAGAGTGGAAACCCAGGCGCCGAGCACATTATTGCGGCATGCCCCGACAAACAGAATCCGTCTTCCGTCGGGCGACCAGACCGGCGTTGAGTCCACCAACCGGCAGCCGGCGCCGATCTGCGTAGCCGTGCCGCCCGCGATGGGCTGAATGAACACGCGCACGCTCTCATGGAAGCGGTAATCGTTTCCATCGTGCGGACCAATCCAATACAGCAACCACCGGCCATCCGGCAAAACGCGGGCGGCGGCCCTGCATGGCGAATTCGCGGGCCTCGCCGCCGAGAGCGGGCGCGATATAGATACCTCCGGCGTCGCGCTCCGAGCGAAAGGCGATCTGCGTCCCGTCCGGAGAAAACGCCGGGTCGGAAGCGCCCGCGGGGTCGTCCGTGATCCGCGCCAAGCCGCTGCCTTCCACCTGCTGGACCCAGATATCGCCATTCCCGACGTATGCCACCAACATCTGCCGATCTTTTTCGCGAGCCAGCAGCTTGGCGGCCGCTTCCAGCGCGGGGGATTCCATGAAGCCTCGCCGGGCTTCTCGTAGCCCAGCAGGGATTCCACTTCGCGGCGCAGTTCTTCGTCTCCGCCACACGCCTCCTGGAGGAAGGCGGCGCGCTGGCTTTCTTCACGCTCCAGGGCCGCACGATGCAAGCGCGCTATCCGCTCCCAACGTTCAGGATCCATCGCTATGACACGCTAAGACACGCCAGTCTGCACGCCGGCACTGCCTCCCAGCTCCCGCAGCAGCCACGCCTTGGCCAACTTCCAATCGTGCATCACGGTCTCAGGGGAAACTTTCAACACTTCAGCGGATCGGGAGGGTCTTCGGAGCGCAGTCGTCCCCTTTATAACTTATTTACGTTGCATAAAAATTTCATGTATACTGTCGAATAACGGTCTCGGGACCGTTAAGGAGGGTGGATGATGTCTACTTCACAGCGGGATTGGGCTGCGGGTTTTTATTGGATCGGGGTGGCCATGGCACTGGCCTGTCTGGCTTTTGCGTGGGCCGGCAACACGGAGCTTCTCTGGCGATTCGAGCATACGGGTTTCCCGCTGTCGTGGGCGTTGGCGGGCGGCGCCGTAGCCGCATTTCTGGCATTCGAGCTTTGCGACGTTGATTCGCCCCGCCCCAGCGAGTTGGCGGATCGAAGTGCGCAGTTTGCCGGGGATTGGGAAGCGGTCGAATCCTAGGCCGGCCGAGCGAATCTCGGAGGCAATCTCGGCGGACGGTTCGTTAATGCGGGTCGGCGGCGTTGGCCTAGACGCCCACAGTGGATCCGTCCTCCGCGCCGACAGAAACCGCCGGAAGCTGCTTTCTCCTAGTCGCCAGGCCGGCTCCCATGGCCGGCGAAGCACTCACGATCAAAAACGCGCCATGCCGGTGAATACCGAGCCTGCGGTATCGTGGACGGATGCTCCGATACCAGGTGGCTTTCCACTTTCCGCGTGTGCAGGGTGAATGGTGGTTGCCGAGGTATGGACTTCCCTGGAGCCGTGAGTCAAGGTTTTGACTTGCCGGATGCCCGGATGACGATCGCCAGCGCAACGGAGGATCTTGCGGAATTACTGTTGGAGCCTTTGCCCACGCCGAACCCGGGCGCATCCTACCGATGCCGACCTGATCGAACTGGCGCCCCTGTCGATGCACGTAGGCGCTTCCCGGGTGTGAAGAGGCACGAGATTATCGGTAGTGGGTATTCAAATAGACCCACTACCTGGCAGTAAAGACCCACTACCAGATTATCGATCACTCTAAGCGCACCACGGCTGCCACCTGGCGCGCCGGATTTGCGATCAGCTTGGCGTCGCGCGGGTCCGGTGAGCAGGGTGCTTCCCGCTGCATATTGCGGCTGGCCACTCGAAGGCGGGGAAACTGGCTGGCGCAGCCTCACGGCCAAATATCACGGCCTCTTCGTTCCAATGGATCGATGTTGCGGCCAAAGCGCCATATCCGCGCTGGCTGACAAGTGAACGACGAGGCGCGCCGTGAAAGCAGGAGCCGCCTGAAAGGCGGCTGCGGCCAAGATTGGCCGCCCCACGGTGCAGCCGAACTGCCAGTATTCTATAAGGTACTATCTGTACGATGTACTAGGTCGCCCGAGCGAATCTCGGCCGTAATCTCGGCGGACGGCTCACAATGCGGATTGGCGGCGTTGGCGTTGAAGCCCGCGATCGGCCCGTCCTCCGCGAACGGGCGTCGGGAGCGCTTTCTCCCCGTACGACGCCGGTTCCCCCAACGCCAGCTAACCTAAGCCTGCAGGAGCTTGCGGTACTAAGGACGTATGCTCCGCTATCAAGTGGCTTTCCACTTTCCGCACGCGCCGGGTGAGATGGTGGTTGCAGAGGCCCTCGACTTCCCCGGGGCTGTCAGTCAAGGCTTCGACTTGCCGGACGCCCGGCTGATGATCGCCAGCGCAATGGAGGATCTTGCGGAATTACTGTTGGAGGAGGGCAAGCCGTTGCCGGCCCCGAACCCGGACCCATCCGCGGCCGATGCCGACCTGATCGAACTCGTGCCGCTGTCGGTGCACGTAGGCGCTTCCCGAGTGTGAAGAGACACGAGCTAATCGATCACTTGGCGCGCCACGGCTGATATCTGGCACGAGAGGGCGGACGCCACAGTATCTACACCAATCCAGCCAACGGCAAGAACGTCCCCGTGCCGCGGCACGGAGAGATCGACAACCGCCGGTTGGTCCCCTTCATGGGGCTGGCGCGCAAAATTTGCGATCAGCTTGGAATCGCGCGTATCCGGTAACTGGTGGGCCGGCGGCGATGGAGGGTGAGCTTCCCCTTTGCCCCAAGCAGGTCTTTCGCTACCGGTCTATCGGAACCTCATCTGTTGCAAAACACCGGCAGAGCTGGATTTTTCTCCACTCAGTAATGACACCGTTCCAGAGTTCTCGAATGCGGGTGGCGAGCACGCGCCGTTACAGAATAACCAACTCCTTCTGCATCTCGCCGGTGACGATTGCCTCTGTCTCGCCAATAAACATATTCACCTCCGAGCGGATCCCGAAGTCTTTCAAATAAACGCCCGGCTCGATGGAAAAACACGTCCACGGCACCACCCGCCGCTCGTCGTGCGTTTCCAGATTGTCCATATTGGCGCCGTTGCCGTGCACTTCCTCGCCGATCGAATGACCGGTGCGGTGCACGAAATAGTCGCCGTACCCGCGGCTGGCGATGTATCCGCGCGCCGCGTCGTCCACTTCGAAGCCGCGCAGTTCCCGGCCCGCCGCCACCGTGTCCCGCACCCGCGCGATGGCCGCGTCGCGGGCGCCGCTCACCACGCCGTACACGTTCAGCATTTCGGCGGTGGGACGATCGCCGCAGAATCCGGTCCAGGTGATGTCGTAGTACACCGCGCCGGGCTGGTTGAGTTTGGCCCACATGTCGAGCAGCACCAGGTCGCCCGAGCGAATCTCGGCCGTGATCTCGGCGGACGGCTCATAATGCGGATTGGCGGCGTTGGCGTTGACGCCCACGATGGGTCCATCCTCCGCGAACAGGCCGGCCTTGGCGAACCCGTCGCGCACGAACTGGGCCACCGCGAATTCCTGCACCGCGCCGCCGCCGCGGGTGATCTGGCGGACCATTTCGAACGCCTGTGCGCGCACGCGATCCACGCGGCGGCCGGCTTCCAGGTGCGATTCGAGCGCCTCCGCCGACCAGCGCGCTTCGAAGTGCTGGATCAGTTCCGCAGAGCTTACTACGTCCACGCCCAGGCTGCGCACCAGTTCCACGGTGCCGGCGTCCACCATGGCCACATAAGGGATGGCGCACATCGGCGAATATTGCATGGCGACGCGGCGCGCATCGCCCACGAGCGCGCGCAAGCCGCCGGTCTGCTCGCTCCAGCTTGAGTAACGCACCTTGTCGCCGGGCAGCGAATCCAATCGGCCGGATTCGATGCGATGGACCAGACCGCGCGGCTCGCCCGCCGCCGGAATCCAGTAATACCAGCGCCGCGTGACGTGCGACGCGGGCTGAAAGCCAAGCACGCGATACGCCAGCGGATCGCGCTTATGATGGTCGAAGAACAACCACCCGTCCAGCTTCTGTTTTTGCAGTTCTTCCTGAATGGCCGCGAGGTTCATTTTTCAAAAGGCTCCAGATTGGCGCGTGTGGGCGGCGCCGTCGCCAGGCTGACCACCACCAGCGCCAGCACGGAAACGCCCAGCGCGGGATAGACGGCGTCCAGCCATTGTATGTCCAGAATTTGCCAAGCCACGGTGATGACGGTTCCCAAAACGATGGAGCTGATGGCGCCCGCCTTATTGGCCCTCTTCCAAAAGAATACCGCCATTACCGAGGGCGTGACGGCCGCGCCGTAGACCGTGTAGGCGTAAAGCGCGGCCTTCAGCACCGACTCGAAATAAGCGGCCTGCAATAGCGCGAACGCGCCCAGCGCGATCACCAGCCCGCGCGATACGATCAACGTGCGCCGTTCACTGGCCTGCGGATCGATGAAGCGCTTGTAGACGTCGTGAATCAGGTTGCTGGCCGGCGAGAACAGGTAGTTGTTGGCGGTCGAAATGACTTTGGCGAAGACGCCCCCAAGCAGGATGGCGCCCACCAATTCCGGCAACCGCATGCGCGCCGTCAGCGGGATAATCTCGCGCGGGTGTTCGGTCTTCAGCGTGGCGCTGCCCAGCACGGCGATGGTGATGATTACGGTTTCCAGCACCAGCGTGCCGGCGATCCATCCGAAGACCGCCAGGCGCGCGTCGCGTTCCGAGCGGGCGGAGAAGAACTTCTGGTACATGCCCTGATTGCCAAGCAGCAGCAAAAGGGTCGGCAGCAGATATCCGAGACAGTGCACCCAGCCAAGCGGCCCGAATACCGTGAAGTGATCGGCGGGCAGCGCCGCGTGGACGGCCTCCCAGCCGCCTGTACGCGTCAGCAGAAGCGGCAGCGAGATCAGCATGATGACCGTGACTAGCAGGCCGATAATCAGATCCAGGTATGCGACCGAAGCCATGCCCGCCAACGCCGTGAATGTGATCACGAACGCCGCGATGATATTCATGCCGGTCTTCTGATCGAGCGAGGGGAAGATCAGGTGCAGGATGTCGCCGCCGCCCTTGAACTGATAGCTGGTGATCACGGTATACGAAATCACGATGGCGATGGTGGCCAGCACGCGCGCGGCGGTGTTGTAGCGCGTTTCGAGAAGATCCGGCACGGTGAACTGCGCGAAGCGCCGCGCACGCCCGGCGATGACCGCGATCAGGACCAGTCCGATCCAGCCGCCGGCCGGTTGCCAGAGCGCCGAGAAGCCGTTCTTGTAAGCGTTCTCGCCGCCCGCGAACAGGCTGCCCGCGCCGATCCATGAAGAGAGCAGCGTGAACACCAGCACCGGCCAGGTGAGTTTGCGGCCGGCCAACAGGAAATCGGCCTGGTTCTTGACGGCAAGCGAGCGAACGACGGCGGTGCCTAGCAGTACGGCGACGATAATGGATAAGACTACGGCGTAGATCATGGGATTTTCGAAGAGCGGGGCTTAAGCCCCGCGCCGGCTAAAGCCCGCCCTCCATTTTGGTCTCCAACATCTGTTGGGAAGGTCCGTCTATCTCGATTACTTTGGTCCGGTTTGACAAGCCTAACACGATCCGCACGCGCGATTGCGGCACACCGGCCAGGCCGGCGAAGAAGCGCACGCACGCGTCGTTGGCCTTGCCATCCACGGGTGGGGCGGCCAGATCGAGCTTCCACGCGTCCCCGATGCGGCCGGCGATGCGCGTCCGCCGGGCCCGCGGATGCACCTTCACCGTGACGCGCGCCATGCGATCTCCGCCCTTAGATTCGCCACGCCCGCTGCCACGCGCGTATCCACCACATCGAACGGGATCACGTCGTCCAGCCAGTCGTGGCTGGACCCGTCGGGGCTTTGGGTGGCCACAGTCAGCGTGTAGGGCTGCGGCGTAAGCCAGCACGCGAATTGGAAATCCACCTCCAGTTCATCGCCCGGCATGTAGCTGCCCAGGTGCTTTTTCTCGATGCGCGTATTGGTCCCGTAGACATCCATGCCGATGCGGTTTCGGACGAGGATGCCGACCATGGGATCGCAAGCCGGATGATGAAAGCGGCTGCGCACACGCACGGTGACTGTCTCGCCGCCCGCTACCGAAGTCACGGCTTGGCCGGCGGCGTTCAGCAAATCCACGCCCAGGATTTCGCTGACGCCGTCGCCGTGGCGGAAGCTGGCCTCGAAGCGGTGCCGCTTCTCCTGGGTGGCCTGCTGCTTTTCGAGCACTAACCCGATGTAGCGGTTGATGACGTCGCTGGGCGAGCCTTGTGCCTCCATGCGGCCGTTGAGCAGCAGGATGGCGCGATCGGAAAGCTGCTTTACCAGGCCCAGGTCGTGCGAGACGAACAGCACCGTGATTTTGCGTTCGCGGAGCTCCTCGAACTTGCGGACGCAGCGGTTGGCGAAGACCGCGTCGCCCACCGCCAGGGCCTCGTCGACGATCAGGATTTCGGGGTCCACATGGATGGCGGTAGCGAAGGCCAGCCGCACATACATGCCGCTGGAATACTCTTTTACGGGCCGCGCGATGAACTCGCCGATTTCGGCGAAAGCCTCGATGGAAGGCATGGCGCGTTCGATTTCGGCGCGGCTCAGGCCCATGATTTCGCCGTTCAGGAACACATTTTCACGGCCGCTGAATTCGGGGTTGAAACCCGCGCCCAACTCGAGCAATGCGGCGATGCGCCCGCGCGTCACCACCCGCCCGCGCGTGGGCGGCAGGATGCCGGCCACGATTTGTAGCAGCGTACTCTTGCCGGACCCGTTCGGCCCAACCAGCGCCAGCGTCTCGCCTTTTTCGACCTGGAAGCCGATATCGCGCAGCGCCCAAAAGTCGGTGTGAAACCTGCGCTTGACGAAGGGCAGCGCCTCGCGCAAGCGGTCGGCGGGACGGCGGTAGAGCTTGTAGAGCTTGGATACGTTCTGAACCAGAACCACTAGGTTCTATTGTGACACGAGCTTAGCCCCGCGGTACTGAATGCTGGGCCACACTCATTCGAATTGCAGGTGGAAATCGGCTGCGATTGACGCGTAGAGAGAGTACACCTTGTCGCGTGTCAATCCGAGGCAGGCCGCGGCTTCCTCAATGCGCGCCTCAGTGATCGAGTCGTTGGGGTCGATCCAGGGATCTGCCTCGTCAAGATCGCGTGATAGGAGTGTCTTCTCCACCGCTCTGTCTCGTATCTTCACCAACGCCTTGACGGCGGCTTGGCGGGTCTCGCCATCTGCGTCGTCCAGCGCGGCCTTGAGCGGCAGAACTGCGTCACCGTCGCCCAGCCTCTCGATACTTTCGACGGTCGCCGTTCGGACCTCTGGATCGGGGTCGTCGAGCGCGCCTGTGAGCTTTGGCGCGGCTTCCTTGTCGCCCATTATCCCCAGCGCCTCGACGACTGCCCGACGTAGGCGCGGGCTTTCCGCAAGTCCTCTTCCCGTTCGAGTTGCACCTGCAGCCGCTTTTCGCGGCGAGCGAAGATGGCGTCGGTCCGGAAGTTTGCCGCCAGGCTGATGAGGTAACTCAGGATCGGCGCTAAGACGGTCTCCGTGACGATTCCCGCAACGACGGTGTCCACGCAGGCGCCCCTTGGACCATTCTTAAATCAATCGTGAGGGCTTGCTGCCCCCTCCGCATCCTTGATTATCGAACAGAACTGTTCGATAATCGGAAGGTGAAGGGCAGCGAGTTCCTGCGCAAGGTGAAGGTTATCGCGCAGCGGAAGAAACTGGCTTACCGCTGGAACCCCGAGCGTGGCGCCGGGAGCCACGGCACCCTCTATCCTGGCGAGCGACACACGATTGTGAAGGATCTCAAAAAAGAACTTGGCCCCGGTCTGCTGGCCGACATATGCCAGCAGTTGGGGATCCGAAAGGCGGACCTCTAATGTTTAGCGCAAGTTATCCCGCGACCTTCTTGCCCGAGCGCAACGGCAAGGGATTTCACGTGCGGTTCCCCGATCTGCCCGAGGCGCTCACCGGTGGAGACGACCTTGAGGATACGCTGGCGCAGGCGGCGGACTGCCTGGCTGAGGCCGTTGCCGGCCGCATCGCCCGTGGCGACGAGATTCCCGCACCATCCAAAGCGAAACGAGGGCAGCATCTCATCGGCGTTCCGCTCTATCTCGCGCCAAAACTGGCGTTATATCTTGCCATGCGTGAACGCCGTATGCCAAACACCGAGCTTGCCAAGCGCCTGGGTGTGAGCGAGACGGTGGTCCGTCGCATGTTGAACCCGAAGCACGTTACCAAACAGCAGAAGATTCAGGCCGCATTGGCCGCATTGGGCAAGCGCATTGTCGTGACATTCGAGGACGCCGCATCAGACCGCGCAGCGCGTAGCGGCGGCAACCATGACCACCCAGGGACGGATCACCATCCCCAAAGAGGTCCGCGACCACTGACGGCTTCGGCCGGGCCGTAAAGTCGAGTTTCAAATCGAAGGGCTGGGGCGGGTTATCATGCGCCTTCGCAAGATCGACATGCGCGAACTCCGGGGCATCATCGGAAGCAGGCGAAAGACTCCCGTGTCTATCGAAGAGATGAACGAGGCCATCGCTGGCGCCTACTCCGGAACGTGAGGGGCCCGAACTAGCGCAGCCTCCAACCCACCTGGTCGATGCGCCCGATCACGAACATATAGAAAAAAGCGCCCGCCAGCGCGAAGCCCGTCGCCACCGCGAAGGCCCAGAAAAACTGGCCTGTGCGCGCTACCACCAAGCCCGTCAGCGCGGGCGCCGCCACTCCCGCCAGGTTGCCGAATCCGTTCTGCACGGCGGTCCATTTACCGGCGGCGGGCGGACCGGCCAGCGTCTGGATCAGCGCCCAGTGATTTGAGCTCCACATCCCGAACTGCCCAGGTGCGTTTTCTCGATGCGCGTGTTGGTGCCGTAGACATCCATGCCGAGACACGGCGGCGGAGCCGGCCCCGACCTTACATCGGGGTAAGGAATTTTCCATAATGTAAGGAGTATGGACACCATAGTCGCCAGCACCGTAACCAGCAAGGGACAGATCACTATCCCGAAGCAGATTCGCGATCGTTTGCGGCTTGAGCCCGGCGATCGAGTGGAGTTCCAAGTCGACCGGCAGGGGCAAATCATCATGCGAGCCAAGGACGTGGACATTCGGGAGCTCAAAGGCATCCTTCGAGGTACACGAAAGACTCCAGCCACCGTGGAGGAGATGAATGAAGCCATTGCTCGCGGCTATTCGGGAACATGAGGGGACTGGACACAAACGTCCTCGTCCGGTATCTAGTGGCGGACGACGTACGGCAGACGGCGTTGGCCGTCAGACTCGTGGAACAGTCGCGCCAGACGGGTGATCCTCTGTATGTCTCCGCCCTCGTCCTGTGCGAAGCGGTCTGGGTCTTGACCCGGACCTATGGCCACGCCAAAGCGGAAATTATCCGCGCTCTTGAACTCATTCTGCGGACGAAGCAGTTCCAACACGAGAGTGACCTGCTAGTTCGCAGCAGCCTGGATGCCTTCCGGGATGGTAGAGGCGACTTTGCGGACTACGTGATCGGTGAGATCTGCCGGGTGGCGGGGTGTGAAGACTGCGTCACATTCGACCGCGGTTTGAAGGGCGCCGCCGGTTTCACATTGTTGCATTAAGGTCTGGCCCAATCCACCTGCTGGATGCGCCCGATCACGAACATATAGAAAAACGCGCCCGCCAGCGCGAAGCCCGTAGCCAGCGCGAAGGCCCAGAAAAACTGGCCGGTGTGCTTTACCACCAAACCCGTCAGCGCCGGCGCCGCCACGCCCGCCAGGTTGCCGATACCGTTCTGCACGGCGGTCCATTTACCCGCGGCGGGCGGCCCGGCCAATGTCTGGATCAGCGCCCAGTGATTGGAACTCCACATCCCGAAGAAGATGCAGGCGAGGAACAACAGGGCCATGGAGACGTCTTTGCTGTCCACGATGGCCACCGGCAGGATGATAGTGGACAAAGTCAGACCGCCGACGGTGAAGGTCTTGCGCACCCGCGTGGGAGTGGCGCCCGCGGCGATCCAGTGGTCGGAGAGCCAGCCGCAGAGCGCCGAGGAAAGTCCGATGGCCAGAAACGCCAGCGCGCTCATGTTGGCCATATGCTCTTTGGAGAAGTTACGTTCCTTCACCATGTAGGTGGGTAGCCAAGTGAGCAGAAAATACCAATAATAGTTGCCGCAAAACAATCCGCCGAAGGATCCCCAGGCGGAGCGCTGTTCGAGGATCCGCCAGACTCCCGGCGTATGCGCGTGGTGGGTGACGATGCCTTTTCCGCGCGGCATCCACTTCAACCAAGGGAGGAGCCAGATCAGGCTGGCAGCGCCCAGGACCACGAAGAAGGGCCGCCATCCGAAACGGGCCATGAGCAGGCCGCCCACGAGCATGCCCAGGGCCGGGCCGAATTTCGAGCCGGCGTCGATCAGGCCATTGGCGAGGCCCCGATGGTGCTCGGGAAAATGCACCGCGAAGATTTTCGAGTAGCACGGGTACGCGGCGGATTCACCCACACCGAGCAGCAATCGCAACGTGAACAGAACGGCGAAACCGCTGGCCAAGCCGGTGACCGCGGTAGCCGCGGACCAGACCAAAAATGCGATGGCGTAAACCCAACTCACATCCACGCGGTCCAGCACGAATCCCACGATGCCCAGCAACTGGAACAAGGCATAGGTCGCGAAGAATGCGGAGAGCAGGTAGCCTTGCCGCACCGGGTCGAGGCTCAGGCCTTTGGGAGGCGGCAGAGCGACGGCGATCGAGAGATTGCTGCGGTCGATGTAGTTAATAAAGATAGAGAGAACCAGGAGCAGCAGCACGGCCCATTGCGAGCCCGACAACTTCGTACGGACGGCGGCGGGTGTGGCGAACATGGCCTGTGGCTCCTGTTCTCAGTTCGTGGGCTTGTCGCGCGGCGGCGCGACCGTGGCGAAGTCGCGTTTGACCCGCTCGACATACCGGTCCAGCAATTCGGCCACGCGTTCGCGGCGCGGCGACTTCACAATCATCCCGACGTGATGCGGCAGTTGCATGCGCCACACGATCTCCGGATCGTTATAGGCGGCAGTATCGGGATGCTCCTGCTTGGCCAGCGACACCAGCAGCGCGGCGTAATCGTTGGCCGGGGGCGGCGGCGCATAGGGCAGTTTGCCGCCGGCGATTTCAATCTTGGCCCACTCGCCCCACAGATTCAGGCCCGTGGCCGCTTCCACCAGCTCCGCGATATGTGCGCCGCCCACGCGCGCCGAGGTTTCCAGAAAATACAAAACGCCGTCGTCGCCCCTGATGAATTCGGTGTGGGAGACGCCGCGCAGCAGCCCCATGGCCGCCAGCACGCGTCGATTGTCGGCCAGCAGCGCCTCCGCATCGGCGGAGCCGCGTTCCAGCAGACGCGTGGTGAAGATGCCGCCGCGGTGCGAAACATCCAGCGGCGGATAGCCGTACTGGCTGGCCACGGCGAAGAGAATCCGGTTCTCGTAAACGATGGAGTCGACGTGGCAGACATCGCCCGAAATATACCGCTCCACCAGATAAAACGACCGCTGATCGCCGAGCAATCGGCCGGCGGCCCGCAGATCGTCCAGCGAGTGCACCACCTGGATGCCAATGGCGCCGGCCATCAGGCGCGGCTTCAGCACCCAAGGCGGCGGCACGCGTTCGGTAAACTCACGCACTTTCGCGTCGTTGAGCAGATGCACGAACTCGGGCACGTTCAGGCCGGCCTCGATAGCCTTCATACGCATGGCCAGCTTATCGCGAAAGTAGCGCGTGGTGGTCTCGCCCATGCCTGGGATGCGCAGGTGCTCGCGCAGCGCGGCGGCCATTTCCAGGTCGAAATCGTCCAGCGCGACGACCCGGTCGATGACCTCGGTGCGCGCCAGATGGCTGATGGCCAGCAAAGTATCGTTGCGATTCCAGGTCTTGTCCTGGTCCGGCATATAGAAGATGTCGTCGATACATTCGCGCGGCCACTGCGCTTTGTTCTGCAGGCTGAGCGAGGTGATCAGGAAGACGCGCGCGCCCTGCCGCTTGGCTTCGCGCAGGAAGTCGTGACCCTTTTCGTAGCTGGCCAGGCAGAGGAAAGTCAACGGGTCCATGGCAGCATGGCGTTCTGTTGGGAAGCGACGATCAACAAAAGGCAGCCTTCCACCGTGTGGCTGTCGCGATGCTCCGTGGAGGCCATGGCACACTGGTAGTCGCCGGGATGCAGCACCAGATCCCCGAAATGCAGATCGCCCCGCAGGACGTAGCAATGTTCCACGGCGGCATGCGAGTGGGGCGGATATTTGGCGCCCGGTTCCATGCGCACCAGCAGGGCCAAATTGCCGGCCGTAGACTCTTCATAAAGGCGCTTGGCGGTGATGCCGGGAAGCAGGGTCCGCCAGTCTCCCTCGGCCGCGCGCACGATCCGGAAGCCGGGTGGCGGCGCGGACTGTTGAATGCGGGCCAGCAGCTTTTCGCGCAAATGCGGCGGGGCATCCGTGCCTTCGTAGGCGAACGGCATCCAGCCCGCGGCTTCGCGAAACGGGCGTGCTTCTTCGGCGCAGACACCGCAGCTTGCGACGTGTTCCTGGAACTCCGCCTCTTCGCCGGGAGGCAGCGCGCCCGCGGCGAACAGGCTGGCTAGATGGCGAATCTCGTCGTTGGCGGTTGGATGTTCGATCATGGCAGGCCCCCAAGCTGCGAGCGTAATTTCATCATACCCATTCGGATGCGGGTTTTGACGGTGCCCAACGGTTGGCCCAGCCGCGCGGCCAGTTCGGAATGGCTGTAGCCGTACCAGTAGGCCAGGTCGATGGCCTCGCGCTGTTCCGGCGCCAGACTCCGCAGCGCGGCTTGCACCTCCTGGCCGACGCCCGGTGGAACGGGCGCCTGCGTGGCCACTGGAGTGTACAAATCCGCCAACGGCTCTTCGCGCCGGCTGCGAAGGGCGCGTGAGCGCAACCGATCGATCGCGCGGCTGCGCGCCATGGCCATCAGCCACGCGACCACCGAACCGCGCCGCTCGTCGAAACTCGCGGCGCCGCGCCAGACCTGCGTATAGATGTCCAAGGTGACCTCTTCGGCGTCGGCGGGATTGCTCAAAATACGCAAAGCCATTCCGTAGATCAGGCGGCTGGTGGCGTCGTACAATGACGCCAGAGCGCCCTGGTCGCCGGCCGCGATACCCCGCACGTAGCCGCTCCAAGTACGTTCCAGGTCCGTGCGCGAAGCACCCGCTGGGCCAAAGGCTGGTACGACAGAGGACAAGAAACGCAGTATAGCAGGTGCCGCAAGGTGTATAAAAGATTAAGGGAATCTGTCTGTGATCCGTATATCGTCTTTTCTGCTGGCTGCAAGCTTGCTTCCCGCCGCGCTGCACGGCGGCACACCGTTTCGACCCACGATCGAGCGTGGCGCCGGTGGTTGGACGGCGGAGCGCGGGTCGCTAACCGTGGACGCCTCCGTATCCCACGAAAACAGCCGGTCGCTGCGCATCGAGCCAGGCAGTTCCGCGGACGCCTGTGTACGCTCCGCGACGGTTTCCCTGCGCATTGGCCAGAGCTACGAGCTGAGTGGCTGGGTGCGCACCGAGGATGTACAGGTCCGCGACCTGGACCGCTCTCCCATCGCCATCGGCGCCGCGCTTACCATGGCCTCCATGCCCTTCGACGTGCATTCCGTATCGCTGGGCGGCACCCGGCAGTGGACGCACCTGGCGCTGCGCTTCGTCGCCAGCCGCGCGGAGGATCGCATTCTGCTGACGGTGGGTAATGGCGGCGCGTTTACGGGCAAGGCGTGGTTCGCGGGCGTCACGCTGGATGAAGCATCCGCCGCCAACGACCCGCCCGCCGCCACGGTGCGCACGTTCGGTCCCGCGTACCGGTATCCTTCCGCCGGCTGGATCTATCTGCATATCGAAGGCCAGCCTTACGAACGCGGCTACCAGCACGGCTTCTTGATGGCGCGCGAGATCCCGGAGTATCTGGAGCGCTGCGCCGCGGATCTCGGGGCCAGCGCCGACGCGCCAAGTTGGGGACAGCTTCGCACCACGGTCAACGCGCTTTTCCTGCGCGGTTTCGACAAGGAAACCCTGGAAGAAATGAAAGGCATCGCCGATGGCGCTTCCGCGGCCGGCGCGAAGTGGCTGGGGCGGCCGATCGACCTGGTGGATATCGTGGTGGCCAATACCACGGTGGAACTCGGCGAATTGCGCGGCGCGATGCCCATGACTCCCACGGGACTGGAAGGTCTGCACCTGGACGCGCCGTCCTACGCGGGCCGCCAGCGCGACTCAGTGATGGATCATTGCAGCGCGTTCGCCGCCACGGGCGCGGCCACGCGGGACGGCAAGATGGTGATCGGGCATGTCACATGGTGGCCGCTTACGCTGGCTGAGCAAACCAATGTGATGTTGGACATTAAGCCGGCGAACGGCCACCGGGTCATCATGCAGAGTTATCCGGGCGGCATCGAGAGCGGCACCGATTGGTATCAGAACGACGCCGGCATGGTCCTCACGGAGACTACGATCCGCCAGTCGCCCTTCAACATCCAAGGCACGCCGGTGGCTTTTCGCGCGCGTCAGGCGATTCAATACGGCGGCAACGTGGATGAAGTGGTGGAGCGGCTGGGGACGCGCAATAACGGCCTTTACACCAACGAATGGCTGATCGGCGACGGCGAGAACAACGAGATCGCCATGTACGAACTGGGCACCGCGCGCACGAAGCTGTGGCGCAGCTCGAAGAATGAGTGGTTCGGCGGAACGGAAGGCTTTTATTGGGGCGACAACAACGCCAAGGATCTGCAAGTCCGGCTGGAGTACGTTCCCGACCCGCGGGGCGAGCCGGAGTACGTGCCCTATTCCCCGGAGACGCGCGATGTGGCGTGGCAGGATCTTTACCAGAAGTATCGCGGACAGATCGACGAACAGTTCGGATTCCTGGCGTTCCGCACGGCGCCGCTGGTGAGCGCCTCGACCATGGATGCGAAGATCGCCACCGCGGACATGGCGCGGAACCTGATGGTTTGGGCGGCGATCGGCAAACCCAACCAGCGCGAATGGGAGGCTACGGGGAACCGGCATAGCTACGCCAAGAATGACGGACTGTTCCCGTCCGGCTATCGTCTGTTCCGCGGCGAAGCCGCGGAAGGATTACGCGCCGCGATTGAGGCTAACGAGAAGGCGCGCATTGCCCAGCCGGCCGCGAAAAGCAAGCCGGAGGACGTCAAGCGCCAGAAGGCGTTCGACACGGATCGACTGTGGAAGGGCTGGATTCTGCCGGCGAGCGACGCGGATGTTTGGTTGGCGGCGGGCGCGGCGGAATATTATCACGACCTCGGATCCGACGACCCGGAACGCGAGATTAATGCGCGGCGCGCGGCTTACCGGCGATTGCAGATCGCGGCCCAGCCGGAGGAGCGCGAGTCGATTGAAGCGGCGAAAGGCGCGTTATTCCTGGATGCGCTGCGCCGCCGTATGGGCGACGACGCCTTTCTGAAGCTGATGCGCGATTACTTCGCCGCGAATACCACTAAGACGGTGACCGCGCAGTCGTTCCTGGACCAGGCCAGCGCGACAGATGCCGTGGACGCGGGCGAGGGACCCGCGTATTTGACGACCGATATCGAGCACCGGCTGCACTCGGCGATTCTGGTTTACGGCACCGTGCGCGAAGCGGGCGCCAACCGATACGCGGCCGAGCAACTGCAGAAGCGGTTTCTGAATCGTTATGAAAGCGCTGTTCCGATCCGTAAGGATTTCGAAGCGACCGACGCGGAACTGCGGCAACGCGATGTGATCTTCGTCGGGCGCCCGGAGGCAAATTCGGCGCTGGCCGCGTGGAGCGATCGCCTGGGTCTCGACTACCGCGAAAACGTGTTCCGGCTCGACGGCGGCACGCATGCATCCGAGCGCGATGCGCTGCTATGGGCGGGGAAGAACCCACTGGACCAGGCTCACATGGTCTTGGTCGTGGCGGGCAACGACGCGCTGCGCACCGTGAAGTTGGCGGCCAGCATGCCGGAATGGAAGACCGGCGAATATGAGTTAGTGGAGGACGATAAGACGTCGGCGGGATTCGTTCACTCGTCTTTGGCGGGCTCACCCGCCAACCGGTAATGGCGGTGAAAGCAGACTTCACAGCGGTACGGCACGCAATTCCAGTAGGTCAGCAACCTATCGGACAGGCCGCTGGGAGAAGAGACATGCAGGGCCTGGCTGCCACAGTAATAACAGTTGGGTTTCTTGGACGCGCGCCTGGCCTGCCCGACTTTCACCACCAAGACCGAGAACAGGGCTGTGAAAGCGGCCAGCAGCGCAAGAGCCCCGTACAGGAAAATCACGCGCCACCTCCCGTCCGTACGTCGCGTGTCATGCCACCTCTGGCTAGCCTATCACAAGTGGTTGGGGTCCGAATATACGAGGCCGGAACGGAACGACCAATGTGCAGTTGGCGCGAAAACTGGGATGCGACGAGAAGGAGGTGCGGCGGATGCTCGATCCCCGGCACCGGACCAAACTGCCCCGGATCAAGGAAGCGCTCGACGTGTTCGGAAAGTGTTTGGTCGTGAGCGTTGAGGAAGCCGATTGGCCATTTCAGTTGAGTAGTCCTCGTGGCGCACGCCCCCGGCGTGCCGTGTCGGCACTTTTGCCGACAGAGGCGAGCGAAGCTCGCCTCTGGACTTTGGCCTTTTTTGTGGGGCAGGCTCACAGCCTGCGGCGGCCTCGTAGGCCGCCTGCCTCGAAGTTCTGGCTGGCTTTTTGCAGGCTTGGTGGCATAGGCTTTAGCCTGTGGAGGCGAGCTTCGCTCGCCTGTGTCGGCAAAAGTGCCGACACGGCACGCCGGGGGCGTGCGCCACGAGGCGGCGGGCAGAATTGCCCGCCCTCCAATTCTAGCGATCCGTAAACGGATCGGCGCCGATCGTGCCCACCAACTCCGCCAGGTACGCCACGGAACCGACGCGCGCCATCTGCACGCGGGCCTCGGCGAGCCGGTCGCGCACATCGAATTGCCGGGATCCCGGCCCGCCCGCAAACGCCTCCAAGGCGGCGGTGTGGCGGCCCCACAGAGCGATGTCGCGCTCCTGTTTGGCCTGCAAACGCGCCTTGTACCAATCGCTCGCCAGCACGGATTCCCGCGTGAACATGGCGCGCACCCGCGGGTCGCCCACGTCTTGCCCTTCCCACGCCCCGTGCGCCATGATGTGCAGCAGCGCCTGCAGCGGCGGGCAGGCGGCCTCTACGCTCCCGTCGTAAAAGTAATTTTGGGCCACACGTTGCTGCGCGGCCACGATGGCATCCACGCCCGCGGCGAACGCGCCGGTGTCCTGTTTCTCCGGCCGCAGCATCTCTTCGGGGAAGACGGAATCGGGCGTCTCGAAAATCCGTCCCAGGAAACGCTCCGCGAACAAGGACGTAATGCGGTAGCCCAGACGGCTGGCCAGCACGGTGCGTCCGTTCCATTCGAAGTCCGCGATCTTCTCCAGGAAGCCATTTTCGATGAGGAAGCGCGGATCCCGCTCCGGCACCCGCACGCGGCACCACACCTCCGGCGCCAGCATGCTGATGTCGTGATCCACACGGTAATGCGGACCGACGTAGCCGGCCGCGGTGGTGAAGCCGGCGTACTCGGTAAGCACGGCCGCCACCAGCGCGTTGTTCAGGTCCACGATCGGCGACACGGCATTGAACGGGCCTTTGGTAAGCGCGCCCTCGCTGCCGAATCCGGTAGTCGAAGGAGACTTGCCGGTCAGGCTGCAAATGAAATCCATGAACAGCTCCGGCAATTCCTGGTAGTGAATCGGATTGTAGACGGCCAGGGGCGGCAGGCCGATTTTGTCATCGGCGGGATTGCCGCGGCGTCCGGCGAGCACCGCATGCACCGGGAAACGCACCGGCTGATCCGCGGGAATGCCGCGATCCAGGCGCGCGCACACTTCGGCCAGATACGGCCCCAGCGGGTCCACCAAATCCGGCCGCCGCTGCAGATAGCGCGGATTCTTCGAAGGACGGCCGTCCACCATGCGCGGATACGCCGAGGAGACGGCGTAAGTCACTTTCGATTCGCTCACGAAGCCCCGCAACAAAGCCTGCATGGGTTCCGTGTATTGGTCGAACTCGACCACATGATCCACCATCGACTTAGCCAGTGGCACGGTGAGCGGCTCGAAGTTCGAGAGAAAGGTTCCCGGCGTGGCAATGTCGGCCTCCGCCTGCGCGTCGAAGCCGCGATGAATGGCATCGTCCGGGCGCTGGAACAGAAAGGCCTCGCAGTTCGCCACCAGCTTGGCGCTGCGGTTGGGATACTTGGCGTCGAAATCCCGCAGGGTGTGCCGTGGGACCACCACCGACGCGGTGATATCGTCTTCCACCTGCACCTTTTCGGCGGGATGAAAATCGGGCCGCAGCTTGTAAATCCGCCAGGAGCCTTGCGGGTCGAAACCCACGCGCAGGTAATTGCCGACCAGCTTTTGGTTGTCGTATTTCAGCTCATGCCCGAGAAAGCCGTTGATCCGGTCGACGGTGAAATGCGTGCGCCAGTTCTCGCCCCATTCCGGCCGGTAATACCGCTTCACGGCGAAGACGAGCTGGCGGATGGTTTGCGGCAGGTTGCGCAGCCAATCGTTGTACTCCTCGGTGTAATCGGGCGAAACGGTAAGCAGCTTGATCACCGACCCGAGCGAGCGCTCCGGACTCAGGATCGGCCGGCTGGCGCGCTCGTCCGGCTGCTTGTAGACCGGCGCGAAATCCCGCGCCAGGAGCTCGGCCACCCGATCCATGTCGTGGTAGTAATCTCTCAGAAACACCGGGCCCTGCAACAGGACGTTCGATATCGACTTGGAGATTTCCGACTTGCCGCCGCCGGAGACGGTGCATGGTTTGTGACAGAGCGTGCCATGCGCGACCGAGCCTACCAGCCGCCACGCCGATCCGCCGTGCTGTTTCTCGAGCCGCACCTGGTAGCCGGACGGCCCCACATAGATGCGGTCCGGGAGCAGCGTCAGTCCGCCCGTTCCACTTTCCAGCGGCCACTTCACCCAGCCGCTGCCCAAGTGAAACTCCGCATCTTCCGGAACGTAGAAAATGTTCGGATAGTTGCGGTCCACCGCATAGCCCTCGGGCCGGCACTCCACGCGGTCGCCCAGCAGCCGCATGGCATCTTCATAGCGGGTTCGCTTGATGGTGCGGGACCGCTCGGCGCGGAAATCCTGGCCCAAGACGTAAGCCGGAAAGGCGATGGCCCCGCCGGCGTGTTCTTCTTCGCACAGCCCGAAGAGGTTCGCGGCGAAACTGATCTGGCTCTTCACCTCTTTCTTGCAGTAGCCGTAATAGTTGTCGGCAATCAGCGTGACGATGACGCCGCGCCGGTCGCGGCAGACGAGCTTGAATGCGCCGCCGTTGTTATACAGTTCCCCTTGGTCGCGCCAGCACATGCCATCGCGCCGTTGGCGCTCGGTGGCCTGATCGAAATGCGGCAGCCCCAGTTCCTTCTTCGGCATGCCCACGATATGCGGCGCGAGTATGACGCAGCCGGTGTGCCCGGTCCAGTGCAGCACATCCAGCGCGGCGTCGTTTTCCGGGAGATACGGGTCGCCACCGTTGCCGAAGATCATCTCCACGAAATCCAGGTTGCTCACCAGATTACCCGGCGCGAAGAACCGGATTTCCATGGTCTTGGCGGGGTCCGTTCCAGTAGCCGGGCAGACCATGGGCCGCAGCAGCAGAGACACGAACAGGCGGGCGCGATCGTCCTGATCGGCGGTGAACGGCAGCGCCGCGGTTTCCGGCGGCGGGCGGAGAGCCTCGGCCAGAAGCCTGGCGAACGCCGCCTTGGGAACGGCCAGTTTGTCCGCGGGTATGGGGAGGCCGCCTTCCACAATGTGGAAGATGCCTTCCGTAGTGCGGCGGTCGCTCTTGGGGTTGTGCAGGACGCCTTGCACGATGCGATAGGAGTGCAGATACGAAGACGCGAACTCGTCGGCGCCGGGCGGCAGGGACATGACGCGCGCCAGTCCGGGCCGGTCGAGCACGAAGGAATTGGAAGGCAGGCGGGCCGCGCCGCCGGGCGCGACCTCTTTCAAATACGCATCCACGAAGTGTTGAATGCGGGTATCGGCGGGGCACAGACGGTCGCCCAGCAACTGATCCTTCTGATAGTAGTTGCGCAGCAGGGGGCCGGCGATTTCGAGAAAGTAAGGGTCCGTCGTGCTATGGCTGGACGGCTGTCCGAGCGCCACGAGCTTCAGGTTGATGTAGCGGAGCAGTTCCGCGAGGTCTGAGCGAACCATTCACCAATGTAGCATGGCGAAGGTTTTACCGAGCCGCGATCAGCCGCGGTTTGTGGGGCAGGACTCCAGTCCTGCGGCCGGCGTCCACGCCGGCCTGGGTCCTGGAGGACCCGCGCACGGTCGAAAACCCACTGCGAGCTGCGGAAGGGGGCGGGTCTGGAGACCCGCCGCAGGCGTAGACGCCTGCCCCACATAACGCCGCGCGCCCGCTTACCGGGCCGCGACCGTCAGGGAGCGGCCGGCGGCACGTATAATCGATGGATGGAACCGGGCGCATCCAGCAAGAGGCTCTTACCGTGGCTTGTGGCAGTGGCGTTCTTCATGGAGTCGCTCGACACGACCATTCTGAATACGGCCGTACCCGCCATCGCGAAGGCCTTGGATGTAGCGCCGCTAAGCATGAAGGCGGTGCTTTCCAGCTACACCTTGAGCCTGGCGGTTTTCATCCCGATCAGCGGATGGATGGCGGATCGATTCGGCACGCGCCGGGTGTTCGCGTCCGCGATCGGCCTATTCACGTTGGGGTCGTTTTTCTGCGGCATCTCGAGTAACATCCACGTATTGGTTGCATGCCGCGTTCTGCAAGGCTGCGGCGGAGCCATGATGGTGCCGGTAGGGCGGCTCACCATGGTCCGGACATTCGCCAAATCCGAACTTATCCGCGCCATGAGCTTCGTCGCCATCCCCGGCCTGATTGGTCCAATGCTGGGACCCATCGCGGGCGGCTTGATCGTGGGCTATTTTCATTGGAGAGTGATCTTTTTCGTGAACCTTCCGATCGGCCTGATAGGTTTGTGCATGGTCTATCTGCATCTGCCGGACTATCGCGAAAAGTCCGATCCGTTGGATGTGGAGGGTCTCATTCTTTTCGGCTCCGGCGTCGCGCTGCTGTCGTATGTGCTGGAGGTATTCGGCGAACATACGCTGAGCGCGCGAGAGATCCTGGGGCTGCTGGCGATTTCGATCATGCTGCTGGCAGGCTATGGCCGGCATGCGGCGCAGACCGCGTTTCCATTGCTGCGTCTGACCCTGTTTCGCATTCGCACATTCCGCGCGTCGGTCAGCGGCAGCTTTTTCACGCGGCTGGGCATCGGCGGAATTCCATTCATCCTGCCGCTGCTGTACCAGGTGGGCATGGGATTCAGCCCTATACGATCCGGCCTGCTGATGATGCCGCAGGCGATCGCCGCCATGAGCCTGAAGCCGGCGATGCCGCGCATCCTGGCCCGCTTTGGCTACCGCGTTGTTTTGGTTTCGAATACCGTGATTTTGGGTCTGCTGATCGCGCTGTTCGCAACCATCGGGGTAGGCACGCCCGTGTGGCTGATCGCGGCGCAGGCATTTTGTTTCGGCTTCTTCAGCTCGCTGCAATATACCAGCATGAACACGCTGGTGTATGCCGATGTCACGGAGGCGGAGACCAGCGCCGCGAGTTCCATCGCCAGCACCATGCAGCAGATGTCCATCAGTTTCGGTGTGGCCACGGCTTCGCTGGCCGCCGCATTCTTCATCCCGGATCGCTTTCATTCGAGCGCGCCGCAGATGATTCGCGGCATCCACCGCGCGTTTCTTGTGCTGGGGGGATTAACCATCCTGTCGACCATCGTGTTTGGCGAATTGAAGAGCACCGACGGCGAGACAGTAAGTCAGCATAAGACCTTGCAGCACGCGGCGTGAAACATGCAATGCGCGTCTAGCGCGGGCCAGTAACCTGTCTCGAGCGAAGCTGGCCGGCCGTTAAGCCGGCTTGGCGGCGCATGGCGCCTCCCCACAAGGAGGTATCTCCTATATATCGCCTGCCGATAAGATCGGGTGTGTTAACAGGTAAGAACATATTAAAATCCTTGACTCCTATACTTACGGAGGATATGATCGTCTATCAGGAAGCCAAGATAGAAGTCCCAGTCTAGATCGTCCCAAAAGGAGTCAAAATCGCATGCCCGAAACGGTAGAAGTTCGTCATACGTTAAACGAGCCACAAGCTCGGCAACTCGCAAACGTCAGCAAATCGGTCCCCATGATGGAGCAGATCACGCCGCGCTGGCTGATCGCCTCGCTCTCCTGGGTGCCCGTCGAAGCCGGCGTCTACCGGCTGAACAAAGTCAAGCCCACGCGTCCCGGGACCCGCACCATAGAATGTCACGCGGACGTGGAGCTCGACCTGCCCGAGATCTATGTCGATTACGAGGAAAAGCCGCGCGAATACCTGCTGACCGCGGTGACCAGCGTTCTGGACGTGCAAACCCGCATTTCGGATCTGTATCGCAGCCCGCACGACCAGATCCGGGAGCAGTTGCGCCTGATGATCGAGAAGGTGAAGGAGCGCCAGGAAGAAGCGCTCATCAACAACCGCGAATACGGTCTGCTCAACAACATCGCACCGTCAATGAAGGTAAAGGCCAGGACCGGCGCCCCCACGCCGGACGACATGGACGAACTCGTCGCCAAGGTGTGGAAAGAGCCGAGCTTCTTCCTGGCGCATCCCCGCGCGATCGCCGCTTTCGGGCGCGAATGCACGTATCGCGGCGTGCCGCCGCCCACCGTCACGATGTTCGGTTCTCCATTTATGACCTGGCGCGGGATCCCGCTGGTGCCTTGCGACAAAGTTCCGGTAAAAGCGGAGACCACCGACATCCTGCTCATGCGTACGGGCGAGAAGAAGCAGGGCGTGGTTGGGCTGTTCCAGCCCGGGCTTCCGGGAGAAGTATCGCCCAGCCTTTCCGTGCGCTTCATGGGCATCGACCATAAGGCGATCGCTTCCTACTTGATTTCGCTTTATTGTTCAGTCGTGGTCCTCACCGAAGACGCCCTCGGGGTGCTAGAGAACGTCCATGTCGACCAATACCACGAGTACAAGTAACGGCGCGGGAGCGAACGGATCCAAATCGAGCGCCCCGAAATACCCGTTTGGCGCTATTCCACTGCCCGATCCGGCAGTGATCGAGCGGCTCGCGAACGAGTTCTTTCTGGCGATGCCGAAGGACCTCGCGGATAGCGCCGCGGCGCCGCAGGAGCCCGAGCCCGAGGAGATACCCGTGTATTCGTTTCGGGAATCGCCGGGGATGGGCGCGCCTCCCAGCATGTCCGCTTCACCTCCGCCGTCTCCGCCGGGGCCGTTGACCGAAACCGATTTGCGCGCCATCGCCGCGTCCTTGGCGGGCGAGACCGCGCTGGCGCCGGGCGCGCCGGGCATAGGTTCCGCCATGCCGGGCATGGCCGCTTCACCGCCGGTTCCCAGTTCGCCGGATTTGCGCGCCGAGGGGCTGGTATCCCCAATGGCCATGGCCCCCACGTTACCGTCCGGCGCTGGGTTGTTTTCATTTCCGGGAGCTTTGGCAGCGCCTTCGTCGCCCCCCACCGCACCGCCCAGCGGAGCCGATGCGCTGGAGGCGACGCCGCCGGAGGCCACCCTGCCACCGATGGACGAGTCGTTCTCGTTTCCGCGTGTACCGGCAATGCCTGGGGTCCGAGGCATAGAGACGATCCCCAACCTTCAAGCTCCGGCGGCATCGCCGTTCGCTTCGCCGCCGGCACAACACGATGTAAAAGGCGTTGCACCGGAGGCGCCCGAGGCTCCGGCGTCTGAAGCGTCCGGCGCCTCCACGGCTCTCCCGGATGCGGAAAGCGCCGCTTATCCGGGCGTGGTGAGGTTGTTTCCGTCCGCCGCCGATATATTCTCGTTTCCCGGGATGCCCGGCGTGCAGTCGGCGCCGGGTACGCCGGTGTTGCCTTCGTCACCTCCCACGGAGGCGGGTAGCACTCTGCCTTCCGGCGTCGAGCCGTTCGAGTTTCACCCGGACCTTGCGCCGGAAGAGATGGAGACCGCCAAGCGTCCCTTCGATGCCAGGCTGATCCGCCGCGATTTTCCGATCCTGCAGGAGCAGGTGCATGGACGGCCGCTGATCTGGCTGGACAGCGCCGCCACCACGCAGAAACCCAACGCCGTAATCGACCGCCTGGCGTCGTTCTACCGGCACGAAAACTCCAACGTGCACCGCGCCGCGCACACCCTCGCCGCGCGGGCCACGGACGCTTACGAAAGCGCGCGCGAGAAAGTGCGCCGCTTCCTGAATGCTTCTTCCACGCGCGAGATCGTCTTTGTGCGCGGCGCCACCGAGGGCATCAACCTGGTCGCCAAGAGTTGGGGCGCGCGCAACGTCGGCAAAGGCGATGAGGTTCTGATCACCTGGCTGGAACACCACGCCAACATCGTCCCATGGCAGCAACTGTGCGCCGAAAAAGGCGCGTGCCTGCGGGTAGCGCCGGTCGACGACAGCGGCCAAGTGATCCTGGAGCAGTATGAAAGGCTGCTCTCGCCGCGCACCCGGATTGTGGCTTTCACCCACGTATCGAACGCCCTGGGCACCATTACGCCCGCGCGCGAGATGACGGAGATGGCGCACCGCCATGGCGCGCTGGTACTCATCGACGGCGCCCAGTCCGTCTCGCATATGCGGGAGGACGTGCAGGCGCTCAATTGCGACTTTTTCGTGTTCTCCGGGCACAAGGTGTTTGGGCCCACGGGAATCGGCGTGCTGTATGGAAAATCCGCTATTTTGGACACTACTCCGCCGTGGCAAAGCGGCGGCAACATGATCGCGGATGTCACCTTCGAGAAGACCGTCTATCAACCGGCTCCGGACCGTTTCGAGGCGGGCACCGGCAACATCGCCGACGCCGCCGGTCTGGGCGCCGCGCTGGACTACCTGAGCGAAATCGGAATCGAAAACGTGGCTCGCCACGAGCACGAACTCCTGACCTACGCCACCGCGGGGCTCCGCACCGTGCCGGGCCTGCGCATCATCGGTACCGCGCCAGACAAGGCAGGCGTGATCTCTTTCGTCATCGACGAGGTGCGGGTCGAGGATATCGGCGTCGCACTCGATCAGGAGGGCATTGCCGTGCGCGCCGGCCACCACTGTGCCCAGCCCATCTTGCGCCGCTTCGGACTGGAGTCGACGGTGCGGCCGTCGCTGGCGCTTTACAATACTAATGAGGATATCGACGCTCTGGTGTCCGCGCTGCTGCGCATACAGGCAGGGCGGGGCCACCGGACGCTCTGATCGCGATTGCATGTGGGGCGGCGCCGTGCGCCGCCTCACGCGAGCTTCGCTCGCCTGTGCCGGCAAGAGTGCCGGCACGGCACGCCGAGGGCGTGCGCCACGTTAGAAAGAGAAACTCGTGTCCAATATCTACCAAGACAATTCCTTAAGCATCGGCCGCACGCCATTGGTGCGTCTCAATCGCATGGCAGCAGGGCTGAAGGCCACCGTGCTGGCGAAAATCGAAGGCAGGAACCCATCCTATTCGGTCAAATGCCGCATTGGGGCATCCATGATCTGGGACGCCGAAAAAAGAGGCATTCTGAAACCCGGCATTGAAATCGTGGAGCCCACCAGCGGTAATACGGGAATCGCCTTGGCGTTTGTGGCGGCCTCGCGCGGCTACGCGCTGACGCTGACCATGCCGGAAACCATGTCCATCGAGCGCCGCCGCGTGCTGGCGGCTTTCGGCGCCAAACTGGTTCTGACACCCGGCGCCGGAGGCATGTCCGCAGCCGTGCGCAAGGCCGTCGAGATTGCCGAATCCGACCCGCAGCACTACTTTCTCCCGCAACAATTTGAGAATCCGGCCAACCCGGCGATCCACGAGCAAACCACTGGCCCGGAAATCTGGGACGATACCGATGGCGGGATTGACGTGCTGGTCTCGGGCGTGGGCACCGGCGGAACCATCACCGGCATCTCCCGGTTTATCAAGAAGACCAAAGGCAAGCCCATCGTCTCGGTGGCCGTGGAGCCTGCCGCCAGCCCGATCCTGACGCAGCAGCGCGCGGGTCTTCCGCTGCAGCCGGCGCCGCACAAGATCCAGGGTATTGGCGCGGGCTTTGTCCCCAAGATACTCGATCTGTCGCTGGTGGACAGGATCGAACGGGTCACCAACGAGGAAGCCATCGAATTCGGACGCCGGCTGACGCTGGAGGAAGGCATCCTGTCGGGGATTTCCTGCGGAGCGGCGGCGGCCGTCGCGATCCGCCTCGCGGGCCAAGACGAATTTGCGGGCAAGACCATCGTGACCATATTGCCGGACTCCGGCGAACGGTACCTCTCCACGGTGCTCTTCGAGAATCTCGCGGCATAGCCAGACCGCTCCCTTACGGTCGCAGCTCGGTGGATTGTGTGTGTTGCCGAGCCGCGACCGTATGGGAGCGGTTCTCATCTCACACAGGTGTACCTATGGATCTCCAAAAACTAAACACCTTGTCCCTGACGTTTGGCAGGGCGCTCGAGGCCGGTCTCAGAAGCGCGGATAAGAGCTTCGAACTGCCCAGCCGGAGAGAGATAGCGGAGATCTGCCGCCGTTACACAAAGGGTCTGTTTCCGCTCTTCTACCACAGCGATCGCGGCAGCAACTTTCCCCGCCAGGCGCGCGTGTACCTCAAGGACATCGAGAAGCTTCTGACCGATCAGATCTGCCGCGCCATCCATCTGGAGTGCCACTGCCGGGGACGAAGGGTACCGCCCGGGATCAAGAAAACGGCCCGCGAATTCGTGGACCAGGCGCTCGAGAGTTTGCCCGAGCTGGCGCGCCTGCTGGCCTCCGATGTGGACGCCGCCTTCAACAGCGACCCCTCCGCCGCGGGCCTCGAGGAGGTACTGCTCAGCTTCCCTTCCATTCAGGCCATTACGGTGCACCGCCTGGCGCATCGGCTGTACCAAATGGAAGTCCCCTACATTCCGCGCATGATGACCGAAGCCGCGCACAGCCTCACCGGCATCGATATTCACCCCGGCGCCACCATCGGCGAATCGTTTTTCATCGATCATGGCACCGGGGTGGTCATCGGAGAAACCGCGACGATCGGCAGCCGGGTTACGGTCTATCACGGCGTCACGTTGGGAGCCTTCAATCCGCTGGACAGGGACGAACTGGGCCAGTTGCGGCGCGGCCAGTCCAACAAGCGGCACCCCGACCTGGAAGATCACGTTACCGTGTACCCGAACGCCACGATTCTGGGAGGCAAAACAAGGGTTGGGCATCACAGCGTGATCGGCGGCAACGTCTGGTTGACCCACTCGGTAGTGCCCTACAGCAAGGTCGTCGGCAAGGATCCCGAACTGCTGATTCACGACGGAAGCCCGGAGTCGTTAGGTGTTTTCAAGTCCGCTGGCGCCGGCATATAACTCGCTGGCGCTGCAGTGGACTCGGAGGGCGGCCAATCTTGGCCGCAGCCGCCTTTCAGGCGGACAGAGCCGGCTGAAAGCCGGCTGCGGGCAGAATTGCCCGCCCTCCATCTTGTGAACAACGTGCCGTTGGGCTTTGGCGGCTTCTTGCGTGAGAGACGTTCCGCGAGCAACCCCGCGAGCAGCACCATGAAGGACAAAGCTGTCACTATCGCTCCGGTTGCCAGGCTTGCCGGCCAGAACTTCATGACGACCAGGTGCATGCCAGCGTTCAGGAAGACTCCCCGAAAAGCTCCGTTGGTCATGTAGAACGGCGCGCTCTTTCCATCGACCGTCACTGTCCAGCCGGGATACAGGATGTCGGAACTGGCAAGAAACGCCCGGCCGGCGGCCGTCACTCGCAGCGCGACTCGATTCGCGGAGTATTGCGCGACCTCTACAGTGCCGGGGCTCAGAGGTCCATCCAGCGGTAGATTTGCCGCCTCCACCACGGCTTCATCCGCGGGTGCGAAATCGGGACGGGCGAGATATGAAATGGCTTGCGCCGCGGTTTTCGCGAGGTGCAGCCGGCTGACCAGGAAAAATCGCGGCAAGCAGCCGGGATTGCGATAGACGCGCAGATCGTAGGCTTCCAGCGCCACCGGCAAACGATCCACGGCCGGAGGGACCTGCCACTCCTTGCGGGCGGCCAAGAAGCAGACATTCAGCGCGTTCAGCAGCGGCGCGTCCGGATCGGCGACGCGAAGATTCCGCTCCCACCAGTTGCCGCCACAGAACAGCCTCCGCAGAGCGAGGACCCGCTTCAGGGCGAACGGGTTATCCCCGTCCGCGGTCGGCAGTTTCAGCATTCCCGCGCCACCAATGCCGGGCAACCCGTCTGTGCCGAGATAGTCGATGCGCGAAGGAGGCGACGACGCGGAGAGCAGGCCGCGCATTTTTTCGAGGACACCCGGATACCCACTCATCTGGTATTCGTTTCCCCGGCTCCGATAACTCCCAGACAAGGCATTCATGGGGCGCCCGGCGCCGGAGGCTATGAGATCCGCGGCGGTGAATAGAGCGATCGCCCACGGAAGCCCGGCAGGCCACCTTCGCCCGAGGCGGCCCAACGCCGCCGCCGCGGTCAGCGCGGCGAAGAGACAAAAAGCCATCAGCGCGTACTCGGCATACAAGGACCCGCGCAGCAGCGGCGGCAGACGACGGAATACGAAACGATAGACCGGCGTCTGGTCGCCAAGCATCCAAACCGCGGAAACCGCTGTAAGGCCGAAAAATAGCCTGCAATACGTGGCGCGCTTCAAGATCGGCGCGGCCAAGATAAGCGGCAGCGTCAGGATTCCGCAATAGACGTAAAGAAAGGTGAAGTTAGTGGCCTGCTTGAATTTGGACGGATCGAAAGGAGTATAGATGTGGTAATAATTCGGCCAGACCAAAGAGACCAGACTTTCAATCCGGAGTCCCCCGCCCGTTCCCAGGGCCTGGGGCCTCTCCGAAGCTACGCTATATCCGGTAAGCTGGTACGTGGGAACGAGCTGAATTGCGCTAAGTGCCAGGCCGAGAATCGATCCGCAGAGCACCGCCGCGAGAAACTTCAACCTTGCTCCGATGGAAAAAACCAGAACGATCGAGATGGTGGCTGCCACGATAACAACCACCAAAGCGCCCGCCATGAAACCGGCTAGGATACTCAGGGCCAAACCAGCCGCCAGTATGGCCGTCCACTTGATGGTAACTTCGCGGCTAAGTCTCCAGATGCAGAGCAATACTAAAGGAAGCCATGCCGCGCAGCAGATCGCGCCCAGGTGCTGAGCCTGTGAAGCGAAGAAGCCGCCGAGTTGGTAGACACTCGCGCCGAAGAATGCCGGCGCAATGGTAAGGCCAAGATACCTGAGCAAACAGAACGTGAATAAACCGGCCAGGATCATGTGCAACGGAATCATCCATTCGAGCCAGTAGAACAACCTATGCCCCGCGGACATATTTCCTAGTACAATCGAGATCCACGTCGGCGGATAGAATAGCTGTGCCTGTAGATCGGCATGTATCGGCGCGCCGCAATAGCTATAGGGATCCCACAGGGGCAGGACGCCCTCCCGGATGCATCTTGCGATATAGGCAGTCAGCGGCAGATGAAATCCCTCAATGTCGAAGGGGATGTGACTGCGGGGATTGAAGAGGACCCTGCCGTAGAATATGAGTGGCTGAACGATCAACAGACCCAAGCTGGCTTGACGGGCTAAGCCAAGCTCGGATTTGACGCGCTTGGCGGGTCTGGAATCGCCGATGGACACAGAAGTATACCGCTAAGCCCCCGCTAAGCCAAGCTTCCGTTGCGGCTTCCTGGGTTCTTTTCAGTATACGGCCAAAGGCGGAAGCCCGCGGTCGTCAGGTGTTTTCAAGTGCGCCGGCGCCGGCATACGACTCGCCGGCGAGTACTTGCTGCAGGGCCCTCACCAGCCCGGGACCGATCTGCTGGATCTCGGCAATATGTTCGGTGGCCAGGTCCTTCAAGATCTGTTCGCCCGCGTCCGATAGGGCCACGATCACCTGCCGCCGATCATGCTCGCCGGTCTGGCGATGGACCATGCCGCGCGTCTCCAGGCGATCCACTAATTCCACCGCGCTGTGATGGCGAACTTGCAGGCGGTCGGCCAGATATCCGATCGTGGGGCCACGGCCCCCGCCGGCAAATCCCTTTATGGCCAGCAACAACTGGTGCTGCCGCGGTTCCAGGCCGCGGGCGCGCGCAGCTTTCTCGCTAAAATGTTGAAACTTGCGGATTTGGTAGCGGAACTCGGAAAGCGCCCGGAACTGTTCCAGCGATACGCCTTCTATCAGTCTAGTGATGCTATAGACTATAGTGTATTTCACCGGAATCGTCAAGTTTGCAAACCGAGCCGGAGCGGGGTGCTTATTAACCGTTTTGGAGATTCCCGAGCGATGGAAACCGCCGGGGCGTGGAAAGCATTCATCGGGCATGCCGTCTGCTATTCTAGAGATTCAAGGTCCCGCCATGCACATAAAGAAACAACGCCTGTTAACGCCTGGCCCCACTCCCCTGTATCCGCCTGCCCTGCACGCGATGATGGCGGCGGATATCCACCACCGCACGGAAGATTTCCGCAAGGTGTACCGCTCCGCGCTCGCGGACCTCAAAGAGGTGATGGGCACGGCCAACGATGTCCTCATGTTTTGCGCCTCGGGCACCGGGGCGATGGATGCGTCCGTATCGAACCTGTTCTCGCGCGGCGATAAAGCGATCGTCTGCGTGGCCGGAAAGTTCGGCGAACGTTGGGCCGAGATCGCCAAAGCCTACGGGCTGGACGCGACGGTTTTGACCGTGCCCTACGGCGAAGTGGTCGCGCCCGAGCAGGTGGAAGCCGCGCTGGCGGCTGAGCCGGCTACCCGCGGCGTGTTCGTACAAGCTTCGGAAACTTCCACCGGCGCGGCGCACGACGTTCGCGCCATGGCCCGCGCCGTTGGCAAGACGGACGCCATCTTCGTGGTAGACGCCATCACCGGCCTGGGCACCATGCCGCTGGATATCGACGGCTGGGGTCTGGACGTGGTCATCGGCGGCTCGCAGAAAGCCTTCATGATCCCGCCGGGGCTCGCGTTCCTGTCGATCAGCCCGAAGGCGTGGCGCTTCGCGGATACGGCCTCCTTGCCCCACTACTACTTCAACTTGAAGAAGGAGAAGAAGAGCGGCGATGCGGGTGAATCGAGCTGGACGCCATCCACGGCGCTGATTCTGGCACTGGCGGAAGCGTTGAAATACGTGAAGCAGCTCGGCATGCCGAAGCTGATCGAGAACGCGCAATTGCTGGCGCGCGCCACGCGCGAGGCGGTCGAGAAACTCGGCCTGGAGCTGTTCGCGCCGCATTCGCCGGGGTCGTCGGTGACCGCCGTGAAAGCGCCGCGTGGTCTGGATTCGGGCGTCATCGTAAAGGAATTTCGCAACCGATTCGGCGCCGTGATCGCCAATGGGCAGGGCACGATGAAGGGGCAAATCTTCCGCATCGCGCACTTGGGCTACTTCGATTTCGCGGATCTGTTCGGGATGGTGGCGGAGCTCGAGATCATCCTGCAGGCCAATGGCTATCCGGTTAAGTTTGGAACCGGCGTCGCCGCGGTCGAGAACGTTTATAGCGAGGCAGCGGTCGCGCCGCAGGCCGTTCACGCATGACGGTCCTGGTTGCGGAGCCGCTCGCCGAGGCTGCAGTCGCTCTCCTGAAGTCTCAGCCGGGCTGGAACGTGATCGTTTCCAGCCCCAAGGAATACTCGAATCACCTGGCGGAAGCCGATGCGCTGATCGTGCGCAGCGCCGTGCAGGTGAATCAATCGGTGCTCGACCAGGCGCCCCGCCTGCGCGTAATCGGCCGCGCGGGCGTGGGCGTCGATAACGTCGACCTGGAAGCCGCCACGGCGGCCGGCGTGCTGGTGATGAACACGCCCGGAGGCAACTCCATTTCCGTGGCGGAGCACACTCTGGCGCTCATGCTGGCCATGGCGCGCCGCATTCCGGAAGCTACCCAATCCACCACCGGCGGCAAATGGGAAAAGAAGAAGTTCATGGGCAGCGAGCTGCGCGGCAAGTCGCTCGGTATCGTCGGGCTGGGCAGCATCGGCCGCGAAGTGGTGAAGCGCGCGCGCGCGTTTGAGATGCGCGTGCAGGCGTACGACCCGTATGTCACGGCGCAGATCGCGAAGGATTTGGGCGTCGCGCTGGTGGATCTGGCGGCGCTCTACGCGCAGAGCGACTACATCACGCTGCATGTGGCGTTGACGCCCGAAACCGACCACATGCTTTCGCGTGACGCCTTCGCGCAGATGAAGCCGGGCGTGCGCATCGTGAATTGTGCGCGCGGCGAGCTGATCGACGATGAGGCGCTGCGGCAGGCGATCGATTCGGGCAAGGTGGGGTCCGCCGCGCTGGACGTATTTGCGGTGGAACCGCCGCCGGCAGGTTACGCGCTGTTCGCCGGAACCAAGGTGCTGGCAACACCGCACATCGGCGGATCCACGGAAGAAGCGCAGGAGATTGTCGGCGTACGCATCGCCGAGCAGGTTGTCGAATACCTGAAGAACGGCGTGGCGCTGAATGCGGTCAACATGCCGGCGCTTTCGCCCGAGCAATACCGCACGCTGGGACCGTATATAAATGTTGCCGAGCGGCTGGGCAGTTTCGCGGCCTACATCGCCGCCGGACATATCAAGACGGTGCGGCTGGCCTACTTCGGCCGTATCGGCGAGAACAATACCAACCTGTTGCGCAATGCCGGCCTGGCGGGCGTGCTGAAGCGGTCCGTCTCCGAACGGGCGAACCTGATCAACGCCATGCAGATCGCCGGGCATCGCGGCTGGAACCTGGCCGAACGGCACGAGGCGCGGTCCGGCCCGACCGATTCGATCCGGCTGGAACTCGAAACCGATTGCGGCGTGACGGTAGTGGAAGGCGCGGTGCTGTTGGGCAAGCCGCGCCTGATACAAGTGGATGGCATCTATTGCGAAGCGCAGCTCTCCGGCCATTTAGTCTACATGAAGAACCTGGATGTGCCCGGCGTGATCGGGCATGTGGGCATGGTGCTGGGGCGCAATAGCATCAATATCGCGAATTTTTCGCTGGGACGCGGCGAGCTTCCCACCGCGCCGGGCGAACCGCTGGAAGCGGTGGCCGTGGTGTCGACCGACGATGTAGTGCCGGAGCGCGTGTTGCAGCAACTGCGGGAGAATCCGGCGGTGAAGCTGGCGCGGTCTGTGGAATTCGGATAGTGGGGCAGGCTCGCAGCCTGCGGCGGCCTCGTAGGCCGCCCTGTAGGGAGTACAATTGACCAATGTCCCCGCCAAGAGACATAAATGTCGGGCGAAGGCTCGACCGTCTTGAGCGCGGATTCCCTCGGTACTTGCTTGCGTTTCACACCAAGCCGCCCTTCAACGGCAGTCAATTCGAGCACCATCGCCGGACCATGGAATTGCTCCGAGGCTTCGCAAGTGCCGCCGACGCGGCGCGCGATGCAACATTTGCAAATTCGCTGGCAGACACCCTCAGGTCATGGGACGTCGGAGTCGAACGTCACAGCCAATCCCTCGCGCCGGAATTCAGGGAACAAGTAAGGGGCAACTCACTGGCCATTTCGGAGCTCGAACACCTGCGGATCGACGACCCGTCCATCGACGTGGAGCGCGCGGCCAGTCGGATTTGGCACATTATCAGGGATCTGGACATTGTGCGTTACAAAGATCAGCCAGTCGAGCGCAAGGTTGTAAGCGGGACAAAGGTTCTCCATCATTTGCTGCCGAATCTTGTGTGCCCGATGGACAATGAGTACACCGCGAATTTCTTTGGATGGAATAACTTCGGGAGCCGCCCGGAACAACGTTTCAGATACGTGTTTGGACGCGTCGCTGCGATTGCCAGAGCGGTTTCCCCTCAACAGTATGTCGGGGAAGGGTGGAACAGTTCTATTTCAAAGGTCCTTGACAACGCCATCGTCGGCTTTTGCCTCTCCGAAGACCTAATGTCATCGGGCAAAAGGAATAGACGCAGGAAGCAAGCGGAGGACCGAGCGATCCTTGCGGGCCTCCCGAAGGTTCTGAAGGAGATGGGGCTTGCGCACCTCACGCGCAGTGAATTGACAGAGTGGCTGAAGAAACCGCCGGGCACGGGCCTGCCACCAGAGGGTTGACATGGCGGTAATCACCGGCAAAGACCGGAGCGTGTTCAGGGATGCCGATGCCACGGTGCTGGACCACTTCACCCAAGACGAGCAGCAACGAATCGCGCGCTGGCGTGGGAGCTACAGACAATCCTCGCAGCCGCGAAGAAACGCGTGTAGTCTTCTGGCTTCCGGCGCTAGCGGACATCGGCCTGGGCTGTGTTTGAGCGAGTAGAGACAATCCATCAGTCCCTCGAACCATTCAGGACCTCGCAGCGCCGCTCTTTCAATAACCCATCGATAGACGCTTTCGGCGTCAGCCTTCGCGGAATCAGCGAGAACGACGCGGTATTCCATGCCGCTTCCGGAAGTCCTTCTCGAATTTTTCAATGGGCGTCACTCTCCCACCGTCCACGTCGGCCAAGCCACGCTTGATCCCTTCGAGAGTCTCCATGTCGTCTATGTAGTTGAGCAGCTTCTGGTAGGATGCGGCATCCTGGACAACAACTTCTGCCTTGCCGTTAATTGTGAGGACCACTGGATTGCCAGTCTGGCGCATCCGTTCAAGGAACTCGCGGCTGTTCCGTTTGAAATCGCTCAAGGATTGGATATCCTCGGCGATGTCGAGCGTGGGGCGTTGAATTTGCATTCAATTTGATGCTACCACGGGCGATGAACGGTCCGAAAACGTCAGTTTTTCTCGGGGTGAAAAGCGAGGGCGGGTTTGGCGCCCGTCCCTGATTTGATAATAGAGAAAACCTATTGTATTGTAAAGAAAACGGCGAGAATCCTTTTCCCCGCCGGCAAAAGGCTCGCGCCAATGTGAGCGAAAGGAAAACGAGTCTAAAGCGATGCCCTCCAAAACCATCGACATGGGCTTGAAGCAGTATGCGATCGGGCCGAAACTGCGCCGTCTCCGCCTGCGCAAAAGCATGGGCCTGGTGCAGCTTGCCAAGCATACGGGCCTGTCGCCCGCCATGCTCTCCAAACTCGAACGCGGCGTCATGCATCCCACCTTGCCGACCCTGCTGCGCATCGCCATGGTCTTCAGCGTGGGTCTGGATTACTTCTTCAATCCCGAGCTGAAGCCCATGTTCGAAATCGTCCGCCGCCGGGACCGGCTGCGCTTCCCGGAAACGCCGGACGCCCGCGAGGTCTCCTACTTCTTTGAGAATCTCGATTTTCCGGTGGCGAACCGCCGCTTCGACGCCTACTATGCCCAATTTATGCCGGTTGCCGCCGTGAGCGCCCGCCCGCATGCGCACGCGGGCATCGAGTTTGTCTACGTGGTGGCGGGCAAGCTGCTGCTGCGGGTAAGCGACGAGGAGCACCCACTTGCGGCTGGGGACGCGGTCTACTTCGATTCCAGCATCCAGCATAGCTACCGCAGTGGGACCCACCGCGGAACCACGGCCTTGGTGGTTACGGCAGCGGCGGCGTAGAAGATCTAGATCCCGTTCGGGCGGCCCGCGAGGCGCGTCGGGACAAACCGGCGTGAAGGGCGCACTTGAAGCGTTGGACAGGGGCGCATGTAGGCTGGGTATCCCTGAAGTTGATGAGCTCCGAGATAGCCAAAATCGGAGGCGCCGACGGTGTCAGGCAAACCGGAAGGCAAAACTGTGGCGCGCGTTACGTCGCTTGTGCGTCGCAGGCACTGCGGAGTCATAGACGCCAGGCATGCATGGAAACTTCACGCGCCAGTACCGATAGACCCGGTTGCCGTCCGTGCCTGCAAGGCGGCGGATCGGCCGGGAGGAGGCGATGAGCTATAACGCCCCAGCGGGGAGTCGCACAGCGGCATAGTGTGCGCTCTCGAATGAGGAGCGTCATATCCGGACGCGGGGGTAATGCCTCGCGGGCCGGGAGAGAGGGAGCAGGTATGGAGAAGCCTAAACGGGCACGAAGGCGAAAGCCGGACACAGCCAAGGCGGACCTGGAGCCGGTCATCGCAGTTTTCCGGGGGGCAGGGTGACCATCGTGAGGTGGGATCGGCATGAGGAGAAGTACCGGGCTGTAATCGATGGGGGCTACCGCGAAGAGAGAGAAAACCAGATGAGCGAGGGCGGGGAAGTGGATCAGTGCCACGAGTGAAATACCCGTTACATTCTCCTCCGAGGAGACTGGCGGACTGGATCAACCCGACGGGGTGCAAGGAAGGTCCATTCATTAATTGACAAAGTGTATCAGCGGAAGGACGGCCTGGGAAATGGTCAAGGCTAACCGGGGCGGTGAAGGCGTGGACGCCTGCCCCACAGGCGGAACGTGCATTCCCAAAACCGGACACTTTCACATTCCCCACCCCTCCGCCCCTAACCTTTTTCCCCCAACGTAGTCATAATGTTACCAGCCCCGGATCGATTGGCAGGCGCCGTGCCTCTCACTCCGTGGAACCGAACATGGATGTACCGAGAAAAGACGCAGCCAAGAAACGCCTGATCAAGCGCATTATCATCGGGTTAGTCATCATTATCCTGCTGATACCAGTGGGCTACTACGTGGGAGTCCCGTTCCTTTTCAAAGGGCGCCTTAAACCCGCCGCCCCCGGCGTGGAGCTTTCCACCTTGTGGCCCGATACCGTGCGCCGCGGGCCCATGGTCCTCGAAGTCCGCGGCCTGGGCACGCTGGTCCCCGAAGACACCTTGCTGATCCCCGCCCAAACCGACGGCCGCATCGACAAGATCCTCATCAAGCCCGGCACTCCGGTCAAGGCGGACAACGTGATCCTCACCATGAGCAATGAGGAACTGCAGACCGCCCTCATGAGCGCAGACTACACGCTGAAAGCCGCCCAGGCCGCTTATACCGACTTGCGCGTCACCCTGGAAAAGCAAGGCCTGGATCTGCGCGCCACGGCCGCGCAAGTATCCGCCGATTACCATTCCGCGCAACTGAAGGCCGAGCGCGACGACGCACTTGTTAAGGAAGGCCTGGTAGCGCCCGTGGACGCCAAGATTTCCGATGTGACCGCGCAGGAGCTATCCACCCGCAACGATATTGAAACCAAGCGGCTCAGCATCAACCAAGAGTCCGTCGAGGCCCAATTGGCCGCGCAGAAAGTCAAGGTCGACCAGCTTGAGGCGGAGTATAAACTGAAACAAAAGCAGGTGGAAGAGCTCAAAGTTCGCGCCGGCGCGGACGGCATGCTGCAGGCGCTGCCGGTGCCGGTGGAGGAAGGCCAGAAAGTGCTGGCCGGCACCGCGCTGGGCAAGGTGGCACAGCCCTCCCACCTGAAAGCCGAGCTTAAGATCGCGGAAACCCAGGCCAAGGACGTCACCATCGGACAGCCGGCCGTCATCGACACGCGCAACGGCTTGGTGAAAGGCAAGGTTTCGCGCATCGATCCGGCCGTATTGAACGGCACGGTGACCGTAGATTGCCGCCTGGAAGGCCCGCTGCCCAACGGCGCCCGTCCGGATTTGAGCGTGGATGGGACTATCGAATTGATGCGGCTCGACGACGTGGTCTTCATGGGCCGGCCGGTATTCGGGCAGGCGGATAGCAAAGTCAGCCTGTTCAAGATCGAGCCGGAGGGTAAATACGCCAATCGCGTGCAGGTCGCGCTCGGCCGCGCTTCGGTGAATACCATCGAAGTGAAGACCGGGCTGAATGTGGGCGACCGGGTGATCTTGTCGGATATGTCGGCTTGGGACAATTACGAGCGAATAAAGTTGAACTAAACCCACTAACGAAACGTATTGGAGATGAAATGGGCACTAACGGAAAAGAATCGCTGATCGTCTTGGACGGTGTGACGAAGGTGTTCGTGACCGACGAGGTTGAAACCCACGCCCTGTCCGGGATACAACTGGATCTGAAGAAAGGCGAGTACCTTTCGATCGCCGGACCGTCGGGCTGCGGCAAATCTACGCTGCTGGCCATACTGGGCCTGCTGGATACGCCCAGCGACGGCACATATACCCTGAATAGCCGGGCCGTCAGCGGGCTGAAGCTCTCGGAACGCGCGCGCATCCGAAACCGGGAGATCGGCTTCATCTTCCAGGCATTCAACCTGATCGGCGATCTGACGGTGTATGAGAACGTGGAATTGCCGCTGACGTATCGCGGGATGGGTTCAGCCGAACGCAAGAAGCGCGTGCAGGAGGCGCTCGAGCGCGTCGGCATGTCGCACCGTATGAAACATTACCCTTCGCAGCTTTCGGGCGGTCAGCAGCAGCGCGTGGCCGTGGCGCGGGCGCTGGGCGGCGATCCGGTGATCCTGCTGGCGGATGAGCCGACTGGAAACCTGGATTCGGCGAACGGCGAAGCGGTTATGAATCTCCTGAAGGATCTGCACCGCAATGGCGCCACCATTTGTATGGTGACGCACGATCCGCGGTACGCGCAGTTCGCGGACCGCACCATCCGCCTGTTCGACGGCCGTATCGTCGAAGAAAGCTACGAAGCCACCCGCAACTGAAGCTCTTGGGGCTTTAGCCCGCGCGAGGCTCTAGCCTCGCTGCGGCAAAGGAGGGGAGAATGCTACTCGCAAGCGCCCTATTGGCACTGGCAAGCTCTATCAGCCTGCCGGCAACCGGAAGCGTCCATCAAGAGTCCAGCCGGATTTATCCTCTTTCGGCGCGTGGACAAGTGTCGCTCCAAAACATCAACGGCGACGTACACATCCGCGCCTGGGACCGCAATGAGGTGCGCATCGCAGCCGTCAAGACAGCCTCCAGCAAGGGCCTGCTGAACGAAGCCCACGTCACCATCGATGCCAGCGCCGACGCCATCAGCATCCGCACCCGCTTCGGCGACGGTTCCACCACCAATCCCGGCAGCGTCGAGTTTACCGTCATGGTGCCGCGGCAGGCGCGCCTGAGCGAGATCAAGGCCATCAACGGCGCGGTGGATATCGAAGGCGTCAGCGGCGGCATCAATGCGTCTTCCGTTAACGGCACCGTGCGCGCGCAAAAGATCACCGGAGACTTGCGCCTCTCCACGGTAAACGGCAAATTGGAAGCCACCTTCGAACGTCTGAGCGACGCCAAGATGATTTCCATGAACTCCGTGAATGGGCCGATCTCGCTCTCCATCCCCTACGACGCGGGCGCCGAGTTCAACGCCCGCAACGTCACCGGCGGGATCGATAACGACTTTGGCATTCCCGTGAGCCAGGACCACTCCGCCGGCAGCCAGTTGCACGGCGTGCTGAAGGGCGGCGGAACTTATATCGACCTTAAGAACGTTAACGGCCAGATTTGTATTATGCCGATGTCCCACGGCCGCCGCGTCAAATTCACTTAGTGGGGCGGACCTCCAGGTCTGCGCGGGTCCTCCAGGACCCGCTTCGCGATCCATTATGCTCCAAGATCTCGATTACGCCCTGCGGATGCTCCTCCGCGGCAAAGGCTACACGGCGGTGGCCGTGCTGGCCCTCGCGCTTGGCATTGGCGCGAACACAGCCATCTTCAGCGTGGCGGACGCCTTCCTCCTCAAACCGGTAGCCCTGCCCAACCTGGAAAATCTGGTCGTGCTGATGGAACGCGCGCCCCATCAAACCGCCAACTGGACCAACGTCGCGCCCGCCAACTATCTCGATTGGAAGCGTCAGAGCGGATCGTTCGCCGTGTTTTCACCATACGAATGGGACGACGTCAACCTCACCGGTACCGGCGAGCCGGAGCGGGTCATGGCCGCGCGCGCCGCGGCGAATTTCTTCGAACTGCTCGGCGCCAAGCCCATGCTGGGCCGCGTGTTCCTGCCGGAAGATGCGCGATCCGGCCCCAGCCAGACCGTCGTGCTCAGCTACGGCCTCTGGAAGCGGCGCTACGGCGCGGATCGCACGATCGTTGGCCAGACCATCAAACTCGATGGCCTCAGCCGCACGGTCATCGGCGTGATGGATAAGAAGTTCAACTTCCCGGTGAGTGTGGAAATGTGGGTCCCTTGGACCATGGATCCGCAGGAAAGCCAGGTGCGCGGCCACCACTATCTGGAGATCCTCTCGCGCCTGAAACCCGGCGTATCGCTCCGCCAGGCATCCGCCGAAATGACCGCCATTTCGCGGCGTATGGCCCAGCAGTATCCCGAAACCAACCGCGGCTGGGACGCCCAAGTCGTTCCCATTAAGTACTTCGTCACCGGCGACCTGACTTACCGGTACACCGTAATGTTGATGGCCGCCGTCATGTTTGTATTGCTGATCGCCTGCGCCAACGTGGCCAACCTGCAATTCGCGCGCGGCGCGGAGCGGCAAAAAGAGTTCGCGGTACGCACGGCGCTGGGCGCGAATCGTTGGCGGGTGGTGCGCCAACTGCTCACCGAGAGCCTTACGCTTTCGCTCGCGGGCGCGGTCGCCGGCCTGGGCCTCGCCGCCTGGGGTGTGGATCTGATCCTACATTACATGCCGGCCGATATCGCACGTTACATCGCGGGCTGGTATGAGATCCGCCTCGACGCACGTGCATTCGGCTTTGCCTTGGGTCTGGCGGTGCTCAGCGGTATCGTGTCGGGCCTGGCGCCCGCCATCCAAAGCTCGCGGCCGGATCTGAACGAAACGCTGAAGGAATCCGGCCGGGGGATGTCGGCGGGCCGCTCGCGGCAGCGGGTGCGCAGCGTCCTGGTGGTGTCGGAGCTGGCGCTGGCCCTGGTGCTGCTCATCGGCGCCGGGCTGATGGTCACGGGCCTGAGGTCCCTGCTGGGCGTGCGCCAACCCTACGATCCCCAGCACGTTCTCAGCATTCAGATCAACCTGCCGGAGTCCAAATACAAAGACCGTCAGCCGCGCGCGGCGTTCTACGGGCAAGTCTTGGAGCAGTTGCGGTCCGTGCCGCAGATCGAGTCGGCGGCTATCGTGCGCAGCCTGCCCTATGGCGACGGCCGCCACATCGTGCAACTCGGCATTGAGGGCGTGCCGGTCGAAAAGGGCGAGTACCGTTCCGCGCAATTGGAGACCATCAGCCCGAATTACTTTTCGTTGATGCGCATTCCGCTGCGCGAGGGCCGCGCGCTGAGCGAACGCGATGGCGCCGAATCGCTGCCGGTGGCCGTGATCGGCGAGAGCATGGCGCGACGCTACTGGCCGGGGCAGAGTCCGCTGGGAAGACGCATCAAGGCCGCCGCGGCGGAGGATGCGGAGCGCCCGTGGCTGACCATCGTGGGTGTGGTGGGCGAGATCCAATATGACTGGTTGGACAGGGAGCCGCCTCCGGTGCTCTATCAAAGTTATAAGCAGACGCCGGAGGGTTGGGCGACGCTGGCGATCCGCGCCCATGGCGATCCGATGGGCACCGTCGCCGCCGTGCGCAGCCGGGTGGCGAAAGTAGATCCCGACCAGCCGCTGGCCGGGATCAAGACGCTCGACCGGGTGATGACCGATTCGGTGCTGGGGCTGTCGTACGTCGCGGTCATGATGACCATCCTGGGGGTGATCGCGCTGGCGCTCTCCGCCATCGGAGTCACCGGCCTGATGGCCTACGCCGTAACCGAGCGTACCCACGAGATCGGCGTGCGGCTGGCGCTGGGCGCGCAGCGGGATTCCGTGCTGCGCATGCTGGTGGGCCGCGGCATGCTGCTGGCCTGCATCGGTCTGGCGATCGGCTTCACGGGATCGGTCTTCCTGGCGAGGCTGCTGAGCAGCCTGATATTCGGCGTCAGTTCCACCGACTGGACCACGTTCGGCGGTGTTCTGGCGGCCATGGCAGCAGTGGCGTTCGCGGCCAGCTATATCCCCGCGCGGCGGGCGGCGAGGCTGGATCCTACCATCGCCCTGCGCCACGAGTAAAGTCCCTATAAGGGCCGCTGTCCGATTCGCACCAGGAGTTCGTTGACGATCTTCCAGGGCAGTCGAATACCGCGGTGACGCGACGATGCGAAGGAGTCGCGCAGAGCGCTTTGGGAAAGAAGCTCCAGTTCGTGGAACCGTGTCAGGACCCAGAAGGTTCCGTGTGCTTCTAGATCGTCGCGTGCAGCCAACTCCCTTCCCCAGGGATCGTCAACGATCACCGTTGCGCCGAGCTCGGACGCTTGCACCACTGCCTCAACTTCGCCGCGATCCTCCGTTCCAAGCCGAGCCCGCTCCGCGAGCGGGAAATCGACCGTGCCTTGATCGTAGCCGTCGCAGCGCTGGAAAAAAGCGTAACTATCAAAGGGGTTCCTCAGGGGTCCTTTGCCGCTCGGCGTTTGAAGAGTTCCTCCCGAACAGCTTTCGGCACCAGCACGATTGAGAAAAGGAAACTGAGCTTGGGCAATAGACCCAGATGGTCAAGAGCGATGACACACGAACTGTCGATCGTACAACGGCGCACCCGCATTCGATTTCAATCGGCTGGCGCCAAGATGAGAAGGCCCAATGCAAGCGTACCCAAAGCCAAAAGGGCCGTCTTTGCACTCTGCTGGGCATCGATGGTCTTGAGATACTGCACTATCTCATTCTCCGCCCCCGCCGGGTTGGCTGGGTCCATCACGACAAGGTTGGGGCCAAAACGCGGTCGAAGTGGCCGCTCGGATGCCGGGTACGTCGTCACGATCATGTGCTTACGAAGAGAGATGCCGGTATTGAGTTCCTGGCGGCAGGCCTCCGTCAGGCCCGCTCCTACAACTCCCAAAACAACCTCTGCTTCATTCAGTTTCTGAGCAGTGTCCGGATCCGGAAGATTTGGGAGGCCTTGGCGCGTATACGCCGGCGGCACGTATACGGTGAGACCGTTCACTGCCCCCAGAGCTTGCAGACGAAGAGCCGTGACTCGGTCGGCGGCAGCGCCGTATGAGATGAAAACCTTCATATCGTCCCGCCATCAATTCTAACAGGCCGTACCGGTGTTAACGTTGACGCGAGGAGCCCGGATGAGACCTTCCACCGTACTGTTCGTCTTTCTTGCCGCTTCTGTGCCTTCCGCCTGGGCAGCCGAAAACGTGGCCGCCACTCCGCCGATGGGCTGGAACAGTTGGGATTGCTACGGCACTACCGTCACCGAAGCCGAAGTGAAGGCCAACGCCGATTATATGGCCCAACACCTGAAGCAGCACGGCTGGCAGTACGTGGTCGTCGATATCCAATGGTCCGAAACGAACCCCAAAGCGCACGGCTACCGCCCCGATGCGCAACTCGCGATAGACCAGTACGGCAGGCTCATCCCAGCGGTCAACCGCTTCCCGTCGTCGGCAGGCGGGTCGGACGGCCGCGGCTTCCGTCCTCTGGCCGACTACATCCACGGGCTCGGACTGCGCTTCGGCATCCATATTATGCGCGGCATTCCCCGGCAGGCGGTGAAGGCGAATCTGCCCGTCTTCGGCAGCCGGTCGCGCGCCGCCGATATCGCGGACACCGCTTCGGTCTGCCCGTGGAACAGCGATATGTACGGCGTCGATCTGAGCCGTCCGGGCGCCCAGGATTACTACGATTCGATTCTGAAACTGTATGCCGATTGGGGCGTGGACTACATCAAAGCCGACGACATCGCGCGGCCCGCGCATCGCGAGGAGATTGCCGCCTTGCATCGGGCGATCGGGAAGACCGGCCGTCCCATCGTGCTGAGCTTGTCGCCGGGACCGGCCATGATCAAGGACGTGGCATTCCTGCAGGAGAACGCCAACATGTGGCGCATCTCGGACGATTTCTGGGACGACTGGAAGGCGCTGCGGCTGAACTTCATCCTGATGTCGATCTGGAGCGGCGTGGGGCGGCCGGGCGCATGGCCCGACGCCGATATGCTGCCGTTGGGCCGCATCGGCATTCGCGCGGAACGCGGCGAAGCCCGCGCCACGCGTTTTACGCGCGACGAGCAGCGCACCCTGATGAGCCTGTGGTCCATCGCCCAAGCGCCGCTGATGTTCGGCGGAGACTTACCCCGCAACGACGATTTCACGCTATCCCTGATTACCAACGACGAGGTGCTGGCGGTCGATCAGCACGGCGCCCACGGCGGCGCTTTTGCGGAAGGCGGCGATAGCGTTGTCTGGACCGCCGATGGCGCGGCGGCGGACGAGAAGTACGTGGCCGTGTTCAATGTGGGCGACTCGAGCCCGATCGACATTCGCGTCGCATGGGCTGGGCTCAAACTGCCCCAACGATGCATGCTGCGAAATCTGTGGGAACGCCAGGACGTCGGCGCGATTCCAGGCGGATATTTATTCCGCGTCGGGCCGCACGGATCGGGGATCTACCGGGTGAGGGCGGAAGCCCAAAAATAAAGGCCCCGGCTGGGTATCCGGGGCCTTTTGCACTCAGAGGGTTGGTGGCGGGAGGGGACTCGCCACCAGGGATGCTGTCTGTATTGACTACAATGTATCATTTTCAGATCTGTTTGTCTACTACTTTCTGAGGTTATTTCGGGAAGTTTTTTGGGCCGTAAAATTTGAAGGCCCCGGCTGGGTATCCGGGGCCTTTGCACTCAGAGGGTTGGTGGCGGGAGGGGACTCGCCACCAGGGATGCTGTCTGTATGGGTCTAATATAACTTTTTCAGATCTTGTTGTCCAGTGTTTTTTAAAATATTTTGGAAGTATTTTGCGCGCACCTGTTTTGTTGAAAATCTCCACGGTAGAGCGCTCCGCGGAGTGGGCGGAATCCGGCAATCATGGCGATGGCGTGTGGCCTTTTGGTAGGGCAGGCTCGCTCTTGGTGGGACAGGCTTTAGCCTGTCGCAGGCTAAAGCCTGTCGTCGGCGAGCGTTAGCTCGCCGCCACACGCTAAAGCCTATGCCCAAGCCCTGCAAGAAAGCCAGCCAGAGCTTCGAGGCAGGCGGCCTAGGAGGCCGCCGCAGGCTGCGAGCCTGCCCCACCAAAAGGCCAATTTCCGGCGGCGAGCGGAGCTCGCCTTGAGTCAGCCGGGCTGAAAGGTGGGATGCGTAGGCAGTTTCGTCGAGGCGCCAGCCTACGAGCCTACCTGGAACGTCCCCGCAACCTGCAGGCTGGACTGCGCGGAGGAATTACCCAGATATACGGTGTAGGTGCCCGGTGCGGTCAACCAACTGTTCGAAGTAGTGTCCCAATATGACAGCGGATGCGAAGAATCGTTCGCATCCACTTCCACCGTCACACTTTGCTGCTGGCCGGCCGTGAGCCAAACCTTCTGCCATCCCACCAGGCGCTTGGGCGGCTCGTTGGCGCCGGCCGGCAGCGCCAGGTAAACCTGCGCCACTTCCGCGCCTGTCATCGCTCCCGTATTCTTCAGATCGAACGTGATTTGGAAGTTGGGATTGCTCCCGATCAGGTTGTTCACCAGCGCGATGTTGGAGAACTGGAAGGTGGTGTACGACAGTCCGAAGCCAAAAGGAAATTCCGGAGTGTAGCCTTGCGAGTCGTACCACTTGTAACCCACCAACAGGCCTTCGGAATAGTCTGTCTCAAAGGGCGTAGTGGCGTAAGGCGACCCTGGAATCACAGGGCGCGGCAGATCGTTCACGCTGGCTGGAAACGTGATAGGCAGCTTGCCCGACGGGTTCACGCCGCCGAACAGGATATTGGCGATGGCCTGCCCGCCGCGTATGCCGGGGAACCACGCCTCCAACACCGCGCTGACGCCGCCCAGCCACGGCAGGATTTGCGCGCCGCCATTTTCCATTACCACGATAGTGTGCGGATTGGCCGCTGCCACGGCTTCCACCAGCGCGTCCTGATCGATGGGCGGCGCGTGGATCACGTCGGTGAAATTCAGGCTGGGCATGTCCATCCCTTCGCTGGTCCACTGGCTGACGAACACGATCGCCACGCTCGATGACGCAGCCAGCGAGGCCGCCGTCACGGCATTGGTTCCATCGTTGTACGCCACCGTGGCGTTGGGCGCCGCGGTCCGGATCCATTGCAGCGGCGGAGACGGATCCCAGATCACCTGTGCCCAGCCGGGCAGCGCGGGGTAGCCCTCGTTCAGCGCCACGCCTTCGGTAGGATGCACCTGCGCCGAGCCGCCGCCGGAGAGCACCCCGATATCGGCGTGCGAGCCGATCACCGCAATCGAGCTGAGCGACGCCGCGTTCAGTGGCAATTGTCCGCCGGCGTTCTTCAGCAGCACGGCGCCCTGCTCCTCCACTGTTTGCGCGATTTGTTCGTCGGCCGCGACCATGGCCGGGTCGAGCGCCGTTACGGCCGCCGGCTGGCCGAAGACTCCCACCTGGTACATCGCGTGCAGCACTCGCGTCACCATGTCGTCCACACGCGATTGCGGCACCAGCCCCGCCTCCACGGCCGCGCCGAGAGCGCCGAAATACTGGTCGTCCGGCTGCTCCTGATCGAGCCCCGCGTTGGCCGCCACCACCGTCCCGTTGGGCACCGAGGCCGGGATCGCCCACCAGTCCGACATCACAAATCCGCTAAACCCCCAATCCGTTTTCAGCACCTGGGTGAGTAAGTACGGGTTCTCGCAGGCCCACACGCCATTCAGCAGGTTATAAGAGCACATCACCGACTGCACATCCGCGTCCTTGGCGGCGATCTCAAACGCCAGCAGGTCGCTTTCGCGCCCGCCCCGGTCGTCGATAATTGCATTGCTCTCGGTGCGGCCTGTCTCCTGGTCGTTGAACGCATAATGTTTGATGCATCCGATTACGTGCTGCGCCTGCACCGCTTGCACGTGCGCCGCGTTGATTTTGCCGGCCAGGATCGGATCTTCACCCTCGGTCTCGAAGGTGCGGCCGTCGCGCGGCTCGCGGCCAGTCAGATTGGTATTGCCACCCGTGCTCGCATTCAGGCCGTACGCGTGTGCCTCCGCGCCGATCACCGATCCCCATTGCAACGCCAGACCCAGGTCCCAGGTAGCGGCGCTGGCGATGGAGGAAGGCAGCGCCGTGGCCGGCTGCGCGGTCACCCCCAGGCTATCGCTGCCATAGTAGAGGTCCGGAATGCCCAGCTCCGGAATGCCGCGGACCCAGCCGCCTGCGCCATTCGGTGCGTTGAAGGGATCGGTGTCCGGACCGAGGTTACCGGCCAGCATTTGTATTTTCTGCGCCTGCGTCATTTGCGCCACCATCTGCGTCGCGAGCTGCGCCGCGGTGGCCGGCGCGGGCAGCCAGAATCGCCCCGTGGCGCCGTTAATCGTCAAAGCCGCCGGCACCGGCGGACCCGCTGGCATGCCCGCCGGATAGGTGAAATTCAACTGGTCGACGATGAAGCCCGGAGCGGCTCCGCAGTAGTCCACCGTGGCCGCGATGCCGCCGATGGTCAACTGGCAACTGGCCGTGCCGCCCACCACCGATAAATCGCCGATGCGGGTCGCGCCATCGCCCACGCCATCCTGCTCCGGCGCGTTCTTCGGCCCCAATCCATTGGCCCAGAGTTGATACACGCCGCCCGCCTGGACCGCACACTGCGTGGTGGGGCAACCTTCCGCCAAGGTTCCCGTGACCCAGGCGGCACCGGTGGTGTAGCTGTTGAGGAACATGGAGGGCGAAGCGGTGGACGCAATCGTAATCGTCTCGACATTGCTGAGTGCGCCGCCGCGCGCGGCCTGCACACTGACCGCCGTGCCGGGTACGGTTTCCCAAGGAACTTGAAAATTGATTTGCGCAGGGCTCACGTAGATAAGCGGCGCGTTCAAGCCGTTGACGCCGACGCTAACGCCGCCCACCGAGGTAACGAAGTGGTTGTTGGTGTCGAGCAACTGCGAGCCCTGGTATGTGCTATCGGCGAGGTTGCCGCCGGAGAGCGTAGCCAGGCTGCCCGGCGCGATGTCACCCAGGAAAGACGCGGCATTCACGATCCCCGAAGGTGTGATCACAGGCGTGGCTGCGCTGACGGCGACCGGTTGGTAAACGCGGACGTAATCCACCAGCATGTCCTGATTCGGAAACGGCGCGCTGGGATCGGGCGTACCCAGAAACGAGCTGGGTCCGCCGATGGCCAGGTTTAGCAGAATGAAAAACGGCGCGCTGAATTCCCATTGCCCGGCCGGGACCTCGGCCGGCGTGGCCGTGTAATAGAGCGCGCCATCCACATAGAACGCCACCAAGTTTTCGGACCACTGTATGGCGTAAACGTGGTAATCGCCGGACACTAACTCGCCGCGTGGCAGGGTGTACTGGCCTCCGGCGCTGTAGGCGGTGGTGCTGCCCGCGGCGGCCGGCCCATTCGCGGTCCCGTTGTTGATGGCCGCATCGTCGACTGTGCCATAGGTTCCGAAGTTCTCCATGATGTCGAGTTCGCCGCAAGCCGGCCAACTGACCGTCCCAATGTTTTCTCCCAGCATCCAAAATGCGGGCCACACGCCATGGCCGAACGGAAGCTTGATTCTGGCTTCGACCAGGCCGTACTGCCAGCTCAGATCCGCGGTGCCTTGGGAGGAATCGGGAAGACCGGTCTGCAGGCGCGCGGATGTGTAATTGCCGCTGGAATCTCGGATGGCCCGGATGACCAGGTTTCCGTTGCCATCTTGGAAGACATTGTTGGGGGAATTGGTGTAGGTTTCGATTTCGTTGCCGCCCCACCCGCCGCCAAGATCGTAGTTCCATTTAGCGGGATCCGGCGCAGAACCGGCTGCGCCGTTGAATTCATCGCTCCACACGAGTTGCCAGCCGGTGGTGGTCTGGGAAGACGCCGCAAACGCGGTCAACAACATTACGGATGTAACCGACAAGAGCCGCATAAACGAATCCGTGACCATCATGGACCAATCGGCGCGGAGTTTCAAGCTGCCCTGGACGAGCGGCGGAGAGCGCTGCAAGAGCCGGCTGGTGAAGTACGGCCTCCTTGTGGGGCAGGCGTCTACGCCTGCGCCGGGTCTCCGGACCCGCCTCGGGGCTGAAGACGCAGGCTGGCGTCCTTCAGGCTAATGCGCCAGAGCCTGATAGCGGTCGAGGTCGGACCTGAGGGCGGCTTCCAACTCCTGGTTTCGCTGTTCCGCCGCCAGTGCCAGCGCCCGGCGCGCGATTTCCACGGCTTCCGGGTACCGTCTGGTCTCGGCAAACATGGCGGCCAACATTTGCAGAATTACCGGCTCGCGCATCTGTGAGAGCCGGGCCGCCTCCGCGAGTTGCGTCGCGGCATCGCCGAACTTGCCCTGAGCGGCCAACGTGCGGCCGAAATTATAACGGTACCCGACGTCTTTGGGCGCCAGGGCGACGGCCTTTTCCAGATGCAGCGCGGCCTCATCCAGGGCGCCGGACCGGGCCAGGGCCGCTCCCAGGTTGTTGTGCCCGTCGGCAAGATCGGGTTCGATCTCCACAACCCTCCGCAAATGCTCGATGGCTTCCACCAGGTGCCCGCTCTCCGCCAATGCGCCTCCCAGGTTGTTATGCGCGCGCGGATTGTCGGGATCCAACTCCAGCGCCCGCTCAAAACAGGCGGTGGCTTCGGCCATTCTGCCGGCTTCGGCAAGCGCACTGCCGAGGTTGTTGTTGGTCTGGGAACTGCGGCCGTCGAGCTCCAGCGACTTGCGATATTCGGCGACGGCTTCGTCGTTCCTGCCAATTCCCACGAGCGCGATGCCCAAATTGTTGTGCGCCCGCGCATCGTCCGGAGCCAGCCCCAGCGCTTTGCGCCAGGCGGGGACGGCGTCCTCGAACTGCTTCTTCTGCGCCAATTGGATGGCCACGTCGAAGAGTTTGTAAAAATCCGCGGCGGGCGCGTCGATGCGCTCCAGGGCGTCCGGCGCGATGTTGACGAACTCGGGGATATTCACCGCGCGATTGGCTGCCGTGGAGTTCTCGATGGGGATGGCCGGCGTGCTGTTGCCGTCGGCATCGATGTGGGTCAGATACAGGCGCGTGTACGGAGAAGGATACTTGGACGAGAAAACCAGCCAGCGTCCATTGGGCGAGAAGCTGTGCCAGGAGTTCATCACCGGTTGATTGCTGCGCAGCGGGCGCGCCACGCCGCCCGCCGCCGGAACGATATACAGATTGCTATCGGGGCGCATCAACAGGCCGCTCTTGTTCTCGACGAACACGATCCACTTGCCGTCGGGCGAGACCTTTGGAAAGTTGTTGCTCATGCCGTTTGCGGATGCGCCGGCGACCGGTTCCGGGGGGCCGCCTTTGCCATCGTTGAACGGGACGCGATAAAGGTCGTACTGGATCTGGGTTTCGTTGGGCGAGTTGGCAAACTCGGAGGTCTTTTGCCCCGGCGAGTAGGGGTCCCGGGCGGTGGCTCTGGAGAACACCAGGAATTTGCCATCGGGACTCCAGAACGCCCCCGTCTGCACGTATTGCGGGTCGTCGGCGCCCGGAAGAGGCTGCAACTTCTTGGTTTCGCGGCTGTACCAGGCTAGTATGCCGCGCGTGGGATAGAAGACCTGGCCGAACCCGAAGAAACTGTAGAAGCCCTGATACAGCCGGTCGTCCACGCGGCGGCCGCGCGTGCCGGGAACCTCTATGGAGGTGACCACATATTTCCCGTCCGGCGATACCTGCGACATGAAACCAAAACGTTTGGGCGATCCCTGCTCGGTAAAAGCGCTCCACCGGATGACGTAATCGTCTTTGATGGAGGTGACCCTGCGGACGGGCACCAGCCCGTACAAGGCTTTGTCGTTCTGCGGCCCGTCGACGTCGATGCCCAGCGTTTTGCCATCCGCCGAGAAGGAGTGGCAATTGGCGCAGGTGGGGAGGCCCTCCATCATTACTTTGCTGCCCGGCTCGGAGACATTCCGCAGGCGCCATTTGATCATGGGCAGGACTGAGTCGGGGAGGGGCTTGATGACGCCGCGTTCGCGATCTTCAGGACGCGGCGGGATCAGGGGCACGTCCCGGTAGAAGATGGGGGCGCCCACGGGATCCTGCGAAACCGCGAAGGTGGCTTGCCCGCGGGAAACCGGCTCGCGCGCAGTCCGGTCCGGAAAGCCGGTCACGATGAGGGTGGCCGGCCGCGCCTGCGAAGACTTGACGATGGCTGCCCAGGTCCTGGCATCCGGCTTCCAGGTGTGGCTGTCGGCTTCCTGCGGCGTGAGAGTGGGCAGGACGAAGTCGTGCAGGTTGGTGTCGATCTCACCCACCTGCAGCTTCAACCCCGGGGACCGCACTTTGATACGGGGGACGCCTTCGCCGAGAACGACCTCAATGAGCCAGGAGGTGGCCGAAGGGTTGGCATCGCGCCAGAGAAAGGTAGGCGGGGCAATGTCGCGGGGGAAAACGGCGCCTTCTTCCGGAAAGTCGACGACTAACGGAGATGGTGTGCCGTCGGATGCCGGGATTCCGGCCGCCAGGAGCAGGAGGGCGAAAATCAAGCGCGGTGTCACCGATTGCAGCAGGCAATGCGGGTGCCAAAGCAAAAAGGGCCGACTTTCGGCGTTTCAGGCCGTTTTGTTGGGTGAAAAGGCGCAACGCGGGGCGAGCCTGAGTTTCGTGGCGCAGGCACTCGTGCCTGTCTCCATGGGCCGCGGCGGCCCACCAAATGCGCATGAAAGCCGAGTTGTGGGGCAGGCTCGCAGCCCGCCCGGCCGTATTCTCAGTCGCCTACCGGAGGCTTTCGATGCTGCCGCGACCGCACTCCTGCGGTCGCCGGCGCGCGAAACTCTCCTCTGGCGCGATCAAAACACGGTCACATGCCCCCCCCAAAAAACCTATTACCTACCTCGTCAGTCACTTACAGGCCGTTTCCCACGTTCCAACAGCCGGAATTTACGGCTCCGAATGCTAATCTTGTAATCGGAAGGGCGGTTCCATTCGCCTCGGGCTCCCGCCCACAGCCGGCATAACCATCCCTCCAACACCAGATCACAACGGAGTTCTTCTCGCTGCCGGTGTGCGGGGCAAAGCCATCTCCGAAGGAAGCCGCAGACGTCGATGAAATACATAACACCGCAGCAACAACACGAATCCCAGAGGGACGTCCACCCCTCCCAGCGGCAACACCATATCACGCCGATTACTCCGCACCTGTATGTGGTTACCGTGGTGAGTAACCCGATGCGGTACTACGCGCGGTACAAACTCTATCAGGCCTTTGCCAAGATGGTGGAGGAGTCTGGCGCGATTCTCTATACTGTGGAACTGGCCTTGCGGGACCGGCATTTCGAAGTCACCACCCACGATAATCCCCGCCACATACAATTGCGGTCGCCGGAGATCCTGTGGCACAAAGAGAATCTGATCAACATCGGAATCTCTCGCCTGCCGCAGGACGCCGAATATGTCGCCTGGATCGACGCCGACATTCAGTTTGCCCGCCCCGACTGGGTGCAGGAGACTCTGCACCAATTGCAGATCTACAAAGTAGTCCAAATGTGGAGCCACAGTATCGACTACGGCCCGGAGCACCAGCCCATCGCTCAGTGCGGCAGTCTGTTCGCGTCGTACCTTAAAGACCGGCGCGTGCTGCAACCCATCATTCGCAATCCCAACGCACAAAATGGCAAAGCCGTCGATCCGGGGTCGTACCCATTCAAAGGATTGATGCACACCGGTTACGCGTGGGCAGCGCGCCGATCGGCCATCAGCGACCTGGGGGGACTTGGCGATATCGGAATTCTGGGCTCCGGCGACCGGCACATGGCTTACGCCTTGCTGGGGCAGGTCGATAAGTCGTTTCCCGTTGGCATTAGCAAGTCTTATGTCTGCTATTGGAATCGCTGGCAGGACCGCGCCGAGAGGTACGTCCAGCGCAAGGTAGGCGTGGTTAGCGGGACTGCCAATCACTATTGGCACGGGTCCAAACAACACCGCCGCTATCAGGACCGCTGGAAGATCCTGGTGGAAGACGGATACGACCCCGATCTGGACATCAAATACGATTTCCAAGGTATCCTGCAACTTACCGAACGGAATATCAAACTGCGCGACGATGTGATCCAATACTTCAACGTGCGCAACGAGGACTCTGTGGATTTGTGAAATAAGCTATCAGCTTTCAGCTTTCAGCACTCAGCTTTCAGCCTTCGGCTGTCGGCATCCGCTCCTCGCGGTAAAAACACCTTGCCGATCGGCTAAAAACCAGACAGGTTCAAGCTGAAAGCTGATAGCTGGCAGATGACACCTACCCGCTTCCTGTTATCATGAAACGCATGTCCCAGTCTCTCCCCACGGTGGTCATCGTGGGCCGCCCCAACGTCGGAAAATCGACTCTCTTTAATCGCATCACAGGGCAGCGGCGCGCCATCGTCGGCGACGAGCCCGGCATCACCCGCGACCGGCTGCACGGCCTGACGGAATATCGTGGGCGGCGCTTCGAACTGATCGATACCGGCGGCATCGTGGTGGACGATTCCGAATACATCCCCAGCCAGATCCTGAAGCAGGCGCGTTTCGCCTTGGAGCGCGCGGCGCACATCGTGTTTCTGGTAGACGGCCGCGCCGAAATCACCGCGCCCGACCGCGATCTGGCGCGCATGCTGCTGCGGCTGGGGCGGCCCATCTCCCTGGCCGTGAACAAAGCCGACACCGGCGCGCGCGAGGACCTGGCGCACGGCTTCTATTCGCTCGGAATCCGCGATATCTTCCCCGTATCCGCGGAACACGGAATCGGGATCGATGCTTTAGTGGATCATGTGACCGCGGGCATCGCGGCGACCACTGAGACCGCCGCCGAAGAGCCGCCGCATTCCGTGAAAGTGGCCATCATCGGCCGTCCCAATGTAGGCAAATCGACGCTGCTGAACGCGCTCACGGGCGAAGACCGGGCCATCGTTTCGCCCATCGCCGGTACTACGCGCGACTCCATCGACGAAACCGTGGTCCGGGACGGCGCCAGTTACACTTTTGTGGACACGGCCGGCATCCGCCGCAAGGGCAAGACCAAGCTCATGGCGGAGAAGTTGAGCGTAGTGATGGCGCGCCGCAATATCCGCATGGCCGATGTAGTGCTGGTGCTGATGGACGCATCGGAAGGCGTGCTGGGCCTGGACGCCACCATCGCCGGCTACGCGCACGAAGGCGGGTCGGGCGTCATCCTCTGCGTCAACAAGTGGGACCTGATCACCGACAAAAAGAAGAAGGATTTTGAGCAGGATGTGCGCGACCAGCTTAAGTTCCTCGAATACGCGCCGGTGGTTTTCCTTTCCGCCAAGACCGGCGCGGGTGTGGACCGCATCTTCAAATTGATTCGCGACGTCTATGAATCGGCCAACAAGCGCGTGACCACGGGGGAACTGAACCGGTTCGTGGAGCGGCTGCGCTTCGAAGAGCGCAAGATTTACTACATCACGCAAGCGTCCGTGCGTCCGCCCACGTTTGTACTTTTCACCAACCGGGTGGCGCCGCTGCACTTCTCCGACGAGCGCTACCTGGTGAACCAGATCCGCAAGCACTTCGGCTTTCGCGGGACGCCCATTGTACTGAAAACCAAGGGAAAGAAGGAGCGCTGACTACGGACGCGAAGAAGCAGGAGCGGCGGCGCAAAGAGCTGAAACTGCGCGAAGCCGAAGCCCGCCAGGAAGAGAGCCGGGACCAGGCGAACTACATGCACGCCGAGGCGCAGCGATCCTTCCAACGCGGCGACATTCCGGGAGCCGCGCGGGTGCTGAAGAAAGCCCTCGTCTTGTGCCCGGAGCATGCGCTGGCGCTGCACCTGCAGAGCCGCATATACTGCGAAGCGGAACAGTTTGCGGTGGCCCTTCCATACTTGAAGACTCTGCGGAAGCTGCGGCCGGACGATCCGAGCGCACTGTACCACTGCGGACTCGCGCACAAGGAGTTGGGGCGCATCGCGGAGGCCCGCGGCTATTTCCAGGAATTTCTGGAGCGTACCGCCGGAAATGTGCAGCACCCATGGAAAGACTTGCGGTTGCCGGTGAAGCAATGGTGCCAGCAGCCGGCCGCGGTGCCCCGACCCGAGGCAGCCCCCAAACCCGAGCCTCCGCCACCACCACCACCCGCGGCCGCCACGCCTGCGCCTCGGCCGGCGCCCAAGCCCGAACCGCCCCGCGTGCGCGTGGCCTTCCTCCCGCCGCCTCCACTGGCGCCCTCCGCGGCCACGGGCGCGCTGGTGGATTACCTCCTGCGCCGCGCCCTGCAGGAACTCCGCCTCGCGCAAAGCTTCGAAGATCTGGTTTGCCTGCCCGCGTTGACCGGTGTGGACAGTTACGTCTACCAACACGAGACCGTCCGCAAAGTGCTGCGTCACTTCAAAGGCCGCGCGCTGCTGGCGGACGAAGTGGGCCTGGGCAAGACCATCGAAGCCTGCCTGGTGCTGAAGGAGTATTGGGCGCGCGGCATGGTGCGCAAGGCTTTGGTGCTGGCCCCGCCTTCGCTGGTCACCCAGTGGAAAGGGGAGTTGACCGAAAAGTTCGGCTTCGCGCCCATGTCGCCGGATGGCGCGGAATTCCGGCGCGATCCGGAGCGTTTCTGGAAAAACGAGCCGCTGGTGGTCGCGTCGATCGCCATGGCGCGCCTGGAGCCGCACGCCGGCGCGCTGGCGGGGACGCCTTGGGACATGGTCGTGGTGGACGAGGCGCATTGTCTGAAGAATCGCGCCAGCGCCAACTGGAAGCTGGTGGATTCGCTCGAAAAGCGATTCATCCTGATGCTGACGGCCACGCCGGTCGAGAACAATCTGATCGAATTGTACAATCTGATCACGCTGTTGAAGCCCGGCCTGCTGGCCACCGAAACGGAAGTCCGCAAGCTGTATGTGAATGCGGCCAAGCCGAAATCGCCGAAGAATCCGGACCAATTGCGCGCGCTGCTGGCCGAAGTGATGATACGCAATACGCGCTCGGCGGCGGACGTGCGCCTGCCCCATCGCGTGGCGGCCAGCGTGGTGGTGGCGCCGGACGCCGCGGAAGCGGAGCTATATGAGCGGGTCTCGGCGTATGTCGCGGCGCGCTACAAGACCGGCAGGCAATCCGGCATGATGGCCCTCGACTGGATGCAGCGGCAGGCCGGAAGCAGCCCGCAAGCGTTGCATCGTTCGATCATGCGCCGGCTGGCGGACCATGACCGGCCGGACCGCAGCGACGCGTCCGAGTTGGAGTCGATCCTGGATCTGGCTTCCCGCGTGGGCGACGGATCGAAGGGCAGGCAGCTTGGCGAGATGCTGGCGGGGCGCAAGGCGAAGACCTGGTCTTCACCGAATTCGTGCCCACGCTGGAGCACCTGGCGGAAATCTGCGGGCGGCGCGGCATCCGCTACGCGCTTTTCAGCGGCGATCTTTCGCGGGGGGACAAAGACGCCGCCATTGCCCGCTTTCGCGACGAAGCCGACGTGCTGCTCTCGACCGGCGCGGGCGGGGAGGGACGCAACCTGCAGTTCGCCGATACCGTGATCAACTTCGACCTGCCATGGAACCCCATGCGCCTCGAGCAGCGCGTGGGCCGCGTGCACCGCATCGGGCAGGAACACGATGTGTTCATCTTCAACTTCTGCCAGGCCGGCACGGTGGAAGAGCACTTGCTGCGCGTGCTGCACGATAAGGTGAATATGTTCGAACTGGTGGTGGGCGAGATGGACGCCATTCTGGGCAGTCTCGACGATACCCGCGATTTCGCCGAGTTAGTGATGGACCTGTGGCTCTCGGCGCGGGAAGCGGGACAGTCCTCCCGGCCTGCCGCCGTGGAGCGGGTTTTCGATGAGTTAGCGGAGCGGCTGCTGGCGGCCAAGGCCGAGCATGCCAAGGTGAAGGAGTTCGACGAAGCGCTGTTCCATCGGGATTTCGAGGTGTGATGTGATTCAGCTAGCCGATTGGGCGCGCGATTTGCTGATGAGCCGCGGCGCGTTGGTGGAAGGCGAGGGCGACGGCATAGTGCGCGCCCTGGTGCCGCCGGAAGTTTCCGCTAAGCTGGCGGTGGGCGACTGGCTATCGCTCGATTTCGGCGGGCGCGGCGGCGCCGACGATCCGGCGGAGTGGATGGACCGCCTGAGCGCGCTGCTGCCTCCATCGCCCGCCGTGGCCGGCGCCCGTTTGCGCATGCGCGCGCCTGTCGGACGCATCGACGCGGATGCTATTCTCGGCCGCGGATTAATCGTCCAGAACGGCGTTTGGCGGCTGGTGGAAGACTATGCCGGCGCCATGCCTTATTACCTGTTCTCGTTCCAGCACACGGTGGAGTCCGACGAACGCACCATCGGTTACGCGGGCGTCTGCCTGAACGGCGCGGCCCGTTCAGTCGCTGAACAGGCGGAGTTGCTGCTGCGTTCCGTGCGCGACGAACTGGAGGACGATCCTGCGTTTACCGTGCCGGCCGCGGACCTACGCGCGCTTTACCCACTGGCCGCCCGCGCCGCCGAAGCCGAAGTGCGGGCGCGCATCGCGTTCCTCGAGCAAAGCGCAAACCGCCGGCTGGCGCGCGATACGGCGCGCATGGAATCCTACTACAGCGGAATGTTGGAGAAGCGCGCCGCGCGCCGCACGGCCGAGCCGCAAGCCGTGGAAAAGGATCGCGGCCGCATCGCAGCCACAAAGCTCGACCATGCCGCGAAACTCGAAGACCTGGTGCGCAAATATTCGTTGCGCGTGCAGCTCGAGCTGACGGACGTGCTGGTGGTGTCTCTGCCGGTGCGCGCGATTTCCGTCAGGCTGATCCGCAAGAAGGCGGAACGCCAGGTGACGCTCGCATGGAACGCGGTGTTACGAGCGATGGATACGCCGCTCTGTGAAGCATGCTCCGGACGGGCGCGGCCACTGTATCTTTGCGACGATAAGGTCCACATGCTTTGCGCGGCATGCTGGAGCCCCTGTCCGGCCTGCGCGCGGGTCTTCTGCCGCGCGTGCCAGGCTAAGTGCAAGTGCGGCGCGAAGTAACTTGCGGGGCAGCCAACCCTGGAGCGGTTTCTGCCGGTCGGGATCCTCAAAACGGTTAACACCAATTCTGGAGCCGTCCTCCGGCTTCGCCTGGAAGGTGAGCTATAATCTACGATTGCGCAGATGCCAAACGGAAATCCCGATTGGAGGCTAGATGCAGCTTATCAGCCGAAAGTTTGATTTCTGCCGCGTGGTATTTGCGGCGGCTCTTGGGGTGGGTTTCACATTCGCACAGAGTATCCCGACGGGAACACAGGAACTCACAGTCAATTCCACGGGCATGGTGTGGGACGCCACGCGCGCGGTCTTCTGGGTCGCCACCACCTACGACGATCCCAAGTATCCCAACTCGATCTTGCAAGTCGATCCAGCCACCGCGCAGATAACCGATCAGATCGGTTGCGGCCAGACCCCGGGCCCCCTGGCCATCTCCGCCGACGGCCAGTATCTTTATGCCGGTTTCGGTTCCATCGGCGCCGTGTACCGCTATCCGCTCCCCTCTCACACATCGGATCTCCAGATCGTTTTCGGTACGGACAACTTCGGTACTCTGTTCGCGACCGCCCTGGCCGTGCTGCCCAATCAGTCCGGTTCGTTTGTCGCGGCGCTGGCCGATAACGCTGGGTCCGATTTCGCGAATACCGCATCGCTTGCCGTCTACGACGCTAGCGTCAGAAGACCGAACACCGCGGCCGGGCCAAAGGACGCACTCTTCATTCAATCGCCGACGAGCGTGGACGCGTGGGGCGCCGGCGTGGTTGCTTCCTTCACCATCGGAGCACAGGGCGTTACATTCGCCGCAGCAGAGCCGGGACTCCCGCTAGCCGAAGCGCGCCCCTTCAACGGTAATCGCTACGTGACCGATGATTGGGGGTACGTGTTCGACACGAATGCCGGCATGGTCATCGGCCGAGCGGCTGGTATCTTGAGATGCGTTTCCACGATGGACCAGGGCGGCGATGCCATCCTCGCCGTGAACACTTCGGGCACGAACGCTCCCACGGCTCTGACCAGTTATTCATTGAGCACATTCCGGCCGATTGCCAGCATGCCGCTGGTGCAGTTGGCGCAGGAACTCCAGGTCGCTTCAAACTCCGCCTCGATGCAGATATGGGGCGGCAATGGCATCGCGATCAACACCGGCGTTCACCTGGTCTTCCTGCAGCTCTCGTCTCTGCAACCGGTGGCCGGCTCGCCGCCCACGCCCACCGTCGATCCTTCCGGCGCGATCAGGATCCCATTGCAGACCGGCGGGCTCGCATTCGACAGTACGCGCAACCACTTGCTGGCCAGCGTGGCGGGCATCAGCGGCGGCACACTGGGCAACACCATCGCACAGATCGATCCGGCGTCGGGCCATATCGTCGGCTCCATATTCGCGGGCAGCGAACCCGGGCCGATTTCCTTGACCGACGACGGCTCACGCGTGTTCACAGGTCTCGCGGGAGCGCCCATGGTGGTGCCCGTCAATCTCCAGTCGATGGCCGCCGAACAGCCATACCCCGTGCTGGATGCGCTGCCGCCGCTGAGCGTGGTCTGGCCTGAGTACAACGGCTGGTTCGTGGAGGATCTGGTCACACTGCAAGGCGCCGCCGAAAGCGTGGCCGTTGTCCGCAGCACCGATATGGAGGGCCCCCGCAGCATCGTGGTTTACGACTCCGGCGTCGCCCGTCCAAATATTCTGGAGCAAAACTACTTAGCGGACCGCATTTACCGGGCGGATGCCGCCGACGCGCTGTTTTCACTCGATCTGCAGGACAGCAGCTTCGCGCTCAATCGGCTGTTAGTCGGCAGCAACGGCATCGCCATCGACCGGCAACTGATTCCCATCGTGGGCACATTCAACGGGACATTCGCTTATGAATCCGGTGACTTATACTCGAGCGACGGGACCATTTGGACGGGCGCCGCGCCCACCGAGATCGGAGCGGTCGCCGGTGACGGGGTTCCGGTTCCTTTTCCCGACCAAAACGCCGTGGCGTACGCCAGCGTTGACAACTACGGCAATATCGACGTTTGGTTGTTCGCTCTCAACACCTATAGGCCGCTTTCATCCATCAAGCTCCCTACCACGGACCTGGCTGTACTTTCAGCCGTGCGGACCGGCACAACCAGCTTCGCCTTGCGCACGGCCAGCGAGGTGATACTGATCTCGTGGAGCAACCTCCAGGCGTGGCCGAGCCTGACTCCTACGCTCCAGTCCGTGGCGCCGGGCATTGCGACCATGCCCTTTCTGGCGAACGCCATCGCCGCCGCGCCGGATGGCGCCAACCTGCTGGTAGCTACATCGAGCGTGGCAGGCAACTACGGCAATTGCGTGCTGACTGTGAATCCCAACAATGCGAATATCCTCGCGTCCGGCTACGTTGGCAGCGAGCCGGTGGAGCTCAGCGTGGTCCCCGGCGATAGCTCCGTTTACGCATCGGTTTCGGGCGAGATTGGCATCGCGCACTTCAATCTTTCCACATCGTCGCGCGATTATGGTTTCACCGCCGATCCCACGGGCCAAGGCAACCAGTACGAGATCTGGGACATTGCCGCGGCAGCCGATGGCAGCGTCGCGGCAAGTTTCTACAACGGGTCGGTAGCTGCCTTTGCGCAGGGGCAACTCCGTCCGAATGCGGATCTTAACAATGAGAGCTTCGCCCAGTTCTCGGCGAGGCAACAGCTTGCTTTCAGTTCCAGTGGCTCCATGCTATACGGATACGATCAGTGGGTTCAATCCGGGATACGGCGCATGCGTGTGTCTAGCTCGGGCATACAAGGCTTAAGCGCCGCGCCCGGATTGACCGTCGGGTACAGCACTGAGATCCGTTCCGCGGGCACCTTGCTGTACACCTCGATCGGCGACGTCATCGATCCGGAACGGTCGCGGCGGGTGGCGCAGTTCATCGATCCCAACCTGCAGGAGGTAATCGATCAACAGACAGTTTCGAAGCACGTATGGCCCGACCTCGCCGCCGGGCGCGTGTATTTTATCGCCGGACCGGCGATCCTCGTCTTCGACATGTACAACTTCGCGGAGATCGGCTCACTTACCTTGCCCACTTACAGTGGTGAAGCGACTGCACTCGTGAAGGTGGGGACGAACCTCGCATTTCTCACCAGCACCGGCGATGTCTGGGTGGTCAGTATTGCCTCCATTCCCTCGATTGCCCATCCCGTTCCGCCGCCGCCCGTGCTGCTGCCCAGTACGCCCGGCGTCGGAGTAATCGATCTGGCGGTAAGCGACCTGGCTTATAACGCGGCGAATAACCTTCTGTATGTCACGGCTCCCAATAGCGAGGCAGCGTTGGGAGACAGCGCGCTGGCCCTCGACCCCGGATCGGGCGCCGTAGCCGCCACATATTTCGGAGCCGTGAATCCTCATCTGATCAGAGTCTCCGGCGACGGCAGCACCGCTTTTGACACTACCGGCCTGGTGAACAATGGCGTCTTGTACGTTGGCGAAGGACTGCGCAGCATTAATCTGTCGACCGGCATGGCCAGCCCGGAGTTCGCGACGCTGCCTCCCTTGGGCGAGACGGTGATGGACATCCTCGATATGGCGCCGCTGGCCGGGCAGCCGGGATCCATTGCGGTACTGAACTGCTGCGGCGAGGGCAGCGTGCGCGTTTACGACGGCGCTGTGCAGCGGCCGGTCTTCCTTACCGAAGGCTGCTCCTCGCTACAGCCCGGCGCCAACGCCAGCCGTCTCTACTGTTACGACGGGGCAACCAGCGATTTCAGTTTCTATCGCCTGGCCGTCGACCAGAACGGCGTCAGCGTCATCAACTCCAGCGGCCCCGATCTGATCGGCGCATTTAATGTGTCGATCCTGTATTACCAAGGGCTCGTCTACACCACCAACGGCCGCATTATCGATCCCGAGAACCTGGCGCTGGTGGGCACGGTTCCCGCCAGCGGCAGTGTCGCGATAGACAGCGGACTGCTCTACTACCTGTCGCCCGGCACGTCATCGCCGTTGCAGCCACCCACGGTGATCCTGACGAAATTCGATCTAAGCACGCTGCAGCAAGTGCAGACGCGCACTATCAATGTTAGTACGACGGCTACTACCCGCCTGGTCCCGTGCGGCCAAGGGCGCTTAGCGTTCGGCGCCGGACAACAGGTCTATATTGTGTATCCCACGTCCAGCGAGCCGGGCGTACCCGCGTTCAGCCCCACAGGCGTAGTCAGTTCCGCCAGCTTCGCTGCGGGAGCCAGCGGCGGTGAACTGGTGAGCATATTCGGACAGAATTTAGTTCGAGGGGTGAACGGCGTTGTTTCCGCCGCGCAGCTCCCGCTTCCAACGGAGCTGGGCGGCACCTCGGTGACCATTGCGGGCATTGCGGCGCCGTTGCTGGCCGTATCGGGCGGGAATGGGAGCGCCACGCAGCAGATCAACCTGCAGGTTCCTTTTGAACTGGCCGGCCAGGGGGCGCTTCCGGTAATCGTTAATGCCGGCGGCGTCTTGAGCCAACCGGTGAGCGTTTCGGTTGCAGCGGCGCATCCGGGTGTGTTTATGGCCGGCGGCACGCAGGCGATCGTTACCCACGCGAATTACTCACTCGTGAATTCAAGTTCGCCGGCCTCGCCGGGCGAGGTTGTTACTATCTTCTGCACTGGGCTGGGCGCCGTAACACCTGGGGTAACCGACGGAGGCCCGGCGCCGGGCTCCGCTACGTGGACCGTCACGATTCCCGTGGTAACCATCGGCGGTCTGAATGCGGACGTGCTGTACAGCGGGCTGGCGCCGGGCTTCGCAGGACTGTATCAGATAAACGCGCAGGTACCGGGAGGAGCACAGGCCGGAAGCGACAACTTGAGTATCGCGCTGGATGGGGCAGAGAGCCAGCCGGTCCGGATTGCGATCCAGTGAGGGCAAAGTGCAGGTGCGGCACGATTCTCTGGATATCGTTCGCGGTTTTCGCGCAGTCACCGCCAAAGGCATCCATTGAAGTGGCTACCGTCAAACCGAACAAGTCCGGCGGCGCCATCGGAAATCACTTCGATCCCGAGAGAATGAGCTGGACGGGTGCTCCGCTCAAGGTCATCATTCAAGAAGCGTATGGCGTTCGGTCCTATCGGATCCTGGGCGGGCCGAGCTGGCTGGATTCCGACGGTTGGGACATTAACGTCAAGACGGAGGGCCGCACCACCTACCAGGAAAAGATGCAGCTACTGCAAGCCCTGATGGCAGACCGCTTCCAACTGAAATTCCACCGAGAGACTAGGGAAATGAAAGCTTACAAGCTGGTGGTCGCGAAGGGCGGTCCCAAGCTGCACGAGGCGAAAGAAGGACATTCCACATCCGGACCCGCCGGCACCAGGATCGACAGGGGCCTCATCCAAGGCCACGGTGTGGGCATCTCGGACCTGGCGCGGTTTCTGCAGAGCGAATTGGGCCGGCCAGTCGAAGAGGCCACTGGTTTGGCGGGCAAGTACGATTTCAAGCTGGAGTGGGTGCCGGATGAGAGCCAGCCAAACAGCGGCGGCGAAGCCGCGCCGCCCGGCGCCGAAGGCCCCACCATCTTCAGTGCCATCCAGGAGCAGCTCGGGCTCAAGCTGGAACCGCGGAAAGGTCCCGGCGAGGTTCTGGTCATCGACCATGCCGAAAAACCCAGCGGCAATTGAAATCCCTCACATCGCGGCGAGCAGATCTTCCACCAGCGCGTTATCGCCAAACGTGTGGCTCACATGGATGTACCGATCGATGTTGCCGGGTGCGAAGACGAAGCTGCCGCCGAGCTGAAAGGGATTCTCTCCCAGCTTATGCTGCCGATGGCCGGCTGCGCGCGCGCGGTCGCGGGCGGTTTTGTTTTCGCTCCGCAGCATGTGCAGCAGGTTCGCGCTGCGCAGGCCGGCGGCGTGATAAGCCTGGCGTTGGTCGTCGATCAGGAGGGGAAACGTAATGCCGGTCTCCTCCCGGAACAGGCGCGCGTAGTTTGCGTCGCCGAGTCCGATGGCCGCCAGGTTGGCGCCCTGCTCGCGGAAGGCTTGTTCGTGTTCGCGCAACTGCGCGACGTGCTCGCGGCAGAAAATTCAACCATAGTGGCGAAGGAAGACCACTACGGCCGTCTGCCGGTCCCACAGAGAGCCAAGGCGAACTTGCCGGCCGTCGGCGTCGGGTAGGACGATCGGTGCGAGCGCCTCGGCTAGGGGCATAGGGTTAGTATACCCGGATGGGGGGGGATTTGTCCCGCGCGGGGCTTAAGCCCCGCTGGCGCGAGCTTCGCTCGCCGAAGAGCGGGCCTACGAGGCCCGCGCAGGCTACGAGCCTGCCCCACAGGTTTCGTCAATTGATGGTTGTCGGGTTCGTGGCGGTCGCGGCTGGCGAATCGCCTCCGGATACCGCCACAGTATTAGTGACCTCCGCCGGCGCATTCGAAGCGACGTTGACTGTGACAGTAATCACCGGATAGCTCTTGCCGGCCGCCAGCACATCGCTGCGGTTGCAGGAATTGGTTTTGCAGGTCCATCCAGTGCCTGCCATGGAAACCAGCGTCAAGCCGGAAGGAATCGTATCCGTCACCGTGACCTTGCCGGCCGTCGGGCCAGTGCTGGTGGCGGGATTCGCAACAGTCACCGTATAAGTCGCCTTTTTTTGGCCCTTGGTGAAGTTGCCGGTGTGGGTCTTGGTAATCTTCAGGCGGGGAGTGCCTTGGGTGGCCTTCACCAGAACCTGAGTGAGGGCGGACGCCCCGCAGAACGCAGTATAATTACTGACCTGCAACAATTGAGCGCCCGCGGCGGAGAGGTCGCCCGCGTTCAAGTCGACAGTCGCCTGGGTGGGTGTGACCCCAGTGGTAGTACGGTAACTGTTGTTCCAGTAAGCGAAAAAACTGCCGTTGACGAAACCCGTGCCGGTCACGGTCAAATTCGACGCGCTGGACGTCGCAACCGGGGATGCGGGAGTCACTGTTACCGCGTTGATGATGGTGGGCACCATGTTAAAATTGGCGACGGGCAAAAATTCGTCGTGAATCGTGGTGGTGAACGGGTTTGTGGTGCCGGACAGGTCGCCGGTCCAGCCGGAGAAGAGCATGCCATTGCCCGCGTTGGGGGTAGCAGTCATAGTAATCACTGTCCCGTCCGCGAAGCTGCAATCGTTATCCGGGCAGGATTGCGAGTATGCGACCGTCCCGCAATCGCCCGCCGTAAGAGCGTAACTGCGATACACCGGAGTGTAGGACGCAACGATGCTCTCTACGCCGGAACTGGAAGCCGCGATGCTGTGAGTTTGAGCGCCGGAATCGCTCCAATTGTTCCACGTGTATGAGACGTTGGTGGTGATGGGAACGTCGGGCGAAGGCGCGGTGATCGAGTGACTGGTGCCGGGCGCCCAGGCAATACCCGACTGATCCTGCGAATAACCTTGCGGCAGATAAACATAGGGATAGGTATCCACAGTGGCGACGAGTGGCGGGTCCCAGGTATTGGGTCCGGTAATGGTCTCGCCAATGGTAGTTACCGGGTAAGTCGTAAATATGCCCTGCAACGTCGATTCGGGCGATTGAATCAGGAACGGATAAGGATTGCCGCCCTGGGGATAGGGCGGCCCGTTCCAGCCGAAGAAGTTATAGCCCGCGTTGGGAGTGGCGCTCAGAGTAATCTCCTGGCGGGCCACGAAGAAGCTCCCGTTGAAGATGGACTGCGGCAGGGGGGTGACGCTCACCGATCCTCCGCCGGCTGGGGAAGCCGAGAGCGAGAAGGGCCACAGTTGGATGAAACTGGCCTCGTAGACCGTGGTGGCGGGCTTCGAGGCGGGCGATGTGAGCGAACCCGTGCCTCCGCCGGCGGTGACGCTGTGGGATCGCGCGCCGCCGTCGTTCCACACGGCGAATTCGTAGGTGGCGCCATCGGCGGGGTTGGTCAGTTGCGGGTCGGGCGGCAGATTCAAGGTGTGCTTCGAATTGAGCGTCCAACTAAAGGTTTGCGGCGCGGTATACGTGGTGCTGTCGACTATGATCTGCAGGCCCGGCGGGTTGGTGACAATGGTTACGGCCGATGGAGTAAATCCGTAGAGCCGCTCTATGGTATCGATATCGCCCGCCGAATAGCCGGTCGGGTTACTGAGCGGTATGCCGGGCGGGATGGACTCCAAAACCGTCAGGCCGTTCTTGGTGAAGGAGAACGGCGGATAGTGCATCACGGAGGCGATGTCGTAAAGTCCGATCGTCTGATAGTTATACGTCGGGATATCGAAATTTCCGGCGACCAAAGGCTCGTCGACATTGGCATAATTGAACGTGATCCAGGTATTCCGGTCGGGGCGCTGATGCTCGTGAAACAAACCGATGGTGTGACCCATCTCATGCACAAGCGTGGCCAGCGCACAAGATACCGACCCGCCCACGAACTGTTGGCCTCCCACCATCCCCACCGAGGATTCGCAGGAACCGCTCATATCGGTAGGGTCGAAATTGAACGTCACGTAGTTCGTCTGCGTGGTTTGGGGAATGAACTGGATGATGCCGGTTAGGGTGCTGTTCACGTAAGACAGCGCGGCGCTAAGATTCGTAGCCGGGGTTTCAATGGTATAGGGGATCTGATAGACTCCGCCCACTTCCGGCCAAAGTTCGGAGACATAGCCAAGGGAAAAGCCATCGGGATTGACACCCGGCCCAGGCGGCCGGGATGCGGCGAGCTGCGCGGCGGAGCCGAGGATGATGTCCCCTTCCATAATGGCCTGACCGCCGATCACGGCATAGGTGACCGGCATGCCATGCCACCAGCCCGAACGGACCTCGGTCACAGCAGGCCCGCGCGCGCCTTCGCTGTAAGCGGCTAGCTGGGCGGAGCCGGACCGATTGCGGCTATCCACCGCAATCACCGCGATGCGGTTGGCGCCGGGACGCACGGGCACGTCGGCGGAGAATGCCAGTGAGGCTGGCTGGCCGCCCGTGGCCGGAGTCCACTGGGCGGGCCCGGTATGGCCCTGATGGTCGGTCCAGTAGATATTGACGATGGCGGAATCCCCTGCGACGACACCTTGAAGCGCGACCGAGGGACCGGAAGTGACGGACTGGGCGGATGGCTGCAGAATTCGCACGACCGGCTGCGCAGACAGGCATGCCGGAAGGATCATGACAGCGATTATAGGAATGTAGTTTAGGGAGTGCCGATGCATTCTGTTAGTTTAGCGCCTTGGAGGGCGGGCAATTTTGCCCGCAGCCGGCTTTCAGCCGGCGCTGGCGAGCCACGCTCGCCAGCGGCAAGGGAAGCTCGCCAGGAGCGGGTTCTGGAGAACCCGCGCAGGACTGCAGTCCTGCCCCACCACGGCGAGCGCAGTTGCGTTAAAACACGTAGGCCTTGCGCACCCATACGGAATCCATCATCAGCGGAAACGGGATCATGCTATCCGGCCGCGGCGCGGCGCCCGGCAGGCCGGCGATGCCATAGGATTGATCGACCACCTCCATGCGGTATCCGGCGGCAGGGCCGCGCAGGCGCATACGCAGCTCGATGCCCTGCGGCGGCACGTTGTAATAGCAAAGTCCCCAACGCTGCATGCGGAAGGCGTAGGCTTTCTGGCCGGCTTTCAAACCCACAAAGGCCTTGGCGGCTTCTATGGGCGCGCCGTCCACGGTGGCCTCCAGCACGGGGTTGCGGTCGTCGCCGTAGAGGTACATGCGGGGAGCCTGGCGGGGCGAACTGACGCGCAGGTGCAGCTCGTTGGGCGCGCCCTCGAGCCGGTCGATCAGAGGCGGCGGCAAAGGCACGGCGAGCGCTTCGTGCGTCAGAAATGGCCACGATAAGAACGGCGCGAATGCCGACATGGCGGCGTGTTCCGGGTGGGCGCCGAGATAGTGGGCGGTCCAATCGTCTTCCTGTGGATCGAGGCTGAACCAGGCGGCCTTGCCGGTATCGGCGTCCAGGCCGTAGTACATGCTGTCGGTGCGCGGATCGTCGCGATTGATGCCGGACATGGAAGCGCCGGTAATCAGGCAGCCGGCGCACACCAGGGCGGCGAGGCCCGGAAGACGCCAACGGCCGGCGCCGGCGATCAGGCTCAGGCAGGGAACCAGCAGGCCCAGCAGCAGCACGGTGGCGAAGGCGCCCACAAAGGCCATGCGCATAGTCAGGGACTGGAACAGCAGTTCGATGGTGGGCGCCATCATCACCAGTCCGGGGAGGGTGAAGGCGAAAAGCAAGAGGATTCCGCTGGCCGGCACGCGCGGCCCGGGAGAGCGCCCGAGAATGCCTAGCGCGAAGGTCGCGAAGAGCATCGGCCAGAGGAAAAGATATGTCGCACCGGGCATGTATACGCTGGTGGCAAGAGCCAGAAGCAACCAGCAAAGCAACGCGCCCGCCCACAAGTTCAGCATGCGGACCCGCTTGCAGAACAACGCATGGAGGGCCGCGGTCAAGGCCACGGCTAACGCCACGCTGGCCAAGCGATAGACGCCGGCGTGATAGGGATCTCCGGCGAAAGCCTGCCAGACTCCCGCGCCCTGGCCCTTGACGAGCGACCACATCGCGGCCACCGCGCCGCTGGCCACCACGATTGCCAGCACAAATCCCAAGAAAGCCGCCAAGGTTCCGCCCAGACTGAGACGGCCTTTCGAAATGCCGAACGCGACCACGGCGGCAAATACAAGCGTCGCGAACACTGCTAGCGGCACGCTCCAACTCACCGGATACACGATGCAGCCGAGGAATGGGAGGACGAAGTAAGTGGCATTGGGGCTCGCCACATCGCGCAGATCGAGACCGCCGAAGCGCCGCGTCAGCGCCAGGGCATAGTCGCCCTCCTGCTGCAGGCTGCGCGGATCGAGATGCGCCACATCGTCATACTGCGTGTGGTAGAACTGCACATCGTTGACGAAGGCGAAGCCCAGTCCGGCGAGTCCGGCCTGCTTGAACAACGTGAGATCCGTATCGTTGGGCAGCAGCTTGTAAGCTTCGTAGCTGAGCGACGAAGTGACGGGGTGAGGCGCGGCAGCGGCGAATTCGCGCACGATTCTGCCGTTGCCTTCGCTGGTCTCGAACATCATGGCCGGACCGCTGGTGCCGCGCGCCTCGAAGTTCATTACCAGGCCGATTTGTTTGGCCAGCGGATGATGCTCCAGGAAGCCCTTCGCTCCCAACAAGCCGCCTTCCTCGCTGTCGGTGAACAGGAAGACGACATCGTTGCGCAGGCGCGGGCTGGCGCGCAAGGCGCGCAACGTTTCGAGCTGCAGGGCCACGGCATGCCCGTCGTCGCTGGCTCCGGGGCCGGCGGAAACGGAATCGTAATGGCCGGCCAGCATCACCGCCTTGGTATTGCCGGTACCGGGCAATCGCGCCAGCACGTTGTACACAGTGGCGGCGTTGTAGGGCGAACCCCAGCGCGGGCTGACCACCGTGGCGGTTTGAACCTCCGGTTGCGCACCCAGGGCCGTGAGTTGCTGGACGATGTAATCGCGCACGGCGTCATGCGCGGCGCTGCCGACCGGATGCGGCACCCGGGCAAAAGCGCGCAGATGGGTAAGGGCGCGCGGGGCGGAGAAATCGGCGGGCGGGGCGGTGTCGGGGACAACCGGCGGCGGGCTGACCTGGAGGATGCTCCACCAGGAAACCACGCCGAGGAAAAGCAGCGTCAGGACTGCCGCTGCGGCGGGGGAAACGGTGCGCGGTTCCGTCATGGTAGAGTGACCGGCTGAAGCCTGTCCTACCGGGCGCACGTGAAGTTGGCCGCGTCGTCGGTGCTGCCGCTGCCCTGATAGTGCGCTACCAGCGGGTAGGCGCACAACGGGCGCGTGCGTACGATAGCGCTGACGGGGTCGAAATCGCTCTTCCGCTTGGCCGCCACGATACGCTCGGGGGCGATACCTTTTTCGACCCAACGCTCCATCGCGGCATCCAAATCGTGATCGGCATCGCCGGATGCGACGGTAAGCTGGCCGAAACTGTTCGGGCCGGAGCCGCCGCCGCAATGCTGCATTCCCGGCACCATGAAGAGGCGCACGAAGCTGCCCGCCTGCTGTTCGCCCATCTTCGCCGCGACGCTACGGTAGTAATCGATGGTATTTTGCGGCGCGATCGCCGCGTCGCTCCATCCGTGATAAAGGATCAGCTTCCCGCCGCGTTCGCGGAATCGGCTGAGATTGTCGTCGGTGGCGTTAAGATTGCGGTTTTGCTTGTCTTCGGCGGCCTTGGTGTCGTTCTCGGCGTTGAAGGTGTGGTAGTCCCAGGCGGCATTGTCGAACACCATGTTCTTGTAGAACTGCGTGCTAAAGGCATACATGAGGCTGCGCTCTTGGGATGGCCCGGTGATCCAGACGGCCCAGCCGCCGAACTCGGCCTCGCCTCCCGGAGAGTAGCCGGGAAAGATCTGGCCCTTGGAATTGCGTCCGCCGGCGTACAACTTCTTCAGCGCTGCCACCTGCGGCGCGGTCAGGCATTCGTCCGACTCGGCGGCCTTGCATTCCAGCACGCCGGGATCGAAGTGGCAGCGGGACGGGTCTTCAACGACCCCATCCTTCACTCCATCGAGCGCGTCGCAAGCGGCTAGGGCGGCGGTCTGGATGGCATGCAGCTTCTTCGGCGGAATGAAACTGTCCTTGTCGCCCAGCAGAGCCAGATTGTCCCAAGCGGCGTTGGCCAGCAGGTGCGTCCAATAGTTGGCGGGCGCGCCGGCGATGATGCCGTCGTAATCCTCGGGATAGCGCTGGGCTTCCATCAGGGCCTGGCGGCCGCCGTTGGAGCAGGAACTGAAGTAGGAGCGCTTGGGGTTCTCGCCGTAGAAGGCGTGCAGGATGGCTTTGGCCTTCACGGCGGTTTCGTGGATGGCGCGATAGCCGAAGTCGGCGATCTTTTCCGGGTGATCGAGCGCCCAGGTGGCATCCGTCGCGCCGGCATGGTGGCCGGTATCGGTGGCGGCGGTAGCGTAGTTATGGGCCACGGCGTTCATCAATTGGTCGTAGCCGATGGCGCCCGCGAAGCCGCCATTGCCCACACCCTGGAACTTGCCGTTCCAGTTGGACGCCGGCATCCAGATTTCGAAATAGATATTCGAGTCGGAGGATGGCTTGATGGTTCCGGCCACCCGGCAGAAGGCCGGCATGTTGGGCAAGGCCTTGCCGGTGGGCGGCGTATAGGCGCCGACGGCGACGGACTCCGCGCCCGTGACAGCGGTATTGGAAAGATTGAGCTTTGTCAGACTTTCACAAGTTTGGGCCGCGCGCGCCGGGCTTGCCAGGTGCAGGCAGGCGGCCACGGCCAGGGCGGCGAATGTGGTTTGCAATTGTCGGGTCATAGGTAGATGGCTTCTATTGAATATACGCTAAGGCGCGTGGCCCAGGCCCGAGGCCTGCCGGCGGCCTCTCACGCCGCCGGCACGCCAGCGCGCCTCAGTTCACTTGGCAGCCTTCTTGCTGGTGGCTGCCGTGCTGCCTCCCGAGAGCGCTTTTAGCAGCTTCTGCCCATCCGGACTTCCCAGACCGGTGCAGGCATCCCAGCCTGGGCCGGCTTCGTAGTCGCCGTTATTGCCTACGGTGATATCGCGAAGCACACCTTTGGCGGCCTTCGTGTAAAGGACCGGATTCAGAAATCCGCAGCGGCTCTTGAGCGCCTCGTTGAGACGCGCGACGAGCGCGGCCCAGAGCGGCGCGGCAGCGCTGGTACCGCCGACCGGATCCAGATGCGTCCCGTTGATATGGATCACCGCGACGCCGGTGTTCGGGTCGGCCACCGCGGACACATCCGGAACGCCGCGTCCGATCTTGTGCGGCGGTTCGGCGGACGGCGGTACATTCGCCCCGTTTTGATAGGACGGCAGGGAGAAAACGGCGCTGATTCCGCCTCCGCCGGCGCCGCCGCCCGCACTCGAGTCGTTCCAAACCGTTTCGTCGGCGATGGCAGTCGGATTGGAGGTGCTGTTGGCAACCAGTTTGGTGCCGCCCACCCCGAGCACAAACGGACTGGACGCCGGGAAGTCGGCGTGCGCGCCGCTGCCTTCGTCGTCGAGCGAGCCGTCGTCTCCCGATGCGCAACAGATGGTGATGCCTTTCGCGCCCGCCGCTTCAAACGCCTGGTTCACCAGGTTGATGGCCGCCGGTGTCCAGGCGCCCTGTGGATCGTCCTCGGGATTGCCATAACTGATCGAGATCACCGAGATTTGATTGGCGTCGGTAATGGCCTGGTGCACGGCGTCCACCCATCCCTGTGAGTTGAATTCGGTGAAGTACATGAAGATGTGCGCGCCGGGCGCCACCGACCCCACCACGCACATGTCCAACAGAATCTCGTCGGTCGAATCTCCACGTTTGCCGGATGCCGTGGTTTCGGGACCCGGATCGTTGCCCGGCCCTTGTACCACCACATCGGTAATGGCGGGAGTGGCGCCGCCCAGGACCTTCTCGAAATAGGTCTTGAGCGCCGCCAGGTTGTAGCCTCCGTGAGGATCTCCTCCCTGGGTGCCGTTGAAGGCGAAAATTGCGATGTTTTGGCCGGAACCGTCGGTACCGGGCGGATAATTGTAAAGGCTCGCCACTTGCGGAGGAAAGAAAACGCCCGGCCAATTATTGGATAGATTGGCCAGCGTCACTGCGGTCTTGCTCTTGCCCTTGGCCTTGATCGCACTAATGGTAGCCTGCAGCCCGGCGGCCTCCGCCGGAGCATAGCGTCCGCGCCGCAAACGCCGGTGGCCCACTTTGCGCAGGTCCAGACCGAAGACGCCTTCAATGATGCCGCACAAATCCGGCGGGACATACACGCTGCCCTCGCGGCCCCGGTACGGGCCCGTGCGGGGATGCTCGTACTCGTTGAGTTGCACGCCAAAAGCGCGTTCAATGGCCGCGATATCGCCCTGCACCAACACGCGCCGTTGGGGAGCGCTCTGGTCGAGCACCTTAAGTCCGCTGTGGCGGGCCCACTCCGCAATATTTTTCAGGTCGCCTGGATCGGATCCGTAAACCGCGTTAAAATCTTCGTCCGAGAGCCACTTCCGCTTGGCGGGCGGCGCCGCGTGCAGCCCCGGCAGGGCTGAAAACATTCTGCCGGGCGGGCTCGGGTTCCGCCGCGCATAAATGCTCACTTTAATCCGCTCTGTGGAGTCCGCCTTACCGATTAATTTCGCATCGGGCAGAGGTGGCCGATTGCTGCCTGGAATGGCAATTGCGTCTTTGTTCATTCGATATCCTTTCGGCGAGGAGAATTCCCTCGCCATCTGCCATGATAGTCCCGGCGGCCACGATCGACGCGCGAGAACCTTTTTATTTTTTGTCCTATTACTTTTGCAAGATACGCGAATTCCGCACGAATTGGAGGGCGGGCAATTCTGCCTGCAGCCGGCTTTCAGACGGCCGGCGGCCCACCAATCATGATGAAAACCCTGTGGGGCAGGCGTCCACGCCTGCGGCGGGTCTCCAGACCCGCCCCCTTCCCCGAAGTTCGCCGTGGGTTTTCGACCATGAGCGGGGCTAAAAGCCCCGCGCTGGAGATTGGCTTTTTAGTGGGGCAGGCCTCCAGGCCTGTCAGGATGGGCCTGCGGCCCACGAGTGGCGATTAAACCAGGCGGAGGGCGGGCAATTCTGCCTGCAGCCAGCTTTCAGCCGGCTTTAGCCCCGCGGCAGCGCATGGCGCTGCCCCACGATGCCTATCAAATGCCCTAACAGGGCCGCCTCACATCCAAGATCTTATTAGGCGGGACAAGTCACTAGACTAGTCAGGTCATAGAATCTCCGGAATGACCGACACTTAGTAAAACGGAACTAGACTAGCGCCGCGTCCGTCAGCGGGATTTGGTGTGGTACCATACGGAATCCCCAAATCGAGGCTGCGGATGGGTGGTTTTCCCAACGAGGTTGACGTTACAGGACTCTTGAAACGCGCCGCGGAAGGCGACGAAGCCGCCCAGAACGAACTCTATCCCCATATCTATAAGGAAATGCGGTCTCTAGCCGCCGCCCACCTGGCCCGCGAGCGCCCAGGCCACACGCTACAGCCAACCGCGCTTCTACATGAAGCCTATCTTCGGCTGGTGCAGATCAAGGAAATCGACTGGCTGAGCCGCGGACACTTCTTTGCTGTCGCCGCGAAAATCATGCGCCGCGTTTTAATCTCGCATGCGCGCGCCCGCCTCACCAGCAAGCGTGGCGGCGGACTGACCCGTGTGGACCTCGACGGGACCTGCGAGCTAGGCCAAGAGCCTGAATCCACTATTGTCGCCCTGGATGTGGCGCTCTCGCGTCTCGAAAATGAGTCGCCTCGCGCATATCAGTTAGTGGAACTCAAGTTTTTCGCGGGACTTAGCTTCGAAGAAGCTGCCCTGGCCTTGAATGTTTCTTCGCGGACGCTCAAGCGGGATTGGGAAGCCGCGAAGCGATGGCTCTACCGGGAATTGCAGCGGGAGGGCCCGCCCTCGAAGCGGTAGGCCCCGCATGCCGGAGAACTCTCGCTGGGATCAGGTGGCGGAGATCGTCGCCGAAGCTGCGTCAATCCAGCCGGCTGAACGCGAAGCATATGTTCGCGGCCAAACCGACGATCCGGAAGTTCTACAAGAGGCTCTCAGTCTCCTCGCGGTGCCCCCGCCTTCAAGGGACATCCTGGAGCGGCCGGCCATCGAATGGTACTCGCCCGACGAAACCGCGACCGCTTGGGAGGAGCCACTACCGCGCCTGGCGTGCGGCGAAACGGTCGCCGGCCGCTTCTACATCAAGGCCTTCCTCGGTCGCGGCGGAATGGCTGAGGTCTACGCCGCGGACGACCAGGAACTGGGCGAGACCGTAGCATTGAAGCTGTTGCGGCCGGATTTCTCGGAGGAACCGGCTTTCGTGGAACGCTTCCGGCGCGAGATCCGCTTGGCGCGCCGCATCTCACACCCGAACGTCGCGCGCGTTTTCGATCTGGTCCAGGATCCCGCCCATCCGCTGGGCTCTCTGCACTTCTACATTATGGAATTGCTCGACGGCCAGACGTTGGCGTCGCGAATAAAGCGGGATGGTGCCATCCCGCAGGCCGAGGCTCTCGAGATCGCCCGTCAGTTGGCGGCCGGGCTGAGTGCCGCCCACGCAGCCGGCGTGATCCATCGCGACTTCAAGCCCGGCAACGTGATGCTGCTGGAAGGCCGCGCCGTGGTGACTGACTTCGGACTCGCGGCGCCTATCCGCCCGGGGACCGCGGAAGCACAGTTGAAAACCACCAGCCTGCTGCTGGGCACCCCCGGCTACGTCGCACCGGAACAATGGGGCGGCAAGCCCGCATCGATCGCCTCGGATGTCTACGCGTTCGGGATTGTCTTGCACGAGATGGTGACTGGGCAGCATCCGAACGGCGGCGAAGGCGTCGAACTGCCGTCGGCCTGGGCGCCGGCGATCCGGAAATGTCTAGAGATCGATCCCCGGAATCGTTGGGACACCCCGGCGGAGGCAGCCGCCGCCCTGGAGCCTGGACTCATCTCGCGGCGAAACGCCTTGCGAGTTGCGGGAATTGCGGGGTGCGTGTCCCTCGGAGCGGCTGGATTGCGCTATCTGATTAGAGGAGTGAAACCCGCCCGCGGGTCGAAGCTGATGGTAGCCGAAATCCAAAACACGACTGGCGATGCACGCTTCAACGCGATGGGGACCGCGTTGCGGATGCAACTCGATCAATCCACCTACTTCAACGTGGCCGATCCGGCTCAAATCGCCGCGACGCTACAGCAAATGCTCATGCCCGCCAATGCGCCCGTGAAACCGGAGCAATACCGCGAAGCGGCGTGGCGCATGAACGCCGGCGCCGTCGTATTCGGAACCGTCTCCTATGTGGGGACGCTGCCCAATTTGACCGTGCAGGTGGAATGGCGTGGGAGCGCTCCACAGCGCCCATCCAACCAACTGACGAAGTCCTTCGCGGCGCGCAGCACCAACGACGTGATCGCTTCCGCAAGAGACGCGGCGAACTGGATTCGTGAGTCGGCGGGCGACCTGTCGCAGCGCGAAGCCCAATACGACCGGCTGCCGGAGGACGTGACCACGGCTTCCTGGGAAGCGCTGTCATATTACGCGAAAGCCGAACAATTCGCCGCGATTCAGAGCCGCGATGAAGCACTGCTGCAACTCGACTCCGCGTTGCGGGCCGATCCCTTGTTTACCTTGGCGGCGACGCGGCGCGCCGACATCTTGGCCAGCGCAGGCCGCGAACTCGAGGCCATCCTGGCATGGCAGGAGGTGCTGCGATCGCTGGGCTCGCGCAAGATTTCGCGGCGCGAGGAACTGCGCGCGCTGGGAATGTCGGCCTTCGACTGCGGCGACTACGCGGAGGCGGACAAGCGGTTTGCGCAGTGGGCATCGGAATATCCGACCGACGCGCGTGGATACGTATATCGCGGCTTTTCGCTGCTGATGGCGAACCGTCCGGAGGAGCTGCGGGTAGCGATCGACACGGCGTTGCAGTTCGACCCCGATTACCTGACCGCGCACCTCCATCAATCCTGTTGCGCGATCGTTCTGGGGGATCGGACACTGCTCGACCGCCACGCCCGTCAATTGGAGCGTTTGGGGATGACTCACTGGGCGCTCGTCATGGAGTCCCTGTTTTGTTTCGCGCAAGCGGACTTTAGGGGCGCCCTCGGCGCCGCACGGAAGCTTAGGACGTCGGAGTTGGTTTGGTTTCAAAACGAGGCCTACCTGCGGGAGGCGATGGTTTTCGGGGAGTCGGGCCGCATGGACCTCGCCGCGGGTGCGCTCAGACAAGGGTTGGCGCGGCCGCGGGAGGCGGCTTCAAACGGCCAACGCGCGGCCACTCTGATCGGCATGGCTTATTGCGAGCTCGCCGCGACAGACGGCGATCCGCGCGAGATGTTAGAAGAAGCGATTTCCCTTCGACCGGGACCAACCGCCTTCACGCATGCGGCAATCGTATCGAGCCGGGCCAGACGCCCCGAGGCGAAGGGATACTTAACGCGGCTGCACGAGCTGCCAAGAGTTCCCAAATGCCAATTCGGCGAGGCGCTGGCCGATGCGGAAAATCTTTGGGCCGCGGGCAGATTCGCCGAGGCGGCGGCGAAGCGCACTCTGGCGGCCGGTTTCACGGCGCCCTATCACGCCTCCCCGCAAGCGACCGTTAGCGCCGGATCGCCAGCGGATCGAATTCGGAAGCAAGCTTGCGCCGCGGCGCTCCTGTGGATTGATCCTTTTCTCCCGGAGTTGGGCGCGTGGGGACGAGGCACACGCGATTTCCTAGTATCAGCCTCCGACGCGCGTCCCGAGGCTCGGAAGTTGTATCGCTTTCAGACGGCAATGCGAGCGTTGTCGTCAAACCCATAACAGTTCGTCTAACCAGGAGAGATCGAATGAACGTCACCATCAATTTCAATATTCCGGAGAAGTCGCTAAACGAAACCCAGAAGTTACTGAGCCAGACAATTGCGCCATCCGCGCTCAGGAACGCCGATCTTAGCCCCGTCGCCGACGATCAAAATTATGTGCCGCTGCAAGGACCGCCGGTTTCGATGCTGCTCTTCGCGCTGACCGTGGCTGCCACCGATCCCGCGGCCAATCAGTTCATGACCGCAGCTCAGGAGGCGGAACTTCGGGCAAACGCGGATTGTTACGACATCTTCCATAATTCCGGCGCGGCCGCCACCCCGACCGGGCAAAATGGCATCGATGTTTTCAAGGCTTTCATCGCCCTGCACCCCGAATACCTGCCAACTTTGCAGGCCGCGCAGGGTATTTACGGTGCCTATCTGGCCTATTGCACCACCGCCAAGGTCTGGAGCAGCACTTGCAGACTGAAGTACTCCCAGCTTGCCAACATCGCCCAGACCGACTGGCTCGGTGAGGAGTCTGGTTCATGAACGCCCGCTGCGAGCGCCACGGTTGCTACGCGGCGCCCGCCTTCTTCCTTCTCGCCGCTCTGCTTCGCGCCGATTGTGCCTTGGACATGAACGCGTACTACCAGCAGAAGTTATTCGCCCCCGGCCAAGACGTCGCGCGCACGATTTTTCTGATCGGCTTGCGCCATCAGTTCATTTTCAATCGACACCCTGCTACAGCCATTTGTCAGGGCAAGGCATACGCGTGGGAACTCTTGGGCCAGGTCGCCAAGAGCACCCCGGATAGCGGCGCGGATTGGAGCGAGTGGGAATGGAGCGAACCGGGCCCACCGAAGCCATCCCGCTTCAACGCGGCGATCAGCCTGTACACGAAGGCCAACGGGACTGGCACCGCGTCCGATTTCGACACATTCGAGATGATCCACTTAAATCCGAAGGCGGCGAAATATGCCAGCGAACGGATGATGGCCCCCAACGAACGAAAAAAGGCCAATGCACTCGGCTGGCGCACATTCGAGGAATTTCCTGCCGGCTCGACCGAAGTGAAGACGATCTGGCGCCACATTCCGGAAAACGGTTGCATCGCGCTGGGTATCTGGGACGATCTGCAAGGCTTGAGGGGTGTCTTCGAGGAAGGCACCTGGACCCGCCACGCGCTGGTGTACGATACGCCGCCGGGCGCGGCCGCGCCGGCTTGCGATCAAGCTGCATCCCCGACTCGCGCAGAGGATCCACGCTTGAGAGCGCAGGATCGCTTCGTGTGGATGCGGGTTTCCTCGACGCTACTGGCGGAACGGAAGACTCGATTCAAACCGCTGGACGGCGGGACCCTCGCCCCGAACGACCTCCTCATTCTGGTAGGCATGCATATTGCGAGAAAAGACGCCCCCGACTGGACTTGGATGACCGCCTGGTGGAAATCGAAGGACGTGAACCCGGCTCCGCAGGAGACTCTTGGCCGCGATCGGGTCATCCCGCCAACGTCGGTATGGAGCAACTACGTGTCGAATTACGCGCTGAGCTTTCAGTTTCCATGCCCGGAAAGGGCATGCTCCGATGGCCGGCGCGCGTTCGTGTTCAACCCGTATCTGGAAGCGACTCACCTGCCGAACGGTACCGCCAGCAACTGCATCGCATGCCACGCCAAAGCGCGACTGACAGCGTTAACGGGCGACGATCCCACAACCGTGCCGGTTCCCTTCGGCAGCGACCTGATGGTGTATCGCTTCGAGGGAACCACCATGACAGACTATTCGTGGACCGCGGCCAAGTAGTAGGGTTCCCACCTACCGCGCCGTATTCACCGTCGTCCATTCGGAGCACAACCCCAGCCCCGACCCCCCGGGCTGGGCCGCCAAAGTCGGCTCCACGATCATGTCGCCCAAGTCGGGGAAAGCGCTCCAGGTCAACGTGAACGCCTGCGGCGGCGCCACGGCCGGGATCGCCTTGGAGTACGGCTCCTGGGCGCCGGCCTTGGTATGCAGCAGGATGTTAAACGTGGCCGGCGTGTCGATACCCAGGTTGAAGTTCATGGTCAGCGTGCTGTTGGCGAAACTGGCGCTGAACCCGAGACCGCAGTCCGGAGCGCGCCCGATTTCGGCGGAAAAGTTCCCCGTGAACCAGAGCGCGCCGTCCGGCCCCGCCGCGATGCGCCAGGCTTCGGTGACTTCCGGCACGGGGTATTCGGTAATCAGGCCGGCCGTCGTGATGCGCGCGATCTTGGAGGGCGAGACGTACTCCGTGAACCATAACGCCTTGTCCCGCGCCGCTGTGATCCCCGTGGGCACGCTTTGCGCGTTTGGCAACGGGTACTCGGTGATCGCCCCCGCCGTGGTGATGCGCCCGATCTTGCCGCCGCCGTATTCGGTGAACCAGAGCGCGCCATCCGGCCCCGCCACGATCTTCCAGGGATCGCTGTTGGCGGTTGGCACGTCGTACTCGGTAATCCCTCCGGCCGTGGTGATCCGCCCGATCTTGTTGCCGATGTTTTCGGTAAACCAGAGCGCGCCGTCCGGCCCCGCCGTTATTTCGTAAGGAAAAGACGAAGGGGTCGGCACGTCGTACTCGGTGATCGCACCGGCGGTCGTGATACGCCCGATCTGGTTGCTGCCGCTTTGGGCAAACCACAACGCGCCATCCGGCCCCGCCGCGATCCCCCAGGGGCTGCTATTGTCCGTGGGCAACGGGTACTCGGTGATCGCGCCGGCCGTGGTGATGCGCCCGATCTTGTTGCCCCCGTTTTCGGTAAACCACAGCGCCCCGTCCGGTCCCGCGGCGATCCCAAAGGGACTGGCGCCGGGTGTGGGCACTGGGTACTCGGTGATCGCTCCGGCCGTGGTGATGCGCCCGATCGCGTCGTCTTCGAAATCGGCGAACCACAGCGCGCCGTCCGGCCCCGCCGTGATTTCTTCCAGCACCGTGGCAGTATTCGACAGCGGGTAGCCGGTCATCTGGCTAAACGTGCCGGACTGCGCCATCGCCCCGGTTGACAGGCCCAGTAGCATCGCTGCCAGCCAAAACAGTTTCCAAATCCGTGTCCTCATAATCGCTCCTTAAATCCGCGAGATTGAGACGAGTATACACCGTCCGCCAGCCGGTGGCGGTATACTGGCGGATTCCATGAGTAGCAACCGTCGCGATCCGCACAAAGCCAAGCTTCGGCGCGACCGTATCCGGCGCGCGCGGCAAGGCGAGCGTTCAGCCGGAGCGCCTGCGCCGGATATCCCGCCATCGCCGGCAGCGCTGCCTCGTTTTACAGCCGAGCGGGCTCTGCGCGAGGTCCAGGCGCTGCTGGAGGGACAGGAATTCGGCAGCGAAGAAGAGCTGAATGCTAAACTCGCGGAACTGACGGCCGGAGGCAGGCTGCAGGAGAAGGCCAACGCCTGGAAGGCGGACGATCCCAAGTGGCGCGCGCAGGAACTGTCCTACGACGCGCAGGAAGCCAGCGACCCGATGGAGGCATTGCGGCTGGCCCGCGCGGCCCTGAAACTGGATCCCGATTGCACGGCGGCGCAACACGTGATGGTTTCTCTGGCGCCGACGGATTTGGACAGCCGCGTTCGCCTGATGCGCGAAATCGTAGACCAGGCCGAGCGCAACATGGGAGAGACTTTCCTGCGGGAGAACGCCGGCTGTTTCTGGGAAACGGTGTCCACGCGGCCGTACATGCGGGCAAAGCGGGCGCTAGGGGAATCGCTGGCCGCGGCGGGACGGCTGACGGATGGCATCGCCGTTTTCGAACAAATACTCGAGCTCAATCCAGGCGACAATTTGGGAACGCGGTTTCCGCTGCTGGGACTGTACCTGGCCACGAATCAACCGGAACGCGCCAATAGCCTGATGGCACGTTTTCCGGACGAAGAACGCATCCTGGGAAGTATGGCCTGGGCGCGAGTCTTGGAGCGCTGGCTTTCCAGGGGCCCCGACGATGCGGAGGCCAGGGCGGCTCTGGAAAAGGCCCGCAACGTCAACCCGTTCGCCGAGCCCTACATCTGCGGCGCGCGGCCGATGCCGGAGGAATCGCCGCCGTTTTACCGCCCCGGCGAGGAGAGCGAAGCGCGGATTTGCGCGCTGGTACTGGCGCCGGCCTGGGAGGCGTACGCTGAATTTCGAGAGTGGCTGAAGCGAGCCGCGTTCGCGGAAGAGCGAGGCTGAAGCTCCGCGCGGGCTGCAAGCCCGCCCTCCAATTCTACGGCGCTACCACCGGCAGTTCCACATAGCTCGCCTGCCCGGGCGCGTGGTAAACGCGCTGCAGGGCCCGCCTGTAATCCTCCGGCTTGGCCCAGAAGATATTCGCCACAAACGTCTGCGGGTTCCGGTCGTACAGCGGAAACCAACTCGACTGCACCTGCACCATCATGCGGTGTCCCGGCAGGAAGACATGGTTCGCCGTGGGCAGGTTGAAACGATACCGCAGCGGTTCGTTCACCGCGATCGGCTTGGCCGTCTCCAGGCTCTCCCGATACCGGCCGCGAAAAATATCGGCCGACACCATCAGTTGATAGCCGCCCATGGCCGGCTGATCGGCCACCTCGTCGGGATACACATCGATCAGTTTCACCACCCAATCGGAATCCGTACCGCTGGTGGAGGCAATCAGATTGACTGCCGGCTCTCCGCTAATCTTCACCGGCGCGCTCAAAACATCGGAAACGAACGTTAAGACATCCGTCCGGCCCGACGCCTCGCGCTGGTCGTCCACCAGCCATTGCGACCAAGTCTTGCGCTTGTCGTCGCCGATCGGCCGCGCGCGAAAGGGTACCGGCTTGGCGGGATCGGAAATATACTCTTCGAAGGCCGCGCCGCCCGGATTCGGCGCCGCAAAGCTTAGCTTCAGCCCGGCCGTCAGATAAAGCGGCGAGGGCCGGATATTGCATCCGCTGGCGCACCCCGCCGGCCAGGCGGGCAACCGCCGCCACACGTTGGTGCCGGTTTCAAACGCGGAGACGGGCGGCACATCGGCGGCCGGCGCGCCGTCTTTCAAATAGTGGTCCAGGAACGGGCGCAGGATCTCGCGGCGGAAATAGAGCGCGGTATCGCTGCCGAAATGCAATGCGCCCAGCGTACTGCCATCCCCGATCTCCTGGCCATGGTGCCACGGCCCCAGTACCAGATATACTTTGTCGTTCTGCGTGTCCTTCGGCTTGATGGCTTTGTAGACGGCCATCGCCCCGTAAATATCCTCCTGGTCCCACAGACTGTCGACCAGCATCACCGGTACGTGCAAAGGTTGGGCCGCCAGCACCTGGTCCACGGCCTGATCGCGCCAGAAAGCGTCGTAGCTGGGGTGCTCGGCGATCTTCCGCCAGAAGCCCACCTGTTCCAGACCGTGGCTACGCGCCAATTCACCCGCCGACACCCCCTCCATGTAGGTATCGTAGTCGTCATAATGGCTGGTCCACCACTTGGCGTCCGATGTGCGCGTGGCCTCCTGATTGAGGATGTAGTCCAAACTCCCAACTTGGCGAAACGCGCCGTTGTGGAACCAGTCGTCGCCCTTCCATCCATCCACCATGGGGTTCATGGGCACCGAAACTTTGAGCGCCGGGTGCGGATTCACCAGCGCCATCAAAGGCAGAAAGCCATCGTAGGAAATACCCAGGATGCCAACCTTGCCGTTGCTCTCCGAGACGTTCTTCACCAGCCAATCGATGGTGTCGTAAGTGTCGGTGGCGTGATCTACGGGCGTGGGGTTCTGCGGCCCGTGCAGGGGACGGTTCATCACGTAGTCGCCTTCGGAGGCGTGCTTGCCGCGCACGTCCTGGACCACGCGGATGTAACCGCCATCGACGATCGCGTCGGTTACGTTGTCGTAGCCTTGCAGGATGGGACCCAGGTGCGCGCTATGCGCGTGGCTGGTCAGTTCGGCGGCGTTGTAAGGCGTGCGCGTCAGCAGGATCGGCGCATTATGGGCGCCCTTCGGCAACAGGATAATGGTGTGCAGCTTCACGCCATCGCGCATGGGGATCGTCGCGTCGCGCTTGGTGTAGTCGAAGCTCTCGGTGCGTTCGGCGAATTTCGCTGGAATCTCGCTGGGAAGTTCCGGATACTGGGGCGTTTGGGCCGCCAGCATCCCTGCAAACAAGCACAGGCTGCACCAACCAGGTTTTGCGTCACTCATTTCCAGGCCAGTATAGCAGTGGACCGTGGGGCGGACCTCCAGGTCTACGCGGGTCCTCCAGGACCCGCTGCTGTAGCGCGCTCCTGATTTCCATCCAGATGTTGTAGTACAGCCATTCCGCGGGACAGTTTGCTTCTTCGATGTGGTCCGGCCGCAGAATCAGGTCTCCGGTCTCCAGCAATATATCGCGCACCTTCGGATTCTGCTCCAGTTTGGCCCGCATGGCCGCCACAATCAACCGGTAGTGTTCCCCCTTTTCCCGCGACCGGTATGGCATCCGCCGGCCTTCAAACGTCACCCAATCGATGCCCATTTTTGGCATGTTCGCCTCGGCCAAAGTCCCCGCGTCTTTGGCTTCGAACGCCGTCATCCGCGCCACCTCGCCGCGCGTGTGTCTCCATGCGATGCCGCGAGCCTTCGCGCGCGGATCGTGCGGGCCTTCCGGATACAGCATCGTTTGCCAGAACCCTTCTACGCTGGCGTAGCGCTTGCCGCGAAAAGTGAAGGGTGTGGCCGCGAAGTTGGATAGGATTCCCAGCTCATTGCGTTTGGAAAGGATCACCTCGCCGGGGCGGGCGGCTTGCGGCAAAATCTCCCAACTGGCTTTCTGTTCCTCCGGAACCGGCGTCCACCAATGGGCGGGATAAGGTCCGGCCTGCTGCGCGACAGCGGCGTGCAAGACCACGGCGGCGATCAACCAACGCATAATTAGCTCCAAAACCCCGCTTTGGGTTTGTGCCCGCGCGAATTCTCAAAATCGACGGTGCTACATAGCTCGCCTCTGGAGGTTGCCCTTTTAGTGGGGCAGGCCTCCAGGCCTGCGCGGGTTCTCCAGAACCCGCTCTGCGGCGAGCAAAGCTCGCCCGTGTCGGCAGAAGTGCCGACACGGCACGCCGGGGGCGTGCGCCACGGGGCTGCGCTACGTCACTCGTCGCGTAGCGCCGCCATGGGATCGATGCGCGTGGCGCGCAGGGCCGGCACCGCGCAGGCCGCCAACGCCGTCGTCAACAGGACCGCCACCACCACCGCGAGCGTCAATGGATCGCGCGCGCTCACGCCGAACAGCAGGCTTTTTAGTACGCCGGCAATCGTGACTGCCACCACCAGCCCGAGCACCAATCCCCAGAACACCAGGATCGCGCCTTCCGCCAGGACTTGCCGCAGCACGGCGCTGGGCTGGGCGCCTAACGCCATGCGGATTCCAAGCTCGCGGGTGCGTTGTCCCACCGAGTAGGAGATGACGCCGTAAAGGCCGATCACGGTCAGCAATCCCGCCAGCGCGCCGAAAGCCGTGAACAGGATGGCGCCCAGGCGCGGCTCCCACAACGACTCGCGGCCCACTTGCATGGCGGTTTCCAGATCCGACAGCAACACATCGCGGTCCAGACTCTGCACCTCGCGACGCAAGGCGCTCAGCATGGCCTCCGGTTCGCCCGCGGTGCGCACCCATAAAGTGACGGCGGGCGAATAGTACTGCCGCAGGCACAAATAAACCATCAGGCGGGGCGCATCTCCCGGGCTGGTGTAAGTGATGTCGCGCACCACTCCCACGATCTCCACGGGCGCGTTTTCGCCGAAGAAGCGCAAACGCGCGCCAACGGGGTCTGCCCCGCTCCAGAAGTGCCGCGCCATGCTCTCATTCACCACGGCCACGCGCGGAGCGGCCTGCGCGTCGCCATCGGTGAAAGCGCGGCCACGCAGCAGCGGGATACGCATGGCCTGAAAATATCCCGGCTCGACCAGATCGATGGGCGCCACCGCCCCGGGTCCGGCCCCAGTCTCCCGGCCTTCTATGGAAAGGCTGCGCGCGCGGTACACGGTGAACGGGGCATTGAAGGCCAGAGTCGCGGCGGCGGCTCCCGGGAGGCTTGCGGCGCGCTCCAGTACGCGCGTGTAAAACTGCCGCCCTTCCGCTTCGGTGAAACCGCGCGTTTTCAAGTTCAGCGCGACGGTGGCCATGTGCGCGGCGTCGAATCCGGGGTCGACCGCCTGCGCGTTGCGCAGGCTGCGCAGAAACAGGCCGGCGCCGGTAAGCGTCACCACCGATAGCGCCACCTGCACCATCACCAGCAAACTGCGCACATTCACGCGATGTCCCACGCGCGTCCAGGGGCTGCGGCGTTCTCGCAACTCCGTCGCCAGATTCGTGCGGGCCGCCCTCCAGGCCGGCGTCAATCCGAACACCAGCGTGGCCAGTACCGCGATGAGCGCTGTAAAGCCCAACACGCGAACATCGAATCTGACGACCGCATCGCCGCTCAACATCCAGGGCGGCCGGAAGGTCCATAGCGCGTTTCGCCCCCAGCGCGCCAGCACCAGGGCCCCGGCGCTGCCGGCGCTAGACAGCATGGCGCTCTCGGTAATCAGTTGCCGGATCAAACGCCAACGCCCCACACCCAACGCCAGCCGGAGGGCCATTTCCTTGCTCCGGCCCGCGGCGCGCACCAGCAGCAGATTGGCGACATTGGCGCAAGCAATCAGCAATACCAGTCCGCTCACCGCCAAAGTCACGCCTCCCACCAGCACGAAACCGCCGCGCGAATTGGGTTGAATGACGGATTCGGTAAGCGGCAGCAGCGTTACCGTGCGGCCCCGGTTGTCGGCGGGATACTCGCGCGCCAGTTGGGCGGCCAGCGTCTTCATATTGTCTTCCGCCTGCCGTTGGCTAACGCCGTCCTTCAACCTGCCGATGACGGGGAACAATAGCGCCTTGCGATAACCGACCCAGTCCGCCATGGAGTAGAGTTGCGGATACATCATCAGGGGCGCCCACACGTCGCTGCCGACCAGCGCGTTGGCGCCATGAAAATCCTGGGGCGCCACTCCTATGACGGTGTACTGCCGGTGGTTCAGACTAATGGCCGCGCCGACTGCGTTCCGGTTCGCGGCGAATCTACGCGTCCAGAAGGCGTAACTAATCACCACCACGGCTTGGGCGCCGGGAACGCGATCTTCCTCCGGAAGGAAGGTCCGTCCGAGGATCGGCTTGACGCCCAAGACATCGAAGTAATTTCCGGAAACAATCTGCCCCGGCACTGCGCCGGGCTCGTTATCTCCGGTGAGCGTGGCCTCGATCGGAGTGTACAGCGCCAGGCCCGAGAAAACCGTGTTGCGGTCGCGGTAGTCCTTGTAATTCGGATAGGAGCAGTTCAGCCAGCCCGGGTTAATGCGGTCGGACGTGAATAGGGAAACCAGGCGCGCGGGATCGCGCACGGGCAAGGGCTGCAGCAGCACGGCGCTGACTAAGTTGAAGATAGCGGTGTTCAGGCCGATTCCCAAAGCCAGCGACGCAATGGCCACGGCCGTAAACGTGGGGTTATGGCGGAAGCCGCGCAGCGCGTAGATCAGGTCGCGTTTCAACCTAACAGTATATCCGTCCCCAGCAGGCGGCCTCTTTCCGGTGCGGCGCCGTGGGGCAGGCTCGCAGCCTGCGCGGGCCTCGCAGGCCCGGTCTTCGGCGAGCGAAGCTCGCCCCGGCGGGGCTAAAAGCTCCGCGGCGGCGCATGGCGCCGCCCCACATGGTTTTCATCACTATTCGTGTGCCCCACGAGCTTACTGCCGCACCGGCGTCACCATCTCCCCATTGTGCAGCGACAACTCCGTCGGCAGCGCCACTTCGCCGCCTTCAGCCAGACCTTCGAGAATCTGCACACGCGTCACACTCGACGCGCCGGCCGTAACCGGCTGCCACGCCAGACGGCCGCCGCGCAGCGCGAATACGCCCACGCCGTTGGAGTCGCGCCGCAAGCACTCCTTCGGAATGGTCAGCGCGTTGGCCACCGTGGCCGTACGAATGTGCGCATCCACATTCGTGCCCGGCAACAGTACGCCCCCCGGATTATCGATCGTGCAGAGCACCTCGCCCACCTGCCGGGTTCCCAGCGCCACAATGTCGGCGGGCTTCCGCTCGACTGTGCCCTGCCAGGCGCGGCCCGGCAGCGCATCCCAGTCGATGGTGACGGGCTGGCCCTGCGCCACGCGCCCCAATTCGGGCTCGTCCACATACACGCGCACGCGCAAACGCTCGATGCGGCCCACGTTCGCCACCAGGTCGCCAATGTTGAGATAGCCTCCGGGCCGCGCCGCCAGATCGTAGACCACTCCGGCGATGGGCGCGTGAATCACGGTCTGCGCGATGTGGTTCCTGGCCAGTTCCACCGCGGCCTCGGCTTCCCGTAAGCGGGCCAGCGCCACCGTCTTATCCGATTGCGTGACCAGCACGGCGCGCCGCTTTTCCTGCGCCGCGATCTCCATCTGCGCGGCCTGCACCTTGCTCTGCATCTCATTCACTTCCAATAGCGAGGCCGCCTGCTTGTCGGCCAGCCGGCGCAGCGACGCGTACTCTTTTTCGTCATGCTCCTTTTCCACCTGCAGACGGGCCAGGCTGCTGGCGATATTGGTCAATTCGAGCTGCTTGCCGCCCGCATCGATGGTGGCCAGATCCGCGCGCGCCTGGGCCACGCGGGCATCGGCCGAATCCAGATCCGCCTGCAGGCCGGTGTCGCTTAAAATAGCCAGCGGCGCGCCCGCGCTCACCGGCTGGCCTTCCCGGACGGGCGTCTTGCTCACCAGCCCGGCCTGCTCCACGCGCACCGCCTGCCACTCGATCGGCTCCACCTTGCCGTTGGTGGGCAGTGTGCTAACCAGCGTCTCGCGCACGACTTTGGCAAAAGGGACTTGCGGCGCATCGTTGTTCCGGTGGTAGGCCCACCAGCCGACGGCGGCCAGCGGGATGGCGAACAGCCACAGCAGTTTCTTCACTGCCTCCATCTTAATCTGCGACGCAGTGTCCTGGCCTGTGAGGGCGCCAAACGCCGCTAGGGTATATGCTGGTTTGCATGGCCCTATCCGCACGCAATCAACTTCGCGGTCAGATCAAAGACGTCAAACTGGGCGACGTGATGGCGCACGTCGTGGTTCAGGTGGGCGAGAATGAAGTCGAGAGCGTCATCACCCGCCGTAGCGCCGAAGAAATGCATCTGCAAGTTGGCGACACGGTAACCGTGGTCATTAAGTCCACGGAAGTGATGATCCAGAAGTAGCGGTTAGCGGCTCACTTGGCCCGCCTGATCGTCAGAGCAGCTACCTGCCGGACCCACTTTGCGGCCTTCTGGTCGCCCGGCGCCACCAACTCGAACGGCCCTTCTTCGCCCGGCAGCAGTTCGCCGTCGCGCTTCGTCACCAGGTACACGGATTTGTCCGTGGACGCGGAATCCAGGTCCGCCCAGGCAAATACCGCCTGGCTGCCGTCTTTGCCTTGCACCAGGACGTCGTACAACGCCGCCGTGGACCGGCACTCCAACCCATCCCGGCCGGTCACTATCCGGACCTCGCCCGCTGGCGTAGCGACCATGGAAAACACATCGGCCAGCAGTACGCCCTGAAATGTGACGGCGCCTCCGCCGGCGCTGGTTTTCACGGTCTGCTGCGGGAGCTTGGCAAGATCGGCCGTCGAAATCGTGGCGCTCGTTCGGGCGATGCCCTGCACCACCAGCGTGTGCTCGATTTCAACGTAGGAGGAATTGGCAACGGACACCACGATATCCCCGGCGTTGTACTCCGGGCTGGTTCCGACGTGAATCGTCTTGACAAGCGATCTGAGTCCAGGAGGGGGATCGACGTTCAATTCATACGTCCGCCCGGATTCCGCCGGAAATGAGAACGTACCGTCTTCGCCGGTGAAGGCCACTACCGTGTTTCCCGCTGTGGGGCAGCGCCATGCGCTGCCCAAAGCCGAGCTACGCTCGCCAGGAGCGGGTTCTGGAGAACCCGCGCAGGACTGGAGTCCTGCCCCACACTTGAATCTGACGGCCGCATCCGCCATCGGAGCGAAACTTGGATCCACGACGCGGCCCGAGACACGTACGATTCTCTGCCCATTGGCTAAGCCGGATAAGAAGACGAAAACACCGACGGCCGCGGTCTGTTTGCAAGCGGCCATACTTACTCCAACAGATACTTCTTAATGAACATCACCGTCGCCGCGAACTGAAAATCGCGATTCCCCTTCTTCGCGAACCCGTGCCCTTCATCGGCGGCCAGCAGATACCACACCGGCACGCCGCGCTCCCGGATGGCCGCGGTCATCTGCCGCCCTTCGGTATACGGCACGCGCGGATCGTTGCGCCCCGCCACGATGAACATCGGCTTTGAGATGTTGCCCACCTGCGTCATCGGCGAGATCGATTCCAGGAATTTGCGCATCTTTGGATCGCGCTCGTCGCCGTATTCCACGCGCCGCAAATCGCGCCGGTAGGCTTCGGTATGCTCCAGAAACGTGATCCAATTCGAGATCCCCACGATGTCCACGGCGCAGCGGAAGCGGTCGTTGTAATGCGTCATGCTGGCCAACGTCATGTATCCGCCACGCTTGCGCCCGTTGTCCAAATTCAGGAACGTCTTCCCATAGCCGGTCGAGCCGCGCACATTCGGAAAAATGAGGGCCGTCCCCAATTCGTCCAGCAGGTAGTTGTAAGTGCCCAGATAGCCCGGCTGAAACTGCCCTTCCGGTCCGCCATGGATCATTACGATCGCCGGCCGCGGCCCCGTGAACCGCTGGGGCGGCCGGTACAAAAAACCGGAGATGGTCAGTCCGTCGAAAGACTTCCACTCGATCAGTTCCGGCTCGGCGAAGTGCGATGCGTCCAGGCCCCCGGTTTCGCTGTAAGTCCAACGCTCCAGTTTGCCGGTGGCGGTATCGATAGAATACACATCCGACGGCGTGCGCGCGGACGTGATGGTGAAGCCCAGGTCGTGCCCGTTGGCGTGCCAGCGCACATCGCCGATGCTGCCGTAGGGAAGCTTCGGCAGAGTCACCTCTTGGCGCGTCGCCGTGTCCATCGCGTGCAGCGTATCCGAGCCGTTTTCGTTGACGATGTAAGCGATGCGCCGGCCGTCGCGCGTGAGATCGAACGTGGTCACGTCCCACTTCAAGCCGGGACGCAGGATGGTGACCTTGTGCGTGTCGATATCCATGGCGGCGAGTTGTTCGAAATCGGAATCCTGATTCGTGATCATGTAGATCGTCTTGCCGTCCGGCGCGAACCGCGCGTGCCGGTAGGAAACGCCCGGCTGCCGCGGCGTCAGCGTCGTCTGTTGTTCGGTCGTGGTATCGACCAGAAACAGCGCCGCCTCATATGCGGAAACCGCGCGGATGACGGCCAGCGATTTGCCGTCTGGGGAAAAATCTTCCGCCTCCCAGCCGCCGCTATCGGCCTCCACCACGCGGCGCGCTTCCTCGGGATGCTCGGGCACGCCGATATAGATGTCCATATCGCGGCCGTTGCGGCGCGTGGAGGCATAGGCGAAATGCGCGCCATCCGGCGACCACAGCGCGCCCATGTTGCGGGACTTGCCGTCTGTGAGCAGAGCCGCGCGGCCCGTGCGCGTGTCGTAGTTGTAGATCTGGTACCACTCGCCGCCGCCGATGTCTTTCGAAAACAGGAAAGAGCTACCGTCGGGCCGGTAGCGCAACCCCTGCACGCGATCGGGATAGAACGTGAGTTGCGTGCGCGCTCCGCCAGGTTCGATGACGCGATGGATGTGCGGCGACTGTCCGAAGCGCGTGGAGATCAGCATCTCGCGCCGCGTGGGATGCCAGTCGATCAGGCTTGCCGTGCGGAATTCGGTGTAGGGCGCAAGTTCTTCCATTAGGGCCGTGGGGATGGCGGGGATTTCTTCCACCGTCAGGTTGGCGGGGACGGGCAGAGTGGGCTCCGCGCCGTTAAGCGCAAATCCAACGATTAGAATCGGAAAGATGCGTCGCAGCATAGGGACGATTCTATCGCCAATCCCGACCCGGCTGCGGGCAGAATTGCCCGGCCTCCAAATCCTAGTATCCTTACAGAAGCGCAGCACAGGAGGCTGAGTTGTCGATCACGCGGCGAATATATGTTAGTTTACCAGCGGACCCATGGCTCTCCCCCAACCTGAACGAACTTAAATGGGGCATCGTCGAAGAGATCGAGAAGCTTGGTTATACGCCCGAGATTTTCACTGGTTACTTTATCGGCCTGAAAGGAAAATGGAACGTCCTGATTGTTAGGGAATCGGGCTCGAAGATGGCGGCGGATCTGGTTTTTCCGCGGGCCGCGCGCAGTAATCGAAAAGAAGCTGCCACTCGACCTGCTGGATGGCGCGCGCGCGGGCCTCCAACTCCGACGCCGGCTGGCGCCGCGCCTGTTCGCACATTTCGATGAATGCGAACGGATCCCAGCGCCCGTCTCGACCCGCCGCGCGCGCCAGCGCCGGAAAGATCGGATGTGCACCCACCTGCCGGAACCAATACGCCGCATTGCCGGCATCCGGTTCCTGCCGGTGTACGATGGCGTGCCAGTAGCTGCCTTCCGGTGTGGCGATGTCCTGCGCGATCGAGTGCGCTTCATCGAAACAGGAGAAGTAAACGTACAACCCGCTCAACGCTGGCTCGGGCGCGCGCGCCGCGGCCAACAGACGGGGCGGGGAAGCCGCTTGCATCCGCGCGCGGGCTGCTTCGGACGAACACCTGTCCATCACGAGAGGCATCGGCCGGTTGCCATCGCCGTCCAGGGCCAGAATCGCGGACACCTCGGGACCATAATCCGCAGCCCGAAAGTGAAACTCGCCGGTTGCCATTACCCCAGTATCTCAAGGATGCTCGTGGGGCAGGCTCGCAGCCGGGCTCGCAGCCTGCGCGGGCCTCGCAGGCCCGCTCTTGGTGGGACAGGCTTTAGCCGTCGCCGGCGAGCGAAGCTCGCCTCTGGAGTTTCTACATTTGCCGGAGCTGGAATTGGAGGGCGGGCTTTAGCCGGCGCGGGGCTTCAGCCCCGCAGGTAGCACAGGCTGAAGCCTGTGTTGCACAGGCTGAAGCCTGTGTAAGGCGAGCGTAGCTCGCCTGTGTCGGCACGAGTGCCGACACGGCACGCCGGGGGCGTGCGCCACGAGGGCTACCCACCTGGAATGGCCAACCTCCAGAGGCGCGCTTCGCGCGCCAGGAGCGGGTTCTGGAGAACCCGCGCAGGACTGGAGTCCCGCCCCACGGCACGAGTGCCTGCGCCACGAAATTAGAAGCCGGATTTGCCATCCAAGCGGAAGGAGCGGTAAGCGCTGTCCGCGAACTGAATCGCGTAAGCGGGGATACCCGCGTAACCCGACGGCACATATTCAAACGAACGGGTGTTATCCGGCGAGGGCGCCGCGCCGGCCTGCCACCAGTAATTTCCGTTATCCAATATCTGGGTGGCGCCGTAGGCACTTGAGTAGAAGGGGAAATCCACGTTAGTGCGGATATCTACGGTCAAAGCCGCCTCATCTAGCGAGAGTACCTGCCCGCGGCTGTCGGCGCTGGGATCGGTGGAGTGGCGTGTGTTGCCGTTGTCGAACAGGGTGATGAGTTTGGGGAATTGGGTAACCCACACTTCCACATCGTGCTGATGGCTGAACCAGGGTGAAGGAATGTGAGGCGTATTGCGCATGGTGAAGTTACCCTGATAGCCCAATGTCCAGAGCAAGTGTCCATCGCCCGTTCCGTTTTGGTAGGCAATCTTGACGACCCAATCCTGGCTGCGGAGAGACATGATCAAGTTGCCGTCGGTGGAGTCATAGGCCAGAGAGTTGCCGTGCAGCCAGTCGTTGGCTTGGGAAGCCAGGGTAATCGGGCAGCAATCGCCGGTCTGAGTTTGGGCGCAGGGGTGGCACTTCTCACCGAGGATCGCGGCGCGGCCGACGGGCAGCCAGTCGAAGGCGTTCCAGGTCCAGACGACGTTCCAGTCCGTGTCGAGGACCAGCACTTCGTCGCCCACGATGTCCACGGGGTTCCGCCGGGTTCCGCCCTGTACGTTGGTAAAAAGCGCTTCGTTATGGGCGATCACAGCGGTATAGCCGTTGGGCAGCCGCATGGCCTCGTGGTTGAAGTCGATGATGGACTGTTGGCCCAGTGCGGCAAGCTGGGAGTTGGCCGAGGCTTCGGTGAGGGAATGGAGCGTGGCGCCGGCCAGATCGATCTCGCCGACAGTGTAATCGGTGAAGGTATCGTTGCCGATTAACAGCACGGTGCCACCGGTGACGGCGCGGGTCATGAACAAGTTACCGCCCTTGCAGTAAGACCACGCCGCGGCACCCTGGAGGTTGGTGAGCGCGATGCATTGATTGGCTTCTTTGGTGGAGAAGAAGCTGGTGATGATCAGGCCGTCGCCGGTATCGGCGGAACGGGTGGGCGGAAGGGTGACTTTGGGGGTGGGCACGGGGCAGCGGACTTGGGTGCGGGCCGGTGCGGCAGCGAGAGCCGTGAATGCGAATAAGGCGATGAACGTGTTCGGGAGGGGCAAGTTTTCCTCCGTCCGGGAGTCAGGTGGCGGCGATTCGCCGAATATCCCGATTAGAGCGCTTTTTAGGGTGCGGGTCAAGCAGCGGGCGAGTGAGGCTCGCTCGCCCGTCCTGCTGTGGCTGGACCGAACTAGTTGCGGACGTATTGCAGGCAGATGGCGATGAGGTTCCACCCGACCACCGCGCCGAACCAGATATTGAGGAACACCAGAATGCGTTTGCGGTTGAGGAACACGGCGAAGGCCGCCAATCCCGCCGCGAGGATCTTTGAAATGATCAGCCCGCTGACTGGCCCGCTCTGCAAGAGGCGGCCGATGAAGGTGCTGCCTTCCTGCGCGCCCAGATGCAGGCCGATCAAAGTGGTCAGGATGTCGAGAATTTGAAGGCCAAGGAACAGGCCGACGGATGGCGTTGGAAAAACGTTTTCTTGCTGCACGGGCGTCCTCTCAATGATCTTCGATTATGCGGGGGGACGCGGCGCGGACTCCAGTCCTCTTTGGTTATCCGCTATTCGTCGCGCAAGGTTGTTACAGGATCGAGGCGCGTGGCGCGGCGCGCGGGCAGATAAGCGGCGGCCAGCGCGACAACGGCCAGCAGCGCGGCGACGGTGACGAAGATGAGCGGATCGGTGGGTCTCACCGCGAACAGGAGAGACTTCAGCAGCGAAGTCAAGCCCAACGCGGCCACGGTTCCGGCCAGGAGGCCGCCTGCGATCAGGACCGCGCCTTGGCGCAGGATCATGCGCAACACGTCGGCGGTCTGTGCGCCCAGCGCCATGCGCACGCCGATCTCGCGGCTGCGCTGCAGAACGGTTTGGGCCATCACGCCGTAGAGTCCCACGGCGGCCAGCAGCAGGGCAATAAATGAAAACACGGCGAGCAGCCAGGCGGCGAAACGGCGGTTGGCGAGCGATGCGGCGACGCGCTGGTCCATAGTCTTCACGTCGAAGATGGGCACATCTTTATCGAGGCGCGACACTTCCTGTTGAATGCCGTTGACGAGCGCCAGGGGATCGCCCGCGGTGTGCAGCACAAATTGCAGCGATTGCGCGGACTGTTGCAGATACGGCCAGTACAAGGTCGCTTTGCGCTGGTTGCTGTCGAGGGCACTGTGCTGCACGTGTCCCACGATGCCGACGACGGTGGCCCACGGGCCGCCGCCGCTGCGCAGATGCCTTCCGATGGGATCCTGATTCTTCCAATATTCCCGCGCGAGAGCTTCGTCGACAACCACGGCGGGCGGCGCGCCGGCGCGGTCGGAATCCGTAATCAAGCGGCCTCTGCGCAGCGGAATTCCCATGGCCTGGAAGTAGCCCGGGCTGACGATGCGCTGGTCGGCATGCGGGGCGGTTGCGCCGGCGGGCAGGTCGAGGCCTTCGATGCGGAACGATCCGGAATTGTTGCTGCCGCTGAAGGGCAGCGGGTTCACGCCCCCGGCGGCCGAGACACCGGGCAGGGTGGCCATGCGGTCGAGCAGCGCCTGGAAGAATCCGGAGGTCCGCGCATCGGAGCTGTAACGGGCCGGAGGCAGCGAGACGCCGAAGGTGAGCACGTTTTGCGCGCGGAATCCGGGATCGACCTTGGCAAGACTGGCAAAGCTGCGCAGCAATAAGCCGGCAGCCACCAGCAATACCAACGATAGGGCGACTTCGACGACGACCAGCGCGCTGCGCGTGCGATGACGGCGCAGGCTGCCGGCAGCGCCGCGCGCGCCCCGCTTCAATAACTCGTGCAGGTTGCCGGTGGCGACTTGCATAACCGGCGCCAGTCCGAACAAGACGCCGGTAAGGATCGCGATGGCCGCGGTGAACGCCAGCACACGGCCATCGATAGAAACTTCGTCGAGGCGCGGCAATTGCTGGGGGCCGGCTTTGACCAGGAAACCGACGCCCCAACTGCCGAGCAACACGCCCGCGGCGCCGCCGAGCAGACCGAGCATGACGCTTTCGGTGAGTAGTTGACGGGCGATGCGCCACCTGGCTGCGCCCAGCGCGGCGCGGATGGAAAGCTCGCGCATGCGGCCGGAGGCGCGCGCCATCGACAGGTTTGCCACGTTGGCGCAGGCGATCAGCAGCACAAAGCCCACCGCGGCCAGCAGCACCAGCAAGGCGCTGCGCACATCGCCGACCAGCAATTCATTTAAGGAATCGACACGGATGGCCCAGCCCACCGACGGCGGATAGTAATCCGGGAAGTTTTTGGCGAGCACGCGGCCGCAGGCGGCCATGCCGGCGCGCGCCCGTTCGACAGAGACACCGGGTTGCAGGCGGGCGAGGATGAAGAGGAATTGATTGTCGCGGCGGAGCGGAGACATCTGCGCGGGGGTGAAGCCGGTGGCAATCCAGGCGTCCAATGGAGCGAACCACTGCAGAACGGAAGGTACGATTCCCACCACGGTGTAAGGCTTGTCGTTGAGGTGGATGGTGCGCCCGAGGACGCCCGGGTCCGCGCCGAAGCGGCGCTTCCAGAGACTCTCTGTCAGCAGGACGACCTGATTCTTACCGGGCTGATCCTCGGCATAGGTGAACACGCGGCCGAGGATAGGCTGAATACCCAGCACGGCAAACAATCCCGAGGTGGCTTCGCCGCACTGGAGGCGTTCCGGGCGGTCGACGCCGGTGAGGTTGAAATCGCCGGTGTCGATGGCCGCAACTTCAGAGAAGAGATGTCTCTGTTTGCGATAGTCGATGTAATCGGGGACCGAAGCCGCAGCGGAATCCAGACCGATGGCTTTGTATTGGTTTTGGATGGCGACGATGCGCTCGGGATGGGGGAAGGGCAGCGGACGCAGGAGAGTGGCGTTGACCACGCTGAAGATGGCGGTGTTGGCGCCGATTCCCAGCGCCAGGGTGAGCACCGCGGTCAAGGTGAAGCCGGGGCTGCGGCGGAGCGTACGGGCGGCGTAGGCGATGTCTGTGATGAAAGTGGTCATGTGTACACCTCTGAGTCAGGCAGTCATGTGCAATCGTCGTGCCAGGATTGGGGAGTGGGAAATGAGTGACGGAGGCGGGTTGCATGTGCGGTTTTGGGATGCGCTGTCCGGTATCGCGGGCGGGCAAGCCTTCACCGTTACCGAGCCGCGGCCATCAGGGAGCGGTTTCCCCAAAAACTTTTGAGCGCCAAAATCGAGATGAAAGCTGAAAGCCGTCGCGTAAGGGCTGCCTACGTTGGCATCCGCGGTACCGGCATAGGTCACCGTAATCGGAATATTGGGGCCCTGCGTAGCCGATATGGCGGACAGGCTGACCGGCAAGGTATCCACGGGCAACGGGAATCCCACGATAGAACCGCCTGGCGGCACGGGATCGATGAGCCCCGAGATCTGTGCCGAAGATCGAAACCACTGGGCCTACCTTCGCGGGATTGGACGCCGAGTTGTGGGTCCCATCCCGATTCAAGGCTGCGGCGTGATGCGGACCGACCATGAAGACGCCGGGATGGGCGGCCGCCAGTCCGGCATTCGGGCTATTTGTGGGCGCGCCGTGATAGACCGCGCAAACCGCGACCTGCTGGCCGGCCTGTAGCGGCCACGGAGCGACCGCATCGATCTGGCCGTCCTGACAACCGAACGGCGGCGAACCGACTGGTTGACAGGTATTGGTGAGGCCGTTGACCAGAACGTACAGGTTGCCCTTGGCGTCAGTGCCGGCGCGGATATTGGCGGCGCTAGCCACTGGAGCGGTGGGGTTGTGGGCGGAGTAGTCCACGCCGAGAAGGAAAGTTTTGAGCGGCCGCAAATGGCGATGGGAGCGCTCAGAAGAAAGACGCAAACGGACGCTCTTCGGAGCATTGACGCGACTCCATGGAGTCTTGGCCGGGACTCGTACCCATTGTCCCGCCGGCGCGGCTGGCTGTCGCCAGAACATGTAGTCGGCCCGCAGGACTCTCCGGAAACCCACTCGCCAACCTGCCGATTCGCGAGGTGCGGGGCTAAGCTAAAGCCTCGCGCGGGATAATCCCGCCCCCCAAGGCTTTAGAGTCCTGCCCCACCAAAAGGCGGCGGATGAACGGGTCTGCATATTATGCGAACATCAATAGGTGGTGAAGTCACGCCCTACGATGCTGTCCTGATATGCCCCGCGAACACCTCCTGAAAATCGGCGTATCCGGCATCCGCGGCGTAGTAGGCGATTTCCTCACGCCCGGCCTCGCCTGCGCCTTCGCCCAAGCCTTCGGAACCTACGTGGGCGCGGGCCGCGTGGTCGTCGGCCGCGACACCCGGTCGAGCGGCGAAATGCTGCACCATGCCGTCGCCTGCGGCCTGCTGGCGGCCGGATGCGAAGTCGTGGACATCGGCGTGCTGCCCACGCCCACCATCCAGATCTACGTGGGCGCCACACGCGCGCGCGGCGGCATCGCCATCACCGCCTCGCACAATCCGCCCGAATACAACGCGCTCAAGCTCTTCAACTCCGAGGGCCTGTTCTTCAACAGCTACGAACGTGGCGAGCTGCTGGACCTCTATCACCAAAGCGATTTCCGCCGCGCCACCAACGAAGAGATCCGCCGCGCCGCCAGCGACTACGCTTCCGCCCCGCGCCTGCACGTGGAGCGCGTGCTGCGCCATGTGGACGCCGATCGCATCCGCCAGCGCCACTTCCGGGTCGCGCTCGATGCCGTGAACGGCGCAGGCTCCGTCATGACCGTCGGCTTCCTGCGCGACACGCTGGGCTGCGACCTGCATGCCATCTCCGTCGATCCCACCAGGCCATTCCCGCGCATCGCCGAGCCGCGCCCCGATACGCTGGGGGATTTGTCGAACCTGGTGCGCTCCTCCGGCGCGGAGATCGGCTTCGCGCAAGACCCGGATGGCGACCGCCTGGCCGTCGCCGATGAAACCGGCCACGTGCTCGATAACGACGACGTGCTGGCGCTAGCAGTGGACGCCGCCCTGCGCCGCCTGCCCGGCGACGTGGTAGTGAACCTGACGACGTCTTCGGTGATCGACGAAGTGGCCGCCGCGCACGGCCGCCGCGTCTACCGCACGCCGGTGGGCGAAGCGAATGTGGTCGAGATGATGCAGGCCGTCAAAGCGGTGATCGGCGGCGAAGGCTCCAATGGCGGCATCATCTTCCCCGCCGTACACCTCTGCCGCGATAGTTACACCGGCATGGCCTTCCTGCTGGAGCGCATGGCCGAGACCGGCGCGACCATCTCCGCCCTCGCCGCGCGCCTGCCGCGTTTCTACCGCAAATTCGGCAAAGTCGCCTACGAGCACGGCCGGCTCGGCACGCTGATGCAAGCGCTCGAAGAGAGCTTCCCGGGCGTGGAGACCGACCGCTCCGACGGGCTCAAGCTGATCCTGCCCGGCGCCTGGATTCACGTGCGCGCGTCGAATACCGAGCCATTGCTGCGCATGGCCGCGGAGGCGCGCTCGGAGGCGGAAGTGGAAAAGCTGTACGCCCGAGTCTTGGGCCTGTTTGGCCCGTAGGACAGGCCTCCTGGCCTGTCCTGAGTGTGTCCGCGGTGAGAACCAAATCCTAAGAAGCTCGGGCGTGTCCTAGAATAGTTATGAGACCAGAAATGACGGTGGCTTGCGGGGCTGCAACGGGCCGAGCCATTCTGCCCTGAGCTAACAAGCCATTAGCGAGGATTCGATGTCAATCCTTAAGCCGCTAGATTGGACGGATGTGAGGCGGCACTACGATGGCCGAGTGAGCGTCCACGGGCGCTTGCTGGCCCTTCATAAAGACAACCAGGCTAGCAGTTTCGCGCAACTGTTACTCGGCATAAGCGACCCGACCGGCAACTATAGCGCGCACGAACATGGAATTGGTCCGCGAGTCCTCGCTGACAATCTAAATTCGGAAAAGAGGATATTCAGCTTGGGTACTGAGTTCCTTGCCCTGCAAAAGGCGCGCATCGTCCCCGCGCTCATCCGGCAAGCACACCTCACGAACCTGGGTATCGGCGTGGGATCCGAAGCATCTTGCATGCTCAATCCAGAAGGTGTTGGGTTGCCAACACACGCACGCTGTGGGCGCATTTACTCGTCAAGCACGACGACAACATTGCACGGGCGTAAGAGGAGCTTCGACTATACCGGGACGGCGACGAGACCGCATCTCGAACAGGAACGCCTCGATGTCGAGGAGCGCTTCGAACAAGATACCTTCCTGCCAGATCTGAATGGCAGCGTCGCTATTGATGAGCGGCACAACCTCCCCTTCTCTTTCCTGGATCTCCAGGGCGATGCGATCTATCGCCGCTTCAACACGCCATGCACTTAGGCCGACGATCTGAATCTTGGACGATACGGCGAGGCCAAGTTCGGACAGCTTTGATTCGCCCCACCGAGAAACGCGCTGCCTCAAGGCGCTGCTTGGGCTCGCGCGAAGCCGGCTCAGGAGCGGCAGCACCCATCCGGAGGATGGAGGCAGGTAACCCAAGTGAACGAATCCGCGCTGTTCCATAAACGCCACGGCGAACGCCTCCGAGGTGCCTTGCCCGGCAGAAGTTCGCGACGAATCCATTTCACCACGAATTCGACTTCCGCTGGCTAGATCGCAGGTCCTCACGCCACAGTCCGGACGGCCCTTGGGCACCGGGGCGCGCCAGCGGCTGGCTTTCGTCGGAAATCTCAGCTAAAATCAATGAAAGAGGATCGGCCATGAATGTGAACCTGTCCCCCGAGATTGAGAAGCGGGTCAAGGACGAGTTGGCTGCGGGACAGTATCGGGATGCGAATCAGTTCGTTGAAACCGCGGTTCAATACTTCCTCGATCAATGCCAAAGCAGGCAACACCGGATTGACGCCCTGCGCAGAATCGGCCAAGCGGTCGATGATGCCGGACTCTACGACCGCGTGCTGGCGCCAAGCCGGGAATGAGCGTCGGGCCACCGGTCGTCCTCGATGCTTGCGTTCTCGCCAACTTTTCCCTCTGCGACACGCTGCTCCGCCTTGCCGAAGAATCTGCGCTCTACGAGCCGAGATGGTCGGCGGAAATTATGGCGGAAACTGTTCGCACGCTGGAGTCCAAGCTGGGGTGGCCTGCCGGGCTTGCTTCCTATTTTCAAAGCGAGTTGATTTCGCACTTTGGCGATGCGTGGGTGACGGGCTATGAGCCACTGGTTTCCCGTATGGCGAACGACGAAAAGGACCGGCACGTCCTGGCCGCGGCGGTTTCCTGCGGAGCCTCCATCATCGTGACGCTGAATCTCCGGCACTTCCAAAAAACGCATCTGGAGCCATGGGGCGTCGTGGCCCTCCATCCTGCGTCATTCCTCGGTACGCTGTACCGTCAACACCCGGCAATCGTCATGACAAAACTGCGGGAACAGGCCGCCGACCGAGGCCGCAGCCTAGCGGAGCTTTTGAAGATTTTGGGCAAGACCGTTCCGGAATTCGTCGACCTGATCTCGCCCATGCGGTCAAGGTAGAGATATATTGAGCCACCTACAACTGGAGCAATCCGAGATGAAGCATTTTCGCCCGTTGGCAATCTCCGCGCTCCTTTCGGGATCGCTGCTATTCGCCGGCATCGCGCCCGCGGTAACCCAGGTTACGCTGTCCAACCTGACCCAGCCCAGCTCCGGCCAGGCATTAGTGGGATCGGTCAGCGTGACCGGAGAAGGTTTCCCCAGTGGCACGATTCCGCCCGCTAATGTAACGGTAACCTTACAGCCGGGCACGGTAGGCGGCGGACCAACCGGCACTACGCTGGCCACTTCGGTAGCTGTCATTTCGGGAACCAGGGAGCGCGTCGTCTTCCAAATCCCGGCGGCGATCGCCGTCTCGACTCCCACGGTCTACAAAGTCACCATCGCCGGATCCACCTCCACGGGTGTCCAATTCAGAAGCCGCAATGGCTCGGCTCTGACTGTCATTCCGCCGGCCCGAATAATCTCGGTTTCGCCGAATTCCGCGAACGCCGCCCTGACCCTCCCGGTCGTCATCACCGGGCAATACACCAACTTCGTCCAGGGTACGACGGTCGCCAGCTTTGGACCGTACATCTCGGTTGGCGCGGTTACGGTCACCAACGCGACCACCGCCACGGCGCAAATCGCCATCGACCCAGCAGCCGCCACCGGTCCGGTCACCGTGACGGTCGCCACCGGCAACCAGCAAGCCTCGCTCGCCGGCGGATTCACCATCGATGCCGCGGTTGCAGTCGTCAACATCACCACCACCGCCACCACGCCGTTGCCGCCCGGATTTAGCGGCTTCAACGACCCAAACCTGCTCACCGGCGTCGAATACACCGACCCGAAGTACATCGCCATGATCCAACCCATGAAGCCCGGGTTCATCCGGTTTCCGGGAGGCACCGAGTCCATGGCCTTCGATTGGCAGGCTGGGCACGAAAACCAATCCTGGATTAACGAGTTGGCGCCCAACGTCGACTCGTTCGTGTTAGGGGACTTGGACCTCGCGCAAAGCCTGACGCAGGCCAAGGGCGGCGTCTGTTTCACAGCCACTACCGGCGGAACATGTTACGCGAACTACGCGGATCTGGTCAACACGCTGGGAGCGGCGGCGCTGGTGGACTTTAATGGCTGGACCGACACCAACCCCGGATCGGCCGCCAACATGGTGGCTGCCGCGAAGGCCGCCGGTTTGAACGTCGTGGAGTGGGAACTGACTAACGAGCCATACATGTACCCGAAAATATTTCACACGGCGTCATCCTACGCCGCGTCCCAGAACTCTTACGCGCAAGAGATTTTTTCCGCCGGCGCGAGTGCCCCGGTGGGAGTCTTCTACCAGGGAGAATTCATGAATTTCGGGACTGGGAATTATCAGGCGTGGGATAACGGCATGGCGGCTTACACGCCGCACTACTGGAACGCCGTCTCGATGCACGTCTACCCCATAAACGGCAGCATGACCGTGAGCCAGGAGGAGCAAACGCTGAACGGCGTCCTGGCCCACGGCACTAACGAATACATCGCCGCGTATGTCGCACCGTTGATCGGCGCGGACACGCCGCTTTTCATCAGCGAGATGAACTCCGACGGGGAAGGGGCCGCGGGGTTTCCGGCTTATCTCTACAACGGGATTTTCCTGGCTGAGTACATTGCCCGCATGTCCACCGCCTCTAACGTCAAAAGGATCGCGGTACACCCGTTGTTCCTAGGCAACGACTTCAGCCAGGGTATTATCCGGGCAGTCGACGATTTCCAGAGTTATCTGCTGGGCCAGCTTGCGAACGATCAGACCTACTCCACCAATACCGCCACAAATCCCGATACGCAGTTCGTCTTTTACCCGTCGGCAAACGCGCTCACTCTGCAAGTGCTCAACGCGGCTGTCAATAGCAGCACCTTCACCTGGGCCACCACCGTGGCGGGCGGTCCCACCGTGCCGATCCTGGGATATGACGGCAATCCGATCCCCGCTGTTTTTGCGCAGGGCTACCTGGGCGCCAACGGCACGCACTACCTGGTGATTACCAACAAATCCGCCGCCCCGGTTCCGCTAGGCGTCGAGGTCAATGGCACATTGGGACCGGGGTCCATGACGGTCTCGTACGTCTCGAATCCCAGTGACACCGCCCAAAACACGGCCACCGACCAAACCGCCGTGCAAATCGTGAATACTACCTGGACCAACCCGATGACGGTCGGCCCCTATAGCGTCACTACCTTGCAGTGGTAGTAGGGCAGGCTCGCAGCCTGGCTCGCAGCCTGCGGCGGGTCCCTAGACCCGCCCTTCCCCCCACTGCAACGGCAGGTCCCGGCAGGGCGGCCTGCGAGGCCGCCGCAGGCAGGGTGCCTGCCCCACAATTACCTCAGACTGCCACATGCTACAACGGATCATGGCAGTCGCGCCGCCTCTTTGCCATGAACTACGGCTTCATCATCGACAACCGCAAATGCATCGGCTGTCACGCCTGCACGGTCGCCTGCAAGACTGAAAACCACGTCCCCCTGGGCGTCAACCGCACCTGGGTGAAGTATGTCGAAAAGGGCCGCTTCCCCAACACGCGGCGCTATTTCCAGGTAACCCGCTGCAACCATTGCACGGACCCGCCCTGCGTCGAAATCTGTCCCGTCAGCGCCATGTTCAAGCGCAAAGACGGCATCGTGGATTTCGATTCCGACGCCTGCATCGGTTGCAAGGCTTGCATGCAGGCTTGCCCCTACGACGCCATCTACATCGATCCCGAACGCCACACGGCCGCCAAGTGCAACTACTGCGCACATCGCACCGAGGTCGGCCTCGAGCCGGCCTGTGTCACCGTATGCCCCGAACAGGCCATCGTGGCCGGCGATTTGGACCTGCCGGAGGGCAACCTCGCGCAACTGCTGGAGCGCAACACAGTGCGCGTGCGCCGGCCGGAAAAGGGCACGCAGCCGAAGCTCCACTACATCGAGGCCGAAGAGAGCGCCATCGTGCCCACCGCCGCCCGCCACGAGGCTTTCTACATGTGGTCGGAGCGCAACGGACAGGTCCCCGGAGGCGGCGCAGCGTATCCGGCCGATAGCCCGCTGCTGCAAAATGACGTTCTGGCCGCCTACGATGTGGCGCACGCGCGTCCATGGGCCTGGCAAGTGCCGGCTTACCTTTGGTTGAAGTCGATCGCGTCCGCGCCACTGGCGTTGCCTGCGGTGGCCGTAGCGCTCGGGAAACTCCCACCGAGCGCCCTGCGCGACGCGGCCCTGGCGATTGTCGCACTGGTGTTCACCGCCCTCACCATGGTCATGCTGGTGTGGGATCTGGACCGCAAAGATCGTTTCCTCCGCATTATGCTGCGTCCGCAGATGCGCTCCTGGTTGGCGCGCGGCGCGTTCATCCTCATGGGTTACGGCGGACTATGCGGGCTTATGCTGCTAGCCGCGCTCGCCGGTTGGGCACGCGTCTCCGCAATTCTGGTGTGGCCCACAATCCTTGGCGGCTTTTTTGCCGCGGTCTACACCGCGTTCCTTTTCGGACAGTGCAAGGGACGCGATCTCTGGCAGACACCGCTGCTGCCTCTGCACCTGATCGTACAGGCGCTGCTCTCGGGCGCGGTGGTGCTGGCGTTTCTGCCAGAAGCCCGCCCGGTGGCTGTCGCCGGTCTCTCGGTCTGTCTGGCCTTGCACATGCTCATCGTCTTCGGTGAATTTGGCATGCCACACGCTACGGTTAACGCCCGCTACGCGGCGCGGCTGATCACTCACGGACAGTACCGCCTGCCGTTCTGGCTGGGCGCCGTGGTGGTGGGAGGGGTTGTACCCGGGGTTTTGCTGGCGATGGGCGCGGCCGGAATCGCCGGCCTGTTCGCCTTGGCCGGTCTACTGATTTTCGAATGGTGTTTCATTATGGCTGGGCAAAGTGTGCCGAATAGTTAGTGGAGGGCGGCCAATCTTGGCCGCAGCCGCCTTTTAGGCGGCCAGAGCCGGCTGAAAGCCGGCTGCGGGCAGAATTGCCCGCCCTCCAATGGGCTGAAATATATGCAAGAATTCCAACGTGACGGTAGCCATCTGATGTCCTGCGCGCCGGTAGCGAAGTGGGACGATTGGGTGGAGTACGATCCCGCCGCCTGGCCGCGCAAAGTCGCGCGCCATTACCAACTCATCCCCACCATCTGCTTCAACTGCGAATCCTCCTGCGGCCTGCTGGCCTACATCGACAAGGAAACCGGCCAGGTCGCCAAATTCGAAGGCAATCCCGTCCACACCTCCAGCCGCGGCCGCTTGTGCGCCAAAGGACCCGCCGTCATCAACCAGATCCACGACCCGGACCGCGTGCTCTACCCCATGAAGCGCTCCGGGCCGCGTGGCAGCGGGCAATGGCAGCGCACCACTTGGGCGGAAGTCCTGGAAACTTTCGCCGCACGCATCCGGACGGCGATTCTGGAGGGCCGCGGCGAAGAGGTGATGTATCACGTGGGACGGCCCGGCCATGACCTGATCATGGAACGCACCTTGCAGGCCTGGGGCATCGACGGGCACAATTCCCACACCAACGTCTGCTCCGCCGCCGCGCGCCTCGGCTACGCGCTGTGGCATTACGCCGACCGCCCCTCGCCCGATCACGCCAACGCCCGCTTCATCCTGCTGATGTCCGCGCACCTCGAATCCGGCCACTACTTCAACCCGCACGCGCAGCGCATCATCGACGGCAAGATGGCCGGCGCCAGAATTGCCGTGATGGATCCGCGCCTGTCCAACACCGCCAGCATGGCGGATTATTGGATGCCCACTTATCCCGGCACGGAAACTGCCGTGCTGCTGGCCATGGCCAAAGTGATTCTCGACGAGAACCGTTACGACGCCGCCTTCGTCCGCAACTGGACCAATTGGGAAGAGTTCGAGGCCGATGGCTTCCGCGCCCAGGGCCAGACTTTCGAAGCCTTCATCGCCGCGCTCCGGAGCCACTATGCGAAGTACACGCCCGAGTTCGCCGCCAAGGAAAGCGGCGTACGCGCCGATGTCATCGTGAAGACCGCCCGCGAAATTGCCGAAGCCGGCAGCCGCTTTGCCTCGCACCTATGGCGCGGGGCCGCATCGGGCAATCTGGGCGGCTGGCAATGCTCGCGCGCCCTGATCCTGCTGCACGTCCTCACCGGTTCGGTCGGCACCAAGGGCGGTCACAATCTGCACGCCTGGAATAAGTTCGTCCCGAAGCCCTTCAGCACTCCGCCACAACAGAAGCGCTGGAATGAGCTGCTCTATCCGCCAGAGTGGCCTCTGGCCTACCACGAGTTGTCTTTCCTGCTGCCGCATTTCCTGAAGGAAGGACGCGGCCGCCTGGAAACCTACTTCACGCGCGTCTACAATCCCGTCTGGACCAACCCGGATGGCTTTTCCTGGATCGAAGTTCTACGCGACGAGAAACTGATCGGCCTGCACGCCGCCATGACGCCCACCTGGAGCGAAACCGCCTGGTATGCCGACTATGTTCTGCCCATGGGGCAAAGTTCCGAGCGCCACGACTTGATGAGCCAGGAGTCCTACGCCGGCCAATGGATCGGATTCCGCCAGCCCGTGCTGCGCGTCTATCGGGAGAAGCTGGGCCGGAAAACGGAACACACTTACGAAACCAATCCCGGAGAAGTTTGGGAGGAAGATGAATTCTGGATCGCGCTGTCATGGGCCATAGACCCGGATGGCTCGATGGGCATCCGCCAATGGTTCGAATCGCCTTACAGGGCGGGCCAGAAGATCACGGTAGACGAATATTACGGCTGGATGTTCGAGAACTCCGTGCCCGGTCTGCCCGAAGCCGCCGCCAAAGAAGAACTGACTCCACTTGCCTACATGCGTAAGTACGGCGTGTTCGAAGTGACTAGGGGCCTGTACAAGTTGAACGAGAAACCGGCGGCGGAAGGCGGCGTGATCGTCGATGGCAAGCGCGTAGTTGGATACAACACTCCTTCGCGCAAGTTGGAGATTTTCTCGCGTACGTTGGTCGACTGGAAATGGCCGGAGTTCGCGCTGCCGGAGTATTGCCGCAGTCACGTTCATCGTAATGCGGACGAATTCGACCCCCGCTACATGCCGTCCGTCGAGTGGCCCGAACACGCGCACGGCGATGTCTACACGCTGCTGCCCATCTTCCGCCTGCCCACTTTAATTCACACCCGCTCCGGCAACTCCAAGTCGCTCTACGAAATCGCCCACAAGAATCCGCTGTGGGTCAATCCGGTGGACGCCAAAAAGCTCGGCGGCATTCGCACCGGCGACTTACTCAAGGTGCACACCGAGATCGGCTATTTCGTGCTGCACGCCTGGGTCACCGAGGGCCTGGCGCCCGGTGTGGTCGCCTGCTCCCACCATCTGGGCCGCTGGCGCGTGAACAAAGACGAACAAGTCGAGCGCCTTACCAGCGCCTGGGTCGATTTGCAGGAAACCGGCAAGGGCCAATATAAGATGAGGCATCTCTCGCACGCCGGGCCATACGACAGCCGCGACCCCGACACGCAGCGCGTCTGGTGGAGCGACACTGGCGTCCATCAGAACATCACTTTCCCGGTGCATCCCGACCCGGTCAGCGGCATGCACTGCTGGCATCAGGTTGTGCGCGTCGAACCGGCCGGCGCGGACGACCGCTACGGCGACATTTTCGTGGATACCAACCGGTCCCACGCCGTATATCTGAAGTGGAAGGCCTTGGCGCGTCCGGCGCCGGGTCCGCATAACCTGCGCCGCCCGCTATGGCTGAACCGCGTGGTCCGGCCGGTGGAATCCGCCTTCTACTTCCCCGCGTAGGACAGGCTGCCTGGCCCGTCCGGACGGTCCTCACTTCTCGTCTTTCTCCTCGCCGGCAATCGGCCGGGGCTTCGGACGCAGCCTCGGATCGAGTTCGTGGATGGCGGCCTTCGGCACGGCCACGATGTCCGTGAGCAGCCGAATGAATCTCGCGTATTTATCCGGGTGCGGTTCTTCCGGCTTGGCTTCCTTCGGCGCCTTCATCGCACGCCGCACCTACAGGCCTGGGCCGCCAAATAGATGCGGCGCAGCATGAACTGTGCCGTGGTTTGGGTGACCTGCAGCAAGCGGTGCAGCTTGTACGAGCTGACGCGCTGCTGCTCGGCGTTGGCCACCATCCAGATGGCAATCAGCCACCGGTCCAGGCCGATGGGAGAGTCCTCGAAGATGGTACCGGCCTTGGGTGAAAACTGCTTCCGGCAGGACCGGCATTTCCAGATGCGGCGGGTGGAGATGTAAAAGTGCCGCTCCCGGGAGTGGCAATGCAGGCACTCGGGGCTTTGTCCCCAGCGGGCTGCTGCCAGGACCTGCGTAGCCACGTCCGGATCGCCGTAGAAGCTCATGGCTTCGAGAAGCGTCGTCGGAATCCGCCCGGTGTCCGCGGCGGCCGCTTGGCTGGGTGTATCAACTATAATTGGGTGCATTGGGAAGGTTCCTGGCCGTCAATCTTGTCGAGTTTAGGACATGCCCGGCCCCGATGTCAAGCGCTATATCGATTATGGCTAGGGATACAGGACTAATTAAAATACTGATTTTAAGATAGTTAATCATGCACAAATAAAATACTCGCACAGACCATCGGGCTACTGGACTGTGCTGAGCCAGTGTTGCCATGCATCGGAGCCGACACCCACGCGGCGTGCGCCAAGCCGGCGTAAGCGGTTTATAATCGGGTGAACATGTATTTTGAACAGTTCTACCTCGGTTGCCTGGCCCATGCCTCATATATGGCTGGATCGGAAGGCGTTGCAGCGGTGGTTGACCCGCAACGCGATGTCGAGATCTACCTGGAAGCCGCCCGTCAAAACAACCTGCGCATCGAGCACGTGATCGAGACCCATCTGCATGCGGATTTCGTTTCCGGTCACCGCGAGCTGGCGGCCCGCACAGGCGCCAAGATCTACGTTGGTGCGCGGGCTGGCGCGCAATTCCCGCACGTAGCCGTCTCCCAGGGCGATGAAGTCCGCTTCGGCCAGTGCCGCCTGCGGTTTCTCGAAACGCCCGGCCATACCCTGGAAAGCATCTGCGTCCTGGTCACGGACCTGGAACGCTCCCCGGAACCCTTTGCGGTGCTCACCGGCGATACCCTGTTCATCGGCGATGTAGGCCGCCCGGATCTCTCTCCCGACCACACGCCGCAACAGCTCGCCGCGTTGCTGTACGACAGCCTGCACGGGAAGCTATTGAGCCTTCCCGACGAGCTCCGCGTCTACCCCGCCCACGGCGCAGGTTCCCTGTGCGGGCGCCAGATGAGCAACGAGCGCTCCTCCACCATCGGCGAGCAGCGCGTCAAGAACTATGCCCTGCGGGCCTCCAGCCGCGACGAGTTCGTTCATTTGCTCACCGATGCGCTTCCCGAGCGGCCGGCCTACTTCGCGCGCGACGCCGAGATCAACCGCACCGGCGCAGCCGCCTTGGACGAACTGCCGCCCCTGCAGGAATTGAGCCCCGATGCGCTGCTGCGCCTGCAACAATCCGGCGCGATCGTGCTCGATACGCGACCGGACGCTCAGTTCGCCGCAGGCCACGTCCCCGCGTCGGTGAACATTCCGCTCTCCGGCCAGTTTGCTTCCTGGGCCGGCGCGCTTCTCGGCCTGGAAACCGATCTACTTTTGGTGGCTGAGAATCCGGACCGCGCCGCGGAATCGCGCATGCGTCTGGCGCGCGTGGGTATTGAGCGCGTCGCCGGGTATCTGGACGGGGGTATCGCGGCTTGGCAGATCGCCAACCACCCCATCGGGCAATTGCCCCACATCGCCGTGCAGGATCTCGACCGGCTGCAGCGCGAAGAAACGGATTTGCAGATCGCCGACGTGCGCCGGCCGGCCGAATGGGAGGAGGGGCACATCGAAGGCGCGGTGTTGCTGCCCTTGAACCAACTCGCCATTTTGGGAGCGAAGTCTCAGTTGGATCCGGCCCGCCCCGTCGCCGTCCACTGCAAGAGCGGATATCGCAGCGCCATTGCCGCCAGCCTGCTCCGCCGCGCCGGATTCTCCCGCGTCGTGAACGTGACGGGCGGCTTCGACGCGTGGAAGGCAGCCGGGTTGCCGGTGGCGCAGGTCGCCCTGGCGTGACTCCGTCGCATACCAAGGCCGCTCTGCTCAGCGCGCCGCGCGGCGCCGTCGCCATAGCCTCCGTTCCGGTCGCCGAGCCGGGCACGGGCGAAGTGCTCATTAGGATGGAGGCCTGCGGTCTTTGCCATTCCGATCTGTTCGTGGCCTCCTTGGAGAAGCTGCCTCTGGTGCCGCTCATCTTGGGCCACGAGGGCATCGGCCGCGTGGAGGCTGTGGGCGCGGGAGTCGCGGACTTCGCGGCCGGCGATCGCGCGGGCATCACCTTCCTGGCCTCCACCTGCGGCGCCTGCGAATTATGCCGCACCGGCCGGGAGCGCTTCTGCCCGCGGCAGCTCAACTTTGGTTATACCGTGCACGGCGCGCTGGCCGGTTACGCGGTAGTGCCGGCGCCGTTGCTGTTCCGCGTGCCGGAAGGGCTCCCGGCCGCCGACGCCGCCCCGCTATGTTGCGCCGGCTGGACGGCCTACGGCGCGCTGCGCGAAGCGGCGTTACGGCCGGGGCAATCCGTGGCCCTGTTCGGCATGGGCGGATTGGGCCACCTCGCCATTCAATACGCACGGCACCTGGGGCTGCGCGTGGCCGCGGTGGATGTCTCTGAAAGCAAGTTGGAAATGGCGCGATCGCTGGGCGCGGATCTGGCGCTCGCGGCCGAGAACGCCGGCCGCACGCTACAGAAGCAGTGGGGCGGCGCCGATGTCGCTATCGTCCTGACCGGCTCGCCCGCCGCGATCCAACAGGCGTTCCGGTCGCTCAAGCGCACCGGCACGCTGATTACGTCCGGCCTCTCCACGAATCAATACGAATTGCCCATCGTGGATACGGTGCTAAAGGGAATCTCTATCCGGGGCAGCTTTCTAGGCACTCGCGCCGACCTCGACGACGTTTTCCGCCTGGCACAATCGGGAGTGGGACGCGCCCACATCGAAAAACACGCGCTCGACGAAGCCCCTGAACTCTTCGACACCATGCGCCGCGGCGAGATTCTAGGCCGCGCCGTAGTGTGTTTTGAATAAGGGGCTCAGGCTCCGGTCTTGCGGCCGAAGTCCACGTCGTCCGGTTCGTGCCGGATATAGCCGATTGCGTTAAGAACAAGGTGTTGAAAGCCCGTCGGGGCGGGCCATTCTGCCCGCAGCCGGTATTCAGCCGGCTTCTAGAGGTTGGCCTTTGGGTGGGGCAGGCGGTTTCGCCTGCCGCGGGACTTCTGTCGAAAAGCCATTATGTGCGAAAATCGGTATATTGCAGTTAGCGTTTGTGCGAGGATTTTCGATGCCGAAACGTTTTCAAAATAAATCTTTTTTGTTGTGTGCGGGGTGCTTCTGCGCACTCACTCTCGGCTTAACGTCAGCCTGGGCCGCGGAGAACGCCAAGACCGCGCCGCCAAGCCCGGGTCTCATCATACAGCCTATCGATCCGGCCAGGTTGTACACGCTCGCCGGGAACACTCGCGCCGAAGCGAACGCGCAAAACGACCGCGGCAAGGTGCCGGATACGTTCCCCATGGATCATATGCTGCTGCAATTGCAGCGTAGCCCGGAGCGGGAACAGGCGTTGCGGAATTTCATCGATCGCCAATACGATTCCACTTCGCCCGACTTCCATAAATGGCTGACCGCCGGCGAATTCGGCCAAATGTACGGGCCGGCGCGGCAGGATATCGACCTGGTCGCCGGCTGGCTGCGCTCCAGCGGTTTCACGGTGAACACAGTGTATCCCAGCGGCATGTCGATCGATTTTTCCGGAACGGCGGGCCGCGTGTTGGCGGCATTCCATACGGAAATTCACCGCCTCTCCGTGGATGCGACGGATCACTATGCCAATATGAGCGATCCCCGGATCCCGGAAGCCCTGGCGCCGGTGGTCGAGGGAGTCGTATCGTTGCACGATTTCCGGCCCCACTCGCTGCGGAAGCCGCGCGCCCAATACTCGGTCAGCTCCGGCAGCCTTGACTTTCAGCTCATCGCGCCTGCCGATCTGGCCACCATTTACGATTTGAATGCGGCCTTTACAGCGGGATACACCGGGCAAGGACAAACCATCGCGGTCCTGGAGGATACCGATCTTTATACCGCCTCGGATTGGACTACTTTCCGCAGCGTATTGGGATTATCCACTTACACTTCGGGAACGTTGAACACAGTTCATCCGGCGCCGCCAACGGGACCTACCAATTGCTCCGATCCTCAAACCAACCCCAACGACGGTGAAGCGATCATCGACGCCGAGTGGGCCAGCGCCGCCGCGCCGAACGCCACCATCGAGGTAGCCTCTTGCTCGGACACGTCCACATTCGGAGTTTTGACCGCGATGGCGAACTTGGTCAACGCGAGCGCCCCGCCGCAGATCATCAGTATCAGTTACGGCGAATGCGAAGCGGGCCAGGGCGCGGCCGCGAATGCCGCCTCTAACTCCTACAGCCAGCAGGCCGCCTCGGAAGGCGTGTCGGTGTTTGTCGCGGCGGGAGACGAAGGCGCGGGAGGTTGCGATGCGGGACAAAGCGCCGCAACCCACGGCATCGGCGTCAGCGGGGTGGCCTCAACGCCCTGGAATGTGGCGGTGGGCGGGACCGATTTTGGCGACACATATCTGGGCACCACCGATACATATTGGAGTTCGTCGAACAGCGCCACATACGGCTCGGCTCTTTCCTACGTTCCGGAGATCCCCTGGAACGACTCGTGCGCCAGTTCGATCCTGGCGGCCTATTTCGGCTATTCGGTTGGTTATGGCCCCGCCGGCTTTTGTGGCAGCGGCATCGCGCAACTGGACGGAAATCTTACGGTAGGCGCGGGCAGCGGTGGACCCAGCGGGTGCGCCACCGGCGCTCCGGCCGAAAACCTGACGGTGGGCGGCAGTTGCCAGGGATACGCCAAGCCTGCGTGGCAAGCGGGCGTGGCTGGGATTCCCAACGATGGCGTAAGGGACCTGCCCGACGTATCGCTCTTCGCCGGCAATGGAGTCTGGTTCCACTACTACGTGGTCTGCTTTTCCGATGCCGCGAATTTCGGCGCTCCGTGCACGGGCGCGCCGGTTAATTGGGGCGGCGCCGGCGGAACATCGTTTGCTTCGCCGATCCTGGCCGGTATCCAGGCGCTCGTCAACCAAAAGATAGGAAGCGCCCAGGGGAACCCCAACCCGGTTTACTACAAACTCGCGGCCAGTTCCGTGGCTTCATCGGTATTCCATAGCATCACCGTGGGTGACATCGCGGTCAACTGCTCGGGGGATATAAGCTGCTTCGGTCCCGGATTCGAGGGACGCGGCCGCGCTACCCCGACTACCGTCTTCGACGGAAACGGCGCGCTATCGACCACCAGCGGAACCTACACGCCCGCATTCGCGGCCGGCAGCGGTTGGAACTTCGCCACGGGCCTCGGCAGCGTGGATGCCTACAACCTGATCCAGAATTGGAGCAACGGCCAGTGAGGACCACGCCCATGCAAAAAACCATCGGTTCCATTTCCCTTCTTACCGGCGCCCTGCTGTTAGCCTTGGCGCCGGCGCCCGTCGCGGCCCAGACTTTCGATACCAGCGGAACCGCCAGTCTCACCGGACAGTATCTGTTCCGGTACGTCGCTTTCGCCAACGACTCGTCGGGAAACCTTCTGGAATCTTGCAGCCTGACCGGCGTGATGACCTTCGACGGCCAAGGAAGCTACACCACTTCAAATACCCAGATCTTCGATTCTTTCGGTGCGTTCGGCGCCTGCGCGTCGCTGGGCGGCGGAACCTACGGAGTGCAATCGAACGGCATCGCCCAGTTGGACAATCCGCTCTTCCCGGCGACACTTTTCGGCGCCTTCAGCCAGCCCGTGGTCGTCGCCAGTTCCACGGAGGATTTCAACTTCGATCTCTTTATCGCCGTCGAAGCGCCGGTGGCCCCGTTCTCCAACAGCAATCTCTCGGGCGCCTTCACGGTGGGCACCCTGGATTTCCTCAACGCTTCCAGTTCGCTCGCGCGGCAGGGCTACTTCACCCTGAACGCCGATGGCAACGGGAATCTCGGGGCATTCACACTCACTGGCTCGGCTGCGAATTTGAACTCCGGCAACAACCTGACCCAGAACGTCGCCGCCTCCACCTATGCGCTTTCAGGCACGGCCGGTGGCACCTTGAATTTTCCGGGCAGCTCACACGATCAACTGCTGATAGTCGGCGGCACCAAGGTTTTGTATCTGTCGGCCGACGGGAACTGGTTCGTGGGAGGCTCGGCCGCCGGATCGGACATGATCTTCGGCTTTCGCGCGCCCTCCGGGACCAGCTCCACTGCACTGCTGTACGGGACCTATTTTACGGCGGGAATGGAAGACTATCTGCCCAACAATTTCCTGGACGCCTTTTATGGTTCCGTGAACACCAAGGGCGACGGAAATCTCATCACGCACGACCGATTCGACGATGTGGCCGATGCGGAAACCTACGACTACACCTTCAACGCGCCCGTAACCATCGGCGCCGACGGATCGTATTTCGACGGCGTCTATTACACTTATCTCACCGGCGCCAATTCAGCCGCGTGCGGCGGCTGTTCTCAAGCGGTGATGCTGATCGGGTACGGCCAGCAGTTCTCACTCATCGTCGGTATTCACTCGCCCGAGATTACCCCGCCTTCCGGCGTGTGGATTAATCCGGTGGGCATAACGAATGCAGGCAACTATACGCCGATCACAAATGCCTACGCTCCGGGTGAGCTGGTGAGCTTATATGGAAACTTCGGGGTTTCCGCGCAAGGCGCCACGGTGCTGCCGATTCCCACTACGCTTGGCGGCGTGCAGGTTTTCGTCAACGGGCAGGCCGCCCCGGTCCTTTACGTTAGCGCGAACCAGATCAGCGTCTGGATACCTTATGAGATTTCTACAGCGGCCAACCCGGTATATTTTGCCACGTTCCAAGTGGTGGTGAACGATTCGAAGTCCAATGAGGTAACGGTATACGCCGACAACTCGTCGCCGGGGATATACACTTTTCCCGCCAACGGGATCAGTGCGGGAGCGATCCTGCATACCAATTACACGCTAGTCAGCGACAGCAGCCCCGCCGTGCCCGGTGAGACCGTTCAACTGTTCATGAATGGCCTGGGTACCGTAACGCCGCCGGTGGACGACGGCGCGGCCGCCTCCGGCACAACGTTGAGCTACAGCGACGAGTTTGATGCGGGGGATATTTACGTGGCTCTGGACGACGGAGTGGATCCCCTGGCGCCGGTGAACGTCCTGTTTGCGGGCTTGGCGCCCGGATTAGCTGGATTGTATCAGGTCAATTTCACGGTGCCCGCCAGTGGTTTAGCGAACGGCGACGTCGCCATTAATTTCGAAACTCTTGAGGCCACTAACGAGATGGCCACCATCGCCCTGTCTGGCTTCCCGGCGTCGAGTGCGCGGGCCGTTCCCGGACGCCGTGCGGCCATGCTGCGGCGCCACTCCGTCGCGACCGGCGCCGCTCGCGCGAAACACCTGGCGAGTCATCGGCGGGCCTTGCCGGACCGTGGGGCAGCGCCGCGCGCTGCCCGGCCCGCGGCGAAGAGCCAGAGTACTGCTACTTCCGGATCCACTGGTAACTGACGAAGGCTAATCGCCGGCCGTCCGGCGACCAGGAGGGGGCATCCATGCTGCCTTTCCCTCCGACGAGTTTAGCCAGCACTCGCACCTTGCCGTCCTTCAGCGACAGGACACGCAGCATGACATCTTGGTCTTCGGGGATCGCGGCTATGTCTTTACTGTAAGATAGAAAAGCGATTTCCTGGCCATCCGGGGAGAAGTGCGGATAGCAATTCCGGTAACCGTCGGACGGCAACCTTGCATCGGCGGACTGCTCGACGCCGGCTTGGTTAGTTGTCTCCGCGGCTTCTGGCTTGCCTCCCGCGGCGGCTATCTTCCGCATGCCGCGGTCGCTGTGAAAGACAATTGCGCCGCCATCCGGGGTCCACGTGGGCGACGACAGGCGGCCCGGAGTGACATATACGACGCGCCGGTCTCCCGAGACCGGGACCGTTTCCAGGGTACTGTACAGTCTTGGCGCGGCAGCCGTGGGCGCGCCGATTGTCAGTTCGACATTGGAGAATACGGCCTTCTCCACGGTATCTTTATTATGCGAGCAGACACCCATTCCCACATAAAACGGATCGTGCATCGGGACCCGCATCGATCCGCCGGAGAACTGGAGTTCTTCACCCGCGGTCGCGACCCATATATAGAAGTTATCGCCCCGCTTGGCGATGCGCACGCGGGCCGGCGCCTTCATGGCGGATTGGATTTCACTCGTGTTCACGCTTTTTTCGTCGCGCGCCTGCAATGAAGTCAGCCCGTCTCCATGCCGCGCCACGTCGGCGTACGCCGAGTCGGCATCCAGGCTCTGGCGAATCATCAGGACTGCCTTGCGGTGCGCCTCCCCGCTGGAGCCGATGAACGAAATGTCCGAGGTCAGGGTGACGTCGCCGGATACCTTCGTCCACACGAACTGGAACGCGTCCGCGGCCAGCCACATGTTCTCGCCGCTGCCGGCGATGGTGTACGCCCGCTTGGATGCGTCATATTCAACGAAGCCGGGGTGCAGCACTGTGCCGACATCCGCATGCTCTTCGAAGATCCCCAGCGGCGCGGCGGCGTAGACTGGCAACGCGAGACAGGCCGCCGCCAGCGCCGGATAATTGTGCCGCATCGTTATACCTCCAATCTATCGTGCCGCAGTCTCCTGGCTGAACAGGCAGAGCCACCTGCCTTTGCGCTCCGACCAGATAGACGAAACGTACACCTTCGCTGTAAAGTGTTTTCCGTGTGACGTTCCGGACTCCGTGATCTTATAAGTGAGAAGTCCGGACTTTGCCGACAGCCGCAGCACCTTGGCGTCTTCCATGGTGTAGTCGTCGAGCCGGAACTCCGCTGTATTCTTGAGTACCTGCGCTTTGTCCGCTGCCCCGTGCGCGTCCACGAACACCGCGTCCTCGGCCGTCAGCGCGGCAAACCCCACCAGATCGCCCGTCTTCAGGCAATCCAATCCCTGGCGCTCCTTGGCCAGCACCTTACTCTCTAGCGCGTCTTGCTGGGCAAATGCCGCAATCGCCGTTAATAGTAACAACCCGGCTCGTAACATAGTTGTCAACTCCCGCCTACTGTCGCGATATCACGTGCGGATTTGCATATAACGCGCGTAACGTGTCCTCTTGTTCGGCGCCGGAAGCCAGAAACCAGGCCCACCGCGTGGGCTGTTCCAGCATCGCGCCCGTCGGCGTCCAGCCGTCCAATCCCAGCCCGATCGCCTTGCCCACCGCGAAGCGCGCCAACTCCGCGTCGCGGCGCCACGAAAACTGCGTATTACCCAGGTTCACCGCCAACGCATCGGCATATCCGAGACCCGGGAAGTAATCCGCATATTGGCCGGGCGCATCGGGGCCGAATCCCGGCGCGGCGGCGTTCCAGACCCAAACCAGGTTGCGCAGTTTATGATAGTTCACCAGGCGATCGAACAACTGGCGGTACAGCGCTGCCGATTCCCCCTTATGGCCGGCCCACCAGAATCTGGCGCCGTTCGATTCCGGATACGGCCGCCACAATACCGGTACGCCGGCCTCCTGCAACTGCCGCAGAAATGCCGCCGCCGTGTCTGCCTGCGCGCTCCATCGCGCGAAGAGCCGGGTGCCGGGCGTCAGCAATTCCTTCCACTCGAAGTCCGATAGCTTGCCGGATCCATCGTCGGTGGGCCGCGCCGGGCGCCAACTCAACGTGACAATCGCGCGGTTTTGATGCTGCCGCCTGGCTTCTTCCGCGACCGCTTGCGCGCCGGGTCCCGCCAGATCCGCGCCGTAGATCGCAGGATATTTGCCGGTGGCTTCAAAAACTCGCCCGGTGTCGTTCTCCTGACCGCTTAAGATGCCATTTCCGGGCGCAAGGTGCAACTTAGCCAGCAACTCTTTTGCCGCCGGCAGCGGCTCCGGCGTCACCAACTGTGGATCGGGCGCGGGCGATAACTTACGCATCGCCGCCATCGCTTCCGACAGGCGTGGATCGTCGCGATTCAATGCGTGCGCGTCATTATAGATTGCGCGCACGGCTTCCAGCGGGTTGCTCAGCTCCACAAACTCGCTCCAGGTCATGAACCACGTGTATTTCGGTTGCTCCTTCAAGGCAGCCGGGCTGGGCACTCCGCCGACTTCAGCCAGCGCCACCGGCTTGCCTCCGGACAGCGCCAGCAGGTCGTCATAGAAGCTCTGCTTGAACTCGCCGTATACATCCACCGAGAGCACGTCCGCATATTCCAGCCCGGGGAAGTAGTCTGCATACGGACCCGGACCCGAACCGCCCGAACCGGGAGCATTGGCGTTCCACACCCAAACCAGATTGTCCAGATGGTGGTAGTTTACGAAGCGATCGAACAGTTGCCTGTATAGCGCCGCCGATCCGTCCCTGCCCTTCCGGCCGCCCCACCAGAACCAGTTGCCGTTGACTTCGTGGTAGGAGCGCCACAGCACCGGCACGTGCGCGTCGCGCAGTTGTTTTAAATAGCCGGCGATCGCGTCCACTTGCGCGCACCAGCGCTTATAGAGATCGGTGCCGGGCGTGAGCGTCTCGCGCCACTCGAAATCCGAAAGGTGGCCTTGCACGCTATCGCGGAAGGTGACTGGCTCATCGTCCGTGGGCCGGACGGCGTGCCAGGTGAACGTCACGATGGCGCCATTACGATACTGGCGCATGGCTTCTTCCACCAGCGCCGGCCGCGCCAGCGTAGAGTCCTTGTCGGCGCCGCCCTGAAAACCGAAATCCTGGCCGAAGACGGCAGGGTACTTGCCCGTCAGGTCATAGGCGCGGTCGGTCCAGTTGGCGATGGTATTCGGATAGTTGTGCTGCCCTGTCAGGATATAGTGTCCGCTAATCGAATACAGGTAGTTAAGTAAAGCGCGCGCCTCCGGCGAGGCAGCCGGATTGACAGGCGCTTGCGTCTGCGCCCCCAACGGGGCGGCAATCAGCAGTACCAACGTGGCGCACGCGCTCAGCGTGCCGTGTTCACACTCGTGCGAACACCTCTTACGGTAACTCCACTTCCAACGCATAGATATCCGAGTTAGTATAAATCACCGTGGCAATGGGAGCGTCGCCGGGCCCCAGGCCCGCCAGCAAATAGCCGATGGAATTGGATTGTGGGATCTCTTTCGAACTCATCATCCGCTCTTGCTTCTCTTTCCCGGCGGCGCCGATTGCCACGCGGTAGATCGGCTGCTCCGGGGCCAGAGTTTCCTGGTAATAAACGTACTGGCTGTCTGTCGACCAGAAGGGCGCGCCCAGACCGCCGCCGGATGCCAGCGGCGTCCACCGCCGTGTATCGAAGTTCAACAACAGCATCTGGGTTCCGGCCCTGTCCGTCGCGGCGATGTACCGTCCATCGGGCGACCATGCCGCCTGTGCCAGAGTCTCCGACCCCGTCAGAAGCGTGGCCTTCTTGGCTTGCAGGTCCAGTGTATAAAGACCGGGCTGGCCGGATACGCCGGGCGGCAGCCGGCGCGCGAACACCAGAGAGTTCCCATCCGCGGACCAGCTCGCGTTCCCGTCGATCAGCCCCGCATCCGTGACGGGTTCGGGAGCCCCTCCGATGGATGGGACCACGTAGACGCGGCTGGCATGGCCGGCGGGCCCTCCGCCGAAAACGATGCGGGTCCCGTCCGGCGACCAACGCGGCTCGGACGCGTGCACCGAAGGAGTCGTCAGTTGCAGCCGCTCGCTGCCATCCGGCCGGCTGCGCCACAGGATATCGTCGGGAACGGTCACGTAAGCGATCCATTCACCGTCTTTCGAGTAACTGACCCACTGCCCTTGCACTCCGGAAAGGAACTGCGCAAATTGACGGTGGCGGGCATCGTAACGCACCAACTCGCGGCGCTCCTGCCCGGCGGCGAAGAAGACTCGCTTGCTGTCGGGGTTCGGCGCCAACGAACTGAAATCCAGCGGCGTGGAGTAGATCTGCACAGGAGGGCCTTCAAAGGCCCGCGGGAAGTGGCGGTTCGCGCGTATGGCATACACACTGGATACACGGCTGCGCAGCGCGCGGAACAAGTAGTAGTTTCCGTTGGCGGTCCAGTTGCCATCGTCGTCGCCGTCCGGCTCCGCGGCGCCGGAACTCCATTCCCGCAGAAAGGGATGCAGTCCCTTGCCATCGGAGGAAACTTCCCACAAGTTGCGCGGGCCCAAGTTTGGACTCAGCATGGAAAAGCGCAGCACGTCGGCTCTGGGCGGCGGCGCCCAACGGATAGAGTAAGGTACGCCGGGAGTGTCGAGAAGCTTGCGGGAATCCGTACCGTCGCTCGACACGACGAACAGCGCGGAGCCGCGGGCGAAGACGATGCGGCTTCCATCGCGCGACCAGGCCCCGGCGTGGCCCGCCACATCCCCCACCCGCCGTGGCGATCCGCCCACGGTGGGGACCACCCAAAACGTGCGCTCCACTTCAGAACCAGACTGGCTGGCCACCAGCAGGTTCGAACGGTCCGGCGAGATGTCCAGGATGTCCGGATTAAACAAGTGCTGCTCCAGCGGCAGGGGCAGGGGCAGGGGAGTCCCGCCCTCCACCGAAACCTGGGCCAACGACCAGTTCCCGCCGTCGCGCTGCGTGAAATACACGCGCGTGCCATCCGTGGCCACGCCATTGCCTAGTTCGATCCGGCCGGTTTGCGTGAGCTGTACCACCTGCGCCAGGCGCGCCGGCTGCACCGAAGTGGCCAGCCAGTAGAGCCGGACGGCCAGGAACAGGACCACAATCAACGCGGCGATGCGGCCGTAGATCCCGCGGCGGCGCACCGGCGGTGCAATGCTTGGCGCCGTGACCGGAGCGGGCAGCGGCTTTGGCTGGCTGGCGGGGGGCGCCTCCTCCGCCACGGCGCTCCTGCTTTGCGCCAGCGTCTGCACGGGCGCGATGAAACGGTATCCGCGCCGCGGCAGAGTCTCCACATAGCGCGGCGTGGCGGCATCGTCATCCAGCGCCTCGCGTATTTTCTTGGCGGCGATGTTCAGGCCATTATCGAAATCGACCAGCGTGCCGCTCCAAAGCCTGCGCACCAATTCCTCGCGCGTGACCACCTGGCCGGGACGCTCCAACAACGCCGCCAGAAGCTGAAACGGCCGCTCCTGCAGCTTTATTCTTTGACCGTGTTTTCGCAGTTCGCCCTGCGCCAGGTCGACTTCGAAAACACCGAATTGGAGGATTTGAGGGGCGCGGTCGTTCGGGTCCACGGATCATTCCACCTTGATCGGGCCATAAGCGAGTTTAACATTCGGAACGCGCCGCTGCCTGTTCGATCGATAGAAACCGCTCCCTGACGGTCGCGGCTCAGTAAGCCGTGCGCAATCAACGCGAGGTATTGCCGAGCCGTGACCGTCGGCGAGCGGTTTCTTCCACCCCGTTTCACTGCGCGGCGATCGTCAAGCTGAACGTAGCCGTCAACCCTTCCACAGTGGCCGATACCGTAAAGGCTCCCGCGGTATTGTTGGCGGTCAGCGTCGGCGCTGTGGCCAACCCCGACGCATTCGTCACGATGGGCATGGGCGGAGAAGTATTGAACGTGCCGCTGGCGCCGGTGGCCCCGGGCACCGCGGCGAAGGTCACCGCGGCTCCCTTTACCGGATGGCCCGCCGCGTCCTTAACCTTCACCTGCAGATCCGTGGCGAACGCCTGACCGATGGAAGTAGTCTGGCCCGTCCCCGCGGTCTTCGCGATGCCGGCCACGGCGTCGCCGCTCTGGGTTACCGTCGCGGGCGATCCGTCCACCTTGATGGCCGCCGTGCGGCTGTTGGCTGAGGTGTTGGCGGTGAACGAAAAGCCGATGGTCCCGCCGGCGGTGCCCGTAATGGCCAGCCAGGTTTCGTTGCTGGTGGCCGTTAGAGGCGCGCCTGCCGGAAGCACTTGCGCGGTCACTGCATCCGTGCCCGCCTGGGAACCCTCGGTCAGGCTCGTGGCGCTCAGCCAAAGGTAGGCCGGTGTCAGTTCCTTAACGGCTTTGTCATTCGTGTCCGCGATATATGGATTCCCTTGCGCATCCACGGCCACGCCGTTGGGCGAGTTCAGTCCCGTCGAAACCAGCGTCGTCACCTTCTGCGTCGCCGCATTCCACTGCTTGACCTTGTTATCGCCCGAATCCGCGATGTAGACGTTGCCGTCTCCGTCCACGGCAACTCCATTTGGGCTGTTCAGGCCCGAAGCTACCAGTGAGGTAAGCTGAGCGCTGACCGCGTTCCACACTTTTACGGCATTGTTCTCGCTGGCGGCGATGTAGACGTTCCCCAAAGCATCCAACGCGACGCCGCGCGGACCCTTCACGCCCGATGCGACCAGGGTTGTCACGGTGCCGGTGGCCGCCAGCCACTTGTCGACGGCGTTGTGTCCCGTATCCGAGAAGTACACGTTGCCCTGGCTATCCACGGCCACGCCCACCGGTCCGTTCAACCCCGTTGACACCAGCGCGATCACTTGACCCGTGGCTGCGTTCCATTCCTTGATGGCATTGTTCGAGGTATCCGCGATATAAACATTTCCTTGCCCGTCCACCGCCACGCCCGCCGGTTTGTTGAGCCCGGATACCAGCGTGTTCAGCGCTTGCGTGCCGGGGTTCCACTCCTCGATGGCATTGTTCGCGCTGTCCGCGATATAGACATTCCCTTGAGCATCCACCGCCACTCCCCGCGGAGCGCTCAACCCAGACGATATAAGTATGGTTACCGGATATACCGGCTGAGAGCCGGCCGCGGCTTGCGTCACGGTGAACGTCGATCCGGATATCGTCAATGTTCCTATTTGCGGAGCCGGGTTGGGGTTCGCCGCGTAAGTGAAATAGATCGCAGCGTTGCCTGTGCCGCTCTGGCTGCCTGCCGATACGTTCAACCATGCGGCATTGCTGGCCGCGGTCCAGGGCCCACCGGCAACTAAGAGCACGCTGCCGTTGCCGGGTGCACTGCCAACATTGACCGACGAGGTCCCCAGGGTATAAACCAGATTCGTCAGCGTGAAAGTCACACTCAAGTCACCCACGCTGGCGGTCACGCTAAACGCGCCGCCGATGTTATTGGCGGTCAGCGCGGGCGCCGTGGCGTTGCCGTTCTGATCGGTAAGAATGGGCATGGCCGGGCTGGAGTTCAACGTCCCACCGGCACCGCCGGGGCCGGCCGTCACGGTGAACGTCACCGCCGATCCCTGTAATGGCATCCCGCTGGAATCGGTCACTGTTACTTCCAGCGCCACTGGGAACAGTTGTCCCGCCGGCGTACTTTGGCCGTCGCCGGCGGTTTTGGCCAGGCTCGCCAGCGTCTCTCCGCTCTGCGTTATGGTAACCTGCTGGCCCAGCACCGCGATGTGCGCCACGCGGGCCGAGCCCGAAGTATTTGCCTGGAAGGTGAAGGCGACCGTGCCACTCGTCACGCCCGTAATCGCCAGCCATGTCTGGTCGCTCGATGCCGTCAGCGGCGTGCCGGCCGGAAGAACCTGGGCCGTAACGGAGTCCGCACCCGCCTGCGCGCCCTCGTTCAAGCTTGCGGCGCTCAACGAGAGATACCCGAATGTGACCTTCTCGATCGCGTTATTGTTCCGGTCCGCGATATAGAGGTTGCCCTGGGCATCCAACGCGACGCCCGCCGGACTCCCCAGCCCGGATGAGACCAGAGTCAGCACTTGCTGGCCGGCGGCATTCCACTGCTCGATGGCATTATTCCCCGTGTCCGCGAAATCGACGTTGCCTTGTCCATCCACGGCTACGCCGGAAGGCGCGCCTATCCCGGAAGATACCAGCGCCGTGGCCTGTTGCGTGGCGGTGTTCAACTGTTCGACCGCATTGTTGCCGGCATCCGCGAAATAGACATTGCCCAGTCCGTCCACGGCCACTCCCGTGGGGTCGCTTACGCCCGCCGATCCAGCCAACAGCATCGCTACCTGCGCGCTGGAAGCGTTCCACTCCTCGATGGCGTTATTGGCCGAGTCGGAAAAGTACACATTGGCTTGCGCGTCAACCGCCACTCCGTATGGGCTGCCCAACCCGGTCACCAGGGGGATGAGTTGCTGGCTCGTTGGACTCCACTCTTCGATCGCCTGGTGGCCGCTATCGGCGATGTATACGTTGCCGTTTGCATCCACCGCCACGCCCGTGGGACCGCTCAGCCCGGATACCAGCGCGGTCAACTGTTGCGTGCCGGGGTTCCACTCCTCTACTGCATTATTGCCCGTGTCCGCGATGTACACGTTGCCCTGCGTGTCCACGGCCACGCCTTGTGGAGCATTCAATCCCGACGCCACCAACGCCGTCACGGGAGCGACTGGCGCATAGCTGGTGCCGGCTTGTGTCACCGTGAACGTCAGCCCCGCAATGGTCAGTGTGCCGGTCTGCGCGCCCGGGTTGGGATTGGCATCGTAAGCGAACTGAATCGGCGCACCGCCCACGCCGCCGGTGCTCGCCGAGGAGAGGTGCAGCCATGCGGCGTTGCTGGTCGCAATCCAGGGGGCCGCCGTGATCAACTCCACCGCGCCGTTGCCCGCGGCGCTCCCGACCAACGCCGAACTGGTCCCCAAGGCGAAGCTGACGTCCGGCGCCACTGTGACCGCGGACGTGACAGGGCCGCTTCCGGTCTGCGGATTCCAGACCGAGACCGCTAACTGGTCCCCGACGGCGAGCGGGCAAAGGCCGTCTTGATCCACATTCGCCACCAACTCTATCCGGTTGTCGGCCCAATAACCAATGGATAAGTTGCAAGGATTTCCGGAGACGCCCGCGCTCCAATTCTGGGTCAGGTCCGCAACTTGCAGATAGTTCGAATTGCCCGTGTAAGGAATCCCGTTCGGCAAGAATCCAAACCCCTCGCCCATCAGGGTGATGGGGGGCAAAGGCTGTACCGCGATCGGACTCTCCCCAGTCTCGGGCGCGGGGATCGACGCGATCGTGGTCGGATTCGCCGGGAGCACTCCGCAGCTCGGGGAGACCGCCGGGATGCCCACCGGGAGGGCGCCGCACGAGCTTGGTCCCACCAATTCGGATGCCGTAGGCGGCAGGCTGGCCGCCAGCGGGTAATCCACTACCGGCAGGTAATCTCCGATCAGGCTGCCCGCGGGCGTATAAACCGATGTCTTGTATGGAATCGCTTGTGGGCAGCACGCGAACGTATCCGAGGGCAATATGTTTCGAATCTCAAGAGAGTTCACGCTCTGATAGTTCGCCATGGCCGTCAAATCGAGGAACGTATAGCCGTTGGCCGGCGTAATCCAATTGGGGATGCCGGCGCCGGTGCCCACGATCAGCGTGGCGTACCCGTTCGCGTCCGTCGTAAAGTACGAATCCGCCAGGCTGGCGATACCCGATCCCGAGCTGGGGTAGAACGACAGACCCATGTAGCGCATTTGCTCGTTTCCGGACCGCGAGCAGCCGTTCGTACAGGGTGTAGGGGGGAAGGACGCTATGCGCAACCGCAAGCGCATCACTTCTCCGGCCGCGGCAAGTGTCGTCGTCAGGTTGGCTGGCAAATCCGCCGACAGGTAGCTGGAATATGTATTGGGAAATTTCACGAACTCACCTTGGCGCGACCATGCTACGGCATTCTGCGAATTAGCCGCGTAACACGACCAGGGCAAGTAATTAGCGTCATACGATTCGTGCGCTTGAAACTGTGACTGGTCCAGCCACGGAGTGGACCCGGCCGGGCTCACCACCTGCAGCGTCTGCAGCGCGTAGGCCGCGGGATACGCGCAGCCCGAAGCCACATCCCGCACGATGACGCCCGGAATCGTCGAGGGGTCCGTCGGGTCGAGATCCAGATACATCCGGACCATCAGGTATCCGGCCGCCGGTGGATTCGTGTGCTGTGGCGTATCGACGATGTGCAGCGGGGCAGCGGGATTTTGCTGGAAAAAGCCCGGATCGGTATTCCAGTTCATCCCCTGGTGCCTTTGGGTAGCGTCCAGGGAATTCACCGCGACATTGTAGCCGTTCATCATACAACCGGTCTCTTGCGTGCCTGGAGCGCCTCCGAAGTTGACAGCCACGGCATACTGTTGCCCCTCCGCGTAGGGCGTAAAGGGCTGAAACGGGTTCACGTAGCTGGAAGTCAACGGTACGATGTTAGTATCCAGAATGGCTTGCGAAGCCAGGTAGTGGTCGTCGTTGGCGGTCAGCGAGAAGAATCGCGCATTCGGAAAACTTCCCACCACGATAAGCTGGTAGCGCGGATCGACCTTATAGTACATCTGCCAATATGTGTCGTTCAAATCGGTCTTGGAAGCTCCCTGCGGGGCGAGAGGGATTAAGTAACAGGAATTCTGGAAATTAGTAAAAAAGTCGCCGGAAGGAAACTCATTCCCGGTGAACTGGGTGGGGAGATTCGAACAGTCCTGCGCATGCGCAACGCTGCGGCACAGACAGAGGCCCACAAACAGTATGCAAGCGTTTATCAGCTTCATGGCTCACAACAGGTGGCAACCCAGAATGTAGCGATTATACATCAAGAGGCCGTATCTTATTGATCTGGGACCTGTTGACACACCCTTACCGGGCCGTGGGTAGTGGGTCAGTTTGCTTTTGTGCCGCCGATAATCCTGCCCAACGCCACCTTGTCCACAAAATGGAGGGCGGGCAATTCTGCCCGCCCTCCAGAAGCAAATTGACCCACTACCGGGCCGCGACCGTCAGGGAGCGGTTTCTCCGCTCTGGGTTACGGTCACCGCCGATCCATCCACTTTGATGGTCGCCGTGCGGCTGTTGGTTGAAGTGTTGGCCGTGAACGAAAAGCCGATAATCCCGTTGGCTTTGCCGGTAATGGTCAGCCAGCTTTCGTTGCTGCTGACCGTCAGAGGCGTCCCCGCCGGAAACACCTGCGCGGTTACTGAATCCGTGCCCGCCTGGGAACCCTCGGTCACGCTGGTAGCGCTCAAGCAAAGGTAGCCCGGCGTCACTTTCTTCACGGCGTTGTCATTCGTATCGGCGATGTACAGGTTCCCTAGCGCATCCACGGCCACTCCGCTGGGCGAATTCAGCCCCGCCGAAACCAGCGTAGTTATCTTGTTTGTCGCCGCGTTCCACTGCTTGATCGCGTTGTTGCCGGAGTCCGCGATATAGACGTTGCCCTCTCCGTCCACGGCTACCGCCGAAGGGCTGTTCAGTCCGCCTGCCACCGTGGTCACCAACCGGGTGGACACACTCCACTCGTCGGCGGCATTATGCTGAGTGTCGGCGATGTACACGTTCCCGAATGCATCCACAGCCATGCCTTCCGGTTTCTTGAAGCCCGATCCAATGAGGGTTGTCACCACGCCGCTCGCCGCGAACCGCTCGTCCACGAGGTTGTTGCCTGTGTCCGGGAAATACACGTTGCCCTGGCTGTCCACGGCCACGCCCGCCGGACCGCTCGGGCCCGTCACCAGCGTGGTCAGCCCAGCCCCGGCGTTCCACTCCTTGATGGCGTTGTCCCCGGTGTCCGCGATATAGACGTTCCCGTTCGCGTCTACTGCCACGCCCTCGGGATTGTCGAGTCCCGAACCTACCAGCGTGTTCACCTTTCCCGTGCCGGACACCCATTCCTTGATGTCATTATTCGCGCTGTCCGCGATATAGACATTGCCTTGCGCATCCACCGCGAGACCGTGCGGCGCATTCAACCCCGAAGATACCAGCGTGGTTACCGGGTATACCGGCAGATAGCCAGCGGCGGCTTGCGTGACCGTGAACTTTAATCCGGATATCGTCAGTGTTCCGGTCCGCGGAGCCGTCTTGGAATTCGCACCGTAACTGTAGTGGATCAGCGCATCGCCGGTGCCGCTCTGGCTGCCCGCCGCCAGAGTCAACCAAGCGGCGTTGCTGGTCGCGGTCCATGGCCCGCCCGCTAGTAACAGCACGCCGCCGCCGCCGGACAGGCTTCCCACGGTTACCGACGAAGTCTCCAAAGCATTCACCAGATTTGTCAGGGTGAATGTCACGCTCAATCCACCCGTGCTGGCGGTCACCGTAAATACGCCGCCAGTGTTGTTCGCGGTCAGAGCGGGCGCCGTCGCCATGCCGTTAGAGCCGGTAAGAATGGGCATCGGCGGGCTGGAGTTAAACGTCCCGCCGGCGCCGCTCGGGCCGGACGTTGTGGTGAATGTCACCGGCGCGCCCTGTATGGGAGCGCCGCTGCCGCTCGTTACAGTCACTTGCAACGCCACTGGGAACAGTTGTCCCGTGGGCGCGCTTTGCCCGTCGCCGGCTGATTTCGTAACGCTCCCCAGCTTGCCTGCGCTCTGCGTCACCGTAACCTGCTGGCCTAACACCGTAATGTGCGCCACGCGGCTCGCTCCCGCACTGTTCTTCTGGAACGAGAAGGCGACCGCGCCGCCAGCCGCGCTCGTAATCGTCAGCCAGGACTGGTCGCTTACGGCGGTCAGGGGCATGCCGGCCGGAAGTACCTGGGCCGTGAAGGAATCCGTGCCGGCCGCCGCTTCCTCATTCAAGCTAGTGGCGCTCAAAGAGAGATACCCGAATGTGACTTCCTTGATCGCGTTATCGTTCTGGTCCGCGATATACAGGTTGCCTTGCGCATCGAGAGCGATCCCAGCCGGAGTGTTCAGTCCCGACGAGACTAGCCTCACCACCTGTTGGCTGGACGCATTCCACTGCTTCACGGAATTGTCGCTGGTGTCCGCGAAATAGACATTGCCTTGGCCATCCACCGCCACGCCGGTCGGTTCGTTGGTTCCCGGCTGCACCAGCGCCGTCACCTGTTGAGTAGCGAAGTTCCACTGATCGATCGAATCGTTGGTATTCGCAAAATCGACGTTACCCATCCCATCCACGGCCACGCCCAGCGGACCGCTCACCCCCGTCGTGCCACCCGCCAGCGTTACCACTTGGTTCTTGGCCGCGATCCACTCCTCGATGGCGTTGTTGGCGGAATCGGAGAAATACACATTGCTTTGCCCGTCTAGCGCCGTTCCGTAGGGGCGGCCCAACCCCGTCACCAGCGGATTCAGCGTCTGGCTGGCTGCAATCCACTCCTGCACCGTCTGGTGGCCGCTGTCGGCGATATACAAGTTGCCGTTCGCATCCACTGCTAATCCCACGGGGCTGCTCAACCCGTTAGCGATCAAAGTGGTCAACTGCTGCGTACCGGGGACCCATTTGTCGACCACGTTGTGCCCTGTGTCCGCGATATAGACATTGCCCTGCGCGTCCACCGCCACTCCTTGTGGACCGCTTAACCCGGTAGCCACCAACGCGGTCACCGGAGCCACTGGCGCATAGCTTGTACCGGCCTGTGTGACCGTGAAGGTTAGTCCGGCGATTGTCAGCGTGCCGGTCTGCGCCTCCGCGCCGGTATTGGCATCGTAGGCGAATTGGATCGACATGCCACCGGTGCCGCCGGTGCTCGCGGAGGAAAGGTGCAGCCACGAAGCGCCGCTGCTTGCGGTCCACGGGCCGGCCGTGATCAACTCCACGGTGCCACCGCCCGCCGCGCTCCCCACCAACACCGAATTGGTCGCCAGTGCATAGGTGACATCCGCCGCCACGGTGACCGCGGACGTCACCGGGCCGTTTCCGGTCTGCGGATTCCAGACCGTGACGGCCAACTGGTCACCCACCGCGAGCGGGCAAAGGCCGCCCTGGTTCACGTTCGCCACGACTTCGATCCGGCTGTCGTACCACTGGCCAATAGATAAGTTGCACGCATTCCCGGACATACCCGCGCTCCAGTTCTGCGTTAAGTCCGTAACCTGCAGATAATTGGAATTGCCCGTATAGGGAAGTCCGTTCGGTAAGAACCCAAACCCCTCGCCGCTGAGCGTGATGGGAGGCAAAGGCTGTACCGCGACGGAACTCTCACCGGGCGCTGGCGCGGGAATCGACGCAATAGTAGTTGGGCTACCCGGCAGTAATCCGCAGCTCGGATAGATTGCCGGGAGGCTCGTGGGAAGCATGCCGCATGAATCCGGCCCCACCAACTCGGACGCCGTCTGCGGCAGGCTGGCTGCCAGCGGATAGTCCACTTCCGGCAGGTAATCGCCGATCAGATTGCCCGCGGGTGTAAAAACGGACGTCTTGTATGGCACCACTTGCGCGCCGCAGGCGAATGTGGCCGCGGTCAATATATCTCGAATTTCAAGGAAGCTCAGGTTGTTGTATCCCTTAACGGCGGCCAGGTTGAGATACGTATATCCGTTGGCCGGCGTAATCCAGGAAGGAATGCTGGCGCCCGTGCCCACAATCAGGGTTGCGTACCCGTTGGCGTCCGTGGTGAAGTAAGAATCCGCGAGGCTGGCCAGAGCCGCGCCCGAACTGGGGTAAAACGACAAACCCACATAGCGCATTTGCTCGTTCCCGGACCGCGAACACCCGTTCGTGCACGGCGTCGGCGGGGTGGTGGGCAGGCGCAACCTGAACCGCATCACTTCTCCCGCCGCGGCTAGCGTCGTCGGCAAGCTGGCTGGCACATTCGCGGTCAGGTAGTAGGAATACGAATTGGGAAACTTCACGATCTCGCTTTGGCGCGCCCAACTAAGCTCGTTCTGCGGATCGGTTGCATAACACAGGCTCGGCAGGTAATTTACTTCATAATTCTGGTGATCCAGCCATTGATCGTGGTTCAACCAGCTATCGCCGTTGGCCGGACTTATAATTTGCAGCGTCTGCTCCGCGTAAGCCGCGGGATAGGCGCAGCCCGACGCCACATCCCGCACGATGACCGCGGGAATCGTCGAAGGGTCTGCCGGATTGATGTCCAGATAGGCCCGCACCATCAGGTATCCGGCAGCGTTCGGATTGCTGTGCTGGGGCGTATCGACAATGTGCAGCGCCGCGGTGGGATTCTGCAGCCAGAAGCCCGGATCCGTATTCCAGTTGATCCCCTGGTGCCGGAGCGTGGCATCCAGGGAATTCATGTCCACGTTGTACCCGGTCGTCATGCAGCCGGTCTCTTGCGTGCCTGGAGTGCCTCCGAAGTTCAGTGCCGCCGCATACTGTTGTCCCTCCGCGTAGGGCGTGAACGGCTGATACGGGTTCACGTAGCTGGAGGTCAAGGGCACGATGTTGGTATCCAGAATGGCTTGCGAAAGAAGGTAATGATCGTCGTTCGCGGTCAACGAAAAAAAACGCGCGTTCGGAAAACTTCCCACCACGATAAGTTGGTAGCGTGGATCGACCTTGTAGTACATCTGCCAATATGTGTCGTTCAAGTCGGTCTTCGAAGATCCCTGCGGCGCTAGAGGAATCAAGTAACAGGAATTCTGGAAATTGGAAAAGAAGTTGCCCGTGGGGAATTCATTTCCAGTGAACTGGGTTGGCAAATTCGAACAGTCCTGGGCCCGCGCCACACCGCCGAACACACAGAAGCCCGCAAACAGCAGGCACGCAGGGAGTGGTAGCGTAATGGTTCGCACAGATTGAAACCCAGATTCTAGGGATTATACATCGAGCCGCCCCCATTTCAAAGCTATTTTTTTGCTCTTTCTATTGTGCCGGGAAGCTCCGGAGCCCATGACAGCGCGGGGGCTAATGGGGGGCAACTATCTTATCGCGGATGGTTGCATTAGGCAACTACAGGACTTCCGACTTACTCGTACTAGTAGTACCAGAAAAGGTTGGCATGCCGGACCGCCGACACCCGATCAGGGCTTCATGTCGATCCTGAGCGCGCGTTTTTCGCTCACCAGGCGCCAGGCGCCGTCGGCCCGCTTCTCTTCCGCCGTAATTCTCAGCGAGAAGCATCCCAGGTCCGGAGCCGTCCACCAGGTCATCCTCACGCTCCCTCCCATGTGTGGTTGCACAGCGGCAGTCGGATAGTTGAGTATCGTTTCGCGGCCAACTATTTTGCCGTCTACGCAGGCGGTATCGACCCCTGCCGCGGCTCTTGCGAAAAATTGGCGCTCCAACACCAGGCACGAAGCCTCACACCCGCTAATCGCTCCAACCGTGTGAGGGATCCGCCGCCTGAGCCTTTCCAACGTTTTGCCGTCGACGGTCACACGCGCCATCAGCCGGGACCAAAGGGGCAGTGTCGCATCCAGGGCTCGCCCGATCGCAGTTCCGAAGGGACTGCGCGGGATGGACCGCGACCTGAGAATCTCCGCGCCGTCAAGCTCATATGATGAACTATACATCTCAATCGAAGGGGACCCGTCATCCGCATACCGGATGAATTCGGAATCCACGCTGTACGGAATCCGAGCCGGAGGTGCGCCCGGACGCGCCTGGGCGACCACCAGCAGAAGTGCCGCGGCGCCCAGCATGGCCGCCGCCAACATGCGCTTTCCGGCCCGTGGCGCGCGCGCCAAAATCCAACGTTCCTGGCCCGCGGGAAAGGCCGCCCGCACGCTGTCGCGCAGTGTATCCGGCGCCGGCGGCGCGGTCCACCTATTGAGCATCTCGTCAAGTTCGGTATCGTTCATGGTTTTCGCTCCAGGCCCGGCATGTGCGCGGCAAGCGTCTCTTTCAAGCTGGCGCGCGCGCGTTGCAGGCGCGACTTCACCGCACCCAAATCGAGCGTCATCACACGCGCGATCTCCGCCAGCGGCATCTGTTCGTAATGAGCCAGGATCGGCACTTCCCGCTGCGTCTCCGGCAACTGCCGGACGGCCCGGCCAACCACCTCACCCAACTCCGCGCGCAAGACTTCGTCTTCGGGCGATTGGCCGTTCCCCGCTGGATTCCCCGCGTGCCGGCCGCCTGCGACCGCCAGATCGCCCTCCCGCAGCCGCTTCAGCGACTGGTTTCTGACTACGCCGAACAGGTAGGTGCGTATCGCGGTGCGCCGCGGATCGTACGCGCATTCCGGACGCAGCATCTGCAGGAAGCACTCCTGCACGATGTCTTCGGCGTCCGCCGCCGATCCAGTCATCCTATACGCGAAGCGGAACAGGGGCAAATGATGTTCGTCGAACAGTTGCAGGAAAGCGGCTTCCCGGCCGCCGCGGGCTGCTTTCACCAGATCCATGCTTGTCTGTACAGTATTACCGCGAAAGCTGAAAAGGAATCGGATCAGCGCACGTATTTCGGCGCCTGCCCCGTCCCCCACGGATCGTACTCGGAGGCGAATCGGACGCGCTCGCCGATGGACGGGTGGTCGTAGAGCCAAAACTCGATGAACGGGCTGGGATTGGGATCGTCCAATGAGACTTCGCCGAGAATCTGAAACGCGTCCGCCGCTTCTTCCGCCGCATTGGGCACGATCCCGTGGATCACTTCCAGGCCGTAGATGTCGGCGTTGTGTTCGAGCACGCGGCTGAAGGAACTCGACACCGGTTCCGACAGGAAACCGAAAACCGCCAGCGCCATCAGCAGCACGGGCATGGAGGCCCAGTCGCTTACATCGCGAATCTCGCAGCGCGCGCCGTAACGCGCTACCGCCCACCGCATCGCGTAATGCGCCAGGAGCAGGAAGATCAGAATGCCCAGCAGAGCCGCGCCGATGCCGATCCACACGTGTCCCAGCACATAATGCCCCATCTCGTGGCCGAAGACGAACAGGGTCTGGCCGGTATTCATCTTTTCGATGGTGTTGTCCCAGACCACCACGCGCTTGGACGCCCCGATACCGGTGACGTAGGCGTTCAGCGATTTCAGTTTCTCGCTGGCCTTCATTTCGAACATGCGATCGGGCGGGATGCGCAGGCCGCCGCGCGCCGTCACCCTCTGGATGGCAGCCACCAGCGCCGGCTGCTTCGCGGCCAGCGGCTCGAATTTGAAGAACAGCGGCTCCACCGCGAACGGCTCGATGAACATCAGGAACACGACCATAGGCGCCGCCGCCAGCCAGAAGTAAAACCACCACCGCCGTGGACTGCGTCGCATCGCGCCATAGAGCACCCAGATGGCGATGCCGGCCAGGGCGAAGAGCAGCAGTTCGCCCTTGGTCCAGTCCCAGAACCACGATCCCCAGCCTTGGATCGATTGCTCAAACTGAAGCGAGAGGTGGTGTCCGTAGAGGCTCACCGGCAGTTCCAGCGCGTCGATCGCCAGCAGCAGCAGCGGCGCGACAATGTAAGCCTGCAGGATGCGCCGGCGCGTGGCGGATTCCGCGATGTGGCGCAAGCGCGGGGCGGTCCTCCACGCCAGCAGCGCGATCAGCACTAGAATGCCGTAAGCCACCGCGGCGAAATGCAGGCGGTTGCGCGCCGCCGCGTATTCGATGGCCTTGGCGAGTTTGTCCGGCGGCAGCGTATACGTCTTGGCGGCTAAGAGCAAAGCTGGAAACATATCTCTCCTTTTCCCCACACGGTCTGGCGTCCCACGCCGGTCCATTGGCCGGCCCGCAGGTAGGGCAGGAACTCGCCCAGATCGCCATGGTACTCCGCTTCACCCGTAAATCCACCTAGCGGATGTGTCTGGCCGGTGCGGCTGGAGCGTCGCTCGGTCGCGTGCCAGGTCAGGTCGCAGCGATCCAGGCGGACGGCCGCGGCGCGTTCGCCCATGCCGCGGAAATCGATATCCAGGGGACCGGGTCCGTAGAGCAGGCGCAGCGTGCTGATGCGGTCGCGGAGGCGCGCGAAGAGGATGGCGAATTCGGGGCGCACCGCTCCCTCGCGGTCGCGGCTCTTTAACTCCGTGGGCGTGAGGAACTGCACCCGTACCCGTGCGGCGGTTTCAGCGGGGCCGTCCAGGGGAACCTCGATGTGTTCCGTGCCGATGGATACCAGTGTGGCGCGTCCGCGGCCCGGGCCGAGTCCGCTTTCCGCCAGCCGCGCGTAGGCCTGCTGCAAAGCCGGAGTGGCGGGGTGCTTCACGTCGAACAGGTGCATATCGAAATGGAAGCTCGCGCCGGCCGCGATCGTCTTGCCATCCAGGTGCGCGGCGCGGAATACGAACGGGCGCGGCCGGTCGGCTAGCCCGCTGGGCCCGGCGGGCGCTCCCTCGCCGGATGCCGCGGGCGCGAAGATACGGGCGTATGCCGCGGGACTGGCGGTCTCGCGCAGCATCGTGCCGAACGCCCCGCGCAGCACGTTGGCCGCCTGGCCGGGCGGGAAAAACAACGATTGTTCGGCGTGGAAGCGGAAACGCAGCCGCCAGAACTCGAATGTCACTACGCGCAACCCCGTGGGGCAGGCTCGCAGCCTGCGCGGGCCTCGTAGGCCCGCTCTGCCTAATCGTTGATTGGACGTTACACTAGAGCATTATAGCGGAGGTTGATCGCGATGCAGACCATCATAGAACCATTCCGGATCAAGAGCGTGGAGCCCTTGCGGTACACCACGCGCGAGGAGCGCGAGCGCCTGCTCGAAGCCGCCGGCTACAACCTGTTCCTTATTCAGGCGAAAGATATCCTGATCGACCTGCTCACCGATTCGGGCACCAGCGCCATGTCCACCGAACAGTGGGCGGCGCTCATGCGCGGCGACGAATCCTACGCGGGCAGCGAAAGCTTCTTCCGCATGAAGCGCGTGGTCGACTCGCTCACCGGCTTCCGCCACATGATCCCCACCCACCAGGGGCGCGCCGCGGAGCGCATCCTGTTCACCGTCATGTGCCAGCCAGGACATGTGGTGCCCAATAATACGCACTTCGATACCACGCGCGCCAATATCGAATTCACCGGCGCGCGGGCCGTGGACCTGCCCATTCCCGAAGCCGCCGACACGCAGGCCCGCCTCGATTTCAAGGGCAACATGGACATTGCGGCGCTGGAGCGCCTGATCGAGGAGACCGGCGCCGAACATATTCCTCTGGTGATGCTGACCGTCACCAACAATTCGGGCGGCGGCCAGCCGGTGTCCATGGCCAACATCGAAGCCGTGCGCCGGGTGACCACGCGCTACCGCATTCCGTTCTACCTGGACGCCTGCCGTTTCGCGGAGAACGCCTGGTTTATCCGGCAGCGGGAGCCGGGTTACGCGAGCTGGACGCCGAAACAGATCGCGCAGAAAATGTTCTCGCTGGCCGACGGCTGCACCTTCTCCGCGAAGAAAGACGCCTTCGCCAACATCGGCGGCTTCCTCTCCACCAATGACGACCGCCTGGCGGTGCAGGAGACCAACCTGCTCATCCTGACCGAAGGTTTCCCCACCTACGGCGGTCTCGCCGGGCGCGACCTGGAAGCCATTGCGGTGGGACTCGACGAGGTGCTCGACCCCGCTTACCTGAATTACCGCATCATCTCCACGGGCTATCTCGGCCGCCACATTGCGGATCATGGCGTGCCCATCGTGGAGCCGCCCGGCGGTCACGCCATCTACATCGATGCGGCGCGCATGCTGCCGCACATTCCGCGCGCGCAGTTTCCGGGCCAGGCGCTGGCGGTGGAACTGTACCGGCACGCCGGCATCCGCGCGGTGGAAATCGGGTCGGTGATGTTCGGCGACCAGGCCCAACACGAACTGCTGCGTCTGGCCATCCCGCGGCGCGTCTACACCCAGAGTCACATCGATTACGTCGTCGAAGCGATCCTGGAAGTGAACGCGCGGAAGGACGAAATCCGCGGGCTGGAAATCGCCGAAGAGCCGCCCTTCCTGCGCCACTTCAGCGCGCGCTTCCGCCAAGTGGGAGTAGCGACACCAGCTTTGTAAGTGGAGGTCGGGCTTCAGCCCCCGCTCCGGAGGTTAGCCCTCGTGGCGCACGCACTCGTGCGTGCCGTGTCGGCACTCTGCCGACACAGGCGAACGTAGTTCGCCCCGGGCGCGCTCCGCGCGCCGGCGACCGCAAGAGTGCGGTCGCGGCAGCATCGAAAGCCTCCGGTAGGCGACTGAGAATACGGCCGGGCGGCCTGCGAGGCCGCCGCAGGCTGCGAGCCTGCCCCACAACTCGGCTTTCATGCGCATTTGGTGCGAGTGCCTGCGCCACGACCAAAAAATGTAGAAACTCGAGAGGCGAACGGTTTGTACATTTCAGTTATGGAAAGTGCTTTATTGGGGTGGGCTCGCAGCCTGCGCGGGCCTTGCCGCTATGTGCGGCAGTCCGCCCTTGCGCCACCCAGTACCCGTACTTTCCTGAAATGCCTCCGCTACCGCTCGTCCGGGATTATACTGATGTCAGTCTCTAAGGGCCACTCCGGAGGTTCCAATGTCGGCCAGCCGCTTTATCGTTTCTACACTTACCGTGCTGCTTCTCACATCCATAGGCGCGGCGCAAACTCCTATAACGTTTTTCCAGCCCGAAAGCATCGGCAGTTGCGCTTCGCTCGCAGTCGCGGACTTCAACGGCGATGGCAACCTCGACGTCGCCTGCGCCGGAAACACCCTCACCATCTGGCTGGGCGATGGCCACGGCAATTTCCGTCAAACCGCCCAAACCCTGCCCTATGTCAACGCCCAGGTCGTGGCGGGCGATTTCAACGGCGATGGCCGCCCCGATTTGGCGATCGCAGGCTCCGGCCAACTGATCCTGCTGCCCGGCAAGGGAAATGGAACCTTCGGCCAGCAGATCGCGATCGGCACCTTGACCGCCTACGCCCTGGCCGCCGCCGACCTCACCCATAACGGCCGCTTAGACCTGCTGGTGAGCACTCCGCCAACCCCGGATGCCGCAGCCGTCGTTGAGGTGTTTCTGTCCAACGGCAATGGCACGTTTCAAAGTCCGATCGCCACCGGGCTTACCGCGGGCCAGTACGTGAACATCGCCGTCGCCGATTTTAACGGCGATGGCATCCCGGACGTCGCTTCGATCGAGGATGTCGAAAGCGACATCACCCTCTCAGTAGCTTTGGGCAAGGGCGATGGCACGTTCGATCCCCCGGTCGCTACCGCGATTGACGTCTCGCCCGTACCTTTCGCCGTAGCCGACTTTACTGGCGACGGCATTCCCGACGTGGCGTTGGAGTACGGTTCCGAGATCTATGTGTATACGGGTAACGGTGACGGCACCTTCTCGGCCGGCCCGGTTTCCACGGGAAATCCGATAGGAGTCGCGATCCTCGCCTCCGACCTGAATGGGGACGGCCGTCCCGATCTGGTCGTCAGCGGCATCGGCGTTGCCCTGAATCAGGGCGGCGGAGTGTTCGGGGAGATCGAATTCTACGAGGGCCTGAACAACTACGCGGGCATCGCCGCCGATTTTCGCCACCTCGGGCGTCCGGATCTGGAAATCGGCGGCGATTTCTACCCGAATAATGGCAATGGCCACTTTCAAGCCCCCCGCTCGTTTCCGATCGCACTGTGCAACGCCTGCTACCTGGTTCCCGGAGACTTCCACAACGATGGCAACCTGGATGTCGCCGCGATTGCCGGTGATGCTGTCAGCGTTTATGCCGGCGACGGCCATGGAAACTTCACAGGCTTTCGCGAATCCCCATTCAAGGTGCCCGATAGGGAAGTGGCTGTAGTTGCCGCGGCGGCCGATTTCAATGGCGACGGCAACCTCGACTTAATGCTGGGAGCCGGGAACTACATCCGAGGCGTCGGAGAAGCTACGCTCATGCCCGGTAACGGCAACGGAACGTTCCAGCCGCCGGCCGTTGTATATACAGGTAACGCAGTGACCAGCCTGGTTACCGCGGATTTTAATCGCGATGGCCATCCGGACATAGCCATCGGCACGCATGACGCGGCCGTCGTCATGTGCGGGAATGGCGCCGGCGGGTTCACCACTACCGCCACCATCACGGGCATTTTCAATATGGATTCGCTGGTGGTGGCGGATTTTAACCAAGATGGCATTCCGGACCTCGCCACGGCCAGCGACGTCTATCTGGGTAATGGCGACGGCACGTTTCGGCACGCGTATACGCTGCCGCAGCCAGGCTCCTTAGTCGAAATGGGACATTTTACCGGCGCGGGCGCCGCGGACTTACTCACCACCGATGGCTACAATATCATTCTCTGGCCGGGTAACGGGGATGGCACCTTCGGCCTTCCCATCGCCGTCACTACCAGCCTGGAGGAGTCGGCCTTCTTCGTCGCGGATCTGAATGGCGATGGTATATCGGACATCGCAGTCACGAACTATAACGCGCTTACCTTGTATCTCGGCCGCGGCGACGGTACGTTCGCGATGGAGAGCGTGGGCAATCTGCCAGCTTTCGGCTCGCTGTTCGCCACCGGCGATTTCAACAACGATGGCCGCACCGATCTCTTGTTCATCAGCCTCTACAATCAGTTGATGACCCTCACTAATACCACTGAGTAGGAGCGTCCAAATGAAACTCCAAAGCTTCTTGATCCTTGCCGCGCTGGCAGTATGCCTGGGCCGCGATGTTCGGGCCCAGACTCCCGCCAAATTCCTGGAGCCGCTCTCCTTCGGCAACGGCTTGGCCCAGGCCATAGTCACTGGAGACTTCAACGGCGACGGAGCGCTGGATACCGTTACCATTGGCAGCGATCTTTCCGTCTATCTCGGGAACGGCCATGGCTCGTTCACCGTTCAGCCGCCCATCGGCATCTCCGGCACTTCCATAGCAGCCGCCGATTTCAACGGCGATGGTAACCTCGACCTCGCGGTGGCCGGCGGCGACGCGGTGCTGATCCTGCTGGGCAATGGAGATGGAACCTTCCGCGCCCCCGTGTCCTATTCCACCCTGGTGACCGTGATCGCCTTGGGTGACTTCAATGGCGACGGGGTCCTCGACGTTGCGGCCTTCGGCCAACCGCTGGGCAACGCCGATGCCCAGGTGCAAATCTTCTTCGGCTCGTCGAACGGCACGTTCGAGCCAGGTCCCGTCAACACCAGTCTGCCTTCCGGCATCCCGCTCGCCATCGCCGCCGCCGACTTCAATCGCGACGGCAAATTGGATCTGGCCGTGGCGTACTCCACCTCTCACGAACTCGGCGAGATGGCCGTGCTGTTTGGGAACGGCGATGGCACGTTCGCCGCCCCGAGTCTCTATCCCGACAACCTCGCCAGTTACATCTACGCGCTCGTCACCGCCGATTTTAACGGCGACGGCGCACCCGACCTGGCGTACGCGGCGAACGACGCCCAGGTGGCTGTGCTGTTGAACAATGGCACTGGCCAGTTCACCGCCGCCGCGCCAATTCAGTTGCGCGATACCGCCATTTCGCTGGCGGCCGCCGACCTGAATCGCGACGGAAAAATCGACTTGTTCGCCGCCGGCAGCGGCATAGGCGCGGTTCTTCTGGGAAACGGCGATGGCACATTCCAGGGATTCGCACAGTACGTTCTGGCCTATGAGGGCACTGCCTTGGCGATCGCCGATTTCAACGGGGATGGCATTCCCGACGTGGCCGCCACGAACGGGACCAATTCCTACGCCGCTCCTCCCCTGCAACCGCCGCTGGTGGTGATGTTGGGCGCCGGCCACGGAAGCTTCCAAAGCTCTCGCGCCTTCGACGCCAGCGCCGCGCCCAATGGCATTGCCCTTGGCGATTTCAACCGCGACGGCAACCTGGACGTGGCCGTTTCCAACTATAGCTACTCGGTGCCCGGCGCATCTTCGATTTCCATTCAACTGGGCGACGGCAAAGGCGACTTGGCTGCGCCCGTGAACTACCCGGCCCCCAAGCCCACCGCCATCGCGGTGAGTGACGTGAATCGGGACGGCAATCCCGACGTGATATTCGTTGGGCAGAACTGCGTAGGCACTCTCCCCGGCAAAGGCGACGGAACGTTCGGCCCGTCTATCTTTAGCTCGTGTCCCGGGTGCGGTAACGTCCTGCTGGTCGCGGATTTCAACCACGATGGAAAGCCGGACGTAGCCACCGCCGCCAGCGGCCAAGGTGTGATCGTCCTGCTGGGCAAAGGAGATGGCTCCTTCCGCGCCCCCGTGCCCTATGGACCGGCGAATCAACCAACCTCGCTCGCCGCGGCGGATTTCCGCAACAACGGCCGCCTCGACCTGGTGGCCAGCGTGTCCGGTTCGTTCGGCGGCACTTACCTGCTGATGAGTAATGGTGACGGAACGTTCGCCGCACCCGTACTGCTGAACGGCGCCGGCACCTCCGCCGTGACCGGCGACTATAACGGCGATGGGAATGCCGACATTGCCATGACCTTGTACGATGGCAACGGTGTGGCTGTCTACCTGGGTCACGGCGACGGTACCTTTACCCCCGCATATACGGTTAGCGCCCCGGTAGGCGCACCCCTGTTGGCCGGCGACTTCAATGGCGACGGCATCCTCGACCTACTTGGTCCGGCGGGTTCCGACTTGTACAACATGTATGGGCTGTCGACGATTCTGCTGGGAAAGGGCAACGGCGACTTCGTCGTGCAGAAACAGCAATACCTCATGGATGCCGCGAACTATTTGTACGCCGCGGCGGGCGACTTCAATGGGGACGGCAAGCTGGATGTGGCCACTACCGCCTTCGATGGCTCCGTCTGGATCGTACTCAACACCACCAGGTAGCGTAGGGCGGCGCCATTGCGCCGCCACGGAGTTTCTACATTTGCTGGAGCTGGAATTGGAGGGCGGGCTTTAGCCGGCGCGGGGCTTCAGCCCCGCTGGTCGCACCGGCTTCAGCCTGTATGCAACCGCGGGACCCCCGCCCCCCCCGGGAGACCCCGGCCCGAACCCGTTGGCGGTTGCGCAATTGCGCTGGTATGCGGCAAAACCAGACGACCACCTTCAATGCGGGAGCCGGTTTGGGCACGCCGTATTCGACGGCGCGAACATTTAGGTTTCCGACTTCTTTGAAGGCACCATCCCGAAGTTGCGCGCCAGCGATGGAACGTAGCTTGGCGTTTTCAGCGCCGGAGGCGTGACGGAAGCCCGCGCCAGCGACGGCGACCAAGTTGGTGCCCTTCCCCGTGGGCCTCGCTTCTTTACGTGATCCGGCGGGAAGCCGGCGCTCCGTGTGCTTCAAAGGAAACTTCTTGCGCCCGCGCCTGCAAATAGGGTAAAAACAGAAGATACGGATATTGTTTTTTCGGGGCGGTGTTTTTGCGGATAGCCCTGTGGAACGGGTGTGCAAAAACTTGCGGGCGTGTGCGTGGCAAAGGCTCGCCAGCTGATTCTGAACGGTTTGCGCGCGCCGTGCCAAACGGCGCAATCGCTATGTTTTATACAGAGGATAAGCGGATCAAAACAAGGGGCGAAGAAAGTGCGTGCGTGGAGTGTCACGCACCTGTAACCTGAATAATCCGCCATGTCAGCGACTTCCATAGCCCTCGATAAGGGCCTGCCCAGCAACATCGACGCCGAGCGCTTCGTGCTCGGCTCCATCCTGCTCAACGACGGCCTTTATATACAGGCCGCCGGCGAGCTGCAACCCGACGATTTCAGCCTCGAAAAGCATCGCCGCATCTTCTCCCGCATGGGCGAACTGAACGAGCGCGGCGAGCGCATCGACCGCGTCACCGTGGCCAATGAGTTGATGCGCTTCAACGAACTGGAATCCTGCGACGGCCTCAGCTACCTGGTTTCGCTCGACGACGGGCTGCCCCAGATCCTGAATATCGACGCCTACATCCGCATCGTCAAGGATAAGGCGGTGCTGCGGCGCATCATCTTCGCCGCGCAGCACCTGATGAACCGCTGCCTGATGGCCGAAGAGGATGCCGGCGAGATCCTCGCGGGCGCCGAAGAGACCCTGCTCAAACTGGGCGAAGACCGCGTCAAGAGCGGACTGGTCAGCCCCCGCCAGGTGATCGACGAGTATCAGGGCGGGCTGAACGCCTTCCTCGACCCCAGCAAGCGGGTCAAGGGCATCAGCACCGGGTTCACCAAGCTGGACGAGAAGACCAGCGGCTTGCACGCTGGCGATTTATTCATCCTCGCCGCGCGGCCGTCGATGGGCAAGACGGCGCTGGCGCTGAACGTCGCGCAGCACGTGGCCACCAAGGTGAAGCGGACCGTCGCGGTCTTCTCGCTCGAAATGTCCAAGGAGTCGCTGCTGACTCGTATGCTATGCGCCACCGCGCGCGTGGATAGCCAGAAATTTCGGGCCGGCTACCTCAGCGCCGACGAGCGCAAGCGCCTGCAGGCGGCCGCCTCCAGCCTGGTGGAAGCGCCGCTGTTCATCGACGATACGGCCGGCATCCACTTGATGGATATTCACGCCAAGCTGCGCCGCACCAAGGCGGAACACGGGCTCGGCCTGGTGATCATCGACTATCTCCAATTGATGTCCGGCCGCGGCCGCTTCGAGAACCGCAACCAGGAAATCAGCACCATCTCGCGCGGCATGAAGCTGCTGGCCAAGGATCTGAATGTGCCGGTGATGGTGCTGTCGCAGCTCAATCGCGCGCCCGAAACGCGGCAGGGCGATCATAAGCCAATGCTGAGCGACTTGCGCGAGTCGGGATCCATCGAACAGGATGCGGACTTGGTGGCCTTTGTGTTCCGCGAAGAGTATTACCGGCCCCAGGACGAAAGCCTGCGCGGCAAAGCTGAGCTCATTTTAGCCAAGCAACGCAACGGTCCGACGGGGGCCGTTGAGTTAGTGTTCCTGCACGAGTTCACCAAGTTTGAAAACCGGGCGGCGGATTTGGGCGAGGCGGAAGAATAAGATTTCACGCAAAGACGCAAAGGGAACCGCAAAGAAACATCGACTAAGGTTAGTCGGGGAACCTGTCGGCACTGCGGGTAATGCCGTCTTTAATAGGAAGGATGACTAAAGTTGATTAGCAGGCTTTAGATCGTCAGTGCAGGCGCAGTATATCGCTCGGCGCCAAGAGTATTTGAAATATTCACACAGCAAGATCGACCTCGCCGCGGCAGCCCAGGATACGCTTCAAATCATCAATAGTAAATGGCACAATCTTGGGGAGCGAATGGAAATCGTCCCCGGGAAAGCGATTCTCGCCACTCTCCGCCGGCGCGTGCGTGAACGCTTCTCTGTTAACGTCAGCAACTACCGAATAGTCAGTTCGTTCCGTTTGGATGAGATCCCCTCAGATTTGAAGCAACTCATAGAGGGCCTCGAGAATTCCCATCTTAAGGAAGGACAGTCACAACAGTTGCAGCCTTCAACGCCGAGTATCCCGTGACTGTCGCCGTGGTGCCCGTGCTGGGACGGGCAGAACACGAGGAGCGGCTGTTAGAAAACGAAACAGTGCAACGAAATATCGAGAGTCACTGCGCGTCGCATCACTTCCGAAATTACCGGTATTACTACCCCGACAACTTTGAGGAGTTCGCAGAACCTATCACCACAACCTGCATGGGATGCAGGTCTTGCCGCCAGAACTGGTGAACGCTTGGGGGGCATACCAAGAACCCTGGGCAGAACCTTCTGATCGCGGTGGTCTATGATCGGAACTACCGGAGCACGGAACACATTGAAGACGTGCACAAGAAGCTGGAGGCGAGCACCGCATTCGTTCAGTTCCACAGCGGAAAGGAAATCGAACATTATCTACTCATTCCATCTGTTTTTCGCTAGGGCATTGATAGAGGCGGCAGCAGACAGGAAAGAACGGGGCGCATTCAAAGACCAACCGTTGCCGACGGGAGCAGGACGTTCGCACTCTACTCTTCGAAATAACCGATTCCGAGAAGGTGGCAGTACAGGCACAGTACATGGCTCGACCGCAAGAGTTTTGAGATATTCACATAGTAAGCTTGACCTTGCAACGGCTGCCCAGGATCGCTTCAAGTCATCGACAGTAAATGGAACTCTTGAGGCGCGGATGGAAATCGTACCCGGGAAAACGATTCTCGCCACTCTTCGGTGCGTGCGTGAGATCCTCTCAGTTAATTAGGCGAGCTTCGCTCGCCAAAGAGCGGGCCTCCGAGGCCCGCGCAGGCTGCGAGCCTGCCCCACGATTCATCGCCACCCGTGCACGTGATAGGGCACGTAATAGCGCGGGTCGTCGCGCATCGCGATGCGGAAGCCCGCCGCGGCCACGAACTGCTTTACAAACTCGAGCGTGCGGAATTCTTCGCCTTCCCCGCGGGCGGCCCGAAAGTCGTGCGCCGCGATGCACACAAACCGCGCGCGGCGTAGCGCAACGGCGCACCCGGGCAGCGCCCAGCGTTCCGCGCCTTCGATGTTCATCTTCAGAAAGTCGAGCCGCTCAATGCCATGCGCGGCGGCCAGATCGTCGAATCGTGCGCTCCGCACCGCGTGGCTCGAAGCGCTCGGTTGTCCGGTCCGCACGTAGTTGGACTCCCATACCGGAAGCGTTTCGATCTGCAACTCCCCACCTCGGTCCATACACGCTAAATGCAGCGCTGTTACATTCGCGAGGCCGTTGAGTTCGCACAGCCGGCGCAGCGCCGCGAACGAAACCGGATGCGGCTCGAAAGCCCAGACGCGCCCGGCCGGTCCCACCGCGCGGGAAAATGCGAACACATCCTCGCCGCGCCCCGCGCCGATATCCACTATCACGTCGCCCGCGCGCGGCTTGTACAAATGGAACCAGTAATCCTCGGCGTCGTCCAGATACTTCCGCGCCTGGCCGGCCCAGCGCTCCCAATTGGGCTCCTGCACGCCAAAGATATCCGGATCGGGAAAATAATCGGGACCTACGCGGCGAATCCACATGCCCTCCCAGAAGATCTCCACGTCCACACCCGGCATCGCGGCGCGCGCGATTTCCGTGGCGCGGCGCGCCAGCAACGTCCGGTCGCCGGTGGGTGTCTCACTGAGCCACATGCGTGTTCGCCCGCTTCAGACGCAGCGCCAGCAAGCGGCGCCGGTTGTCCGACAACGGTGCTCCCAAGTTGGGCTGGCGGCCGCCCGTGCGCCGTCTGGGCGACCGCAGGACGGTTTCCAGATAGGCTTCGAACGGCCCCGCGTGCAGATCCCGTGCATACGCCAGCGCGGCGCGGCGCGACTCCGCCGCCAACCGCTCGTAATGCGCGCGATCCGTCAACAGGCGCGCCAGGACCGCCACCCATGGCCCGACCTCCTGGGGCGGGATCTCAACCGCCGGCACCATCAGTTCGTCAACCATGGGGCGATAGCGCGCCACGGGGTTTACCGGCAACAGATAGTCCATGCCGAGCATGGCTTCCGCCAGGCCGCCGACATCGCTGGCCATCACGGGAATGCCGCGCGACATGGCTTCCAGAATCACGCGCGACCGCGCCTCGGCCCAAAGCGACGGCGCCAGCATCACGCGCGTCTGGCGGAGCAGATCGTCGATGTCGTCGACCGGTGGCAGAATCGAGACGTTCGGCAACTGGCGCAAAGCCGCGAAATCCGCCGACGTGGTGCCCCACGTGGGGACGGCGGCGAACTCGACCTGCGGAAAACGCTCCGCCAGCGCCAAGAAGATCGAGATGCCTTTCACGGCGCACGGATTCACCATGCTGACGAAGCGGTTATCGAAGCGGCCCAGGTTCGGATGCTCGCCAGGGTCGAGCAGCGAAATCGGCACGTGGATGGCTTCCACACCGCCCCAATGACGGGTGTAGCGCGCGACGTATTCGCCGACCGCCACCACGCCGTCGGCTTGCCGCAGGGCCTCGGTTTGGAACTCGCTCGGCAGCCCGCTATCGGGCCCGAACGGCAGCGCGACGGTGGCGCGCACCAGGTAAACCACGCGGGCGGCCGATTGTAACGCGGTCTCCAGCATCAGGTGCGCGGGGTCGTCGGTCGAGGCGACGACGATCTCCGGCGAGAACGCGCGTACCTGCGCCGCGAAGTAGGCGCGTAAATTCGGGTCGCCAGTTAGGATGCGGATTTCCACGCCATTCAACTGGAACTCGAGGCCGGCATGGCCGCGCGCATACGGGTCGGTTCCACGGGCCGTCAGTTCGCGTACCAGCGTAGCGTGCGCCTCCGCCCCGAAATGTTCCACGCGCGCGACCACTCGCACCGCGTGTCCTTTGGCGGCCAGCGCTTCCATCAGCAGGCGGTTGGATTTGTCGCCGCCGCCGTAGGATGGATAGTAGAGAGAATTGTGTGCCAGCAGGATGCGCAATTCTCATGTTGACACATGCCGCCGTCATTGCGCCGGTGGCGCTTGTGGCAGAATGGCATCGATGGCCGCCAGTTCCGCCGGCGCGAGCCGCCAGCCTGCCGCCGACGCATTGGCCCGCACCTGTTCCGGCGTTTTCGCGCCCGCGATCACCGACGCCACCGCGGGCTGCGCCGCCAGCCACGAAACCGCCAGTTCCAGCATGGTGTGCCCGTGCGCGGCGGCGAACCCGGCGAGCGATTCGACCCGCGCCAGATTCTCATCCGGGAACACCTTCGGACCCCATCCATCGTGGGCCCGGCTGCCTTCCGGATGCGGCTGTCCGCGTCGGTACTTGCCCGTAAGAAGCCCGTTGGCCAGGGGGAAATAGGGCAGGAATGCAATTCCCGAACGCACGCATTCCGGGATCACTTCCGCTTCCGGCTCGCGATGCACCATGCTGTATTGGTTTTGTACGCTCACGAAGCGCGCTGCGCCTGCACGCACGGCTGCATCCGCCGCGCCCAACTGTTCGCGCGAGAAATTCGAACAGCCGATCTCGCGCACCTTGCCAGCGCTCACCAGATTGTCCAGCGCCCCAAGCGTTTCCGCGATGGGGACTTCAGGATCGGGCTGGTGCAGTTGGTAAAGATCGATGCGATCGGTTCCCAGCCGCCGCAGGCTGTCTTCCACCGCGCGCCGCACGTATTCGGGACGCGCGCCGCGCCGCTGTTCGTCCATCTTCATCCCGAATTTGGTGGCTATTAGTACCTCGTTACGGCGCGGCCCAAGGGCCCGGCCCAGAAACTCCTCCCTGGCGCCCGCGCCGTAGATGTCCGCCGTGTCGAAGAAGTCGATACCGGCTTCCAGAGCGGCGTTCACAGTGGCCGCGCTCGCGGCGGCATCGATGCGCCAGCCGAAGTTGTTGCAACCCAGCCCCACCACCGATACTTCCAGCGATCCAATCTGTCGCGTTTCCAATTCCGCTTCCTCCTGGTGACTTGGATGGTTCGCTATATTGGCTGGATGCAGTGGTTCGAAAACGAAGAATTCTGGAAAACGTTCTATCCTTACATGTTCGGCGATCGCCAGTTGGCCGCGGCTCCGGGTGAAGTAGAGCGCGTACTCGCGCTAAGCGGTGTCGCGGGCGGCCGGGTGTTGGATTTGTGCTGCGGCCCGGGACGGCACAGCCTGATCCTGGCGCGGAAAGGACTCGCAGTGACGGGTGTGGACCGGTCTCCGTTCCTGCTAGACAAGGCGCGCGCGTCGACCGCCGGGGCGGGTGTCGAACTGGTGGAGGCCGATATGCGGGATTTCGTACGGCCGCGCGCTTTCGACCTCGCGCTGAGCCTGTTTACGTCCTTCGGCTATTTCGATACACGCGAGGAAGATCTCGCCGTACTGCGCAACGTGCGCACCAGCCTGAAGACTGGCGGCGTGTTCGTGATCGACGTGATGAGCAAAGAGTACCTGGTATCTCTGGGCCGCACGACGAATTGGGAACAGTTGCCGGACGGCGGCATCCGCGTCCAGCATTACGACGTTTTGCCCGGGTGGGGGCGTTTGCGCTTGCGGTGGCTGCTGATTGAAGGCGAGCGCGCGCGGCGCTTTGAATTCGAGCACAACCTGTATTCCGGCCAGGAACTGGCGGCGCTGCTGGAGCGCGCGGGATTCGCGGACGTGCGGCTCTTCGGCAGCCTGGATGGCACGCCTTACGATGCGGCGGCGACGCGTTTGGTCGCGCGCGCCACAGTATGAGCAAATAGCAGGTGTTATCCGAGATCCCGCTGTTCGCCAGCCTGAGCGCGAACGAAGTGCAGGCTCTCGCGCAGCGCGCGGTGGAGAACGCCGGGATCTTTCCGATTGCCGAGGGCGTGAAGATCTTCAAGACGGCGCCATCCGGCCGCGAGATGATGCTGGCGATGGAGCGCCTCCACGGTCGCCGAGCTGTCGCTGGCCGCTGTTTGACGGCGGAGGGTATCCGGCGTCGGTGCGCGCCGCGGAGCCGGTGGTTTCTTATTTCATCAATAAGGTTGGCGCGCATGCTGCTGGATGCCAGCCGGCAGGCGCAGGCCGACGAGTTTCCGCTGCCGCTGAGTCATCAGGAAATTGCCTCACGCGGGCACGTTGCGCGAAGTGGTCTCGCGCAATCTGGCCCGCTTCCGCGCCCAAGGTTTGATCCGGATCGAGGAACGTACGCTGGCAATTCTCGACCGGACCGGTCTGGAGCTGGAAGCTGACATGGGGGCGTGAGACCGCTTGCTTACGCGCGCGGCCCAGTCGAAACTTGCGCAGCCCAGTCAGAACTTGTAGTCCGGCGGTTTGATATTCTTGATCCGCAAATAAACCTCCGCCTGTCCGCGATGATGCGCGGTATGCGTGAAGCACGACCACAACCGTTCGCGCCCGCTGGCCGGCCCGAACATGGTGTCGGCCTTCTCCGGCGTGATCTCCGCCAGCGCCTTGATGCAGAAGTCGAACGAGTCGCGCAGGAATTGGATGTCGCTCTCTTTGTCGAATACGCCCTTGGGATCTTTGAACGCGGCCGCGATTTTCTCGGGCGTATCGAGAGCCTTCAATCCGCTCACCGTGGCGAAGGCCCGGATGTTGTTGATGGCGATGTGCGCCATCACCTTGCCGAAGCTCATCTCTTCGTCATTCGGCTTGAAATTGTAGTCGGCAGCCGGCATGGCTTCCGCCACCGCCAGCGTGAACTCCTTGGACGTTTGCCAGTGCCTGGCGAACATGGCGCCGTCATCCGCGGCGAAAACTGGGGCGGCGAGCGCGAGCGTCGCGGCCAACATCGTAAGTCTTTTCATAAAAGCCTCCGGGATATAATTGGTATCGCAAACTCGATTGCAAAAGCAAGGCGGAACCCATCGTATGACACGCAGAGAACTCGGCAAACTCGCCGCCGCGGGCAGCGCGGCCATCCTGCGCGCCACGGCCCAGAGCCAAGCCGGCGGCGCGCTCGAAGGCTTCGCGGACAAGGTCGACGCCGCCGCATTCGACCCGGTGCTCTACACCCGTAAACTCTACGAATCCGCGCCGCTGCGGCTGACCTTCCGCGCGCAAAACCGCAAACAGGCGGAAGCGTGGCAGAAGCGCCTGCACGCTAAACTCACCGAACTGGCAGGCGGGTTCCCGGCGCCACGTGCACCACTGTTGCCGCAGACCCTTGAGACGCGCGATTTCCCCGCGTACCGCCGCGAGAAGTTCGTGTTTGAAAGCCGGCCGGGCTTGTTTGTGCTCGGCTACCTGCTGACGCCCCGCGATTCCGCGCCGCCCTATCCGGCCATGATCTGCATACCCGGACACGGCCGCGGCGTGGATGACATCGTGGGTATCGACCCGCAGGGCCGCAACCGCACGGACAAGCCTGGGTATCAGCACGACTTCGCCATCCAGGTGGTGGAGCACGGCATGGCCGCGGTGGCCATCGAACCACTGGGCTTCGGCTGCCGCCGCGACCCGGTCACGCGCAAGAAAGGCGCGGAGGCCACCGCCTGCCAGCCCTCCGCCGGCGCGGCGCTGCTGCTGGGCCAGACCATGGTCGGATGGCGGGTCTACGATGTGATGCGCGCCATCGATTGGATCGAAACCCGCCAGGAACTCGACGCGCGCCGCGTGGGATGCATGGGCATCTCCGGCGGCGGCGAGGTGACCACGTTCGCCGCGGCGCTGGAACCGCGTATCCGCGCCGCCATGATCAGCGGGTATCTCAACACGTTCCGCGACAGCATCATGAGCCTGTCGCATTGCATCGACAATTACGTTCCCGGCATTCTCAACTGGGCGGAGATGTACGATGTGGCCGGCCTGATCGCGCCGCGGCCTTTGTTTGTCGAGTCGGGCATGCAGGACGATATCTTCCCGGTGGAAGCCAGCCAGCGAAGCTTCGCGCGCGTGCAGAAAGTGTACGAGGTTTTTGGCGCGGGGGCGTTATGCGGGCAGGAAGTTTTCAACGACATCCACTCGTTCCATGGCGTGCAGGGGCTGCCGTTCCTGGCGAAGCACTTGGGGTAAGGAGACGACGCCGGGTGGCTAGTAGCCCAGCGCCGGACCGGACTAAAGTCTCACGCCAAGCGCGCCTCGATTAACGATTCCGAACCACGCCGCCCGGAGATCTTTCCCTTGTCCTTATACAGCGCATCGTCCGCTCGCCGGATGAGGTTCTCGATCTGTTCTCCGATGGACCACTCCGCCACTCCCATCGCTACGCGCAGCAGTAACTTAATATGGCCGTCTTCCACCGAGAGCCGGTAGTCGCCTTCGCATTGTTTACCAATCTCCTGGCTCCTGGCGATGGCCTGTGCAAGGCGGCATGCGGGCAGCAAAACCAGAAACTCGTCGCCCCCCCACCTGCACACCATGTCCGCGGACCGCACCACCGATCCCAACCGCTGTCCGAACTGCCGGAGCACCGCGTCGCCGGTGGGGTGGCCCCAGCGGTCGTTGATGCCCTTGAATCCGTTCAGATCCACCAACACCACGCTGAAGGGCTTCGCCGCCGTTACCGCCAAACGCAGCGCATGCTCCGCCGCGCGGCGGTTGCCCAAACCCGTCAACGCATCCGTGCGGGCGATCTCTTCCGACCGCGCCAGTTTCTCCTGGAACTGTCGAATCTCGGCATGCAGTTGCAGCACCGACTGCTGGCTGGCATCGTGGATCTCGGCCACCGCCTGCTTCAGTGCGGCTACTTCCTTCACCATGCCCTTGCGGATCTCCGTCAAGTCTTGCAACTCGACCAGCGCATCCAGATTGCGCGTGAAACAGGTCAGCCGGCGGTTATTCGTGGTACTCTGCTGCGCGAGCGTAGTAGCGGCCTCGGCAAACGAACGCAGGATTTCTCTAAACTGTTTGTCCTTATGTTCCAGGATTTTATCGGCCTGCGTCGCGAACGCGCGCAGTTCATCCCTTAGCTTCGGGCGGCTCTGGCTCAAGACCTCCGCCGCCGGGCGCAGCTCGAACTGCGTTCGCAATTCCCGAATCTGTTTTCGAAAGTGGGCGACCAATTGCGCGGAGACCGATGGCAGGTTCTGCTCTATCCCCTCCAGGGCGGACTTATACGATGCTTCCAGTTCCGCGATCAACGGACCTTGTCCCTGGAGGTCTTCAAGATGTCTCTTCAAAGAGATCATGGCTTTGCCGGATTTGGGCGAACCGTCCTATTTTACGGCGACGGCCGGCCCAGCAGTTAGATCTCAATGGTTAACGTGTTCCTAACCAACGGCCAGTCAAGAAATTGACGACATGCCGTGTGGCGCCGGCCGGCCCGTTTGCATTGGCCAAATGGGACTCCGCGGTTAGTGGGCGGATAGGCGTCGAGTAACGGGGAACTCCTGTGGGCCCCGGCATTGCAGAGGCGGCCTCGTCAAATCCTTGACGGCGGCGTTTGACTGTCAAGACCACAACACTCCCGCGCCAAGTGTATCTAGTTGAAATAATTGGACGTCAGGCTGGGGTTTCATTTGCATCTCCAGAAGCCGTGAACCGACGCCCGGGCGCGTGTGGCACCGAAGGCCACAACTGACTGCGCCGTTTGATCGGAGCATCACGTCGGAGTTTCTTTTGAAAGGAGCAAGCTGTATGGTTCATGCAATCGAGAATGGCGCACCTGAGATGATAAATAGGGCCGTGCCGGCCGAACCGCGGCCGTCGGGCGAATTCGGCGACGCCCTCCAGTCCGCTGTGGCGCCGGCGTCCCACGCTAAGGTCAACGCGCCGCCCCATAACGATTTGCTGCCGATCCAAATAGTCAGCCAGCCTGTCGACCCGATCAAATCCGCAGCCAGTGCGGGTTCCGCCGCGCAGACCGGCCTGGGCGATCCGGATGTACAGGCGTGGCTCAATAGTTACTACACGGAGCGTTCGGGCGGTAATCCGCAAGGCGCGAGCGTCCCTAACATACCTTATGAAGGCGCCCCGGGAGCCGGCAGTAACTACTCGGCTAACAGCGTGTATGGACCGGACCAGATTTATACGCAGGCGCTGTACAATCAGAATGGCTATCTTTTTGCCAACATGACGGGAAGTAGTCCCGCGAATTTCACGTCCCAACTACCCGGCATACCAACCCAGCAGGCGCAACAGGAGTTCGATTCACTGCTGGCCAATGAAAACGCGCAAAGGCTGGCGTCCGGCCAGCCTATCGATACAACGGCGTATTGGTCGGATCCTGGGCCAATCACAGTCAACGGACAAACCTACACTTCGCAAGAGCTAGGCTACGCCGGACCGGCGCAGTCCTCCGGAGCCGAGCCGATCTACATTTCTCAAGGCGACCAGATACCAGGGACTAACACCTTCTCGGTGCCGGGATACAGCGGCACGGTCACCGGCCTACAGCCGGACCGCTACTATACCTTGCAGCAACTGGAACAGGCAGGCTTGAAATCGGGACAACCGGACGCTCAATTCCATCCCGGCTCGTGGTCGTCCACACCGAACGCCTAAGTGTCCGCCTGGGTAACTTGCGGCGGCGCATGGCGCCGCCCCGCCCTCGCTGCAATCCACTTTGACAGATAGGCTTCCGCGGCCAGGCTCTCCAGCGCACGGTCTTCGGCGTAGCGATGCTCCGACCACCGTCTGGCGCGCAATTTCTCAACGAGCCGCACGCGGCGTTGAGCTGCCTGGACCGCCGCACGCTGTTCGCCTAGCGCGCGTTCCCGGCGAACGCGTTCCTCATGCAACCCCGCCTCCTCTTTTCTCACGCGCAAACGATAGAGCCCCAGCGAAGCGAGATCGCGCGCCAGGATCGAACCGCCCGACATCACTTCGCTCTCGACGGCCAAGCGCTCAGCCTGCAGGCGGGCGATGCGCTCCTGCACCAGGTTCAAAGCCGTGAGACAGGCGGCCAGGCGGTTCTCTTCCAGTTGGAGTTGCGTGCGGTACCACTCCAGTACTCTATCCAGCCGGAATTGGAAGGCTGACATACGGGGTTAGAGCCTCTCCGCGATCGATCGCATACGGAGAAGGGTCTCCGGCAATCGGGAAGCGCCGGTGTCCTGCCGCAGAAATGCGTTGATCTCCGGGCGCAGCCGCACAGCCGCGTCGAGCCGCGGATTGCTGCCGCTCACATAAGCGCCGAGTTCGATCAAATCCTTCGATTCGTCGTACACGGCCAAGGCCTCGCGAATCTTTTTGGCGGCGTCCAAATCCGCTGCTTCGGAGATCCGCGTAGAGAGCCGGCTAAGGGAGTGCATGACATCGATGGCGGGATAGTGGCCCGCCGCGGCGAGGCGGCGCGAAAGTACGATATGCCCATCCAGGATCGACCGCACCGCATCGCTAATGGGTTCGTTGAAATCGTCGCCCTCCACCAGTACGGTGAAGAAGCCGGTGATCGATCCCTTCTGAAAGTTGCCGGCGCGCTCCAGGATTCTGGGCAGCAGGTTGAACACGGAAGGTGTGTACCCCTTCTGGCTGGGCGGCTCGCCGGCAGCCAGTCCGATTTCGCGCTGAGCCATAGCCAGACGAGTGACAGAATCCATGATCAACAGCACATGGGCGCCTTGGTCGCGGAAGTATTCAGCGATCGCCAGGGCGACAAAGCAGGCGCGCACACGCAAGGGGGCCGGGCGGTCCGAAGTGGAACAGACCACTACCGAGCGGCTACCGCCTTCAGCTCCCAGATCGTGTTCGAGGAAGGCCCGCACCTCGCGGTTGCGTTCGCCAACCAGCGCGATCACCGTGAGATCCGCGGAATTGTGGCGCGCCATGGAGCCCAGCAGGGTACTTTTTCCAACACCGCTGCCGCCGAAAATACCCATGCGCTGGCCGCGGCCGCAGGGGACCAGGCTATCGATCGCGCGGACACCCGTTATGATCCGCTCGGTGATATGCTCGCGGTCCAAAGGGCTGCCCGGCGCAGGGTGCAGCCGGTAGGACTCGGCGCGCCGGATGGGCGGCTTTCGATCAATCGGCCTTCCAAAGCCATCCAGAACGCGGCCAACCAGATCGGGCCCGACGGGCACCTGCGTATCGTCGGGACGCGCGATGACTTGATCCCGCAGTTGAATGCCGTCGATTTCTTCCAGCGGCATGGACAACACGTGTCCGTCGCGGAAGCCGACCACCTGCGTGCGAATGCGGCGTCCCGCCGAGGTGATCACCTCGCAACAGTCGCCGATGGCCACCGCCGGCCCGCGGGACGCTATCAGTAGACCTACGAGTTCCACCACTTCGCCGGTCCAAGGCAAGAGTTCGGCGCTGCGCACCTGCGAAATGTACGCGTTGAAGTTTGTAGGGCAGGAAGAAGTCATCTGCGCGCCTCCAACTGGTCCGTCAATCCGCATTCGATCTCGCGCAGTTGGGTTTCGAGCGAAGCATCCAGCGCTCCGCCGTTGATTTCAAAAACGGCTCCGCCTTTCTGTTGCGAGGCGTCATGCACCACCTCGATGGCCTGGCTGCGTCCCATCTCATCGAGACAACTGCGCACGATTTTCGCCTGATCGGGATGCACGCGAACCCGATAGACTTCCTGCGCCCGCAGCTTTTCCAACGCAGCCTTGATGAGAGCGCCCAAGGCGGATGTATCCACGGTCAGTTCACGATGGAGCACGCGGCGTGCGATCTCGACGGCCAGCCGCACTGTATCGGCCTCCGCCCGATGAATGGTCTCGGCGCGCAGCGAGGCGACTTCGGCAATGGCCACGGCCAGTCTCTCGATAGTCCCGCGTACTTCGCTCTCCAGGCTCTGTCTGGCCGCGGCTTCCCCCGCGCGCAATCCCGCATCGAAGGATTCTTGCGATCGTCGCTCTATACAGGCGGTCAACTCGCTCACTTTGCCGCGCAGTAGCGACAGCTCGTCGGACGCCGGGGCAGCCTCGAGTGGCGCCTCCGGAAGCGGAGTGGTGGATCCACGGCGCCAGACGATGGGTCTCACGTCGAGGTCCGAATCCTGCAACAGCTTAGACAACATATTCGTCGCCGCCGCCGCGATTCACGCTCAGGACGCCTTCCTGCTGCAACTGCCGCACGACCGCGACCAGTTGCTGTTGGGCGGCTTCCACATCCCGGATACGCACTGGACCGAGCGCATCCATGTCCTCCTCGAGCATTTCGGCGGCGCGCTGCGACATACACTGCTTAAAGTGATCGCGGACCTTGCCGAAAGTCCCCTTCAAGGCCACTGTTAGAATCTTCCGGTCGACCCTGGCAATCAATTTGGTCATGTTATCTTTGCTGATATTCAGGACGTCCTCAAAGACGAACATCATGTCCCGAACGGTCGTGCCGAGGGCTTGGTCTTCCTCGTCCACTTTCGCCAGGATGGCTTCCACTACGGCCGGATCGACCTGGTTCAAAAGGGCGGCCAGCGTGCGCATGCCATCAGCTCGTTTCACCTGCTTGAGGTTCTGGAGCTTGCTGCCGATCGCCTCCGCAATGCGCCGGAACACTTCCGGTGAGATGCGATCCAGGGAGGCCATGCGCATGGCGACCTGCGGCTGTATGTCCGGCGGAAGGGAGGACATCACCGCCCCGGCCTGCGCGGCCGGCAGATTCGAAAGAATCAAGGCAATCACCTGGGGGTGCTCGTCCCGAACGAATCCCGCGAGTTGCTGCGGATCCGTGTCCTGCAGCAATTCCAATTCGGTCTGGCTGGCAGCGGCCGGGCCCGAAGATTGCAGGATCTTTTGGGCAGGCTCCGCCCCAAGCGCCTGCTCCACCAGTCTGCGGGCACATTCGGCGCCACCCTTCGCGAAGAATGGACTGCTCACCGCGAGAGTTTCAAACTCGCGGAATACGCCGAGCATGTGATGGGGCGCCACGGCATCCAGGGTGGATATTTCCCGCGTAATCTGGCGAATCTCGCCGGCGTCTAAATGGCGCAGCACGTCGGCGCCGATTTGGTCGCCTACCCCCATCAGGAACATGGCCGCCTTGCGTGCCCCTGTCACGGCCTGCGGCGTTTCATTGGATTCAAGCATGGTGCGCTCCGGTTTTTGCGGTTTCGGTCTGCAGCAGCCACATGCGCAAGGCGTTCGCCGTGACCGCGGGCTCCCGCTTGGCTAGTTCACGAATGCGCTTGGCCAACTCATGGCCGTCGTCGTCCACAGAAACCAGATCGGTCCCCGCGGCTAGCTGCTCCGCGGTAGCCAGGGCTGTTCCGGGGTGCAAGCGAGGGGGCTCCATGGAATGCTCCAACTCGCCGGCCTGCACGACGGCCGCGGCGTACTTCCGTCTTCTGGCTTTGAGAAAGACGCGGAACGCAATCAGCAGGATCGCCAGCGCCGCAACGGCGGCGGACAGGTAGCCGCGGTACTTGGTAACCCACCGCAGCCAGGCCGGATCGTTGTTGGGCGGGGGCGCGGAGGGAGGCATCGCCATTGGCTCGGCATTCTGGGTGGACTCGAATGGCAGCGTCTCGACGATCAACTGATCGCCTCGCTCGGCGCTAAATCCGGTCACGCCGGCTACTAATTCCTTGATGGTCTTCAGCGTCTCGGGAGCCACGGGAATCAACAAGCGATGCCTTTGCGCGCCGCTGCCTTCCCAACGCACGGTTTGATCCACCAAAACGGCCAGGGACATGCGCTTGACGATGCCCTGTGGAATCCGCGTGTGCCGAATCACGCGGCTGGTTTGATAGGCGATGTTTTCGGTGCGCCGCGAGACTCCGCCGGCGCCGGCTTTAGCGGGCGCGGCGCCGCCGGGCAGATTCGACGCCGTTCCGGGAATGCCGGACGAACCGCCGCGATCGGCTACGTCTTCGGACTTCTGGGAGCTGACCATTACCGAGTGGGTGGGATCCAGGGTCTCTTCCTGCTGTTCGCCGCTGGTCAGGTCATAATCCACCGAGGCGCCCACGCGGTAAGCGTTCGGTCCCAACAAGGGGTCCAACGTTTCCGAGATTTTGGCGACCAGATTGTGCTCGACCTGCTGCCGCATCTCCAGCAGTTCGCCGGGAGCCTGGGCTCCATCTACAGCGGCCGCTCTGGCGCGGCGAGTCAGCAGCGTGCCGTTCATATCCACCACCGAAATCGCATCGGGAGAAAGTCCCTCGACAGCGCTGGCCACCAGGTTGGTAATCGCCACGACGTTAAGCGGTGACAGATGCGCACCCGGATGCAGCTTCACCATCACGCTGCCTTTGGACGGTTGCTGCTGATCCAGGAACACGGACTCTTTGGGCAGCGTCAGATGGACGCGGGCCTGTTCCACCTCCGCGAGGCTCATCACGGACCGCTCGAGTTCTCCCTCGAGGGCCCGTTTATAATTGATATGCTCGACAAAATCCGTGGTGCCGAAGTTGGTCTTGTCGAACAATTCAAAGCCAATGCGGCCGGTCTTGGGCAGCCCGGCGGCGGCCAGCGCCAGGCGCGACTCAGCGAGCTTCTCGGAGGGCACGCGCACGGTGCCGCCGCTCTCCGCCAAGCGGTACTCGACGCCGGTCTCCTTTAACTTCTGCACGACCCCGGCGGCGTCTTCCGGCGCCATGCCGATATACAGCGCGCTGAAGCCGCTCTCGTGTTTCCAGTGTACGAGCGAAGCGATCAAGACGCCCGCCAAAAGGGCCGCCATGACGATGGTGACGCGTTGTTTGATGGAGAGATCTGAGATGAGCTTACGTATCTGGCGCATGTGGGGTCCCGGGGTGGTCTAATGCGGCGTTCCTAGATCTGCATCTTCATGACTTCCTGATATGCGTCTACTACCTTGTTTCGTACCTGCAGACCGAGCTCGAAAGCCAGGGAGGCTTTCTGCGTGGCCAGAACGGCCGTATGCAACTCCTCGTTTTCCCCGGTCAGGAATTTCTGTACCGCGTCGGACGCGTTGTTGTTCAAAGATTCCAGTTTGTCTATGCTACCCATCAGTAGTTTCTGGAACTCGCCCGATTGATCCGTGGATCTGGCGGGTGCGACCAGATCCGGCATCGAGATGGGTGTGATATTTGAAATCGGCGCCGGCACTCGAAGTTCTCCTATTTAAGCAGATCGATGGATTTCTGGATCATGTCTTTCACCGCCGACATGGCGGCTACATTCGCCTGGTAGCTGCGGTTGGCGCCCATCAGATCGACCATATCCTCGGCCGGATTAACCTTGGGCATGGTGACGTAACCCTGGGCGTCCGCGTCGGGATGGCCCGGCAAATAGCGCTTCTCCGGCGCGCTGGTATCCACGGATATACCCGCCACCTTGACGCCGGTGAGATTCTCTCCGCCCAGTTGAGCCTGCAGCTCCGAACTGAACGCGGAGCCCATCTCGTCGCTGGAAAAGATGGCATCCTTGCGGCGGTACGGACCGCCGTCGGGAGTGCGCGTGGTTTCCGAATTGGCGATATTCTCCACCAGCAACGCGGCGCGCGTGCGCTGCGCGGCCATTCCGGAAGCGCTAACCGAAAGTGCCGAGAACAAACTCATTAATTGCCTCCTTTGATGGCCTCTCTCACCTGCTGGAGTTCGGAGTGCATCAGGTTTGCGGCCACGCTGAAGCGCATGGCATTCTCAGCCAGGAGCCGCGCTTCACGGTCCAGATCCACGTTATTGCCGTCGTTTTTCACCGTGAGGCCGGATACTTGAACCGTTGCCGGGGAGCCGCCGTCGAGGGCCGATTGCAGGCTGGCCTGAAAGTCCACGTCCTGCGTCTTATAACCTGGCGTGTCGGCGTTGGCGATATTGGACGCAACCAGCTTCTGGCGCTGGCTGATCACATTCATGTACTGCTCGAGGCTGTCACTCAGGCTGTCGATCACGATGCTTGCGTGAAAGCACGTGCCGTTCCATTTATATTTGCCGGAGAATCCCGCGGAAGGAAAGCAGATCGGCGGCGGAGGGCGGCGCCAGGGCTGTCAGCCGGGTGACGTGTCAGCCGTTTGACGCACGGATGGCTATAAGTCGAAGCGCAGGCGGCTTCCAGCGGCGCTGGCGGGGACAAGATAGCGTTTCGTGAGCATCCCGCGCCGCAATTCGTCGGCCGCCGCTGCGCGGGAGACGCAGACCATTTGGCGGGCCCATTCGAGCGAAGTCTGCAACCGATCGAAGACCAGGCGGGCGCGGGGGGCGTCGGCGGGAAGCGCACGCCACTCCTCGGCAGCCTGCGCGCACAACTCGGCGGCGATCGTATGCACTTCGGCGTAGCAGCGGCGCACCACGGCGCCTCGCAGATCTTTTTCGAGTTGGTCCAAGCGTGCAGACATGCGGCTTAGCCTCCGGAACCGCTGGGATATTCCGCCTGGAACAATTGCGTGTAATACGATTTCTGCTCCTGAAGATTGGCGATAAGCGCGTCAGCCTGGGTGAGCTGTTGCTCCATATTCGTGGTTAGGTCGTTGACGCGGGTCTGTTCGTTCGTGATCAAACCATCGTCGTTAGTGACTTCCGTTTGCAGGTTGGCGAACTCGGTCTGAATGTCTCCCGTGGTCGGATCGGCTACGCCGGTCAGTGTGTTGGTGGCGGTCTGCAGGAACCCGCCAGTAGTGGCGCCGCCCAGAAACTGCTGAACCGCACTGATGCTCTGGCTGTTGAAAACGGTCGAATCGAAGGACAGTTGTCCGTTGGGGGCCAGGGTAAAGCCAATGCTGGCAAGGGAATTGACGGCGCCGGAACCGCCGGTATAGTTGACCAGAGTGTTCAGAGCGTCCTCGAGTGTATAGACGACACTCTCTCCGGCCAGCGGGCCGGCGTTTTGGCCGATTTGTTGGCCGAGCGTGGTAACGGCGGAATTATACGCTGTTGCGAAGTTCGATAAATCGGTCGAGAGCGCGCTATAGTCCGCTCCCACAGTGATGGTGACGGGGGACGAACTTTGCTGGACGAGGTTGACGGTCAGGCCCGGCGCCAGTGTGACCTGATTGGAGTTGCTTTGAATCTGGCTGTTGCCGTCCACGGAATACTCGGCGTCGGTACCGGACGCGAGGGTATCCAGCAGGGGGTTATTATTAGCGTCGTTCAATTGGATGGTGGTGTCGCCGGCGCCGGTGGCGGTCACCGCCAGGCGGTAGTCCGGAGTGGAATTCCCGCCGACGTTCACGATGGTCGCCTGCACTCCGGCCGCGGCGGTATTGATGGCGTCGGCAAGATCGTCCAAGGTATTGCCGGCCGGGGTGATGGTGGTGGTGGTGCCGTTGACCACGAGCGTGAACGACGACGACGAGCTGATGCTACCGGTGCTGGGGTCCGTTACCGTGGTCAGGCCGGCGGAGCTAAGGGTGGTGGTGGAAGTCCCGACTTGATCTACCTGAATCGAGTAAGTTCCGGGTAGTGCGCTGGAAGTGGCCGTAGCTGTTGCCACGGAAGTATCGGAAACGTTGGCAGACAATGTCCCTGTGGAGTCGGAGCCTACGCTGCCGAGAGAGCTTTGTAAAGAACCGAACGCGGTTTCGAGGCCGGAAAGGGCTTCCTGCTGACTCTGCAGAATGGATACCTGGCCCTGCATCTGTATAATGGGCTGCGATGCATTCGCTACCGCCTGGTCGAGCTCCACCTGTAGCGAACCCGCAAAAGTGCTTTGGCCGTTAAATGTGGGGAGCGAACTGGATATAGATCCCATATGAAAATCGCCTTGCACAAAAGGGGCCGAACCCAATCAGGTCCGGCCCCGAGCCAATCAAGCTAGTTCAGATGAGACTACTGCAACAGTTTGAGAATCGCCTGCGGCGTAGCGTTGGCCTGCGCCATGGCGGCGACGGAAGCCTGTTCCAGAACCTGGGCCTGGGTCAGGTTAGCGGCCTCGGTGGCCACATCGGCGTCCCGGATATCGGACTCCGCGGAGGTCACGTTGGTGATTTGCGAGTTGGCCAGATCGATGGCGTACTGGAGCTTGTTCTCGCCGGCTCCGACGCTGGCCTGAACCTGGCCGAGTTGGCTCAACGCGGTTTGGATGGCGGTGACGGCGGCCAGGGCGTTGCCTGTGGTACTGGCAGTGCTGCTGGGCGCGGTTACCGTCTGGGCGCCGGCCGCGGTGAATGCGCCACCCGCGGTATCGGTCGAAGCGGTGAAGCTGTTGGCGCTTTGGAACGAGATTCCGGTTCCGGCCGCATTCACTACCGCATAGATGCCGATCGACGAAGTCTGGGCATTGATGGCAGCGATCGCGGAGCCGAGCGAGTCGCCGGCCGGCAACGCCACATTCGCGGTCCCCTGTCCATTTTGGAAGGTCAGGTTTTCCGCCTTCGCGCCATAAGTTGCCAAGCCGGCCAAATTGTAGATGCCCACGTTGGTGGCGGTCGACCCAGTCGTGGCGATCTGGTCGGTAATATCGGTGGTTGCGGTGCTCACGGTGAACGGCGTGCCGCCGCCGAACTGGATCTGTCCGTCGCCGCCGACCTGCGCGGTGATGCCGTAAGTCGACAGTTGGCTGTTCAAAGAGCTGAGCACGTTGGCTTCGGACAAACCGGTGGCGCCGCCATTTACGGTAGCGGTAAAGGTCGTCGCGGAGTTGTTGCTGACCAAATTGAATGTGAACGTTTGGGTCGCGCTACCGCTCAGGAAGACGGCGTCGGGAGCATCCAGGCGGACCGAATTGCCAGTCAGCTCCGCACCGCCCGCGGCCACGGTGGTGTTGGTCAAACCCAGGGCGGTGGAATCCACGGCGTTCGCCGTTCCGCTGAGATCGACCTCAACCTGAGAGTTCGTCAGGCTGTTTCCGCCGCCGATAAAGATTTCGTTTTGGGTGTTGAAGGTGCCGCCCGTATTCAGGCCGATGGTGGCCGCCTGTTGTGAAATCTGTTGGACGAGTTGCTGGTACTCCACGTTGATGTTGTTCCGGTCGCCGGTGAAGGTCGTGGTCGCGGACTCGGTGGCCAGAGTCTGCAAGCGGTCCAACATGGTGCCGATGTTGTTCAAGCCACCATCGATGATCTGCAAAGTGCTGACACCGTCGTTGGCATTCTGCACGCCCTGGGTGACCTGGGCAACCTCATCGCGATACTGATTCGCGACAGCCAGACCCGCGGGATCGTCGCCGGAACTGTTAATCCGGTAACCGGAGGTCAAAGCCTCGATCGTCGAGGTCTGAAAGTTGTTGTTCGTGTTCAGGTTGTTTTCGGCAACCATCGAAGCGTAGTTGGTTACAAAGCTTATCATTGTTGTTTAACATCCTGTGTGATACATGCCCGAACATCCTGTACGGGTCCGGGTTCTCCTATTCGCAGGATGCCCGGAAGTATCAACTCTCACTGGTTCATATCGGGGCGGACGAGGTTTATTCTAATAAAATTGAGTAAGAATTCCCGAAAAACCTGTCAAGATAAACTTAGGTTATTCGTTTCGTCAAATTCTTGACACTCACCATCGTGCGCCAACGGTGCGGCCAAAGCCGGCAGTGCGTTCAAGAGAGACTCTATGGCGTGCGGGCTGACGCTTTGCGCGGCCGTTTGATTCTCACTCAGCGTGATTTGTACCTCTCGGCGCACGATCAGGACCGAAGCGGGCGCATTGATGCCCAGCTTGACGCGGGTACCAGTCACCTGAAGCACCTGGATCTCGATGTCGTCGCCCACGAGCACACTCTCGCCGGCGCGCCGGCGCATTACGAGCATGATGCCAGCTCCTCTTTCGCGGCGAGCGGATGCCGATGGGAATAGCCGGACTGCGTCTGGATCGCTTGTATTCCAATGCGATCGTGCAGGTTGACGACCACCGGCGCCAACAGGTTAACGGTAGGGGGCTCCTGGTTTCCTCGAGCGCACACGATTACGGCGCATAGGATATCCTCGCCGATTATCGGCTGGCTTTCCGGTGGCAAGTGTAAATCGGCGAGGGCTTCCTCGTCGAGAACCAATCGATACTGGGGAGCCACGGCGAAGACGGGCAACAGAACGAAGCACAATTCCGGCGTGAGGACGCTTTGCATGAACAAGAGGGGCTGGCTGTCGGGGCGGCTAAGAAATACAAAGGCCCGCTCCCGATCGAATCCCGGCAGCCCGCTTGGAAAGTGAAACAAGGATGAATCCGCGTAGTCGGTTTCCTGGAAGCACTTCGTGCGAATCTTGGGCATAAGAGGGACGCTAGTGGCAATTCGGCTGCCAAAGGCTCCGCGGAATTGCATGGCTACTTGCGTGGCGGCGATGGGCGCGGGGGTTCTACCGCCGGCGCCGCCTTCATGGCGACCTGCTTGGCCAGAATGACGATATCTACCCGGCGGTTATGGGTCCGGCCTTCTTCAGTGTCGTTCGAATCCACCGGCGCGGTGTCTGCGTATCCGGCCACCGCCAGCCGTTGTTGGGACACGCCGCACCGACTAGAGAACAGCTCCAACATCGCGATGCCGCGGGCGGCGGAGAGGTCCCAGTTGCTGGGGAATCGGGCCGTGTGAATGGGGACGGAGTCCGTGTGCCCTTCCAGACGGACGCCGTTGGGGAGTTCGCGGATGGTCGCGCCGATCTTGTCGAGACTGCTGAATGTATTGGGATCGATAGCGTCGCCGCCGGATGGAAAGAACGCCGCCTGCCGCAGGCTCACCACCAGCCCCCGGGGCTCGAGATGCACTTCAATCTGGCCGTGTTCGATCTCAGCCTGGAGGGCTTTTGTGAGGTATTGCAGCGATGGGACCAACTCGGCCGGGCCGCCCTCTTCCTGCTTCTTTTTGGGCTCGGAACCGCCGGGACCTTTCATCATGGCGTTTCCTCTGCCCTTGTCGTCGACGGTGCCACCCAGGATCTCGCGCACGGCGGCAGTCACGCCGCCCTTTTCCAAAGCCTGCTTCACTGAGTCGGACACCTGCTGCGCCTTGGCCTTATCCGTCTGCGAGGAAGCGAACATGACCACGAAGAACGCGAACAGCAAGGTGATAAAGTCGGCGTAAGACACCAGCCAACGCTCGTGGTTCGCGTGTTCGGGATGGGCCTTTTTGCGCGCCAAATCAGCCCTCCGCGGCGGCCGGTTCGCCGGCCACCCGGCCCTTTGCCGGCGCCGGCGCTTTAGCGGCCCGCTGTTGGACGTAGGCTTCCAGCTTGGTGCTCAGGAGCTTCGGGTTGAGTCCTTCGACGATCGAGAGCACGCCCTCCAGCATCATTTCCTTCCGCCGTATTTCGTCCTGGACACGGGCGCGCAACTTGCCGGCCGCGGGCAGAAAGAACAGGTTGGCGGATCCCACACCGTAGACCGTCGCCACAAATGCGACGGCAATACCGCGGCCGACCTCGTCGATGTTGGCCAGATTCTTCATCACCTGAATAAGACCCAACACCGCGCCGATAATGCCAATCGTGGGCGCATAGCCTCCCGCGGACTCGAAGACCTTGGCTTCGGCATCGCCATCCTGCTCCACAAGCGTGATCTCCAGTTCCATGATGTTGCGGATCTGGCTCAAATCGATGCCGTCCACCGCCAGATTCAACGCCTTGCGCAGAAAAGGGTCCTGTATAGCGCTGGCCTGCTGTTCCAGGGAAACGATGCCCTGCTTGCGGGCCTGCGCCGCATAGCCGATGATATCTTCGACGGTCGCCGCCAGCGGCTTCGCTTTGTCAAAGAACAGCAAGCCCATCTTCTTTGCGGCGCGCAGCAATACCGCCAATGGCGTAGTGACCATCACGGCGCCGAGAGTGCCGCCGAGAACGATCATGGCGGCGGTCACCTGAGCCACATCTCTGATCTTGCCGCCTTCCATCATCAGTCCGGCAAGGATCCCGCCGATTGCCAGCAACAGTCCGCCGAGAGTAGCCAGGTCGGGCCGCGTGCCGCCGCTTTTCGCCGTTTTACTGTTGGCCATAAGACTTGTCTTCCGGCGGGCTTCCCGCGGATCGCGCGGGCTCGGCCGGGTACTGCGCGTCCGCGACGGACGGCGTCATGATCGCTCTCCGAAAGTTAACTACACGCCGTATGATCTCCTCGGTCGACTCCAAAACCATGAATTTCTGGCCGGTCGTCAAACTGATGACGGTGTCCGGTGTGGTTTCGATGTGCTCAATCAACTCGGCGTTGAGCACGACCGGCGTATGGTTGAGCCGAGTGAGGTAGATCATAGATGCCTCTGTTGACTCACATCGGATATTAGGGGCGGGAATTCGAGCGAATTACACCCTTTTCTAATCAGGAAACTTCGTTAGAATTTTCTTCCGACCTGCCGACATGACTTATGTTATGAAACTGATCGACCAACAGGTGCAAGTGGCTTCCATCGAGTTGGCCGGGGCTCTGCTCCGCGCCTGGGTAAGAGGCGACCGCCCTGCATTCGAGGCGGAATTGGACCGCAGCAGCCGCGCTCCGGAGGACTTGCCAGACACCGGTGAAGCGGAACGGCTGCAGATGTTGGGCGCGATTGCCGCCCGCATGAAGGCTTACGCCGATCCTCTCGCGACCGGCCGCCGAGAACCGGCGATCGCCGTGTGTGTCAACCTGCTCTCGCACCTTGCTTCTCCGGCTCTGCCCGGACCGGCTAATCGCGCGGTGCGGTGCGGGTCTCGATCGGGGAGCCGATTTGGAACGCCTGGTTCCGTCCGCTTGACACCAATTCGCCCTGGAACTTTGATACTCCATTGACGATGCACTCGACCGAGCAGTTAGCCGGAGGTCCCAGGGTCAGGATCTGGCCCGGCTGCAAGGTCAGCAGGTCCCGCATGCGCAGGCTCGACCCACCCAGGACCGCCTCGACCCTGACAGCCGCCGCGCGCATGGCCTCCAACACAAGGGGCCGGGACGCCGCCTGCGGTGGCGCGGCTGCCGCGCTCATGCCAGTCACCGCAAGGCGCACCAACAGGGCCGGTATAGCCAGGCGTATGGATTCCCGATCTCCACCAAGACTCAATAGGGAGCCGATCACAACGGCGCTTCCTCCCAGCGCGGGCTGGGCCTGCTCCTCGCCTGGCGCCACCGCCATGGGCTCGAACGCGACGCGACGGCCAGCCCACGCTTCTTTTAGTTGCAGCACGATCGTGTCGAAGCACTCGCGCAAGATGTGACGCTCGATGCCGGTGATACCGCGCTCCGGGCGGGCGGAATTTTCCGGAGCGCCAATGAGAATACTCAACACGCGGTGCACGAATCCCGGACTTAGTTCCAGAATGGCGGGGCCGACGCTGGGTTTGGTATCCAGCCAGATCAGGCACGCGTCGCCATCGCAGGAGTTGAGAAAGTCTGAAAACTGCGTTTGCTCTATGGCCGCCAGGTCGGTGTCGACGGCTGTCTCCAGCCAATCGCCGAGACGCCGCGCCAGTGACTGCAGGAACTTCCTGTGGATGGCTTCCACGAGGCCGATCTGATCGACCGGCAAGATGCCGGGCGTGCAGATATCGTATGGCGGCGGACCGCTTAAGCTCGTCCCGCCTGCGGCTTGTTCGGACTGGATGTGCATGAGCCTATTTGCTTCTAACCGAGGTAGCTGAACAGATCCCTCTGCTGCAATATGGTGGATTCGGCCGAGAGCGCCGCCTGATTCTGAACCTGTTCCTGGTTCAATTCGACAGCCACGGATGCCACATCGGCGTCACGCAACTGGCTCAGGTTCGATGCATCCTCGGTCTGGAACTGCTGCGCGACGGTAAGGGCGCTGGATATGCCGGTTTCCGCCTGGCCATAGAAGGCCAGTTGGTCGTTCAAGTACTGATCCGCGGATTGCAGGGAGATTACCGCTTGCGAGATACCCGCCTGATCGTTGTTCTGCAACGCAGTGACGAGCGAATTCACCGCGGCAAAAACATTGCCCGTGGCCGGGGCGCCGCTGGAGTCTTGCGCGTCGAAGATTTCCTGAGCCGTTCTTGAAACTGAAATCGACGTGCCGCTCGCATCCACGACGACCTCGGTGTCGGTGGGGGAGATCAGTTGGTCGACGCCCGTTGGCTGGGTGGGATCATACTGATACGAGGGCTGCGTGTCCAAGTCGCCGCTGAAGATGTAGCGGCCATTTATATTGGTGTTGGCAATGTCCACTAAAGTCTGGAGAATGCCACTAACCTGCTGCGCCAGATTCGTCCGCTGGTCCGCCGTGGCGGTGGCATTGGCTCCCTCCGCGCCCAGGGAGGTCGCGTTCTCAACCGCTTGGACCGCCGTCTGCAAGGCGGAATCGGCCGTGCTCAGGTCCGACGAAACTCCGTTCAAATTCGATTGGATCTGTTGGTTCTGTGAGATATCGCCCTGCAGTTGCAAGATCTCCGCGATTTCGGGGGGATCGTCGGAAGCTTGCTGCACGCGCAGTCCCGAACTGATTTCGGCCTGCGCCTGTTGCATCTGCAACTGTGTCGCATCGAGGTTGGCCAGAAAAGCCTGATTGGATCCGCTGATACTAGGGAACATGTGACACCTTACGTTGGGACAATCAGATTCATTAGATCCTGACCCATGTTGTCCAGTACGGTCAGCACCTGCGCCGTGGCTTGATAGGCTTGCTGAAACTGGAGCACCGCGCTGGCTTCAGCGTCCAGCGAAACCCCGGAGACTTGGCCGCGCAGCGTGGTGGCCTGCGCGACCACTTGCTGTTGGGTCTGTTCGTTAGCGGTCGCCGTTTGATTCTCTTGCCCCGCATTCGCGGCGATCTGTCCGAAATACTGGAGATAGCTCAATCCACCGATGGTGCCCTGCGTGCCCGTGGCGTTCTCGAGCGCGGCCAGCGCGTTGGCGTTTCCATTGGCGTTGCCGGAGGAATCCACGGGCGCCAACTGATCCGGCGCGATGGACGGATTCAACGCTAAGGTCGAGGCCACGGTAGCCGGATTCTTGCTGTCGTAAGTAAACAAGGCTGTGCCGCTGGCGGCGCCGGCAGCGGTGGAGACGGTGCCCGATTCCAGAATCTGGTTGACCGTGTCCGCCAACCCTTGCGCGAGCTGGTTGAGCGTGCCTTGTTGCTGCGAATCGCCCATAATCCCCGCCAATACCCGGTTTCGCGCGTCGAGTAAACCGCCCAATTGACCGCCGGTGATTTGCGAGGTGATGTCGTTACCCTGGGCATCCAGCACCTGGTCCGTCGGCAGCGATTGCGCGTACACCGGCTTCGGCTGGGTAGCTACCGAGACATTCGAACTGAGAGTGTTCTGCTGGGTCCCATCCACCAACGGGGTGCCCCCGGCAAGCAATACTGTCACCGTTCCGTCGCTCTGCGTAACGGTGGTGAAGTTTGTGAGCTGGGAAAGACTATCCAGAGCGCTGTATAACTGCGCATCCTCTCCGGGGTCCGGCTGCGAGGATTGCAGCTTCTGCACGTTGTACTGCTGAATTTGAGTGGCGATGGCATTAATCTGTTGGACGGTGGAACCGACCTGGCCGTCTATCTGTTGGGCCGTTTGGGTCAGTGAATTGGCCAGGCCCTGGAACGATTGGGCGACAGTATTGGCGGCTGCCAGCACATTTTGCTGGGCCGTGGGGTCGTCCGGCGTGGTGCTCCACGCGGAGAAGCTTTGAAAGAGCGCGCTGAGCGAGGACGAGACACCGCTGGCGCCGGTGACATCGAAAAAACTTTGGATGGTGCCGGTATTCTGGGCCTGCGCGGTATAGAAGCCCAACTGCTGGGTTTGGCTCTGAACGGCCTCTTCCGCATATTGGTCGCGCGAGTTATTCAGGCCGTCCGCCATCACGCCGCCCACCAAGCCTTCGCCAATGTCCATCGGCATGGCTTCGAGATTGAGCGACTGGCTCGCGTATCCCGGCGTGGATGCGTTATTTATATTGTTTTGGATGACACTGAGAGCCTGCTGAAGCGCCTCCAGCGCATTTCCGGCGGTCGAGATGGATGCAGTGATGCCAGACATGGGTCTTAACCTACGACACCTTGCGCCGCCCAACTGTGCGGCTCTCCAACCGCTTTGCCCGCCGCATCGTAAGCGGGCAGCGCCGAACCGTGGCGGAGTGCCCTGCCGCGTTGAAACGCGGAACTCGCGTCAACCAGCCGGATCATCGTCGAGATGTCTCGCCGCAGGCCGGCGATTGCGGGCTGCGGGCTGCGGGCCATGGTTGAATCTCCATTGCGCAGCAAATCAATGGCCATCCGCAGAGCTGTGACGGATTGTTCCAAAAGCTTCCGGGACTCCCCGACACTCCTTAGATCGGCCGCATTCCATTCTTGCAGAGCCTGGCGCACGCATCGCCGGGCGTGCTCGATGCATTTGGCTGGGGCGTCCGCCATCAAATTGTCTCGTTGGACCCGTCGCCAAGGGCCTGGGAAACCATGGCACGGCTCACTTGGGCTGCATCGACGCTATACTGGCCGCTCCGATAGAGCGCCGTGAGCTGTTTGATGCGGCCGGTTTGATGTGCATCCTGCGCGATACCGGCAGCCACGACGTTCTGCGACAGGGAGGAAATGTCGACACTGTCCCCCGCCCGATGGCCGGGCTTGACGGTGAATTGGCTTGACGATCCGGACGGATTCGAAATCTCATCCGTGCGCCCGGCGCCGGGCGCGGCAGCGCCAGCCAGACTGTCGTTCTGGATCCTTATGCTCATAAGCCGAAGCGGGCAATTGACTCACGGTTGCGCATAATCGACTGAACTCCCGGCCGCTGTGATCATCTTAACCTGAAACCGCCAATGGGCAATGGTTATCCATAGTTATCCCCGGTTACTATAGTTATTGTTAACCATATCGATTAGAAATTATCTGGTAGCGCCGCCGGAGGTTTGCTAATACTATAAGTACCGAACATGCCACCGAGAGTCCTGCATTTCATGCACCAACCGGCCGCGCCGGAGCTTGAATTGGATGAAGCGCTGGTGGGCTTCAGCCAGCTTCACGCCACCGGAGGCTTAGAAAGGACCAGCAAGGCCAGTCTCGAAAGCGTGGACTGCGTGCTGGTTACGGGCAGCATGCCGTCAGTGGACGCCGTGGAAGGTTTGGGTGTGCTGCACGCGCTCGATCCATGGATGCCCGTCGTCTTCTGGGATCCGGAGATGCGCGCCACCGATGCGGTTCGCTTGATTCGGGCGGGAGCCTACCACTGTCTGGGATACCGGGATTCGCACGCGGCGTTGCAAGACACGCTGTCTAATGCGGTGGAGCATCGGCGGCAGGCGTTGCGGGTCCGCGCGCAGGCGGCTGCATCGCGGGAACCCTGGCGGGACCTTCTGGTAGGCCAAAGCCGCGCGATGGAGACGGTGGTCGAGGCCATCCGCCTGATCGGGCCCCGGCGCTGCACCGTGTTAATCGCCGGTGAAACAGGAACGGGCAAGGAGATGGTAGCGCGGGCGCTCCACATGGCGAGTCCGCGGGCGGGCCAGCCGATGGTATCCATCAACTGCAGCGCGTTGCCCGAGAACCTCCTGGAAGCCGAGCTGTTCGGACACGTAAAAGGCGCCTTTACCGGCGCCATCAGCTCCCGCATCGGCCGTTTCGAGCAGGCTAACCGCGGCACGCTGTTTCTAGACGAGATCGGCGATATGCCTATCGAGTTGCAGGCCAAGCTGCTGCGCGTCCTGCAAGACCGCGAAATACAGCGGCTGGGGAGTTCCGAGAACATTCGCGTGGACGTTCGCGTGGTGGCCGCCACCAATGTGAACCTGGCCGAGCGGGTCCGCCAGGGCAGGTTCAGGGAAGACTTGTACTACCGGTTGAATGTAGTGCCCCTCGATGTGCCTCCGCTCCGCAAGCGCGAGAGCGATGTCCCGCTGCTGGCGGAACATTTCGTACGCAAGATCTGCCAGCTTGAAGGTATTCCGTTGAAGCAGGTGATGCCCGAAGCTTTGCTGCGTCTGCGTTGCTGCCCTTGGCCGGGCAACGTGCGTCAGTTGGAGAACGCCGTCGAAATGGCGGTGGCCATGAGTGGAGACCGCACCACCCTGTATGCCAGCGATTTCGGCCTGACCAAGCTGCCCAGCCTGGAAGTTGTGCAGACCAGAATCCACGCCGATCCGACGGAGGCGCCGGATTGGACGGATTTCGCGACCGCCGTTAGCCTCTTCGAACACAACATGCTGCAAAAAGCGCTGTCCAAGACCGCCGGCAACCGGACGGCCGCCGCGGAACTGCTGGGCATGAAGCGTACGACGCTCATCATGAAGCTGCGCAGCTTCGAGAACCAGGGCGTCCTGCGCGCCAGTTAGTGCGCTGTCCCGCCTAATAATCGACAATATCAAGACCTGGGATGTGGGACGGCCCGGTTAGGCGATCTGATAGGCATCGTGGGGCAGCGCCATGCGCTGCCGCGGGGCTTAAGCCCCGCCTGGGCGAGCTTCGCTCGCCCGCTGAAGATTGGCCATTTCAGTGGCAGACCACGTGGCGCACGCTCTCAGCGTGCCGTGTCGGCACTCTCCAGAAACCCTCCCCTGTAGGTTTACGCCGCTTGCTCTCCAGAAACTTCCCCCGTAGGTTTACGCCGTTTGCTGGAT
>JBEKMJ010000031.1:0-79225 GCA_050008575.1 Bryobacteraceae bacterium
GGCCAATATTCGGTTTTGATTTTCGCGTTGGGCCGGAGGAAAAGCATATCTGGCCGCCGATGAACGCCGATGAACGCCGATAAAACACAAGCAATGAGCCCAGCCCGAATCCGGCAAGGTATACAACACCGGCGCTTGGACGGCCAGCCTCGCGTACCGTACGCAAGGCTCTGGCAACCTTCTTTTAGCCTTTCACGCCTTTCCACTTTTCTGTCGCACCCCGCATGATCCGTCGCGCCTCCCACAACGCGTTACACTGGCTGTAATGACAGCAGTCCGGATGCTGCTTGTGCTATTCGTAGCTCCCCTGGTCGCGGCCGCGCCCGGCGCCATCCCGGCGCGGGAGACGCTCCAATACACCGTCGAGTGGCGGCTGGTCACGGCCGGCAAGGCGCACCTCGTGTGGGGCGCCACGCCCCATCACTCCAATCCGGGCTGGCAGGCCAACCTGCACCTCGAATCCACCGGCCTGGTCTCCAAGCTCTTCAAGGTGAATAACGATTACGTCTCGAACCTGGAATCCGACTTGTGCTCTACCGGCTCTTACCTGAAGGCCGAAGAGGGCAACCGGCACAAGGAAACCAGCGTCACTTTCAACCGCGAGGCGCACAAGGCCGAATACCTGGAAAAAGATCTGGACAAAAAGGCCGTGGTCAACGCGCACGAGATCGATATTCCGGCCTGCGTGCACGACGTATTGGGCGGCCTGTACGCGCTGCGCACCCTCAACCTGCAGCCCGGGCAAACCACGCAAGTGGCCGTCAGCGACGGCAAGCGCAGCGTGATGGCGCGCGTGGAGGCGCAGCAGCGCGAGGATATCAAGACGCCCGCCGGATCGTTCAAGACTATCCGCTACGAGGCGTTCCTGTTTAACGACGTGCTGTACCGCCGCTACGGGCACCTGCACGTCTGGCTGACGGACGATGCCCGCAAACTACCCGTCCAGATCCGCGTGCGCTTGCAGTTTACCATCGGCACCATTACCCTACAACTGGAGAAGGAAGAAAAATCATGAAATGGCTCGCCTGTTTTGGGGCGGCTGCGGCGATGGCGTTTGCCCAAAGCGGCGGCGCATTGCTTTCCAACCAGGATGCGCTGAAGCTGGAACGGCGCGCCGTGCAATTGATGGAATCCACCGGCTTGGCCGTGCCCGGCCTGGCGCGCGCCGGAGCCCCCGCGCTGGAAGATGTCCGCCAGGCGCTCGCCAACCTGGAAACCGCCCCGCAAAACGCCGCTAATACTTTCGCTTTTCTGAGCGATGCGCGCGCCTACCTGGCCATCTCCGACACCGTGCCCAAGCCCTATCCCTTTCCCGAGGAAGGGCGCCGCCAGTTCGGCGAGCTGCGCGACGCGGTGGATCGCCTGGACTCGCACTTCCGCGCCCTGCTGGATCTGAATGAATCGCAATTGCACAACCCGGATCGCGACGATCTGAAGAGATACGCGGAAGCCAACGAAAAGCTCGGCCAGCCCTCGCCGCAGAAACCGCGCATGGTGTTTCTGGGCGACTCCATTACCGACCTCTGGCGGCTCAACGAGTATTACGGCAGCGAGCGCGACTTCGTGAACCGCGGCATCTCCGGCCAGATCACCGGCCAGATGTTGGGCCGCATGAAGGCCGACGCGATCGACCTGAAGCCGCGGCTGGTGCTGGTGCTCGCCGGTATCGACGATCTCGCGCGGGGCGTGGCCGCCGGTACCGTCGAAAACAATCTGTCCATGATCGCCGACCTGGCGGAGGCGCACCATATCGAGCCGATGTTCGCCTCCGTGTTGCCGATCAGCGATTACCACAAGGACGTCAACCCGCAGTACGCCCGCACCGCGCGCCTGTCGCCATCCAAGATTCTGGAGGTGGACAACTGGCTGAAGAACTTCTGCGAGCAGCGGCATTTCCGCTACGTGGATTACTATGCGGCGCTGGTGGATCAAGCCGGATTTCTGCAGGCCGATTTATCGGATGACGGGGTGCACCCCAATGCCAAGGGTTACCGGCTTATGGCGCCCATCGCGCTGGCGGCTATCGACGGCGTCCTGGGCGCGGATCTGAAGCCCAAGAAGAAGGGGGGCGTACGCGCGTGGCTCCAAAAGGAGCATAAATGAGCCAATCCGCGCTTCGCATGGCGCTGTTGGCGGCCGTGTGTTGCAGCGCTCTCGCCGCGCCGCCGGCCAAGATCGTACTGGTGGCCGGCACGCCCAGTCACGGCCCCGGAGAGCACGAATTCAATGCGGGCGCCACGCTGCTGGCCAAATGCCTGCGCCAGAATCCCGGCGTCGCCGCCATCGTGGTGAGGGGCGGCTGGCCGGCGGACGACTCTTTCTTCGAGGGCGCCAACGCCATCGTGCTGTATATGGATGGCGGCGAAAATCATCCGCTATTGGCGGACGACCGTCTCGCCAAGCTGGGCAAGCTGATGAAGAACGGCGTTGGACTGGCCTGCCTGCACTACGCCGTGGAAGTGCCCGGCGACCACGGCGGTATGGAGTTGCTGGATTGGATCGGCGGGTTCTACCGGCGCCTCTATTCGCAAAACCCGGTGAACGACGTGGAATTGACGCAGACCGCGCCGGCCCACCCCATCTCGCGCGGTTGGGACACCTTTCGCAGCACCGACGAATGGTACTACCGCATTATGTTTCGCAAGGACGACAAGCGGCTGGTGCCCATTCTCACCGCCATGCTGCCCAAGGACGCACCGCAACAGGAGACGGTCGCCTGGGCCGTGGAGCGCGCGGATGGCGGCCGCGGCTTCGGCTTCACCGGCGGGCACTTCCACCACAACTGGGGCCTGGAAGATCAACGGCGACTGGTGGTGAACGCCATCCTCTGGACCGCCAAGGTGGAGGTCCCACCCACGGGGGCGAAGTGCGATCTTACGCCGGAAGACCTGAAAGCGAATCTGGATCCTAAATAAGTGGGGCCGCGCCATGCGCGGCCAGTGGGGCAGGCTCGCAGGCCCGCTCTTTCGGCAAGCGAAGCTCGCCGTTCAGCCCCACTAAACACATGCCCTGTATGGCAGCGCCAAACGGCGTGGGCTAGAATGAATGGCTTATGGCAGGTGTGTCGCTTCTGTTGCGGCTAATATTGTCGGCAACTTTCGCCGTGGCAGGCATCACGAAAGTAACCGATCCTAAAGGCACGCGGCAATCCATCCTCGATTTCGGCGCGCCCGCATCTCTGGCGAGGCCCGTCGCGTGGCTGCTGCCGTTGGCGGAACTGGCCTGCGCCATGGCCCTGCTGCCCTCGGCTACCGCCGTCTGGGGCGCGGGAGGGACTCTGGCGCTGCTGCTGGTGTTCATCGCCGCCATCGGCAACAGCCTGGCCCGCGGCCGCCGGCCCGCTTGCCATTGCTTTGGCCAATTGCGTTCCAAGCCGATAGGCTTCGCCACCATCGCGCGCAACGTGGCTCTCTCCGCCATGGCCGGCGTCGTAATCCTGCAAGCGCGCGAAATGCCGTCTCCAAGCTACATCGGCTGGGTCGCCGGCCTCGGCCGTTTCGAAGCCGCGGTGCTGGGGTTCTCGCTCGCCATTGCGGCGTTGGCGGCTCTCTGGATCTGGTCCCTCGTGCACCTGCTGCGCCAGAACGGACGCCTGCTGCTGCGGCTGGAAGCGGTGGAAGCCGAGCTCGGATTGCGTCCGGCGCCGCCCGAGCCGGGGCTGCCAATCGATACTCCCGCGCCTCCCTTTCGCCTCGCCGCGCTCGATGGAAGCATGGTCACCCTCGACGCGCTGCGCCAGGCCAGCGAGACACTCCTGCTCATATTCACCGAACCGGGTTGCGCCGGCTGCGATGCCCTGATGCCGGATGTGGCGCACTGGCAGCAAGCCTATGCGGACCGTTTGTCCATCGCGCTCATCAGCCGCGGCGCCTTGGAGCCGAATCGCGCCAAAGCCGCCGCGCATGGGCTCCGGAACTTCCTGCTGCAGGTGGGCGACGAAATCTCTCACGCTTATCGGGCCGAAGGAACTCCCACCGCCGTACTGATCAAGAACGGCCGCATCTCGAGTCCGGTGGCTAGCGGCGCGGATGCCATCCACGCGCTGGTCGCCACGGCCACCGTACCGCCGCCCCTGGCGAAAGGGGAAATGGCGCCGGACCTCGCGCTGCCGGACCTGAACGGCCAGCCCGTCGGCTTGCGGGACCTGCGTGGTCATCGCCATCTATTGCTTTTCTGGAATCCGGACTGTGGCTTTTGCCAGCAGATGCTCGCGGATATCAAAGCCTGGGAGCGCGATCCCGCGGAGGATGGACCGCAGTTGCTGGTCGTCTCGACCGGCCAGCCCGATGCCAATCGCGCGCAGGGGTTTCGCGCGCGCGTAGTATTGGACGCGGGCTTCCAGGCCGGCCAGTTGTTCGGGGCCACCGGCACGCCCGCGGCCGTACTGCTCGACGAGGAGTGCAGAGTCGCTTCCGGCGTAGGCGTGGGTGCCGCGGAGGTTCTGGCTCTGGCGCGGGCGGCAGTGGCGCGGCCGGTGTCCCAGTAGGGCAGCGCCATGCGCTGCCCAAAGGCGAGCTACGCTCGCCGAAGAGCGGGCCTGCGAGGCCCGCGCAGGCTGCGAGCCTGCCCCACTGGGCATTTTCCATTCGGGAAAATGTACAAAGTCCAACGGCGAGCTACGCGCGCCAGTAACTCTCCCATCGATCCGCCGGCACGGGTCTGCCCAGCAGGTATCCTTGCACCTGGTCGCAACCCAGCGCCTGAACGATCGCCAGTTCGTCTTCGGTTTCCACGCCCTCGGCTGTGGCCGTCAGGTTCAAACCGTGCGCCAGGCCCACGATCGCCTGCACCAGGGGTTGCGTGCTGGCGGCCCGATCGATGCCCCGTACGAAACACCGGTCGATTTTCAGATCGTCGATCGGCAGGCGCTGCAGATAACTCAGAGACGAGTAGCCCGTCCCGAAATCGTCGATGGAGATCCGCACCCCCAATGCCCGCAATTCGGCGATCTGCCGGGCCGAGTCCGCGGCGTCCCGCATCAGCACTCCCTCGGTAAGCTCCAGTTCCAGATAGCGCGCCTCCATCTCGTGTGCTGCCAGCACTTCCGCGACCTTCTCCGCCAGGTTCGTGCGCGCGAACTGCGTAGCCGAGACGTTCACCGCGATCTTAACCGGCGGATATCCCGCGCGCCGCCACATTTGGTGCTGCCGGCAAGCCTCGCGCAGCACCCACAAGCTGATCGGAACGATCAGCCCGCTCTCTTCGGCCACCGGGACGAATCGGCCCGGCAGAACCAAACCCCATTTCGGATGATTCCACCGCAACAGCGCCTCCACACCCCCCAGCCGCCGGGATGGGAGTTGAAACTGGGGCTGATAGTGTAGTTGCAGTTCGCCGCGCTCCAAAGCCCAGTGGAGCTGGTTTTCGATTTCCAGCCGCTCGCCGGAAGCGGAGTTCATCTCCCGCGCGAACCGCTGATAGCGGTTTCTGCCCAGGCTCTTAGCCTCGTACATGGCCACATCGGCGTGCTTCTGCAGAGTCCCGGCGTCCTCCCCATCTTCGGGGAACAGGCTCAGGCCCACACTGGCGCTGGTGAACAACTCGTGTCCCCTGATCTGGAATGGATCCCGCATGGTTTCGATAATCCGTTCCTCGACGATTTCCGCGTCGTGGACGGTCTCAATGCCGGACAATACCGCCACGAACTCGTCTCCGCCCGGCCGCGCCAGCGTGTCCGATTCGCGCACCGCGGCCTCCAGCCGCTTGGCCGTCTCCTGCAGCAGCAGGTCTCCCACGTGATGGCCCAGCGTGTCGTTGATGAACTTGAAACGGTCCAGGTCCACGTACAGCACCGCCACCATCTTCGCCTGCCGCCGCGCCAGCGTGATGGCTTGCCGCAGACGATCGTCGAGCAGCGCGCGGTTCGGCAAGCCCGTCAGCGGATCGTGCTGCGCTTGATACGACAACCGGTTGGTGAGCGCCCTGTGCTCCAGCGCGATGGCCGCCAGTTTCGCCTTGGAATCCAGCAGCACTTGTTCGGATTCGGTGGCCTGCCACGGTTCGGGACGAAAGATCTGCAGATTCCCCAATACCTGGCCATCGCCGCCCCGAATGGGCACTGCCAGATATCCTTGGTAGTCCCCGGCCGCCGCCCCCGTTCTTGCGAGCCCGCACTCCGCGGCCGCGGCGCCGTCCGTGAGATCGATCCGCGCGACCGCTCCCGGGTAATAGTGTTCGATCGTCTTTTCCACGCGGCGCAGCACGGCATCCAGCGGTTGATTCTGTGCGACCATCTCCAGCACTTCCCGGCGATTGTGCTCCAGCCTTTCCACCCGCTTACGCTGGCTGATGTCCCGCGCGATAGCCAATATGCCCACCGGCAAGCCGTTTCGGGATTGCAGCCGGCCGCTCACCTCCATGGCCACCCGTTGGCCGTCCCGCGTCACCAGTTCCGCCTCCAGCGCCGCCGACGATTCCCCGGCCAGCCGCGCTTCCATGGTGTGCCGGATGGCGGCCAGCGATTCCGGAGCGGCGATCTGCCGCAGATTCATGCCCAGCAGCTCTTGCCGGCCATACCCCGAGATCCGCTCTCCCATGGTATTGACCGACGTGAAGTTCCCCGCCAGATCGATGGTGAAGATGATGTCGCTGGCATCCTCGATCAGCTTGCGGTAGCGCTCTTCGCTCTCCCGCAATGCCGTCTCTACGCCTTTTAGTTCCGTGATATCCCGGAAACTGATGACCAGCGCGCCAACGCCCGGCTCCCCTAGCAGATTGGTTGCCCAACTATCGCACCAACGCCAGCCTCCGTCGGCATGCCGCAGCCGCAGTTGGGTCCGCAGCCGGGTGCCGGGTGCGCGCAGCAGTTCTTCGTGCAGCTTCCGCACGGCAGCCAGATCGTCGGGCTGAACCCACTGGAAGAGTTCGCATCCCAGGCGTTGCTCGGGCGAGACACCCAATAGCTCGTAAACACCTGGGCTATCGTAAAGAATCGCTCCGGTGGGATCGATCAGGGTAATCGTGTCATTGCTATTCTGCACCAGCGCCCGGAAACGGTTTTCGCTCTCGATCAGCGCCGCTTGCGCGCGTTTCTGCCCGGTGATGTCCCGGACGATGCCGGAGTTGCCCACCACGCGGCCCGCGGCGTCCTGAATCGGCGAGGCCACGATGCTGACCGGAAATACGTTCCCGTCTTTTCGGACGTGCTCGGTTTCATAGGCCCGGACGGCTGCACCGCGCAGCACTTCCGCCAGCCTGGCGCCGGCGGCCGCGCGCTGCGTTGGAGGGTATAGCGTCACCAGCGGGCGGCCCTGCATCTCCGCGCCCGTATAACCATATAGCTTTTCCGCCGCCGGATTCCAGCTTTGTATGGCGCCTTCCAGGTCCAGCGACACGATGGCGTCGTTCGAACACTGTACGATGGCCGCCAGCCGCGCCCGCGCCTCTTCGGCCTGCTTGCTCCCGGTGATGTCCCGGAACGCGCCAATCCACCGCCCACCGCATTGCGGCGCGCCGTGATCCGAGTAGTACCGGATCGAGCCGTCCGGATGCACCAAACGGTACTCTTCCTGATATCCCCGCCTGCGGCGCTGGGCCGCCCCCATGATCCGCTCCCGATCGTCCGGGTGGATCGCCTGCGCCCAAGCGTCAAACGACCGCAGCGTCCTGAGGAACGGATCCGCACCGAACACCTCCGCCCTGCCCGTTGCCAGATTCAAATCGTAGACACAGATTCCGGCGCTTTCGGCCGCGATGCGCAGCCGCTCTTCCGACACCCGCAGAGCGCCTTCCATACGCTTGCGTTCGGTGATGTCTTCCTTTACCGCGATGAAATGCGCCGGCCTGCCCAGCGCGTCGCGGATCGGACAGATGGAGGCGGACTCCCAATACAACTCGCCGTTCTTCTTCTTGTTGTGGAATTCGCCCCGCCATTCTCCCGTTTGAATGGTCTCCCAGAGCTCTTGATATCCCTCGGCCGGCGTCTCACCCGATTTGAGGATGCGCGGATTTTTCCCCCGCACCTCGTCCAGCGAATAGCCCGTCACCGCCGTGAATTTAGGGTTCACATACTCGATGTCTCCGCGCAGATCGGTGATCACCACGCTCGCCGGACTCTGCTCCACCGCCTTGGACAACCAGCGCCGCTCATCTTCGGCGCGTTTGCTTTCGGTGATGTCGCTGGCCATGACCACGTAACCGTGAAAGCCGCCTTGTGCATCGAACTGCGGCTCGCCTTGGTCCAGCATCCGGCGGTACTCTCCATCCGCCCGGCGCAGCCTGTATTCCCATTCGAACGGCGCGCGCAACTGCAGCGCCGCCCGCTGCGCCGCTAACTGCCCCGCCACATCGCCGGGGTGCAGCCCGGCCGTCCATCCGCCAGCCAGCGCGTGCGGCAAGGTACATCCGGTGAAAGCCAGCCACCGCTGGTTGAACAGTGTGGCACGGCCATCCGCGCCGCACATCCGGATCATGGCCGGCAGCGAGTGGGCCACTCGCCGCAGCAGGGTGTCCCATGGCATCGCCACGCGCTCGCCGTTCACCGGCTGCGATCTGACCGCGGCTTCGATGCGGCCTCCCGAAGGCGGCTCTTGTAGCGGGAAACTCACCCCCTCTTCATCGTCAAATCGGGTGAAGAGTTTAGGCCCTTCGCCGGCGTACACGCGCCGAGCTATGGCGGCTTTATTTATAAACCTAAGCAGGACTAAAGTCCCGCATTAGGACTAAAGTTCATCGAACGGGCAGTACTAATAAAACGTTTTTTTTCGAATAACTAGTTGACCTTAGTCTCCAAAGAAACTAGATTACTTAGAGTGGAACAAAGACGCACCCGGCGGTTCACCCTTCAATTGCCCGTTTCGATCACCCGAAACGGGACCGAGCGCAGCACGCAATTCGGCCTGACAAAGAACATCGGCTCGGGCGGCGTTTTGTTCACTGCCGGTAAAGTGCCGGAAATCGGTGCGTCCATCGAATACATCATCAACCTCGGCGGACCGGCGGAACAGAATGTTAGTTTGCGCTGTATCGGCAAGGTGCTGCGCGCTAACCAGTCGGATATGAGCGAGTCCGCCTACGAAGTTGCCGCTACCTTGGAACGCTACGAGTTCGTCCGTCCCGAAGAATAACTTTGTGGGGCAGGCTCGCAGCCCCGCTCTTCTTGCCATCCATCTCGTTTTCCTGTAACCTAGCAAAGAAAAGGCGAAACCGGATGGACCTCACCCTCTCCTCTCCCCAATCCCCCGCGCGCGAAGCCACGCTCGCAGCCGCGCTCACCCGCTTTCATCACGCCGCCATCCGGCACGAGCCCGCCACCGCCGCCACATATCGGGATCTACCCGAAAGCGTGAATCCCATCCTGCGGCGCGCGCTGGCGGACCGCGGCATCGGCCAACTCTATTCCCACCAGGCCGAAACCTTCCAGGCCGTCGCGCAAAACCAAAATGTGGTAGTCGTTACACCCACCGCCAGCGGAAAAACGCTGTGCTATAACCTGCCCATTCTGAACCTGCTGCTCGCCGACCCCGGCGCTCGCGCCATGTATCTTTTCCCGACCAAAGCCCTGGCCGAAGATCAGCTCCACGAATTGCAAACCGCCATCGACCGCATGGGTTCCGAAATCCGCGCATTCACTTACGATGGCGATACTCCGCAAGACGCCCGCAAAGCCATCCGCCAGCGCGCCAATATCGTGCTCACCAATCCGGACATGCTGCACTCCGGTATCCTGCCGCACCACACGCGCTGGGCCAAGCTGTTCGAAAATCTGCGCTACATCGTCGTCGACGAGCTGCATTACTATCGCGGCGTCTACGGCAGCCACCTGGCGAACCTGCTGCGCCGGCTGCGGCGCATCTGCGAGTTTTACGGATCGCAGCCCATTTTCATTTGCTGCTCGGCCACCATCGCCAATCCGCGCGAACTGGCCGAAGCCCTCACCGGATTGCCCTTCCGCATCGTCGATTCGAACGGCGCGCCCCGCGGCGAGAAATTCTTCGTCTTCTACAATCCGCCCGTGGTCAACCGCCAACTGGGCATCCGCCGCAGTTACATCGCCGAGTCGCGGCGCATCGCGCTCGAGTTCATCGAACATCGCCTGCAGACGCTGGTGTTCGCCAACAACCGCCTGGCCACCGAACTCCTGGTTACTTATCTGAAGGACGCACTCGAGCGCGGCCCGCTGCCCCACGATGCCGTGCGCGGGTATCGCGGCGGATACCTGCCGCGCGAGCGCCGCGAAATCGAGCGCAAGCTGCGCGATGGCGAAATCCGCGCCGTGGTGGCCACTAATGCGCTCGAGCTGGGCATCGACATCGGCTCGCTGGACGCCGTGGTCATGGCCGGCTATCCCGGCACCATCGCCTCCACGTGGCAGCGCGCCGGCCGCGCCGGACGCCGCCAGAGCGCATCCGCCGCCGTGCTGGTGGCCTCCAGCGCGCCCCTCGACCAGTACATCGTCGAGCATCCCGATTACTTCTTCGGCCGCTCGCCCGAACACGCCTACATCAACCCCGATAATCTCGAAATCCTGCTGGCGCATATGAAATGCGCGGCCTTCGAACTCCCCATTCGGGATGGCGAGAAATTCGGCGCGCACGATTCCACGGAGATGTGCCGTTTCCTGGAAGAAGCCGGCTTCCTGCACCACTCTACAGCCGCCGCGGGAGCCTGGCACTGGACTTCGGATTCCTATCCCGCCGACGCCACCAGCCTCCGCTCCATTTCAAGCGATAACTTCGTGGTGGTCGATATCACGGGCGAACCGGCCATCGTCGCCGAAGTGGCCTTCACCGCGGCGCTCACCACATTGCACGAAAAAGCCATCTACTTGCACGAAGCCCGCCAGTATCATGTCGAGCGCTTCGATTACAAGGAACGCAAAGCCTACGTGCGCCGCGTGGACTGCGACTATTACACCGACGCCATCGATTACACGCAGGTGAAGACCCTGCAGGAATTCGCATGCGATCCGCTGGGCGGCGCGCGCAAGTGTCACGGCGACGTGCGCGTCACCCGCCAGATCGTAGGCTTCAAGAAGATCAAGTTCTACACCAACGAGAACGTGGGCGCGGGCAATTTATCCATGCCCGAACAGGAGATGCACACCACCGCCTTCTGGCTGCACTTCCCCGCCGAGTTCATGGCGCGCTTCCCGGACCTGACACCCGACGAAAAGCGCAGCGGCCTCGCCGGATTGGGCAACGCCCTGCGCACCGTGGCCGCGCTCCTGCTGATGTGCGATCCGCGCGATCTCGGCGTGGCCTTCGGCGAGCAGCCCAACCTGTATCTCTACGATTGCTATCCCGGCGGAGTGGGCCTGAGCGCCCCGCTCCACCGCATGGCCGACCGGCTGGTGCAGCTCACTTCCGAGCTGCTGGCCGCCTGCGAGTGCGAGGCCGGATGCCCATCCTGCGTGGGCGCGCCCGGCGAGGTCGGCGAGCGCGGCAAAGAGGCGGCCATGCGGGTCGCGCGCGAGTTGTGCTCTATTGGGGGGCGGGCTTGAGCCCGCGCGGGGCTTTGGCCCCGCTCCGCTCGCACAATCGAAGGATTAGCGCCCGATTAAAGAAGAAGCGCGCTGTTGTCGCACGCTCGTGAGTCGCATCGCGCCAACCCGTGCACGCGGAGCACCGCATCCATCTGCGATGAAAATGACGACCGGCGGTCTCCTATCAATCACGGTCCAACCTTGAGTTCCGGCCTCGCGCTTCGAAAGACTAAGCTAAGTGGCATTGGCGCGGAGGAGGACCGGAGCGTTTGCATGGACTCATCAAGCCTCGCCATCAGTGCGTGTTTAGGTACGTCTAAAAGGTGGCCCGTTCGGATGCCGAAACGCCGGACCGTCTCCTCCCGACGCGAACTTTCACCCCGGTAAATACCGGGGTTACCCAATCGATCCACGGAATGGGCGCGGAAGAGACAGATCGCCGGCCAGCATCGCGAGACTATTCTGCTAACGTCTGGCTGGCTGCGTGCGTCGTAGAAGACGATGCTCCGTCTCTCTATTTTCGTCTGCGCCATGTTAGGCGTGGCGCCCATGCTGGCCGAAGAAATCCCCCTCACCGATCTTTCCCGCCTGGACCTGAGGGGGGTCCACGCGGAAGCGGCCACTTACCGCGGCGTGCCTGCGATCAAGATCACCGAAGCCGGCCCCGGTCCCGGCGAGGCCCTGGCGGTCGTCAGGAATTTCACGTTCCACAACGGCGCGATCGATGTGGACGTCTCCGGCGCTCCCGCCCAGTCCGCCGGCGCGCAAGCTCGCGGGTTCATCGGTGTGGCGTTCCGCGTGGCGGCGGAAGCCGCGCGCTTCGAGGAGATCTACATCCGGCCCACCAACGGCCGCGCCGACGACCAACTCCGCCGCAACCACAGCACCCAGTATGTATCGTTTCCGGATTGGCCCTGGGAACGCCTGCGCAAGGAAAGCCCCGGCGTCTACGAATCCTATGCCGACATGGCGGCGGGCGAATGGACGCATCTGCGTGTCGTGGTCGAAGGGACCGGCGCCTCACTATACGTGAACGGCGCCGCGCAGCCCTGCCTGATCGTTCACGATCTGAAGCTCGGCGACAGCCAAGGCGCCGTGGCCCTGTGGATCGGACCGGGCACCGAGGGCTACTTCCGCCGTTTGACCATCGCACGCTGAAGGGTACGGCCGCGGTCCGCCTCACTCGCCCGTTCGCTATAATCAACTGTGGCCCACCCCCAACCCACCATGCAACGGGAGATTGTCATTCAGTGTCCGGATGGGCAGATTAAGACTCTGCCGCTGCAGAACGACCGCCTCACCGTCGGCCGCTCCAGCACCGCCGAATTGTGCTTCCCGGACGACGCTGGCCTGTCGCGCCAGCACATGGTCTTTGAACGCGACGGCGACGACTGGACCGTCCAGGATCTCGGCAGCAAAAACGGCACGCTGGTCAACAACATCCCTCTCCGCGCCAAACTGAAGTTGAAGCCCGGCGACCGCATAACCGCCGGCCATCTGGCGATTGTCTTCGATGACAAGGGCGCCGGCGCGAAGTCCGCGGATGGCGTAGTCGTCTTTGAAACCGGCGAGCCCGATCCTCCCAGCACCTCCACCATCTTCACCAGCCTGGAAGGCGCGCTCTCCAGCCAGACCATTGTCGACCGTCCCGGCCAGCACGGCACCAAACAGGTGCAGGCGCTCATCCGCGCGGGACAGGAACTCGCCGGCCGCGGCACCCTGGCCGACCTCTTTCCGCTGATCCTCGATCTGGCCATCGAAGGCGTCGGGGCGCAGCGCGGCGTGGTGATGATCCTGGAAGGCGACCGCCTGGAGGTGAAGGCGAACAAGGGCGAAGGCTTCCGCATCAGCTCGGCCGTGCGCGACCGCGTCATTAACGACAAAGCCTCCATGTTGGTGCGCGACGCGCAGTCGGACGAAGCCTTTCGCGAGCGCATGAGCATCGTGGAACAGAAGGTGCGCACCCTCATGGCCGTACCGCTGCAAACCGAGAAGCGCACCATCGGCCTGATCTATGTGGATTCGCCGAATATGTTCCGCGCGTTTACCAAGGACGACCTCAGCCTGCTCACCGTCATGGCCAACGTGGCCGCCATCCGCATCGAACACGCGCGGCTTTCGGAAGTGGAAGAACTGGAGCGCCGCATGGCGCGCGAATTGGACCAGGCGGCCGAGATCCAACGCAGCTTCCTGCCGGCCGCCGCACCGCAAGTGCCCGGTGCGGACCTGGCTGGGTACAACGCCGCTTGCCGCACGGTGGGCGGCGATTACTACGATTTCTTCACCTATCCGAATGGGCGCGTGGCCATGGTGCTGGGCGACGTTTCCGGCAAGGGCATGCCTGCCTCGCTCATGATGATGGGCCTGCAGGCCCGCGTGCAGGTGCTGGCGGACGAACCGCAGAACCTGGCCGCCGTCATCAACCGCCTGAACAAGATCACCTGCCAGAATTGCCCGAGCAATCGTTTCATTACATTCTTCATCTGCCTGCTGGACGCCACCACGGGTGAACTGGGTTACTGCAGCGCGGGGCATAATCCGCCGGTGCTGGTGCGCGCCAGCGGCGCCGTCGAGTCCTTGGATGGGGGCGGCCCGCCGCTGGGCATTCTAGCGCTGGCCAACTACTCCGAATATCGCGCCAAGCTGGAGCCCGGCGACGTGCTGGCGATCTACAGCGACGGCGTCACGGAAGCGAACAACGGCAAAGAGGAAGAGTTCGGCGACGACCGCTTTGCGGAGGTGCTGAAGGCCAACCGGCACTTGAGCGCGGCCGAAATCGTGACGGCGGTGAATCAGGCTCTAACGGACTTCGCGGCGGGGTCGCCGCCCGCCGACGATATTACCCTGATGGTGGCGCGCCGGGTGTAGAGGCCCGGGGCTGGCCGGGCGCATCCTTTCCCGCGAAGCCGTTCGATACAATAAAGACGAATCCGAAAGGCGCGCGCTCGGTGAGGAGTTCAGTCGAAGCAGTCGAGAAGCTCAGAATCCTGTTCAAGGAGGAGCGAAAGCGTGTCGAGGCTTGGGAAGAAATGAATACCAGGCCACCGGCGGAGAGAGACGATTTTATCGATTCTTACAAACGCATGGTGGATGAGATGCAGCCGAAGATCGAGGATATCCTGGGGGACCTCCTCCGTTACCCTCCGCATCACTTACGGCACGGCGAGATGTTGAAGAAATTCTATGCCGGTTTCGCGAGCCCCGAAGAAGGCTTCCGCAAGTCGGTGTTTATCATGACCAAGTTTCCCCGCCGGCCCAGCGACCCGCACTCCACGCCGAAAGATGAGGAACTCCGGACCGTAATCAAAGCCGTCGAGAAGGCGATCGAGGCATGCGGCTCGAAACCGCGGATCGCCGACGAGCGCCAACCGCAATATCACAGCATCGTGTGGGACGAAGTGGAATTGTATCTCTTGGGATGTGCGAAGGGTGTGGCCATCGTCGAGGATAAATACATGCCGGAGCTCAATCCGAACGTGGCGCTGGAATGGGGGTGGATGCGCGCCATGGGCCGGGACGTGTTGTTCCTTCAGGAAGAGTCGTTTCAGCATGCGCGAGCCGACGTGCACGGATTTATGGTGAGAGAATTCAATTGGAGCAAGCCGGACGTGGAAGACGCCGTCCGCCAATTGGTTTCTGGAGTGACAGTATGAGCAAGCCATTGTGTTTCGTAATCATGCCGTTCGGAACTAAAGTAGACACGGCCGGCATGTCTATACAATTCGACCGGATCTACCGGGAAATTGTTGAACCGGCGATCACGGCCGCTGGGATGCTGCCACTGCGGCCGGACGAAGAAATGGCCGGCGGCGTGATACAGAAGCCATCGTTTGAACGCTTGATGCTGTGCGACTATGCCATCGCCGATTTGACAGGCGCCGATGCGTCCGTCTATTACGAGTTAGGTATCCGGCACGCAATCCGTCCAGCCACTACTGTGCTGATGCAGGTGGAGAATTGCAGGCTGCCGTTCGATGTGGCGCCGCTGCGGCCGGTGTTCTACAAGGTGGAACCGGCAGGAGGCCCCGAAGACGTTCTCAGGACGATCGGAGCGCTCCTCAGGCGTTTGCGGGTTGGTAGCCAGCCCGAGTGGGATAGCCCGCTTTTTCAACTGGTGCAGTGGATGCAACCCGCGAGTCTCCCGCGCGAGCAGGTCGATTTGTTTCACGACCTCGCGCAGCATGCCGCGGATGTCAGGGCGCGCCTGAGCGGTGCGCGGCAGGCAGGCGTGGAGGCGGTTCGTGAAGTCGAGCGGGAGTTGGGCGACATTGCGGAAGCCGACGCGGCCATCGTTATCGATCTATTTCTGTCGTATCGGGCCGTATCGGGATATTCCGAGATGATCGAGCTGGTTTCGAAGATGTCCCGCCTGTTGGCGGAAACGATCTTGGTGCAAGAGCAGCTCGGGCTGGCGCTGAATCGCGTACGAAAGCGCGATGAGGCGGCCAACGTGCTGCTGGCGCTCATTCGGCGCAGGGGTCCCAGTAGCGAGACCTATGGCATCCTGGGCCGGGTCTATAAGGATCAATGGACGGACGCGCTCAAGTCGGATGACACGTTCCTGGCCAGGGGTCATCTCGACAAGGCCATCGACGCGTATATGCGAGGGTTTGAAATCGATCCGCGCGATGCGTATCCCGGTATCAATGCAGCGACGTTATGTGCGTTGCGCGATCCCCCGGACCCTAGGGGAAAGCAGATTCTCCCGGTTGTCCGTTTTGCGCTGCGCCGGCGGATGTCCGTGGGCCGGCCGGATTATTGGGACCACGCCACGCTTCTGGAACTCGCGGTACTGGACAGCGATCTCTCCGCGGCGAACACAGCCCTGGATAGCGCTCTGGCGGTTGTGCGCGAGCCTTGGCAGGCTGAGACAACGGCGAATAACATTCGCATGATTCGCAACGCGCGTGAACGTAGCGGACAAGACCAGCAGTGGATCCTGGCTCTGGAATCGGCGCTTACGCGCGGCGGGTCTCCCGACGAGTCGCGCTTCGGCCTCGCGCCTTTTGCCGCTCTGTTGTAGCGGCCGCGAACCTAACGGCGCAGCCCGCGGGACTTTACAATGGATTGGAGTACCCCAACCGACCTCCCGTGCCCGACCCAGAACGCTCCTTCGTCTTCCACGACCCCACCGGCAAGCGCTGGCACCGCTTCCGCCGCAGCCTGCAGACCGGCGCCATCTTCTTCGGCATCCTGCTGGTCCTGTTCCTGCTGAGTATGGCCATCAGCCCGCAGATCCCCGCGCTGGGCCTGCCTCCGGTCGAGGACATACCCGGCTTGGCCGAGGTCCCCGCCATCATCCGCGGCGAGCGGCCCATGCGCAACGTCCCCTTCAAGCTGCGCAAGGCCGCGCGCAACATCAAGTACGTGCGCTCCGCCTCCCCCGTGATGCATCCCAAAAACGCCGCGCAAATCAAAACCAATAGCCCCGTCGTGTTCGGCTTCTATGTCAACTGGGACCGGTCCAGCATGGTCTCCCTGCGCTTGCACCTTTCGCATCTCACCCACCTGGTTCCGGAATGGCTGATCCTGCGCAATGCCAAGGGCGATCTCGACGACCAGAGCGATCCCACCGTCATCGCCATCGCCGCGCAAGCCAAGCTGCCCATTCTCGCCCTGGTCACCAACTACCGCGATGGCTGGCAAGCGGGTGACGTCCGCAAAATCCTGCACGATGCCGAGGCTCGCGCCGACCTCATCGATAACATCTACAACAACGTCACGGAACACCTCCTCGCCGGCGTCAATATCGATTTCGAGGAGCTCGCCCCGCGCGACCGCCAGCCGCTGCTGGCCTTCATGCGCCAACTCCGCGCCAAGCTGCAGCCCGCCGGTCTGCTGCTCACCGAAAGCGTCCCGATCGAGGACCCGGCTTATGACCTCAACCAACTGGCCGAGGTCAACGACTACATCGTGCCCATGGTCTACGACGAGCATTATCAGTCCGGCGAGCCGGGACCCATCGCGTCGCAAGCCTGGTTCCAGAAGCAGATCGACCGTCTGAGCCAGATCGCGCCGCCCGCAAAGACGGTCATCGGCATGGGCGGATATGGTTACGACTGGACGATCGGCGGCACAGGGTCGGCCGAGACGAAATTCGACGAGGTCATGTCCCGGGCGGCGTCCAATCGCGCGGCTGTCGAGTGGGATGCCAATATGGCCAATCCGGTGCATCGCTATCAGGCCGGCGGGCGCCAGCACGAAGTCTGGTTCCTGGACGCGGTTACCGCCTTGAACCAGGCGCGCGCCGTGGCCGACGGCGGCTTCCGCGGCGTGGCGCTCTGGCGCTTGGGCGCGGAGGATCCGGACCTTTGGAATGTGCTCGAAGCCGATGCCTGGCCCGCTGCCAATTACGATCCCAAGCGATTATCCACACTGGCCGCGCAGAAATCGGTGAACCAATACGGCGATGGCGATGTCCTGCATATCGTCCGGACGCCGCACGACGGAAACCGCCGAGTGTGGCGCGATGCCAATGGCCGGTATGCCGAACAGTATGGACAGTTGCCTTCCTACTACACGATCGAATCGAGCGGCGGCGGCCAGACCAAGGGCAAAGTCCTGTGCCTCACTTTCGACGATGGGCCGGACCCGCGTTACACGCCCGCGATCCTCGATATTCTGCGCAGTCACGGCGTGCGCGCAACGTTCTTCGTCATCGGCGCCAATGCCGACCAGAACATCGGTCTGGTGAAACGCGCCTATGCCGAAGGCCACGACATCGGCAATCATACTTACACGCATCCCAACATCGCGCTGGTTTCCGAAGAGCGCGCCGCGCTGGAACTGAGCACCACCGAGCGCATTATCGAAAACGCGCTGGGTGTTTCCACCGTCCTGTTCCGTCCGCCGTACAACGCCGACAGCCAGCCGCAGACTCCCGAGGAAATCCTGCCCGTGCTGCGCGCCCAGAAGGCCGGCTATGTGACCGTGGGGGAACGCATCGATCCGCGCGATTGGGTGAAGGGTGTTTCGGCGGATGAGATCGTGTCGGAAATCCGCGGCGAACTGTCCGCGGAGGACCCTGGCCACGTCATTCTGCTGCACGATGCCGGCGGCGACCGCTCCGCTACCGTGGCGGCGCTGCCGCGCATCCTCGACGGATTGCAGGCGCAGGGATATCGCTTCGTCCCGCTCAGCGAACTGTTGGGGCAAACGCGCGCGCAGCTCATGCCTGCGCCTTCCGCCGTGGAGATGCGCTGGGCGCGCATCGAGGGCGGAGCCTTCGACTCGCAGGGAACGTTCAAGAAAGTCATCGGCATGTTGTTCCTATGGGCCATTTACTTGACGCTGGCCCGCTCGCTGTTTTTTGGAGCGCTGGCATTGGCGCAAAAATGGCGCGCGCGGCATGCCCGTTTCGACGCCGCTTTCCGCCCGCCGGTCTCGGTCGTCATCGCCGCGTATAACGAGGAGAAGGTGATCGTGCGCACCGTCGAGTCCATCCTGCGCAACGGCTATGACGATCTGGAACTGGTGATCGTCGACGATGGCTCCGCCGACGCCACGCTGGAAGTGCTGCGGCGGAACTTTGGCGAGCACCCCAAGGTCTGGCTTCTCTCCCAGCCCAACGCCGGCAAATCGGCCGCGCTCAACAATGCCATCGCGCACTCCCGGCACGATATCCTGATCGCGCTGGATGCGGACACCATCTTCCGTGCCGGCACCATCGGCAAGCTCGTCCGGCACTTCGCCGATGCGCGCGTGGGCGCCGTCTCCGGCAACGCGCGCGTGGGCAACCGCCAGCGTTGGATCACGCGCTTCCAGTCGATCGAGTATATCTACGGCTTCAACCTGGATCGCCGCGCGCTGGATCTGCTGAACGCCATCACGGTGGTGCCCGGCGCGGTAGGCGCCTGGCGCAAGCGCCTGATCGTCGACTTGGGCGGATTCGGCGACGACACCCTGGCCGAAGACACCGACCTCACCCTGAAGATCCGCCGCGCCGGTCGCCAGATCCGCTATGAACAAGACGCCGTAGCTTTCACCGAGGCGCCCGAAGATACCCGCGGGCTGGCCAAGCAGCGCTTCCGTTGGGCGTTCGGCACATTGCAGGCCGCCTGGAAACACCGCGACGCGCTATTCGTCCCCAAGTACGGAACGCTCGGTTTCGTGGCGCTGCCCAGCATCTGGATTTTTCAGGTGCTGCTTTCGGCGCTTTCACCTTTCGCCGAGCTGGCCATGATCGTGGCGCTGTTCGCCGGTAACTGGCGCATCGTACTCGTGTTTTATCTCGCCTTCTTCGTGCTGGAGTTACTTACCGGACTGCTGGCCTACTGGCTGGAAGGCGAAAAGCCTTGGGACCTGGCGCTGTTGTTCTTTCAGCGCATCTATTATCGCGAGCTGATGTACTATGTGGTGGCTAAGTCGCTGATCTATGCCGTGCGCGGCCGCGTGGTCGGCTGGGGTAAGCTGGAGCGCCGCGCGACAGTGCAGGGAGTTTAATCGTGGCGCATGCCCCCGGCGTGCCGTGCCGGCATTTCCGCCGATACCGGGAGTTTCTGCATTTTGCGGACCTGGAATTGGAGGGCGGGCTTTAGCCGGCGCGGGGCTTCAGCCCCTCTGGTAACACAGGCTTCAGCCCCTCTGGTGGCGCAGGCTTCAGCCTGTGTGCGGCGAGCGAAGCCCGCCTATGGCGTTGAGTCGTATAATCTCAGTTATGAGCACCACCGCGGCGCCGATAACGGTCGAGGAATTCCTGAAGCTGCCCGAGGTCGAGGGACAGAAGATGGAGTTGATCCATGGAGAGGTGGTTTCGATGGCGTACGCCGGCTTCGTGCACGAGCGGGCGAAATCCAACCTGATCAAGATCTTGTCGGCTTGGCTCGGTCAACATCGGTTCGGCCAGATATTCGCCGAAACTACGTATAGCTTGGGCAGCGAAGCTCTGGCCCCGGATCTGAGTGTACTGTGCAATGAACGCCTCACGCCGGTCACCAAGGATCTGCCGGTGGGTGCGCCCGATCTTGCCATCGAGGTAGTGTCTTCCGAGACGGCCGCCCGCCTGCGAACCAAGATCAGGCTCTATCTAACCTACGGCTGCAAGGGCGTTTGGGTGGTCTATCCGGAAGAGCGAATCATTGAAGTTCACAGGACCATCGACCACGTTACGATTCTCGGGCAAGACCAGATCCTGGAAGATCCCGATGCGCTGCTTGGCTTCAGCACTCCGGTCGGCGCTATCTTTGAGGGGCTATAGGAACCGCATATAATCTCAGTTATGAGCACCACCACGGCGCCGTTGACGGTCGACGAGTTCTTTAACCTGCCCGATATCGAGGAGCAGCGGGTCGAACTGCTGGACGGAGAGGTGGTTGACGTGCCGGGTGGCGGACCTGCGCATGAACAGGTAAAAGCGAATCTGAATCGACTCCTGGACCGCTGGCTCGATCGGCAAGGGGCTGGGCTGGTATATAACGAATCGGCTTACCGGCTGGACGACCGCATCGTTCAAGTGCCAGACCTGAGCGTACTGAGCACCGAGCGCCTCAAGGTGGGGATCGACGAGCGGTTCCGGGGCGCGCCGGACGTAGCCATTGAAGTTGTATCGTCTGAAACCGCCGACCGTCTCCAAACCAAGATCCGGCTGTACTTCAAGCACGGAAGCAAGAGTGTTTGGTCGATCTTTCCAGGGTCTCGGCTTGTGCAGATAAACCACCCCAACGGCCACGCCGAAACGCTGGAGCAAGACCGGATTCTCGAAGACCCCGCCGCCCTGCCCGGTTTCAGCGCTCCCGTCAGCGCGATCTTTGAAGGGCTGTAGCGACATCCGGCGCGCTTCTCCCGTCCTCGCACCGGGTCTGGCCGTTCTAACCGAGGTTACTCGCACTAATGGAGCAGCGCATCAGTATCGTGACACTTGGCGTTAAAGACCTCGGAAGATCGCGGCGCTTCTACGTGGAAGGCCTCGGCTGGAAGCCGGTATTCGAAAATAAAGAGATCGTCTTCTTTCAAACTGGCGGAATAGTCTTCGCCCTCTTCCTGCGCGATCTACTCGCGGCGGACTTTAGCGCCGATGCCAAAGAATTCGGAAATCCCGCCATGGCGCTGGGCCACAACGTTCGTTCCCAGGACCAAGTGGACCCGCTCATGGCGCGCGCCGCGGCCGCCGGCGCAAAGATCCTAAAGCCGGCGCGCCAGGCATCCTGGGGAGGTTACTCGGGCTATTTCGCCGATCTGGATGGCTTCGCCTGGGAAGTGGCATGGAATCCGGCGTGGCCAAATTGGCGCCGGACGGCAGCGTGACGTTTCACCAACCGCCGGACCTTTAGGGAGCCAACCCTTGAGGGGCCGCGGGCACCGCCTCAACCGCCGGGGTCAACGGCGGGAGCGGCAACTCCGGCGGCTTGCAAACGCCGATCGACACCGAAAAAGCCGCGATACTCCGCCATCCTTCCCCGGCGCGCCGCTCCACGCGGTACGACTTGCTGGCGGCATCCGCGCGCACGCGCCAGTCGGGATTCAATTTGTCCCGCATCAGCTCGCTGAAACGCTCGCTGCTCTGGCGCAGCATCCAGGTTTCGCCCGCATTAGGAGTCTCATACAACTCGTATTGGCCGGATTCCGTCGCCCGCCCGCGATAGATCGTCAGGTGGCCATTGGTTCGCGAACTGAACCGGAAATCCACGATGGTCCCGAACTGCGGATCCGCGAAGATCGGGCGCGTCTGCCACGTCTTGCCGCCATCGGTGGTCGCCAACAGGAACGGGTCGTGCGGCAGGGGATGCTGCACTTCGCCGCCGGCCCAGCCATTCTCGAAATCGACGAATTGGATGCGGTCGAGGCCCGCAAACCTGACGCGCGGGTGCGGCTCGCGCCAGGTCTTGCCGGCATCGTCGCTCCCCAGCAGCACGGAAGCCAGGGTAGTCGAAGACGAATGGATGTTACCGGCTGCAAAAATCCGATTTCCGACGGCTTCCACCGACGCCAACTCCAGAAACACGGGGCAGGGATCTTCTATCGTGCAGGTTAAACCGGAGGATCGGATGTCTTCCTCACCGCAATGGTAATCCACCACCATGGGCTTGCCTGTATTTTGCAAAGGAGGGGTTTCCGCGGGTGGTTCGGCGGATTTTTCAACCTGCGCCGCTGCCAAGCACGCGGCCGAGAGAAAGGCCGCCGCCAATGCGATCCGCAACCTCATGCCCCGATTGTATCTCTTTCCTAAATGTGCGAAACATTACAAGTCGGGTGTTTCCCTGTAACCCTGCTTGTTGAGCCGTCGTCTTCTCGGCAAATCCCCGTTACGAAAAGCGGGCGCACTCACCCCTTTCACCCAATCGCGCCCGCTTTATTCCTCGAACAAAGACGTGCTCAGGTAACGCTCGGCCGAGTCGGGCAGAATCACGACGAACATCTTGCCGTTGAATTGCTCTTCATGCGCCAGCCGCAGCGCGGCCGACATGGCCGCGCCACAGGAGATGCCGCAGAGGATACCTTCTTCGCGGGCCAGCCTGCGCGCCGTCTCTATGGCCTCTTCATCCGTGACGGTTTCCACGCGGTCCATCAGCGAGAGGTCCAGCGTGTCAGGAATAAACCCCGCCCCCAGGCCTTGGATTTTGGAGGGACCGGGCCGGACGGGTTCCTTTCTCAAGGTCTGCGTGATCACCGGGCAACGCGCCGGTTCTACGCCCACGGAAAGGATTTTCTTTCGCTGCGTTTGCTTGATATACCGCGAAATGCCGCTGATAGTGCCTCCCGTGCCGATGCCGGCCACCAGCACGTCAATGGCGCCCGCGGTGTCGCTCCAAATCTCCGGCCCCGTGGTCTCGAAATGAATGCGCGGGTTCGCCGGGTTCTCGAACTGTTGCAGCAGGACGTAATGATGCGGATCCGAAGACACCAGCTCCAGCGCCTTGGCGATGGAGCCGGCCATGCCCTGCTCGCCGTCGGACAGCAGTAGCCTGGCGCCCAGCGCTTGTAGAACCTTGCGCCGCTCGATCGACATGGTCTCCGGCATGGCCAGCGTGATGGCATAGCCGCGGGCCGCCGCTACATACGCGAGTGCGATCCCGGTGTTCCCGCTGGTAGGCTCGACGATCTCCTGGCCGGGCTTCAGAATCCCGCGCTGCTCCGCATCCCAAACCATGGCCGCGCCAATGCGGTCCTTCACCGAACCGGCGGGGTTGCGGCCCTCGATTTTGGCGAGCACGGTGACTGGCGCGCCATCGGTAATGCGGTTGACGCGCACCAGTGGCGTGCGGCCGATGCTAAGTGAATTGTCCGCGTAGAACAAGTTCATATCTCCCAATTCGGCACGAATCTGGCGTTTCGCTCAACCCAGGCGCGGCGCAATTCGGCGAAGGTGGTATGGTCCAAAACGTCGGAGACAGCCAAATCCACGCGGCTCCACATCTCGGCGAAAGGCGATTCACCCTTGCGCCGCGAGCGGGAGCGACCCGGCTGCGGACCTTCCACAAAGCGCAACACTTCACCGGCCGTCAGGGTTTCGGGGGGACGCACCAGCAGATAACCGCCCTCCGCCCCCCGCCGCGACTCGACAAAGCCGCCTTGCTTCAGACCCGCCAGGATCAGCTCCAGAAATTTCTGCGGAATCTTCTGCCGCTTGGCAATCTCGCCGATTTTCACGGGTGCGCCGGGCGGTTGTGACGCCAGATCGAACAGGGCTTGCAGCGCATATTCACCTTTCACGGAAATGGTCATGGGGCTCGATGTGAACAATCTCCTCTATTCAACTAGAGATTAGAGGAATCCTCACCGCGAGTCAACTTGTAAGGGGATTCGGCCAGGAACCGGCCGGGGAGCGTGCAGGAGGGAGTGGAACAAACAACTGGAGGGCCGCGTAGGTTTCTCGAACGATCGAGCCTCTACGCGGCGTTCCCAGTCATGAAAGACGGAGTTAGCTCGTTTTGGTGGTGTCTTTCGTGCTCTTCTTCGGCTTCTTGGTCGCCTTCTTCTTGGTGGTGCTCTTGCTGGTATCGGTGGAATTCTGGGCGAACATGGCGAAAGAGCCCAGCGCGATGGACAGGCCCAACATCAGGCTCATTAACTTCTTCATTTTAGGGTGTCTCCTTTTGATTCGACGAATCTGCCTCGTCTGCAACGTATCATAAACGGTGGCAGATGAACCGGCTCTTAAGGTGTAATTAAAATCACTTCATTTCGATAGGCCACTCCCGCTCTCAAGCTTGTCCTTGACAAAAATGACATTTAGTTTCAATGCCTTGGCGATACCAGACACACTTTCCGATCGAATTCCCAAGATTTGGCCCTGACCGTCACGGAGCCTAGACCTCCTAATGATGAAAACAGCCCGAATGGATTGCGCCCGCCATCCTCCCAAATTGGTCGCCGACGTTGACACCCCAGGGGCAGAAACCCAAAGCCTTGGGGGGCGGGATTGATCCCGCGCGGGGCTTTAGCCCCGCACCTCGCCAAGGCGAGCGAAGCCGCCCATCGGCACCTTTCAAGTCGCCCCGCAGGAGTCTCCGGAAACCGACTCGCCAACCTGTCGATTTGAGGTGCGGGGCTAAAGCCCCGCGCGGGATCAATCCCGCCCCCCAAGGCTTTGGGTTTCCGCGTTGGTGACCCCCCAGCCGTCCGCGCCGGAGTCCTGCCGCACTACGGCAAGAACCGGTAGCCTACCCCGTGCACCGTCAAGAAATGCCGCGGCACATTGGGCTCCGGCTCCAGTTTCTGCCGCAGCTTGACGACGTGCGCGTCCACCGTACGGGTGTTGGGGAAAAACTCGTAGCCCCAAACCGAATTCAGAATCATGTCGCGCGTCAACGGCCGGTCGGGGTTTTGCAGGAAGTACGTGAGCAGGTTGTATTCGGCGGGAGTCAATTTCAGCTCTTCGCCGCGGCGGGTGACCACGCGTCTTTCTAAGTCCACCTCGACTTCGCTGAAATGCACCACCTTGCGCGCCTCTGGCGACGTCCGCCGCAGCACCGCGCGGATACGCGCCAGCAGTTCGCGCGTGCCGAAGGGCTTCACCAGGTAGTCGTCGGCGCCGATCTCCAGCAGCAGTACCTTGTCGATCTCATCGCCCAAGGCGCTCAGCACGATGATGGGCGTCACGACTTGGGCGGCGCGCAGTTGTTTGCAGATTTCCACGCCGTTCATCCCGGGCAGGCGTAGATCCACCAGGATCAGGTCCGGCTTGAGCAGCAGGGATTTCTCGTAGCCCGCGCGGCCGTCCGCCACCAGCACCGCGCGGAAGCCCTCCTGCTCCAGCATCACGCCGATGGTGTCGCGCAAGCTCTCGTCGTCGTCGATTACCAGAATCGTCTGCATGCGGGCAATGCTATCCATTGTATCCGAACGGAGTTCCCCGACTTGTAAACTGAGCGTGATAAGCTCGATAATCAAGCTGCGGGTACCGGTCGCGATCACATGCGGGTTACGGTCATTGGAACAGGTTATGTAGGCACGGTAACGGGCGCTTGCCTGGCCTACTGCGGGCATCGGGTGACGTGCGTGGACACCGATGCGCACAAGATCGAGAAGCTGCGCCGCGGCGAAATGCCCATCTACGAGCCTTGCCTGGAGGATTTATTGCGGCTGGCGGCCGCGCGCGGCGGTATAGATTTCAGCACTGAACTGACCGCGCCGGCCGCGGAGAGCGACGTAATTTTCATTGCCGTGGGGACACCGCCGCTCGAAACCGGTGAAGCCAATCTCTGCTACCTGGAGGCGGCCGCGCGCAGCATCGGGGCGGCCATGGACGATCGGAAGTTCCGCGTGGTGGTGAACAAATCCACGGTTCCGGTGGGCAGCGGCAACCTGGTGGAGACGCTGGTGCGCGAAGGTATTCGGGAAGCGCATCCGGACGATTCACGGCGCATCCGCTTCGGCGTGGCCAGCAACCCGGAGTTCCTGCGGGAAGGCAGCGCCATCGCCGATTCACTGTATCCGGATCGCATCGTGCTGGGCGCGGAGGAAGACTGCGCGGTGCAGGTGCTGCGGGAGTTGTATCAACCGCTGATCGCGCAGAGCTTTCCCGCGCCGGCCTTCCTGCCGCGCCCGGCCGCCGTGTCGCAAGTGCCCGTGGTGACCACCACACTGACCAGCGCCGAGATGATCAAATACGCCGCCAACGCGTTCCTGGCGGTGAAGATCGGCTTCGCCAATGAAGTGGCCAATATCTGCGAGCGGGTGGGCGCCGAGGCTCCCGAAGTGATGGCGGGCATCGGCCTGGACGCCCGCATCGGAGCGCGCTTCCTGAATCCCGGCTTGGGTTGGGGCGGCAGTTGTTTCGGCAAGGATATCCAATCGCTGCTGCACACCGCGCGCGAATACGGCTACCAGAGCCGCTTGCTGGAAGCCGCCATGGAGGTGAACCGGGCACAGCGCCAACTGGCGATTCAGAAGCTGCAGGAGAAGCTGTTTATCCTCAAGGGCCGAACCATCGCGCTGCTGGGCCTGGCGTTCAAGCCGGAGACCGACGATCTGCGCGATGCGCCCAGCTTGCAGATTGCCGAGCGGCTGGTGCAGATGGGCGCGCGCGTGAAGGCGTACGACCCGATCGCCATGCAGGCGTGCCGCGACGGCCACCCGGCGCTGCGCATTCAATACTGCGAATCGCCGGAGGACGCCGCCCAGGATGCCGACGCGCTGGTGCTGGTGACGGAGTGGAAACAGTTCGCGGAGCTGGATTTGCGCGGGCTGGCCAAGCGCATGGCGCGCGCCATCCTGGTGGACGGCCGCAACTTGTTCGATCCGGAAGCCGCGCGGCAGGCGGGATTCGACTACTGCGGCATCGGGCGTCCGCAGCGGGCAGCCAGGCATGCCGGAGCGGCCCTGCCGGACCATGCAGGGTAGGTGGAAACCTGTTGACTAGTCAGACGACTAGGCTGTACGGTGAAGGTGGAGGAGGCGCCTATGTCCCTGTGGCCCGTACAGAACGCCAAAACCCGTTTCAGCGAACTGTTGGCCGCTTCGGTCGAGAAAGGCCCACAAATCGCGACACGCCGGGGCATCGAAACCGCTGTACTGGTTTGCATTGAAGAATGGCGGCGGCTGCTCTCCATTCCCCCGCGCGGGAAGCTTCGGCGGCGGGCGCCGGTGGAGTTTCAGCAAAACCCCTCCAAAGTTGAGCCTTCTGGAATGGGGGCGCCTCATGTCCGGGCCGTCCGGCGATCGATTGGAAGACGGGACGACCGCCGCCACGGCCCCATCCACGGCCTGACGGTCGCCACCCGGAATACACGCGGCTTCGACCGCCTCGGTGTAAGTGCGGTCGATCCGTTTCGTCCCGCGCCGTCGCATGAATCGTGACTTTAGGAGAAGGAGATATATGGGTGAATCCGAAGTCGGTCTGACAGAAAAACACTGTATTCCTTGTAAAGGAGGCGTGCCTCCGTTGCGCGGCGACGAGTTAGAGAAGTTATCCGTCCAGTTGCCGGATTGGAAGGTGATTGGCGAGCATCACCTCACAAGAACATTCGTATTCCCCGACTTCAAGACCGCCCTGGCGTTCGTGAATCGCGCGGGCGCGGTGGCCGAGGCCGAGGGGCACCACCCGGACCTTTGGCTTACTTGGGGGCGCGTGGACGTAAAGACATACACGCACAAGATCGACGGCCTGACGGAGAGCGATTTCATCCTGGCCGCCAAGATCGATCGGGAATTCTCCAGCAAGTAATTCATGACGGCGTACGATCGCGACTTGGCCTACATTCACGACACTGGTTTCACCGGTTTCATCAGGAAGGCCGCGCCCGGACTGCTGCGTCTGCTGCGCCAGAACCGCGTCATTGGCGGCGCCGGGGGTGGGGTGGTGGTGGACGCCGGCTGCGGCAGCGGCGTGTGGGCGCGAGAACTGAGCGAGCGCGGTTATCAGGCGCTCGGAATCGATATATCCGTTGACATGATTCGCCTGGCCCGCCAGCAGGCGCCGGCTGCAAAGTTCCAGGTCGGATCGTTTCTGAGCGCCGCCCTGCCCGCGTGCGACGCCGTGACTTCGATCGGTGAATGCGTGAACTATGCATTCGACCGGAAGAGAGGCAAGAAAGGACTGGCGGAGTTCTTCCGCCGCGTATATCGCGCCTTGCGCCCTGGCGGCGTATTCATTTTCGATATCGTGGAACCCGGCGTGGCTGGCGGCGCGCCCCCGCGGAGATTCCTGGAAGGGCCCGACTGGGCGATACTTCTGGAAGTGCGCGAGGACCGCGGACGGAAGACGCTGACCCGGCGGATTGTCGGCTTCCGGCGCGTGGGGAAGCTTTACCGGCGCAGCGAAGAGACGCATCGCTTGCATTTGTACGCAGGCGCCGAGTTACTCGCCGAGCTTAGGCGCGCGGGTTTTGTGGCGCGGTTACTCGGTGGGTACGGGCGGTTTCGATTTGCCGCGGCGCATGTGGGCTTCCTGGCGCGGAAGCCGCGCTAGACTACCGGCGTTCCGCCTCCCGCCGGAATATCTCCAAGATGTCCTGCCGCGCAAACGCCTCGGATAATTCCCGCAGTCTGGGCTCCAGGTAAGCGCGGTCGAGGCTGTGCCGAAATCGGCGGATGAGGCGCCGGGCATCGTCCACATCTTTATGCCTTTCGGAGATCGGCTTCATCCAAGATCAGGTCTTCGACGGCGGCGACGTTGACCGCCCTGCCGCCCAGCCACTTCGGCTGGGCCCTGGCGATCAGGTCGCGCTCCGCAGGCAACGCCGCGAAGAGCAGATCAAGCCGGATGCCGACAGACGACAACATCGGTAGCACTCGCGTCTCTTCGGCAAACTTCAGCGGGTTTGCCGGCAAGGCCTGCAGCCGTGAACACAGAGCCTGCACGGTGGCCGCGAGATTTGGCGGCTCAACCCAGACGCTCACGTCCACATCCAAGGTGGCGCGCGGCTCGCCCCAAGCCGCCACGGCGAGCCCGCCTATTAGCATGTAGGAAAACCGACAGTTCTTCCAGGATGGACGCCACTTCCGCAACAGACGATTCCAGTTCGGTCATGGCCGGCGCTTCAAGACGGCACAGGCTGCCAGCAAAGCCTGGACACCGCGCTTCGCCGGGTCGGGATCGTGAAGACGGTCCGCTTCCGGAATCCAGCCCAAGATAGCCCCAGATCGGCCAGGATTTGGCCGGGGTCTCTTTCGAGCGGCTGCTGCTGCTCCTCCCACCGATTGAAGGTCTCCCATTGCCGGCGGCGCTGCTCGATTTGTTCTTTGCGGGTCATTGCGGCCGCCGGATGGCGATCCCCAAATCCTTCAAGGCCCCCTCGGCCACCGGAGCCGGAGCGTCGCACATCAGGTCCGTGGCGCGCGCGGTCTTCGGGAACGGGATTACGTCGCGGATGGAGGTCTCGCCCGCCAGGATCATCACCAGCCGGTCCAGGCCGAGCGCGATACCGCCGTGCGGCGGCGCCCCGTATTCCAGGGCTTCCAATAGAAAACCGAATCGCCGGCGGGCTTCCTCTTCGCTAAAGCCCAGCGCCGCGAACACCTTCGACTGCACGTCGCGGCGATGAATACGGATCGAGCCGGATCCCAGTTCCGTGCCGTTCAGCACCAGGTCGTACGACTTGGCGCGGCAGCGGGCCGGATCGCTGGTGAGCTTCTCGAGATCCTCGTCGTGCACCGAAGTGAATGGATGGTGCGCCGCGTTCCAGCGTTGCTCGTCGGCATCCCACTCGAACATGGGGAAATCGAGCACCCAGAGAAATTCGAAGCGTTTGGGGTCGAGCAGCTTGTGGCGATCGTTGTATTTCTGCGCCGCGAACAGGCGCAATTGCCCGCATGCCTGGAACACGGTCTCCTCCGGGCGATGGCCCTTCGGCTCGCCGGCCCAGCAGGCCAGCATCAGCAGATCGTCTTCACCCGCGCCGGTCAATTCGCGCACGCGCGCCATGGCCTCGGCGTGATCCCGTTCCACGCGCTTGGGATCGTCGTAGACGCGCAGACCGCGCTCGACGCCGTAGGCTTTCAACTCGTCGCGCTCGCGCCGGCTGAGCGCGCCTGTCGCGGGAATGTGGATGGCCACCAGTGGCAGACCGGGCGCGCTGAGGCTGCCTTCCGGGAACAGATGTTCCACGGGATGCATGGGCGGAATACGGCGGTCGGGCTTATCGCTGCCGTAACTGCGCATGGCTTCCGCATAAGTCAGCCGCGGGAACGGGAAATCCACGTGGAACCCAGCCACCTGGCACACGCGCTCGACCAGCGGCTCGATTACCTCGAAGATGCGCTCCTCTTGCGGAAAGGACATCTCCAGGTCGATCTGCGTAAACTCCGGCTGGCGGTCGGCGCGCAGGTCTTCGTCGCGGAAGCAGCGCACGATTTGGAAATACTTGTCGAACCCGGACACCATCAGCAGTTGCTTAAAGATTTGCGGCGATTGCGGCAGCGCGTAAAAACTGCCCGGCTGCACGCGGCTGGGCACCAGGTAATCGCGCGCGCCTTCGGGCGTGGAGCGGGTCATGAAAGGCGTCTCGATTTCGAGGAAGCCCTGCCCATTGAGGCACTCGCGCACGGCGAAAGAAATCTTCGAGCGCAGGATGATATTACGCTGCATGTGGGGGCGGCGTAAGTCGACGTACCGGTATTTCAGCCGCACCTCTTCGGCCACGTCCACCGTCTCTTCCATGGGGAAGGGAGGCGTGCGGGATTCGTTGAAGATCCAGATTCTTTCCGCGAAAAGTTCGACTTCGCCGGTTTCCAGATTCGGATTGACGGTGTCGGCGCTGCGCATCGCCACCGTGCCTTCCACGGCGATCACGTATTCCGGACGAACTTGCTCGGCCCTACGGTGCGCGGCTTCGTCCGCGTCGGCCCGAATGGCGATCTGCGTGACGCCGTCGCGGTCGCGCAGATGGATGAAGATCACGCCGCCGAGATCGCGATGGCGGTGGACCCAGCCCATCAACAGGGCGCGCGATCCGGCATCCGCTGCGCGCAACTGCCCGCAGGTGTGAGTACGCCGTAAGCCGCCGAGAAAGTCGAGTTCCGTTTCCATAAGTGTCGTTAGCCGCGCGGTCCGGAGGGCGGTCCGAGTCAGCGCGAATCCGGTGGGATAAAACCATGCTAACATGCGGCGCTCCCCCCGGTTCACCTCGACGCTCAGAGGGTGCTCAACCGCTTTGGGGACCCTGACCGATAGAAACCGCTCCCTAACGGTCGCGGCTCAGTAAACGTGCGCAATCAACGCGAGTGTTACCGAGCCGGTAGAGCAGGCATATCCCGATCGCCCTAAGGAAAACTCTGCGCGTGACTGTAGGGTACGATTCGCCGCCGACTGTGGGAAACTAGTTGCATGACCGACGAGGAGATCACTCGGCGCTCTGACGCGACTCAACATGAGATGAATCGGCGCTTCGACGCGACTCAAGATGAGATGAATCGACGCTTCGACGCGACTGCTCATCTGATCCAGCAGGTGGCTGCCCGGCTCGAGGCACACATCGATCAGACTTACGGGGACCTGAAGGCCCGGTTCGACAGGCAAGACGCCCGCTTAGAGCGCCACGGCGGGCTGCTCCAGGGCGGCGCGCGCGCGACCACGCGGCTGATTGAGTGGAGTGAGAGCGCGGATAAACTGTGGGCGGAACGCGACGAACGGTTGCGGCGGATGGAGGAACGTATCCGCCGCCTCGAGGAAAAGAGCTGATCCCGAAACGGTCCGGATTGTCCCGCCGCCCTCTGGCGCTACAATTCGGTTATGCATCGAGCCTCTCTCGCCCTTCTCGCGGCCGCCGGCCTGTTCGCGCAGAAGCCTCCTTTCGACGCGCCCGCGCTGCTCGAATTAGCGCGCATCGGCGATCCCCAGGTTTCTCCCGACGGCCGGACCGTGGCCTTCCAGGTGCAGACCATCGACCTCCCCAACAACAAGAAAATCGCGCAGATTTACGCGACGCCCGTCGCGGGCGGTGCGGCGCGGCAGATCACGCAGGCCGGGCAGGATAACGAACGGCCCCGCTGGTCGCCCGATTCCAGGCGCATCGCGTTTATTTCCGACCGCGCGGGATCGTCGCAGATCTGGATGATGGACGCGGACGGCGCGAACCCGAAACAGGTGACGAATCTGGCGACCGAAGCGGGTGGGGTGCTGTTCTCGCCCGACGGGAAGAACCTGGTTTTCACGAGCGACGTCTACCCCGGCTGCGGCGCGAACGACGCCTGCAACAAGAAAGCCTTGGACGACGAGAAGAACGGCAAGGTAAAGGCGCGCATCTACAGCAGCCTGCTGTACAGGCATTGGAACCACTGGCAGGGCGCGCGGCGCAGCCATCTGCTGGTGGTCCCGGTAGCGGGCGGGGACCCTAAAGACCTGACGCCCGGAGCGCTGGACGTGCCGCCCTTCTCGCTGGGCGGAGGCGACGATTACGCGATCTCGCCCGACGGCGCCGAAATCAGTTACGCGGCTAACGCCGATCCGGTGCCCGCCATCAGCACCAATGCGGATCTCTATGCGGTATCGATCGGCGGAGGCCCAGCGCGCAAGATCACGAATAATCCCGGCGCCGACAACGCGCCGCGGTACTCTCCCGACGGCAAGTATCTGGCTTGGCGCGCGCAGGTCCGGCCCGGCTATGAAAGCGACCGCTGGCGGTTGTTTGTGCTGGAGCGGGCCACGGGCAAGTTCGCCGATTTGACGGAGAACATGGACCGCTGGGTCGAGAGTTTTGCCTGGTCGCCGGATTCCACTACCTTGTTCTTCACGGCGGAGGATCGCGGCCGCCAGTCCATCCAGTTCAAATCCGTGAAGGGCGGCGAGGCGCGCATAGCGGTTAGCGGCGACAACCACCTCGACGACATGCAGTTCACGCCGGACGGCAAGATCCTGATCTACACGCAGCAGAGCGGCACGCAGCCGGCTGGGATTTACCGCGCGTCCTCCACGGGCGGCGCGGCGGTGGCGTTGACGCACATCAACGATGCCGTGCTCAGTTCACACGAAATGATGCCGCTGGAGGAGTTCTGGGTGGATGGCGCGGAGGGCGCGCGCGTGCAGAGCTTCGTAGTGAAGCCTTACGGCTTCCAGGAGGACCGCAAGTATCCGGTGCTGATGCTGATTCATGGCGGGCCACAAGGCGCGTGGGGACATAGTTGGACCTATCGCTGGAACGCGCAGGTGTTTGCCGCGGCGGGATACCTGGTGGTGATGCCGAATCCGCGCGGGTCCACGGGATACGGCCAGAAGTTCATCGACGAGATCAATGGCGATTGGGGCGGCCGCGCGTTCGAGGATATCATGGCAGTGGCCGATCACGTAGTGACCAGCATGCCCTACGCGGATGGCAGCCGCATGGCCGCCGCCGGCGGCTCGTATGGCGGCTACATGATCGATTGGATCCTCGGCCACACGCAGCGCTTCAAGGCGCTGGTGACGCACGACGGCGTATACGATCTGCGCAGCGAATTCGGCGAGACGGAAGAGCTGTGGTTCCCGCTTTGGGAATTCGGCGGCGCGCCGTGGGACAACCCCGAGACGTATGGCCGCTGGTCGCCCAGCTTGTTCGTGAAGGAGTTTCATACTCCCACGCTGGTGATCCACGGCGAGTTGGACTATCGCGTGCCCGTGGGCCAGGCTCTGCAACTGTTCACGGCGCTGCAACTGCAGAAGGTGCCTTCCAAGCTGCTGCTGTTTCCCGACGAGGGGCATTGGGTGTTGAAGCCGCAAAACAGCCTGCTTTGGTATAAAACATTTATCGATTGGATTGATTCCTGGACCAAAAAGTGAAAATCGTCATTGCGATTGTAGTTGCGTTGTTGGTTGCGGCGATCGTGGTGCTGGCGGCGCTCTCCGCCACGCCCGCGATCACGATGGACCCGCCGGTAAAGGTCATCGGGGCCAGCACGCCCGTGAAGGTGGACGTGACCGCCGCGTACGGGCTGCGCCGGTTCACCGCGGTGCTGGAGCAGAACGGCGCGCGGTACACGGTGTACGACCAACATAATTCCGCGCGCAGGCTGCTCTTCATGCGGCATCGCGAGGCGCCGCGCGCGGTCGGTTTTCCGGCAGGCAAGCAGCAGGCTCCGGCCCTGCGTGCGGGGAAAGCCACGTTGATCGTGGAAGCGCAGTCGAACGATTTCCTGGGCCGTACGATCAGCGCCAGCTTCGACCTGGACGTAGTGCTGGAACCGCCGCGCCTCGCTCTGGATGAAGCGCAGCACTATATCAACCAGGGCGGCAGCGAACTGGTGACGTTCACCGTCTCGGGCGACTGGAGCGAGGCGGGCGTGAAGGTGGGGCCTTACACCTTCCGCAGCTTTCCCATGCCGGGCCGGCCGAAGAACGAGCGCTTCTCGCCGTTTGCTTTTGCTTGGGATTTGCCGGTGGATACCGTGCCGCATGTCTACGCGCGCAACGCGGCGGGCACGGAGGTTACCGGCCGGTTCTGGTTCAAGATCTTCCCCAAGCCGTTCCGCACGCGCGACCTGGAAATCACGGACGCGTTTTTGGACAAGGTGGTGAACCAGATCGATCCGGGCGGGAAGGGCGACCTGCTGGAGCGCTTCCTGCACATCAACCGCGACCTGCGCAAGCAGAACAATCAGGCGCTCGCGGATCTGCGGCTGAAGACCGAAGAGCGCGCCTTGTGGAATGGCCCGTTCGCGCAGCTTGCCAATTCGCAAGTGGAGGCGCATTTCGCCGACGTGCGCAGCTACGTCTACAAGGGCAAGAAAGTGGACCGGCAGGTGCACCTCGGGTTCGATCTCGCGGTCACCGCGCACGTGCCGGTGCTGGCGGCGAACGACGGACGCGTAGTGTGGGCGTCGGACCTGGGCATTTATGGAAACTGCATTGTGCTCGACCATGGCTACGGCCTGCAATCCATTTACGGACATCTGAGCCGGATCGACGTGAAGGTGGGCGACATGCTGAAGAAGGGTCAGTCCATGGGCCATAGCGGCTCGACGGGCCTCGCCGGCGGCGACCATGTGCACTTCAGCATGCAAGTGGACGGCGTGCAGGTGAATCCGGTGGAATGGTTCGACGCGCACTGGATTCACGATCGGATTTTGAGTAAGCTGGGGGCGGAGGGCGCGGCTGGTACGCGCTGAGTGCTCGCCTGTGATGTAGCGTCGTTTCGTGATCGCCACAGCGTCTCGACAAGGGAAGCTTGTCTTTTTAACGGCTTCCTTATCAGTGTGTGATAATGATAACGCATGGAGCGCGATCCGTCCATGGACGCCCTGCTCGAACTGGACGGGCAGGTGTTGGTCATCGACCCGGAAACCAGGCACTGGGTTGCGGTTCGCTGTCCGGCTCGTTCCGGCAAGCGGGGCGAAGCCGCATGGCCTCGACTACTCGCTGACGCTGCATGGTCCCGATAGTGAACGCTTGATGGGGTTCGACAACGCGCACCCGGTGAGGAGCCGGTCGGGTCCAGGCGGAAAGCCGGGCTCGACGCTTGACCACAAACACCGGCTGAAGACGGTGCGCCCATACGAATACAAAGACGCGGCGACTCTACTCGCCGACTTCTGGTCGGCGGTTGACGCGGTCCTCCGCGAGAAAGGAATAATGCCATGAAAACCCTCAAGATCGGAATTGCCTCCTACGAGGACATGCAGGCGCGAACGATGGCGATCGCGCGGGGCAAGCTCAAGCCGAAGCCGGGGGATCCAAAAGTGTGGTTTACCTCGACGGAGAGTTTTGCCAAGGTTTTGTCGAACAAGAACCGCGCGCTGCTCGCGACGATTGCGGCCACACACCCGGTTTCACTTCAGGAACTGGCAGGACGCACCGGCCGCAAGGCCTCCAACCTGTCCCGGACGTTGAAAACGATGGAGCATTATGGCTTCGTGCGGCTTCATCGTGGGGCGCGCGGTCGGGTCCGGCCGGAGGTGCCGTATCAATCGATCTCTCTCGAACTTCCTTTCAGCGCTTGAGGCCGGTTCGGCGGGCCGTCGACTTGAGGGATTGATCCTTGTGGGAATGGTCCGGCTGGAGGTCACCCCGCGCGCCGGAAAACCAGGAACATTCCCTTCCCTTCCTGAGGCGATGAATGACAAAGGACGTTATCATTCATAAGATGCCGCCTCGGCAGTCGGGAGGAAAAAACGATCATGAGCGGCATTGGTGCAGCGGCGGGTCATGCTTCACCGGCTTCCTCATCGCATTCCACCGCAAACCCGCACCCTACTCCTGTGCGCTGGCTGAAGATTCTCACCGCATGGCGCTGCCCTACGAGTGGCGATTTCGGGTACACTGATCCTTAAGCAACCCAGAGAGGTGTGTCCATGCCCGACAACGAAGGCTCCTTCAATCGCAGAGATTTCATGGCCAAGACCGCGGCCGCAGCCGGCGCGCTCGGAGCCGCCAAGGAATTATTCGCCAAGCCCGCCCGCGCCGCCGCAGGCGCCGGCCGGGTGATCGGCGCCAACGACCGCATCAACGTCGGCATCATCGGCGTCGGCGGGCGCGGCTTCTACCTGGCCGGCCAGTACGCCTCCATCGGGGAGAAGACCAACGCCTGCAAGGTGGTCGCCGTAGCCGACGTCTACGAGAAACGCAAACGCAAGGCCGTCGAAAAGTTCCAGTGCGACGGCTATCTCGACTACCACGAAATCATCAATCGCGCCGACATCGATGCCGTCGTGGTGGCCACGCCCGATCACTGGCATGCCCCCATCGCGCTCGAAGCCCTCGACCATGGCAAGGACGTGTATCTCGAAAAGCCCATGTGCCACACCATCGAAGAGGCGCGGCACCTTTCCCAAACCGTGAAGGAGACCAAGCGGGTGCTGCAGGTCGGCTCGCAGACTACCTCGGCTTTGCAATGGCATGTGGCCAAGAAATACATCGCCGACGGCGCCATCGGCAAGATGATCATGAGCCAGGGTTCCTATCACCGCAACTCCAAGGACGGCGAATGGAATTGGGACATCGACGCAGGCGCCGGCCCGGATGGCAAGGACGAGAACTACATCGACTGGAAGATGTGGCTGGGCAAAGCCCCCAAGCGCGCGTTCGACGCGGACCGGTTCTTCCGTTTCCGCAAGTATTGGGATTACTCGGGCGGCATCGCCACGGACCTCTTCTTCCACGTGGTGGCGCCGTTGAACATCTGCTGGTCCGAGCCGCAATTCCCGACGAAAGTATCGGCCAGCGGCGGCATCTATATCTTCAAAGACGAGCGCGAGGTGCCGGACACCTTCCATTTGATGGCGGAATTCCCGCAGGGCCACTCCCTGGTGCTCAGTTCCACCATGGCCAACTCCAAACACATTCCCGGCCTGATCCGCGGCCACCAGGGCACCATCATCATGGTGGACCACGGCATGTTCGAGGGCAAAACCGACCACATCACCCTGTTACCCGAGCGCCGCGTGATGGACGACGCCTACAAGGCCAAGTTCGGCGACGACGTGGAAACCAAGATTCCGATCGAATCGAAGAACGAGATGGTGGTGCACATCACCAACTTCCTCGATTGCATCCGCTCCCGCGAGAAGCCCACGCTGGACGTGGACACCGCCTTCCGCGCGCAAGTCACGATCTCCATGGCGGTGCAATCTTACCGCGAGGGCCGCGTCCTATATTGGGACGACAAGAACCAGAAGGTGGTAAATAAGCCGGTAAAGGCATGAACAAAATGAAAAACTCGATCTATCTTCTGACCGCCGCCGTACTTGCCGCACCGCTGTTCGCGGCGACCCTTACGCAAGCCGAGCGCGACCGCGCCATCGCCGAGCTGACCGCCAGCCGCCAACAGTTCCTCGATTCGGTGGCCGGCCTCTCGCCGGCGCAATGGAACTTCAAGCCCGACGAGAAGACCTGGTCGGTGGCCGAGTGCGCCGAGCACATCGCGGTCAGTGAAGATGTGATCTTCGGCATGGTCACCAAGCAGGTCATGCAATCGCCCGCGGCGCCGGACAAGAAATCGGCGGTGACGGACGATTTCATCCTGACGGCGGTGGTCAATCGCACGCAGAAATTTCAGGCGCCCGAGGTGCTTCGTCCCACGCATCGTTTCGCCACGCCGCAGGAGATCGTCGACCACTTCAAGCAGAGCCGCGAAGCGACCATCGCCTACATGCGCACCACGCAGGACGATTTGCGCGGCCACTTCGGCGAGCATCCGGTCCTTAAGACCCTGGATGCCTATCAGTGGATTCTGCTGCTATCGGCCCACAGCCAGCGTCACACGGCGCAGTTGAACGAAGTGAAGGCCAACCCGAATTTTCCGAAGCAATAGACCGGTATCGCTGCCTTACGCGCACGGCTCGGCAGCACGTTCGGAGTTGCGCCCTTTGTTTTTGCGCGGCAAGCGCGTTCTGCCTGGGAGATCCCAGAAGGGGTTGTCGTAAATCTCAACCTCCTCGTCGTCATATAGAGGCCAAAATTTGTTTGGGGGAGTCATGGCTGTAATCCAAGGCGCCGGTCGGAAAGGCTCTGAAGGGCGCAATTCCATTATAACGGACCAGCCGGTCTAATTTTAGTTGCAAAGCAACTGCCTGTATTATCAGCTATTTACAGGTGAATGAAAGACCATGGCGGCACAGGCCGAACTCAACCGCAATCCGATGCAGCCAGTGACGATGAGGCCCTGGACGGTTCGGGGATCGCCCTTCGCCCTTTCCCGTAGAATCAAAGGGATCAGCGCGGCCCACTGCGTTACGCCCCAGCTCACAAGCACGACGCCGCACAGCTTGGCGTTTCGAATTCTATCGGCGCCCACTACGGACACGACGATAAAACCAGCCCTGCCAAAGACACCCGAACAGACATCCGCGGCGGACGCTGTAAGGCGGCGCTTGCGTGAGATCCGGAGGTTCGAAATCCACGCTCAGGCCCGCGTCTCGCGCTCGCGCCGCGACGGATCGAGCACGCTGTTCTCCAACTCGTCGCGATAAAAGAGATTGTACGTATCGAATGGAATGATCCGCCGCGCGTCCGGGCGCGCGACGCACATCGAATCCCCAGGCGTCCATGAAATGAACTGCATGATCATCACGCGAAACACGTTGCGGTAGTCGATGTCCGCCGGTGTCAGGACTTGCGGAAGGCAGCACAGAAGTTCGCGCAGGGTTCCCAGCAGAGCGCGGATGTGTTGGAAAATCCGGATCGAGTGGGACAAACCGGACCACTCGTCCGTTTTGGCGCCACTCTGGCGTGGGTGGTGGGGAATTGACGATCGGGACGCGGCGCTCCCTGGACTTACAGCGCCGTCTTTACCACGCTCTCCAACGCATCCGCCGGCGTATAGCCTTCGAAGCGCTGCAGCGTTTTACCGTGGCGATCGAAGACCACCGTGGTGGGCAACTTGTCCACATGGAAAAGGTCCGTCATCTTTTCGGAGCCCAGCGCCACGCGGTATTTCATCGGGTGTTTCTTAAGGAACGATTCCACCAGCGGGGCGCCGCCGTCGGTGTCCATCGACACGCCCAGCACCACTAGCCCACGGCCGGCAAGCTGGTCGTGCAGGCGGTCAAAGGTCGGAATTTCTTTCAGGCACGGCACGCAGTAGGTGGCCCAGAAGTCTATTACGACGACTTTGCCTTGGAGGGTGGCGGTATCTATGGGGGCACCGTCGAGAGTCGTCGCTTGGAGGATTGAGAGATCGTTATGGTCGAGCGGCGGGGCTGAAGCCACGCGCGGGCTCAAGCCCGCCCCACCTTTTTGCAGGAAGGCCAGGTACTCGCCGGTGTCCCGGGTCACCCCCAGATACGTAGCAACGGCGTTTCCGTCGGCATCCATAATCGCGTAATACGGAATGGAAATCGACTGGAACTTGCTCAGCTCCAAGTGTTGGTTCTGCTCCGACGCGGCGTCGGTGCCGTCCGTGTAAAGATCCACCAGCACGAAGTTTTTCAGTGCGCCCGCGATCTCCGGCCGCGTGAACATGTTGGCCTTCATCCAATGGCAATTGGTGCAGGCATAGCCGGTAAAGGTGACGAATACCAGCTTGCCTTCGCGCCGCGCCTGGTCGAGTGCTTCGCGATACTGGTTCTTCAGAAACACCAGCCCGCCCTCGCCCGCCGCCCCGCCGCCGGCACCGCCAGAAGCCACCGGAACGTACGCGTCCAACTCACCCAGCTTGGCGCCGGACATCCCCGGCACCAGGCTAATGGCGAAGATCAGGAACACCATCCCGGTCAGCAGTCGTCCGAGTCCCACGGGCTCATCTTTGGCCACGCCTTCCAGGCGCAGGAAGCCCAGCAGATACAAGCCGGCCATCGCGAACAACACGATCCACGCCGCCAGGAATCGCTCGCGCGTGATGACGTTCCATTGCAACACCTGGTCCACGCTGGCCAGATACTTCACCATGGCGGCCAGCACGATAAATCCCATCACCACTTTCACGCGCGCCAACCATCCGCCGCTCTTGGGCAACCGCTTCAGATACGACGGAAATAGCGCCAGCAGGAAGAAAGGCAGCGCCAGCCCGGAGGCGAACGTCAGCATGCCGAGCAGGGGCCGCGCGCCGCCACTGCCCACCGAAGCCGCCAGCAGGGACCCCATGAACGGTCCCACGCAAGCGAACGAGGAAAGCGCGAACGTCAGGCCCATCAGCAGGGTCCCCGCGATGCCGCCCTTCTGCGAGCCGCGATCCAGCTTGGTCAGCACCGACGACGGGATGGTGATCTCGAACGCGCCCAGCAGGCTCAACCCGAACGCCAGAAAGACCAGCGCAATGAAACCGTTGACCCAGGGATTCGATCCGAGTTGCACCACTCCGAACGGGCCCAGGATGGCCGTGGTCGCCAGACCCAGCCCAGAGAAAAGCACCACGATTCCCAGGCAGAAGAGGGCCGCGTGAAAGACACTTTCGCGCCGCGTCCCCTGCCGGTTCAGAAAGAACGACATGGTGATGGGGATCATGGGAAAGACGCACGGTGTGAAGATGGCCGCCAGGCCGACGCCGAAGGCCACCAGTAGGAACGCGCCCAGGCCTTGCGTGTCCGGGCCTGTCTTGCTGGCCTTGGGCGTCCCGCTCACTTCCGCGTATCCCGCGGGAATCAGTGGAGCGGCGAGTGGGGCGGCGCCATGCGCCGCTGGTTCAACGGTCAATGTGGCGCTAACCGTATGCCGCCGGGGTGGAATGCAGACCTTGTCGTTGCAAGTCTGATAGCGTACTTCCGCGGAGATTTCGGAGGCGCCCGCGGCCGCGTCCGGCTTCAGTTGCAGCTCCAGCAGGAAAACCGCGGAGCCTTCGTAAGTCTCGGTGTCAAGCTGGAAATTCGGATCGAAAGCTTTCTTGGGGGGCGCTTGAAAAACCCGCGCCTTTTGCACGACGGCGTTTGCGGCCAGCTTGATGGTGGTGGGGATGGCTCCCGCGCTGCTCATGGAATAGACGTGCCAGCCCGGATCGATCCGGCCTTCGAGACGCGCTTGAACTTTCGACGCCGGAGCCGCGGACGCGGGTTCCAGGGTGAGGGACCACTGGACGTTATTGGGGCCTTGGGCTAACGCCGGAAGAAGGAAAAGAAGCGATGCCACAAGGCGGCCTGCGAGGCCGCTGCAGGCTGCGAGCCTGCCCCACATACGGCAACCTAGAAGGCGACGTGCTCGGCAGCCCATTGGCGTAACTCGTCCTCGATGCGCTCGTTGACCTTGCCGCCGGAGAACTCCGCACCCACGCGGATGGCGTTCTTGATGGCATTCGCGTTGGACCGCCCGTGGCAGATGATGCAGATGCCGCGCACTCCCAGCAGCGGCGCCCCGCCATATTCGGAGTAATCCACGCGCTTCTTGAAATCGGTGAAGGCGGCCCGCGCCAGCAAAGCTCCCATCTGCCGCGTAATGGTGGCGCTCAGCGATTCCTGCAACATCTGCTTGACCATGTCCACCAGTCCTTCGCTGACTTTGAGCGCCACATTGCCGATAAAGCCGTCACATACTATTACGTCGCTCTTGCCCGTATAGATGTCCCGGCCCTCCACGTTGCCCATGAAATCGAGGGGCAGGCTCTTGAGCAAGGGAGTCGCACTGCGCGTGGTGTCGTTGCCCTTATGCTCTTCCTCGCCGATCGAGAGCAACCCCACTTTGGGGCGCGGCTGGTGCAGCACCACGCGGGAATAAATCTCGCCCATCACGGCGAACTGCGCCAACATGCGCGGAGAACAATCCACGTTGGCGCCCACGTCGATCACCACCACGGGCTTGCCCACCAGTGTCGGGAAAATGCCCGCCAGCGCCGGACGGTCGACCCCGTGGATCACGCCCTGCACCATCTTGGCGGTGGCCATCACGGCCCCGGTATTGCCGGCCGAGACGAACCCCTGCGCGATCCCATCGCGCACCAGGCGGGAGGCTACGCGCACGGAGCTGTCGCGCTTGGCCCGCACGGCGCGCGCCGCGCTATCCTCCATGGTGACCTGTTGGGTGGCGTTGACCACCTCGATGGGCAAGCCGCGGTAGTCGTCGAATCGCTGCAACTCCCGCCGCAGAACTTCCTGCCGCCCAACCAGGATGACCCTGACATCCAGAGTTCTGGCCGCCTCGACGGCCCCCTCGACTTCCGCTTTCGGGGCGTTATCTCCGCCCATTGCGTCGACAGCAATGGTGACCATGTTGGGAGGGTGCTACTCCTGCTCGACTTCCACTACTTCGCGGCCCTTGTATTGTCCGCAATGCGGGCACACACGGTGCGGCAGCTTGGGCTCATGACAGTTCGGGCATTCGGACATCCCGGGCGTTTTCAGCGCATCGTGCGCGCGGCGCGTTTGGGTGCGCCGGGCGGAGTGGCGTCGTTTCGGATTCGGCATTTCAGTACCTCAAAGAGTTTACCCCGTAACTGCCGGGGGGTCAAAATGTTTTCAGATCTTTCAGACCTTGGAAAGCCTCCCACCGGTCACCGGCGGGGTCTTCCTTGCAGTCGCACGGCGTTTCATTGCGGTTACCGCCGCACGTGGGACAGATCCCCTTGCAATCCTCGCGGCAGACTCGCTGCATGGGCATCCCGAGCAGGACCTGCTCGCGTAAGATGTCTTCCAATTCCATCCCGCCGCCCTGATAAAAGCCCAGTTGAGCCTGACCTTCGTCGATTTCCACCTCTTCTTCTCGCGCGATGAAAGACGCCGGCCGGTAGAAGAGATCGAAACCGGTATCGAGCGGAAATCGGGCGCGGCCCAGGCAGCGGTCGCATTCCGCCTCCATCTGTACTTCCAGGCGGCCCTGGATGCGGACTTCGCCTTCGGTATTGGCCAGCAATTCGGCCGTTCCCTGCACGTGCAGGGGACCCGCCTGCCAGATTTCATCTTGTTGAAAATCCAACTCGCCGGGGGCGAAAGTTTCGTCGAAACGAATCTTCCGCAATTCCATCTCTTTGATGCTAAGGAACATAGGTATAGCCGGGAGCGAGGGGGCGCAAACTGCCATTATACCGCAGACGGGTGCGCGGGAAGTGTGCGACACTGTGGACAGGCGCCAGCCCCCATGACCCAGGAAGATCTCAATCAAATCCGCGCTGTCGTGCGCGAGGAAGCCCGCGCTGTGGTGCGCGAGGAAACCCGCGCTGTGGTGCGGGAGGAAATCGCCAACAACAACGAAACCCTCTCCGCAGCGCTCCGGAAAGAGTTCCACGCGGATCTAACGGCGGCGGTAGTAGCCATTCGTCAGGATTTCGCCGAACGGCTGGGAGCCGCTGCCGTCTCCTTCGTTACCAATCTCTCAGAACTCCGCAAAGAACTGGGCGTGCGCCTAGATGGCTTGGGCCGCCGCATGGACGCCCTGGAACACCGCATGGACCGCATCGCGGAAACGACTGGCGCCATCGCCATGGAGGTTGCCTCGCTCACCCGCTGGGCCAACCGCCTGGACCGGGAAAACCTGGAAACGAACACGCAGGCGGCTCAACAGCGCGCCATCGACGAGCTTGCAAAGCGCCTCCCCCCGCCGGATCAGCCAGCCAACTAACGCCGCTCGCGGGCTATTCCGGCAAGAAACGCCGCACGCCCCAATCGTAAGCCGCCGCGCCCAGGATTCCCCCCACAATCGGCCCCACAATCGGCACCCAAAACACCATGCTCCCGTCGGTAAGGCCGTTGTTCTTGAATCCCGCTACCACGGTGAACAGCCGCGGACCGAAGTCCCGGGCCGGGTTGATGGCATACCCGTGCATGCCGCCGAACGACATGCCGATGGCGACCACCACCGCGCCCACCAGCACCGGTGTCAGATTGGCGCCGGGCGGCTGATTGCGCGCGTCGGTCAGCGCCATCACCATGAACAGCAGGATCGCCGTCCCAATAGTCTGGTCGAGCAGGCCGGCGCTGGGGACCTCCGGAAACGCGGGGAAGGTGGTGAAGACGCCGGCGGTGTGATCGAGGTTGGGATCGGCAGCGCGGAAGGCCGGCAAGTAATTCCAAAAGACCAGAGCCGACGCCAGGAATGCACCCGCCACCTGCGCCAGGATATACGGCGCCACCTTCCGCCAGGAGAAGTCACGGAATATTGCGAATGCGACGGTCACGGCCGGATTCAGATGCGCGCCGGAGATGCGCCCCGCCACGTAGCAGCCCATGGTCACGGCCAGCCCCCATCCGATGGTGATGTTGGTGAAGCCGCCATGCACGATCTCGCCGGGTGTGCCCTTGGCGAAGAGCACCACCATGGCGACTACGCCATTGCCCAGCAGGATCAGAATCAATGTTCCCAGGAATTCGGCGGCCAGTTCCGCGCGGAGAGAGTTATTTTGCACGCGATGCGAATTCTATCACACGGGCCAATGCAGCGCGCGCCAGGCATCCACGCCGCCGTAGAGCGGCCGCACGCGCACCACTCCCCGCTTCTGCAACAGCAGCGCCGCACGGGCGCTGGAGGCTTCGTTTGGTCAACTGCAGAATAGGATGATGTCGCGGTCGCGCGGAATGTCGCCGTGGCGCGTCTCCAGGTCTTCGAGCGGAATGCGCAAAGCGCCGGGCACCGTGTCCGCCTGGCTTTCGACAGCGGTCCGCACATCCACTACCACGACCTCTTCGCCGGCTTGCAGCATGGCCCGCAACTCCGTCGCCGTAATGCGCGCCACCGCCAGTTTCTTGAGGAAGCGCTTTCGCTGCAGGATTTTCCAGCCGATCCAGGCGGCCAGCAGTCCCACGGCCACCACCGCGACCCAGGAACCCATGCGCGCCGCGTAGTCTCCGACCTTGTCGAGCTGGTCGCTGAAGATGTAGCCCAAGCCGGCGTAGGAAACGATCCAAATCAGCGCGCCGAAAGTATCGAACAGGACGAATCTGCCGAAACTCAGACCGGATATAGCAGCCAGCGGCGCGGAAACGGCGTTCAGTCCGGGCACGAACTTGGCCACCAGCAGAGAACGGCTGCCGTATTTTTGGTAGGCGGTTTCGGTCTGCCGCACGCAGGAGTCCGGCTCCAGCGCCACCCGGCAGATGAAGCGCAACACCTTGGCGCCGCGCCGCCGTCCCAGAAAGAACCAAACGTTGTCCGCGATCAGACACGCGGCCAGCCCGGTGAGGACGATCCAGTGAGCGCTCAGGCGCCCGTCTTTAGCGAGGGCTCCACAAGCCAGCAGCAAAGGCGCGGAAGGCAGTGGCAGAGCGCCTTGCTCGGCCAGTATCCAGAAGAATAGCAGCGCGTAGCCATGCCGCACCACAAAGTCGATGGTGTGGATCACGGGGTGGGCGCGAGGCCTCGCATAGGGAGTATCGTAACAAGAAGCCAGGAGGCGGAAGCCGGACTCGGAATACGAATACGAGCGGACCTAACCCCGTTTGCCCAAACCGTCGATTACTACTTCGAGGTTACTGTGCAACGGGCCATCGCATTTCTTGTTTTGTCGATCTTTCTTATCCCCACCGCGTCAGCCGCCGACCGGCCGTGGCGGTGGCGCACAGTCTGGCGCGTTAGCCAGGCGTTGCTGGTGGGCGCCGACGCTGCCGACGCGGCGTCCTCATGGGGAAAGAATGAAGCCAATCCGCTGGTGCGGGCCGGACAGCGCTTCAGTTATGGCTCGCTGGCGATCAAGCTCGGCGCGTTGAGTGGAGGCTTGGCCGCGCAGCACCTTATCCTGCGCAAAACTCCCGGGCTAACACCGTTGTTCGCATCCGCGAATCTGGCCGCAGCCGCCATGCTGGGAGTCGTGGCCGAGCGGAACATGCACGTGCCGCGTTACTGAACGGCGTGAAATTGCCAGGCCGGCCATGGTGCGCCGGGCCGGCTCGACAGCCGCGCAAATCCAGTGCGGCGGGTGAGCTCCTATTGTACCGGCAGCAGTTGGATGCCGTGCTGTATTGGGGCGGGTTTCTCCCGCGGCGCGTCCACTCCATGCGGCGGCGGAGTATAGGCCGGCGTAGGTTCCGGCTCCGGCTGGTAGGGCGCGAGCTTCGGCGGATGCGCGTCCGGTTCCAATAACCAAACTGTACGATCCGGATAATAATGCCGCAGCGTTTCGTTTTCCGCGGGGCCGCGGTCGAGCGCCCAGACCACGCGCGCCCGATCGATATCGGCGGCGTTTTGAATCCACTCCTGGAACCGGTGTTGCGGCCAATAGCGCACTAACACCAGTTGCTTGCCGGGGGCCTGCGCGAGACGGTCGCGCACGGCGAGGCGCCCTTCAGGGTCGCCGTGATTCACGAAGTCCCAGGCGTCGTATGGGAGCATGGCGACCGAAGCGTTCGTATTCGCGAACAGATGGAAGCCGTACCAGAACAGAAACTGCGCGGCGCAAAGGCAGACGAGGAGTTGAGCGGCTTCCGCACCGGCCGCCCATCCGTGGATAGTCAGGCGGCTGAGCTTTTCGAGACCGATCACGCTCATCAGCACGAACAGGCATGTGGCCGCCGCGATGTAATGCGGATAGAAGTAAGGGTAGAAGTTTGTGCCCAGGCTGAACGCCGCCAGCGCCAACGCAACCCACGCGAATCGCCACTCCCGCAGCGATGGCAAGAAGAACAGCAGCGCCAGATACAGCGGCGGCAGGAAAAAGAAGCGGTAGAACCGCGCGCGGGCGGCCAGTCGCTCCACATAGCCGCGGGCAGTGTCCGTCTTCGGGCCGTGCGTGGCGGCTTGCTCCTCATAGTCGAGCTGCTGATTGGGAGTGAGTTCTTCATGGGGCACGGGGTTGGGCTGGACGGTGAACGCCGCCGGCACGCCATACCGATACTGGCTGAGCATATAAGGAAGCGTCGTCCAACCGCCAGTGACTTGTCGGTTGTGAAGGAGAGTCAGTCCGGCCGCCGGCAAGACAGTAAGAGTCACCGCCGCCATCGCCCGCGCCAGGCTGCGCCAGTCTTTCGGCCCGCGCAGAGCCGGCAAGAAGTACAGTATCGCGCCCACCATCGGCAGAACGCATTCGAAGGGTCGCGCGAGCAACTGGATGCCGATTCCCAGGCCCAGCAAGACCGCATCTCGCGTGCGGCCGGCGGCGCGCAGCCGCGGCAGGGATCCAAACACCAGACAACCCGCCACCGCCGACACCGCGCCGCCCCAATACGTGTTCATCCAATAGCGGAGCGGTCCGAACTGAATGACGGCCAACAATCCACCTACCAGCGCCCAACCAGGCGTGGTCCAAGCGCGCAGCATCCAGTAGCACAGCGCGCAAAGCGCCGCTACCGAAAGCGCCACCCCGGCCCAGGGATGGCCGAAAATCAGGCTCCCGAGCGCTAGCGCCATGCCTTGCCCGAGGGGAAAGATCGAGCTGTAGCTTGGTTTCTGCAAGACGAAAATGGTTTCTAAAAACCGGTGCATCGGATGTGGCGCATTGGCCAGCCGGAAGTGGCGCAAGGTATCGGCCACCAGCAGATGCGCAAAGTCGTCGGAGCCGCTCGGCGTGGGCACGGGACTCTGCGCGAGCATTGCCAGCCGCAGCGCAAGGGGCAGGAGCGCGAGCCACAGCATCGACCATCCGGTGCGCGCCGCCAGCCTGCGCGCCCATCCGGCCAAGCCCGCGTGCGCCGCGATCAGCAAAACGAGCAGGGCCACCAGTTCCAGCTCGATGAAATCGCTCGCGCCGAAGCCGATCGGATTGTGCAGTGGCAGAAACGACCGGAAGAGATCGAACATCGGACGCTTCCATTCTAGCGTGGGACGCTTAATACAAATTAATCCAAAATGCCTTGCTCGCACGACAGCGCTTATGATAGGCTGCTGAAGGTAGTATCTATCTCACTGGAAGGAGGCGCTCATGCAATATACGTATACCGGCATTCTGGCAGAGAGCCTTCGCCCGGTTCCCGCCAGTTACCTCTAATTTCCGTTCCAAGACCGCTTCTTGACGGTCGCGGCTCGTTAACCCGTTCATAACTGTATTTGCATTTCATCTTAATGGAATTATGCTGACTTTAGTCGAACGCCAGGCGTCCCAGCCGGTTCGGGATAGCCTGATTGGCATTGAAGATCGGAACGAATTGACACCCGCGCAACGGGTAGCCGCCGAGCGCCTGCTCGCCGCCATCCGCGCCTGCAATATCGTTGCGCTGCAAGCGGCCCATGGCGCGGGCAGAACCACGGTGTTGCGCGCCGTGGCCGCCGCAACCGGAGGCGTATCGATCGGCGCCAGGGAGTTTATGACCGCATTGGCGGGCCATCAAGCCTCCGCCTTCGAAGAGGCTTTCGTATCGCTGATGGAGCGAGCGCTGGACAGCCACGACTTCGTTATCTTGGACGACCTCCATCTGATCGACGCCGTCGCGAACGCCTGCGACTACCCGCGCACCTGGCTGCTGGATATCGCGCTGACCGCGATTCTCGACCGCGTCATCGCGCGCCACCAGCGCGTGTTGTTCGGCATGCATTACCACGATGTGCCGCGGCCGGTAGAGAGCCGGGCTCTATTTGTCGAAATCGAGAGCTTCACGGCGGCCGACTACGAATTCATCTGCCGCGCGTATCTGGGCGCCGCCGCGCGCGGACTGGAATATGCGGAGATCCACCGGTTCGCGCCGGAATTGAACGCGCACCAACTCCGCAACGCGTGCGTCTGTTTGCGCGCCGATCGCGAGCTGACCACCGGCCGCTTCACGGCATACCTGGCCGAGCGGAATATGACCAGCAACGTCGAACTGGAACAGGTCGCGCCCGTTGACTGGAAGGATCTGAAGGGCTTCGACGACGTCATCCAGGCCCTCGAAGCTAAGATCGCGCTGCCGTTCGAGAATCGCGCCCTGGCCGCCGAGCTGCAACTGAAGCCCAAACGCGGCGTGTTGCTGGCCGGCCCTCCGGGCACCGGCAAGACCACCATTGGGCGTGCTCTGGCCGCCCGCCTCAAAAGCAAGTTTTTCCTGATCGACGGCACCGTGATCGCGGGAAGCGACAACTTCTACGGCCGCGTGAGGAGAATTTTCGACGCCGCCAAACGGAATGCTCCCGCCGTCGTCTTCATCGACGATGGCGACCTGATTTTCGAGAACTCGGACGGCGCCGGATTCTGCCGTTACCTGCTGACCATGCTGGACGGATTGGAGAGCGCCAGCGCGGAGCGGGTGTGCGTGATCGTCACGGCTATGGACGCGCACAGCTTGCCGCCCGCCCTGCTGCGCTCGGGCCGCATCGAACTGTGGCTGGAAACCCGCCTGCCCGACCCAGACGCGCGCGCCGCGATTCTAAGCGACCGGTTGTCCAAGGCGCCGCCGCCTCTGGCTAAGGTCGACCTTGGCGCCATCGTGGAAGCCAGCCACGGGCTGACGGGCGCGGATCTGAGGGCGGTGGTAGAGGATGGCAAACTGCTGTTCGCGCACGGCAGAGTCAGCGGAGAGCAGGCGCGTCCGGTGGAGGAATATTTCCTGGAAGCCATCGCTACGGTGCGCGCCAACCGGCGCAACTACGCCAGACGACGGCCCGCGCAATACATGGAAGCCCGCGGGTACGGCTTCATCGCGGAGTAACGGGACCATGCCATTGTGGGGCAGGACTCCAGTCCTGCGGGCCGGCGTCCACGCCGGCCTGTGTGAGTCCAGTCGGGGCTAATTTCGTTACGCGCAGAGCGGGTCCTGGAGGACCCGCGCAGGACTGGAGTCCTGCCCCACAAAGTTACTGAATCTCCACGGCTGTGTTGTCGGACGCCATCATCTGGCCTTCGCTGTCTCGCACCACCACACGCACCACGTAGCTTCCCGTCTTGACGTCGAAGCTGGACTTTACTCTAATCCCGGAATCGAGCTTCTTTTCCAGAGTTTCGTCCTTCAGCCGGAGAGTCAGCGTCCTCTGTTGACCGGCGACGTAGTTTCCATTGAGGTCGAAAAGGGCGGACACGACGGTCACGACATCCTGGTTTCGCCCATCCGCCTTTCGATAATGGAGGCTCTTGATATCCAGTAGCGTGACCACAGTGAGGTTGGCATCCACATCGCCGGAGCGGAAGAACTGCGTGCGCACGGCGAGGGGAATATCTTTGACGACCTCGCGGGAGAAGACCGCATCCTCGATATCCTGGTTGGCCAGGTCCACGGCGTCGGAATCGCGGCGCGGCGCGTAATAGCCTTTGCGCGCCTGCACGGTCAGGCCTTTGGGTTCCCGCAGCGCGATCTGAAGTTTGTGAAACTTGCCATCCGACTTCAGATTTTCCGGCGTGAAAGCCAGCACATAGATGAATTCCGGCGCGGCGGCCAGGCGCCGGAATCCGTCGCCAAGGTCGTTATTAGCGTGAAACCAATCGCCGCCCGTGGCATGCGCCAGGTCTTCCATGACCAACTCCTGGGCCATCGCCTCCTGTTGCATGAACTGGCTCACCATGGTGAGCACCTGGACGCCTCCAGCCGGCCCTGGCCGGGAGGCGTCGAATCCAGGGAGTGTCCAAAGCCCGCGCAAATCCAACGTGCTTATGATCACGTTGGCGCGGATGGCGCGATTGATGACATCGGTGATCTGCGCTTGGTCGGCGAAAGGCACCAGGAAGCCCGGCGAGGCCAGCACCAGGCTGCGCTGTCCCGGCATGGCCGCCATACGGCGGACGACCTGAACCAGCACGCTGGCGGCCAGCAGGGTCTGGTGCTCGCCCTCGTGCAGCGCGCGTTGCGCAAACCCCATAACCTCGTTCGCGGTGGCATAGGGATTTATGCTGCACGCTTGATAATTGATCAGCGCAACCTGGAGGGCCTGCGGGTCGTTCAGGTTGACGATGCGGTCCGCCATATAGTAGCTGATATCCGGACAGTCCAGGCCATGGCCGATCCCGCCGGTAACCGGGGCTGGCCGCAACCGCGCCAGCGTCTCCTGTAATCTCTCCTTTTCGTTGGTGAACTCCAGCATGACGAGTCCGGACGTGGTGTAGATGGCCGCGCGGTCGGCGGGCTGTATGGAGGCCGCGATTACGCGCCCGGCCGCGTCGCGCGCGCGCGCCAGGTCTTCGAACGTCGCGTGCACGTCGTCGAACAGGTAAGCCACGAAGTGGTCGGCGATTACCGGGGGCGGCGCCGGCGCGGCCGTGCCCGCTTCCGGCGGCTTGGCCTCCGGCTGCAGGTCGGGCTCCGCGGGCTCTTTTTGCAGCACGACCGGAGTGCCGGGCTTCTCGATGGAAAATCTCGCGATGGTCTGCGGCTTGCCGTTGTCCAGAAGCCGAAAGTCTTCTTTGGTGAGGTTGCCCACGGCATGGCCGTCGCGGTTGCGCACGACTACGGTCACGGGCACCAGGTTCACCCGCGACGTAAATGTCGCGGGAGCTTCCTTCGTCTCCATTTCGGACTGCTGCGCCGTGGCGAGCGCGCCGGGCAAGAGGAGGAGAGTAAGCAAGCTGTGCAATTTCATGACTCTGCTCATTCATTCTACTCCCGGCCACGCTAAGATGGCTCTGAGTCGTGCCGATCGCTATCGTCATCTTCCTGCCGACCTACCTGGTGCTGGCTATCGGCCGTCCGCTCGCGCACGGTGCGCAGTTGCGCTTCGTCGGAGCGGAGGCGATCGGATGCCAACTCCGCCTGCGTGTAGGATGTTTTGGCGATACATCGGGCGTCCCGCCGATCAGATAATATTCAGATGTGAATATCTTATCGGGGCCGTCTGCATGGCACACGGGAATGCTCCGCAATTAGCGCGTGCGCGACAGGGCGCGCACTTCGGCTTCGGTAAGATGGCGCCACTTCCCGATCGGCAGACCGCCGATGCGAACCGGGCCAATGGCCACGCGCGTCAGCTTCAACACTTTGCTGCCGACGGCTTCCACCATCCGGCGCACCTGCCGGTTGCGGCCTTCGCCGATGGTCAGCTCGATGTGCGTGTATTTGCCGGAGTCGCGCAAGCGCTGCACCAGGGCTGGACGCGTGGGACCATCGCTCAACTGTACGCCTTCGCGCAGACGCGCGATCTGTTCGTCCGCCAGCCGGTCCGCGCATTTCGCCTGATATGTCTTCGGAACCTTGAAATCGGGATTGGTCAGGCGTTCGGCGAACTCGGTGTCGTTGGTCATGATCAGCAGTCCGGTGGTGTCGAGGTCCAGGCGGCCGACCGGGACCAGCCACACGCCCGCGTCCCGCACCAGATCGTAAACGGTGGGCCGGCCTTGCGGATCGGTATAAGTCGTGAGATAGCCTTTGGGTTTGTAGAGCAGGAGATAGACCTTCTTTACGCCGCGCACGGGCTTTCCATCCAGGGTAACGCGGTCGCGCTCCAGGTCCACCCAATGGTCGGGCGTTTGCACGACTTTGCCGTTCACGCGGACGCGGCCCGCGCCGATCCAGCTTCGCGCCTCGGTGCGTGAACCCAGGCCGGCTTTGGACAGCACTCTCTCCAGTGTCTTCAACGGGCGCCGCGGGGGCATCTTGCTATATTAAAACAAGGTCCTCCGATTGTCTGGAACTTTGCTGGTGAGGGGGGCGCGGCAACTGATCACCTTGCGCGGCTCGGCGGAGCCCAGGCGCGGCACCGCTCTCAAAGAACTCGGAATCATTCGGGATGGCGCAATGTTGATCGAGGACGGGCGCATCGTCGAAGTGGGCCTCAGCAGGCGCGTGGAGAACCTCGCGCTGGCGCACCGATCGCAGGAGATCGATGCCACGGGGCATGTGGTAATGCCGGGTTTTGTGGACTGCCACGCGCACTTGGTCTGGGGCGTTCCGTTGCTGGACGAGTACGAGGACGGCATCGAGGCCGGCGCCCCGGAGCCTGCGCCTGGAAGCGCGCCCACCGTTCACGATTTGCGCAACAATTCCGCCAGGCGCCTGGAATCGCGCGCGCGCCAGTTTGTGAACGCCATGGTCCGGCATGGAACGACCAGTCTGGAGGCCAAATCGGGCTACGGCCTGGACGCCAGAAGCGAGCTCAAGATCCTGCGCGTGCATGCCATGCTGGATCGCGAGCCGCTGGATATCGTGTCCACGTTCCTGGTCCCGCGGTGCATTCCCGCCGGGCACGCGGGCGACCCCGCCGGCTACCTCTCATGGACCTGCCGCGAGCTGCTGCCGGGGATCCAGCGTAGAGCGTACGCGCGTTTCGCCGGACTTCGCGGCGGCGGGACGGCCTTCAACATGGAGCAAAGCCGCCACTACCTGGGGACGGCGCGCGGCCTCGGATTCCAACTCAAGATCCACGCGGGCCCAGACGCGGCGCAGGCTGCCGTGCGCCTGGCGGTGGAAGTGGGGGCGGCCACCGTAGAACACCTGCAAAATGCCGGACCGGCGGATGTGGACCTGCTGGCGCGTTCGACCACTTTGGCGGTGTTACTGCCCGGCGCAGCCTTCCAGCATGGCTTTGGGCATAGCTTCGATCATGGCCGCGGGTGCGCATCCGCGCGGCAACTCATCGATGCAGGCGCGGCGGTGGCGCTGGGCAGCAACTTCAATCCGGGCGCCAGCTCGACTTGCAGTATGCCGGCCATTGTAGCGCTGGCGTGCGCGCACTGGGGGATGAGTCCCGCGGAAGCGATCTGCGCGGCGACCTTCAATGCGGCCTGCGCTATCGGATCGGGACCCGCGGCCGGTTCGCTTGAAGTGGGCAAGCCCGCGGATTTCATCGTGCTGAACGCCGCGGATTACCGCGAGATTCCGTATCGTTTCGGAGTCAACCTGGTGAACCGGACGGTGAAGCGCGGGGTGACGATTTATCAGGAGGGGAAGGTCGCGGCGCGGTAAGTCTACCGGGTTTGCTCCGACGAGATTTGCCAGAGGTCCGCGTTCCGCACCAGCGTCATGCGTTCCTCCTCTTCGCCGGCCGAGTGCCGGCGTCCGGAGAACTGCCAATGCTTGCGGAAAGTGGCCACCGCGCGGGTGTCGTTCACCGGCGTAATGCCGACGCCGGATATGCGATAGAAGTCCAGATGTCCGTAGCGTGCGCGGCCCTGCCGGATGCTCTGGCGCACCGCCTCGCGTGCTACATCGTGCCGGTCGAAGTAAGTGCTCACTATGGGCGCATAGCATTGCGCGGCTGCCTCGACGTCGCCGCGTTTGAGCGCGCCCGCCCAGCGATCGAGGAGCCGATGAACTCCGGCCGTGTCCGGCTCGGGCGGGGCGGGTGTGCCTTCCACGATGGGCCGCGCGGGCGGCGGAGCCGGAGTGGCCGCCGCGATACGTTCCACGCCGGCGTCCGGATGCCACCACAGATAGCCGAGCGCGCCCCCCACCAGTCCGAGCAGGATGGCGGCCATGTACCAAGGCCAGCGCTTTCGGGCGGGACGCTCGGGTCCGGACTCGGGCATCGATTGACGGGGACGCGGCGCGGGCCACGTCATCAGCGGCGGCGGGCTCGCGGGCGGCGCTGGCATCCTTGCCGGCGGCGCTGGCGCGATGTGCCCGCAGCGGTGGATAAAGAAGTCCGCGTCGCTCGATCCCATCAAACCGGGTTTCACCAACAGCACCAGATCCTCGCCGGGCGCAAAATGCGCGCGCATGAGATCTTCGTCTTCCGGGAAAAGCTCGAACTCCGCGAGCGTTTGACTGCGATAGAAGCCCAGCACCGACAGGCCCGGCTGCGCGGCGCCGCGAAACCACTGCACAGTCTCTTCGAGCAGCGCGCGGTCGGTATCGGAGAGGCGGTAAGAAGGACCGAAGCGATGCTCCGAGGGGACCGGCTCGAAATCCTCCACCAGGATGCGATCTTCTTCGCGCCGGCCGAGCAGAATCCCGCCCGTCTCCGCGCAACGGTGCGGCGCGGCGGCGAAAGCTTCGCTGACTTCCCGGTGGATGCCATCCATGGCGCGCCGGCGAATGTCGATGGGCGGCGACTCCGGCGCGTGCCAAGTCACATACTCGAGTTGCATTTCCTGGCTGGCAGATAGTCCTGGCATACGTTAACGGCTACCTAGTGAGACGGCGCGGCATGGGGACACGTTGCGAAAACCCTCACCGGCTGAAGCCAGTGCCACCAAGGCTTCGCAGTAAGTCCACCGCCGACGCTATATCTCGCTGGCGTTGTATAGGGTCGCTGGCTTCGCGCTCGATAATAAGTGGACCTTTGTAACCAATCTCCTTCAACTTAGCGATGAACAACTCCATTCCGACCGAACCTTGGCCCAGCGGCCGCTCGCGGCCCAGCGCGCCGCCGATCGCCCTGGGCGGCCAGTCGCCGTCCTTGCAGTGTACCGTAACCACGTACGGCGCGAGCGTATCCAGCGCGGCGATCGGGTCGCCGGTCCCATAGAGTATCATGTTGGCCGGATCGAAATTGATGCGCAGATTCGCGCGGTCCGCCGACAACAGAAACGCGCGCAATACGGGCGCGGACTCCTGGCCGGTCTCGAGGGCGAATGTCTGGCCGTATCCGGCGGCATGATCGCACACGCGGCGCACCATTTCCTGCACGGCTTTGTAGTCCTCCGCCAAGCGGTCTTCGGGGACGAAGCCGATATGGGTGGCGATGCCTGGCACGCCGAGTTCGGCGGCGAAATCGCCGACCGCCATGGTGCGCAACTCCCGTTCCGCGCGCGTAGCCGGCGGTACGAAGCCCACTGTCCGGCGGACCGTAGGAATGTCGGCGTAGCTTTCACCTATATAAGCTGCAAACACCGTAGCCACCGTAAAGTTCTCATCGGCCAGCGTCTGTTTCCAGAGTGCCGCCGCGCCTGGCAGCGGCAGGTCCCCGGGGATGCCTATCTGGCCGCATCGCACGCCCCACGATTTCAGCTCCCGTACGGTTTCATACGGATCGCGCCCAGCCCAAAACATGACTCCGATTTCCAATTCGTTCAAAGGTGGCATGCGATCTTCTCTCCGTTTCGATTGCGGGATTCCAGCATGAGATGCGCCAACTTCACGGCCGCGGCGGATTCTTCGGGCGGGCACGCCAGCGGTTTTACGCCGTGCGCGGCGCAGTCGAGAAAGTATTCGAGTTCGGCGCGGTAGCCGTCGGTCTCTGGCACATGGAGCGGATGCGGACAGCCGTCCGCGCCGTATTCGGCTAGAGGCGCGCCAGCAGAGCTGAATTCCAGCGTGCCGTTGTCCGCCACGATGGTGAACTCCATCGAAAATGGGTAAGCCGCGGGATGATGCCAGCCGCCCGAGATGGCCACGGCGCCGATGGACGGATACCAGAATTGCGCCAGGATCCAATCCACGCCGTGCGGCAGATCCTCGAATCCGGAGGCGGTGACGGCTTCCGGGGCGCCGAACAGGTGCAGGCAGAAATCGATGTCGTGGATCAGCAGGTCGAATACTCCGCCGCCACTTTGCGCCGGGTCGGTGAGCCACGCGCTCCAGGCGGGCGCGGCGCATCGGCGGCGAAAAATGGCCGCGCGCACGGCTCCCAATCGGCCGGAGCGCAGGATATCGGAGGTGGCGCGATACGGCGGAATGAAGCGCACCACCTGCGCGGCCATCAAGACGCGGCCGTGACGTTCGGCCGCGGCGATCATGCGATCGGCGGCGGCGCCGTCGAGGGCCATGGGCTTCTCGACCAACACGTGTTTGCCCCGGGCGAGCGCCAGCAACGCGATGCGCGCATGCAGGTGCGTGGGCAGGCAGATGTCGACGGCCTGGACCGCGGAATCCAGCACGGCCTCCTCGGCGCTCGCGTACTGGGCTACCGCGGAGAAATCCAGCTTCTCGCCCGGGCCTCCGAGATTGCCCTGGACGCCGGTAAAGTCGCCCGCGAGGCGGCGCGGGTCGCGACTGGCCACCGCGGCCAACTCAGCGCCGGCGATTTGCCGCCACGCCCGCACGTGGGTACCGCCCATGAAACCCAAGCCGAGAACCGCGATTTTCATGACGGCTTCCGCGCGACGAACATCTTCAGCGGCGGAAAGGTGTCGCCCCAGAACGGGCCCCGCCATTCGACCGCCAATCCCTCGCTGGCGAGCACCGCCGCGTACTTCCCGGTGAGCCTGTAATCGGAGATCACGGCCCTGCCGCCGGGCCGCAAGACACGCGCGATCTCGCGGCAGGCGCGGGCGCGGCCCGCGCGGTTCGGGATGTTATGGATGCACAGGTTCGAGACTACCACGTCGAACGAAGCGTCCGGGAAAGTCATCTGGCTGGCGTCTTCGGTGCGCAGTTCCACCTTGCCGCTCACGCCTTCCATCGCTACGTTGGCCTGCGTGCGCTCGATGGCGTTGCCGGCCATGTCCCTGGCGCTCCAGATATCGATACCTATCGCGCGCCCCGTGGTCAGCCGTTTCGCAGCGCCGACGACCAGCAGCCCGCGGCCGGTGCCGACATCCAGCACGCGCTCGCTGCCGGTCCACGGAACTTGCGCCAGCATGCGGTCGCGGTGCCGGAACTTGCCCCACTTCACGTAGACGAACATCAGCACGCCTTCCAGCAGAAAGATGCCGCCGGTGATCCGCGGGGCGTAGCCGAAATCGAAGGTGACCGCGCCGACAGCGAACGGGCGCGCGAAAGGGCCAAGGGCCAGGCAGAGTGCGCCGAGGGCGAAGAACATGGCCAGGACGCCGGGCGCATCGATGCCGTAATCGGGACGTTTGGGCATGCGGGCCGTGGTCACCTGGGGGCGTACGTTTTCGAGTATTTGTTGCGGGTGTTGGTCACCACGAAGCCGCCATCGGGATGCACGGTCACGTGGATCCAATTCCCTTGATCGCCCACTTCATCCGTGTTGGCGATGAATGTGTCGGGCGCGTTATTGTCCTTGCCGCCGGCGATGGCATAATGCAACTGCCAGATATCTTCGAGGCCCGGCGAAGTGTGGATGGTTTGCCAGACGGACGCCGAACCTCCTTTTCGCGCGCCATTATCCATGATGGCCACGCGCGGATGAATGCCCTGCACGAAAGCCGGAGAGCCGGAGAGATCCGAGCCGTGGTGCGAGACGACGTAGAGATCCACCGTGCCGACTTTGTTATTTGGGCAGACCAACTCGTGCTCCTTGTTCCAGGTGAGGTCGCCCATGTCCAGGATACGGAAGTTTCCGAACGCGATCAGCGTGCCTACGGAGCGGGCGTTTTCAGTGGCGTCGGGGGCCCGCAGTTTGGCGCCCGCGCAGAGCGGATTGGCTTGCCCGGCGCCGGGCAGGGGGTCTGCGATCTCGTCGCCATCGGCGGTCAGCACCTGTACGTCGAGGCCTTTGATCGGAATGGCGACGCCGGGCTTGGCCAGGATGTGCGTGCCCTTCGCGCGGTATTCCAGGTAGGCGGCGTAAAGCTCCTTGGCGCGTTGGTCCTGCTCGACGCTTTCGCCGTGGTCGATGAAGTTGCGGATAGGCAGCTTGCGGGCGAGCTGCGGTACGCCGCCGACGTGGTCTTCGTGAAAGTGGGTGATCAGGAGGTAATCGATGGCTTTCACACCGGCGTGCTTGGCAGCCGCGGCGATGCGGTCGGCGTCGCGGCTATTGTTGCCGGACCAACCTGTATCGATGAGCAGGGATTGGCCGGAAGGCGCCACGAACAGCGTGGCCTGGCCGCCTTCTACGTCGATGAAATAGATTTCGAGATTCTTGGCGGCGGGGAGCAGGGCGGCGCCCGCGAGGGCTAGCAGGGGAACGAGGAATGCGCGCATGGGTAGATTTTAACGCTTGTTAGTTAGCTTTCAGCTTTCAGCAAAATTGGTGGGGCGGAAGGCGCGAGTTGCAGCCACAAGCGTTGCTCGGGCGTCTCGGGCACAGCCTGGCCGCGGGCGGAACTGACAACCTCGATTGCCAGTTCGGGATCGATCCCTGCATTTGCCAGAACTGCCGCCGCAATCCGGCCCGAGCGGCCAAGGGTCTGACGGCAGTGCACCGCAACGTGCTGCCCTCTTTCCAATGCGTCTGAAATATCGGCAATGAGCGAGAAAGCCGCCGCCGCGGACGCTGGCACCCCGCGATCCGGGATCGGGAATGAGATGAAGCGAATGCCATTTGCCAGCGCGGCCTTAGGCTCGTCAACCAGGGCATCCCCTTCCAGCAGGGACACGACAACATCGATGCCGGCCTGCCGCCAGCCGCTTGCCTCGTCCGCCAGCCAGTCCCCTCCCCTAGGCCGGGCAGCGACAGCCAGCCGCCCGCGCCATGGGCCTGGTATCCAAAAAAGTTCGGGACTCATGATTCTCTTTCCATTATCTCCCGCCGAAGCTGGTGAATGTCCACGCCGCGTTCGAGGAGGATGGATAGCCGGTGATGGCCATCGAGGACCGTTCCGTCCGTCCGGACCTTTAGCGAACCTGGCTGCCCGGATGCAGCGAGGACTTGATAGCGTCGGTCGACAGACGGCGGAGTGCTTCGAGCTTGACGCGGTTCAACGCATCGTCGGAATACAGGAATTTCAGTTTCGGTCTTGGCGCGGACAGCATCTGGGTCTCTACCCGACATTGTGCGAGTAGAAGACAGGAAATCTCATTCGGGTGTGCGCCTGGCCCACTCTAGCTTAGTTTAGCTAGCCTTCAGTTTTCAGCTCTCAGCTTCCAGCCGGAGGCGGGTCTGGAGACCCGCCGCAGGCTGCCAGCCTGCCCCACTCTAGGGCGCGGTAACTTCGACAGGGTCGGAGAGTTTGCTCTCCACCTTATTGCTTTTGACCGCGCTGACGGCGTAGCGATAAGCCTTGCCGGCTTCGATCTTGTGGTCGCTGTATGCGGGTAGTTCCTGTGAATCTGCCAGCCGCTCGAAGGCTCCGTTGGCGAGCGCCCGATAGACGCGATATCCGGCTATATTCGGCTCGGTGTTGCGCTCCCAAACCAACTCGATGCTGGCGGTGGAGGGCACCGCGGCGAGGCCCGCGGGCGCGGCGGGCGGGAAGGTGTCCAGCGGGGTGAGGGCCGCCTCGTTGGACAAGTCGCTCTGCGCCTCGCCCGCTCCCGCCTTAACGATGGACTGCACCAGGTAGCGGTATGGTTTGCCGAACTCGGCGGTGGCGTCGATGTATTCGGGCTTGGGGGAGCGGCCGATCTCTCTGTAATCCGGCTCATCCGGACCGCGCCGCAAGACAATAAAAGCGCTTGCCGCGCCATGCCAGGCGAGGCGCACGCCCTGCGGCACCGCCGCGGCGCTCAAATCTTGCGGTTGTTCCGGCGGGGCCACCAAGGTCAGCTCGGCCGGGGTCGACCAGCCCGCGTCGTGTCCATTCGCGCCGATAATCTTGACCGCGATCAGCACCTGCTTGCCGATCCACTCGGTGGCCGGAATGCGATACTCGGCGATGCCGTTGGCAGTGGTGCCGCCGCCCACGGCTTTGGCGCCGGCGGCCCACGCATCGGCATTAAACGGCCCCTTGGGCTTCGGTCCGATGCGCAGGTCCAGCCGCACGCTGCTTTTGATGAGCACCCCTTCAGTGGTCAAAGTCGGCAAGGTTACGTGTGCGATGATGGTGGTCCCGCGCTGTACGGCGGCCAAGTTTTCACCGCGCCCCGGAATGTTCATCAAGGGAGGCAACGGCTGCCCGATATATCCGCAGCCGCACCAAAGCAGCAAAGGGGCGACGATGCAAACCGACGCGCGCACGCGCGGAACTAAGGTCATGGCTTCAGGGCGATCGACTCCGGCTGGCTGCAATACCGCTGGTTGCCGGCTCCCGTGACGCAGATCGTCAGGTTGGAGGTCACACCTTGCAGATCGGATGGCACAGCCACGTTGACCTGCTGCAAGCCTGGTAGACCGGGCGCTGCGCCGGCGTAAAGCGGAACCAGGTTGCCGCGATTCTGAATGGTTACCGTGAAGGCGCCGCCGGAGTCCGGCATGCCCGTACCAAAGATCTGCAGAACCGATCCCAAAGGCGCGGGGTTGGCGGGAGAGTTCACGGTGTTGTCCTGGTTCAGTACGCCCGGAGTGAAGATGGCGGGCGCGATAGCCGTGAGCGGAACGGTGAACGGAGCGCTGCTCGCGCTGTCGACGGTCACCACCAGCGTGGCCGACGACTGGCCGGTAAGCGCGGGCGGAATCCGCAGGTTGATCTGCTGCGCGCCGGTGTAGAGCAGCGTGGCCGGCGTTCCATTGAAGGTGACCGATATGTTCTGTCCCGCCAGGTTGCTTCCAAAGACGCTTGCCAGCGAGCCGGGCGCCACGGGTCCGGGATGAAAATCGGCAGCGTTGGTAACGCTGCCGACGACCACGGACGGTACAGGCGTGGAAGTAGCCACGGCCGCGGTAACCGTCAGAGTAAGTGGAAGCGTTTGGCTGCCCGCGACGGGTCCGCCATCGATGGTTATGGTGGCTTGATAGGTGCCCGGTGCGAGCGTGGCAGGATTGACAAAAGGTATGATCACGGTGCTGTCGACCCCGAAGGACGGCGAGACCGACGCCCAGCCCGAGCCGGTGGCGTAGGCGATACTGGCGGTCCAGTCGAGCACGCCGCCCCTGGCATTCTTCACCTGAATGACGCCCGCCGCGGATTGCGGTCCTCCAGCCACCTTGGTAGTTACCAGAGACGACGCCGTGACTTGCAAGAGAGGCAAGTAAGAGGCGTTGCAATCTTTGTCGGCAGTGCAATCCGACGGCGGCGTGACGGCCACGAAGCGCGGTATGGGCGCGGTGGCGGATGCGGTAGGCACCGATGAAACGGGAGCCAGCGAGAGGCTGCCACTGGATGTTGACGGCGGACTGTCGGCGGGGATGGCGAAGAAGTTCGGAATCTGCGCGCTTTCGGTATTGGCGGCGTCGGCGGCCGCAACTTCATACACGGCGTAGCCCGCGCCATTGGTGAGGGGCACGGGGTTAGCTCCGTTGAGCACCAGCACTCCGGAGCCGTTGGGAGGGGGAAGTGTTGTGAGCGTACCGCCCGCGCCAGCCGCGTCCGCGTTCAGGACACGGACCAGCAGCAGCGTGTTGCTGCCGGCGGTGTACTGGCCAACCATGGCCGGGGTTCCCAAATCGCCGCCGGAGGTGGGCACGGTGGCGCTCGATCCGGCGACCGCATCGGGAACATAGATGGCGGCGCCGGCGGGGACGCCTGAATAGGAGAGCAGGAAGCGCGTGCCGGTGTCGCTAGTGGGATCCTTCGGCTGGAAAGACGCCGGGAAGCCCTCGGTGACGCGCGTGGTTTGCTCAGCGGTCCCAGCGGAAAACAAGCTGCTCAAACTGACGCTGGACGGCGTGGGCGAGCCTGTGCAGGTGACGGCGGAGTTCATACTGGTGGCCAGCAGACCCTGCTGCGCCGTAGCCAGGGTGACGGGATTATTATCGATCAGCAGCGAGCCCCCGAGGTAAGCCTGGATGGGCACCTGCTGCTGCAGGCCGAGTTGGTTCACATTGGCGCGGAGATCGTCGACCAATATAAAAAATGCGCCGTTGGCAGGCACCGTAAATTGAAAGCCGTTGAACGAAATGCTTTGGTTGGTGACCAGGCCGGATACGCCCGACGGGACGGTCCCCGTGCTGGTTTCGAAGCTGAGCGAGGCATCCGTGGAGTACCCGCTGGAGTTGATACGATTGGTGATGGCGACCGGAAGGTAAACGTTCAGGCTTCCGGTAACTGCGGCGCCGGGCGTGCCGGTGCACTGCAGAACGATGTCGCCCAGGCGTTCCGCGACGCCTTCGGAGTGCACGATGGTCGGTGCGGCGACGGCGGTGCAGGTGGTTGGTTGTTGGGCGAATATGCCGGCTGGGAGCGTCAATAACAGGATAAAGATGAAAGAGAGATAAAAAGACTTCATGCTGTTTATTGTAACGGAGTTGCGACCGGCGATGCGGCGACACGGTCGAACACCCACTGAACCACCCACTGAACGTTTGACTGCGCCGCTGCGGCGGGGATAAATCCCGCCCCCCAAAGCGCTTTCTATTTACTTACTCCTCGCGGAGGGCAGCCACTGGGTCCAGGCGGGCGGCGCGGTGCGCGGGCAGATAGGCCGCGATGCCGGTGGCGATTCCGAGCACGAGCGCCGCCAAGGCCAGCGGCGCCGCATCGTACGGCTTCACGCCGTATAGCAGGTTGGCGACGAGGCGGCCGGCGGCCAGCGACGCGCCCAAGCCGAGCAGCGTGCCGACGGCCAGCATGGCGGCCACTTCGCGCAGCACCAGCCAGACTACCGACGCGGGCTGCGCGCCGAGCGCCATGCGGATGCCGATCTCGGCCTGCCGGCGCGCCACGCCGTAAGCCGTCACGCCGTACAGCCCGACCATGGCGAGCAGCAGCGCGAGTCCGCCGAAGAAGGCGGACAGCAGTGCTACCATGCGGGGCTGCAGGAGCGAGTCGTTCACCTGGGTTTCGAAGTTGTGAAACTCGAGCGCAATGTCGCGATTCACTTCGCCGACGGCCGCACGCACCGCTGGGATCAATGTCTTGACCGGGCGCTCGGAGCGGACCGCGAAGGTTACTTCCGGAAACCGATCGGCGTACTGCGCACAGGGGAAGTATGCCGACAGGAGCAGGTCCTCGTGGACCTCCTGATACTTGGTATCCTTGACCACGCCGATCACCTGATAGACCTGTTTTCCGGCGGGCCACTCGTAGCGGATAGTCTTGCCGATGGGATTGGCTTCTCCGAAGAAACGCCGGGCAGCCGACTCGCCGATCACCATCACTTTGGGCGCGCCGGCGTCGTCGTGCGCGGAGAAATCGCGGCCCAACAGCAGCGGCGTACGCATGGTCGCGAAGTATCCTGGCGAGACGGCATTGAAATACACGATCGTGTCGTCTTTTCCTTTTGGAGTGTAGCCTTCGGGTTCCACGAAGTTGTTCCACGCATCGCCGCTGATGGGTGTGAGCAGGGAACTGGAGGCCGCTACCACGCCGGGGATGGCGCGCAGGCGCTCCACGATCTCGCCGTACACGCGGGGGCGCCGCTCCTTGGGAATGTTGGACGTCATGGTGGCGGCCCGCACGAGGAGAACATTGTGGCGGTTGAAGCCCAGATCGGTACCCAACAGATTGCGGAACGTGCCGAGAAACAAGCCCGCTCCCACCAGCAGCATCAGCGACAGAGCGACCTGAAAGGTGACCAGCGCGCGTCCCAGACCGAGGCGGCCCGACACCATGCCGCGGGAGTGCTCTTTCAGGGCGTTGTTGGGCGAGATGCTCGTGGCGCGCAGGGCTGGGACGAGTCCAAATAGAAGCCCGGTGAGAACGGCCACGCCCATGGTGAAGGCGAGCACGCGCAGATCCGGGGCGGTGTCGAGTTGGAGGTCACTGCCGGCTTTGGACAGGAAGCGGACCAGCAGTTGGCTTCCCCAGACGGCGAAGAGCAAGCCGCCCGCCGCGCCCAATACGGAGAGCAGCAGACTCTCCGACATAAGCTGGCGAATCACGCGGCGGCGCGCAGCGCCAATCGCCATGCGGATGGAGATCTCGCGCTGGCGGGCGGCGGCGCGGGCCAGCAACAGGTTGGCGATATTGGCGCAGGCGATCAGCAGGACCAGGCCGACTACCGCCATGAGGGTGAAGAGGGCCGTGCGGTACTGGTGGCCTGTATCCGAGAAGCCAGTGGCGGCGGGCCGCAGGGCGAATTGGCGGCGCAGGTCGTTCGCGCCCCATTCCGGGAGAAGCGTGGCCCGATAGATCTCCGGCGCCAGCGCCTTCATTTTGGCTTCCGCTTGTTGCGGAGTCTCGCCCGGCGGCAGCCGGCCCAGAATGCGCAGCCACCACGAGCTTCGGGAGTCCAAGTAGCTGTGATCGGTGTGCAGGATCGGCTCGCATCCGATGGGGATGGCGACATCGTAGGCGGTGTCTACGTCGAGGCCCCTGAACCAAGGCGGAGTCACGCCGACGATCGTGAATGGGTGGCGGTTCAGCCGGATGGGTTTGCCGACGATCGCGGGATCGCCCGCGAAATGCCGCTTCCAGAATCCGTGACTGATCACCGCCACGGGTCCGGCATGCCCGCCGCCGTGGAGATCGTCATCCGGCGTGAAAACGCGGCCGCGCATGGCGGGCACGCCCAGGACGCGGAAATAATCGCCGCTGACGCACAGCCCTTCCGCGAAATGGCTTTCGCCGCCGGCGGCCAGATCGAAGCGGTTCGCGCTGAAGGCCAGGGTGCCCGAGAAAGCCTGCTGGTGATCGCGCACCTGCTCCCAGATCGGGTTAGTGACATAGGGGTTATAGGCGCTGCCTTCCGGGGCGGCGAGTTGCACCAGGCGCTGCGGATCTTCGACCGGGAGCGAGCGCAGCATCACGGCGTTGAGGATGCTGAAAATGGCCGTGTTCGCGCCGATGCCGAGCGCGAGAGACAGGATGGCCGTGGCGGCGAATCCGGGATTGGCGCGCAGGGTTCGCAGGGCGTAGCGGGTGTCCTGGGCGAGGGTGTCGAGGAACGGCCAGATCCAGACGGCGCGGCTGGCTTCGGCTAGTTGGGTGGCGTTGCCGAGGGAGCGGTTCTGGGATCCGCCGGCTGAAGCCTGCGCTACCAGGTCGCGATGCAGGCGCATCTCGTCGGCCAGATCCTGTTCGTTTCGCCCGCTATTAATGAGATATCGCAATCTGCGCCATATTTCGCCCATATTCACTCCTCTCGCAGCGCGGCCATGGGATCCAGGCGCGCGGCGCGATGCGCGGGCAGATAAGCCGCGATTCCAGTGGCGATTCCCAACACCACGGCCGCGATGGCGAGCGGCGCCGCGTCGTGCGGCTTTACGCCATAAAGCAGACTGGCGACCAGCCGTCCGGCGGCCAGCGATGCGCCCAATCCGAGCAGCGTGCCGATAGCCAGCATCGCGGCCACTTCGCGCAGCACCAGCCAGACGACAGAGCCCGGCTGCGCGCCGAGCGCCATGCGGATGCCGATTTCGGCTTGCCGCCGCGCGACTCCGTAAGCGGTGACGCCGTAGAGCCCGATCATGGCCAGCAGCAGCGCCAGACCGCCGAAGAAGGCCGCTAGCATGGCCACCATGCGGGGCTGCAGCAGAGAGTCGTTCACCTGGGTTTCGAAGTTGCGAAACTCGAGCGAAATGCCGCGATTCACCTCGCCGATGGCCGCACGCACGGCTGGGATGAACGCCTCGACCGGGCGTTCGGAGCGCACCTCGAAAGTGACTTCCGGCCAGAAATCGGTATCCTGGGCGCAAGCGACATACGCGGACAGGAGCGGGGTCTCGTTGACCTCCTGATACTTGATATCTTTCACCACGCCGATCACCTGGTAGACCGCATGAATGCCAGGGTGACTCTCCGCGCGGATGGTTTTGCCGATGGGATTGGCGCGCCCGAAGAAACGGCGGGCAGCGGACTCGTCAATCACCATCGCCTTGGGCGCGGCGGCATCGTCGTGCGCCGAGAAATCGCGGCCCAGCAATAGGGGCGTGCGCATGGTGGCGAAGTATTCCGGCGAAACACGGTTCATATACAACATCGTGTCGTCCTGACCCTTCGATACGTAGCCCGCGGGTTCCACCATATTGTTCCAGGTGGTGCCGCTAATGGGTGTCAACCCGGAGCTGGACGCCGCTACTACGCCGGGAATGGCGCGCAGGCGGTCTACAATCTCGCGGTAGACGCGCGGGCGCTGCTCCTTCGGAACATCTGACTGCATCATGCTTGCGTTGACCAGAAGAACGTTGTGGCGGCTAAAGCCCAGATCGGTGGTCAACAGATTGCGGAGCGTGCCCAGGAACAGGCCCGCGCCCACCAGCAGCATCAGCGACAGCGCGACCTGACCTGTTACCAGCGCGCGGCCGAGACCGAAGCGGCCAGGGGCCATGCCGCGAGCGTGCTCCTTCAAGACGTTGTTGGGCGAGACGCTGGTGGCGCGCAGGGCGGGGGCGAGTCCGAAAAGAAGCCCAGTTAAAACGGCCACGCACATGGTGAAGGCGAGCACGCGCAGGTCCGGCGCGGTGTCGAGTTGGAGTTCGCCGTCAGTCTTCGACAGGAAGTGGACCAGCAGGCGGCTTCCCCAGACGGCGAAGAGCAGTCCTCCCACCGCACCCAATATGGAGAGCAGCAGGCTTTCGGACATAAGCTGGCGCATCACGCGGCGGCGCGCCGCGCCGATGGCCATGCGGATGGAGATCTCGCGTTGGCGGGCGGCGGCGCGGGCCAGCAGTAGATTGGCGAGGTTGGCGCAGGCGATTAGCAGCACCAGGCCGACCACCACCATGAGGGTGAATAGCGCCGTGCGGTACTGCGATCCCGTTTCGGAGAAGCCCGTGGCGGCAGGACGCAGGCCGAACGACCGCTTCAGGTATTGCCGCTGGCCGTCCGCATCCCAATTCGGGGGAAGGGTGGCGCGGTCCACTTCCGGCGCCAGCGCCTTCATTTTGGCGTCCGCCTGCGGTAGAGTCTCGCCTGGCTTGAGACGGCCCAGGATGCGCAGCCACCACCAGCTTCGGGCGGCCAATGCACTGCGATCCGTATGCAGGATTGGCTCGCATCCGATAGGGATGGCGACATCATAATGCGTATCCACATCCAGGCCCGTGAACCAGGGCGGCGTCACGCCGACGATCGTGAATAGGTGGCGGTCCAGCCTGACCGTCTTGCCAACGATATCGGGATCGCTGGCGAAATGGCGCTTCCAGAATGTATGACTGATCACCGCGACTGGTCCGGCGCGCCCGCCACCGTGCAGATCGTCATCGGGCGTGAAGACGCGGCCGCGCATGGCGGGCACGCCCAGGACGCGGAAGTAATCGCCGCTGACCCAAAGGCCTTCCACGAAATGGCTCTCCCCGCCCGCGGTCAGGTCGAAGCGGTCCGGAAAGTAGGCCAAGGTACCGGAGAAGGCCTGCTGCCGATCGCGCACCTCTTCCCAAATCGGGTTAGTGAAATTGATGGACAGCGGGCTGGTGCCGCTGGAATTGGGAGAGCCCAGTTGCACGAGCCGCTGCGGATCTTCCACCGGCAGCGAGCGCAGCATGACGGCATTGAGGATGCTGAAAATGGCCGTGTTGGCGCCTATGCCTAGGGCGAGGGACAGGACGGCGGTGGCGGCGAATCCGGGATTAGCGCGCAGGGTACGCAGGGCATAGCGGGCGTCTTGGACCAGGGTTTCGAGGAACGGCCAGATCCAGACGGCGCGGCTGTTTTCGTGGAGTTGGGTCAGGTTGCCGAGGGAGCGGGTGGGGGATTGAGATAACAGATCCCGATGCAAGCGCATTTCGTCGGCCAGGTCTTGCGCGTGCTGGTTACGGTTAAGAAGGTAGCGCAGTCTGCGCCTTAGTTCGCCCATACGGTTCTCCTCCCGCGGTGTGGGCGCCCTGCGAGGGCGCCGCAGGCTACGAGCCTGCCCCACTGACATAGTTAGACTATGTCAGATTTGGTTCGTTAGGTCAAGAGGCTAATTTATGTCGTAGGTGTGGATGTCTTGGCCCTCCAGATATTTGTCGAACCAGGCGACGATATGCTGCAGGCGCTCGACGCGATGGACCGGCTTGCCGGAGCGCGACAGCTCGTGCGATTCGCCCGGAAAACGCACCATCACTGCCGTCTTGTGCTGGTACTTCAGCGCGCGGAACATCTGCTCGCCGCCCGCGCCCGGCGGGGTACGGAAATCGGCTTCGCCTTCGATCAGCATCAGCGGCGTGGCGATCTTATCGACGTAGGTGATGGGCGACCGTTCTTTGAAATCGGCTTCCTGTTCCCAAGGTGCGCCGCGGAACCAGAAGGGCGTGAAGAGAGTGAAGTCGGCGGTGTACCAGAAGTCGCGCCAATCGGCGATGGATCGCTGAGAGACGGCGGCCTTGAAGCGGGTGGTGTGGCCGACGGTCCAGTTGGTGAGCACCCCGCCGCCGCTGCCGCCAGTGACGCCGAGTTTGGCGGGGTCCACCCAACCGCGTGCGATGAGCTCGTCGACGCCGGCCATGAGGTCCTTGAAATCGTCGCCCGGATAAGCGTACTGGATGATGTTGCCGAATTCCTGGCCATAGCTGGTGCTACCGCGCGGATTGGGATAGAGCACGATGTAGCCTTTGGCGGCCATCCACTGGAATTCGTGATCGAAGGTGTAGCCGTAGGCGGCGTGCGGCCCGCCGTGGATGTCGAGAATGAGCGGGTATTTTTTGGCCGGATTAAAATCGGGCGGCCGCTGCACCCAAGCCTGGATGCGACGGCCGTCGAAGCTCTGGTACCAGATCGTTTCGGGCTCGGCGAGGTTGAGGGTAGCGAACAGATCGTCGTTGATGTGGGTGAGACGGTCGAGGCGGCCCGAGGCAGCGTCGAGCAGGTACAGGTCGCCGATGTTGGTGGGCGTTGAAATGAGCACGGCGGCCTTCGATCCATCGGGCGTGGCGCTATAGGAATAGACGTTTTGGTCGCCGCTGGTGAGCGCCTCCACCTTGCCCGTTTCGGCGTCGATGCGCTGGAGGTTGGCGCGGCCCTCCGCAGCGGAATCGACGAAGACGCCGCGGCCGTCGGCGCTCCAGTAGGGCGGCGATGGACCGGAGCCGCGCGGCGGAGCCTGATCGCCGCCCACACCGCCGCTAATATCGTAGTCGTAAGCGGCGGTGAGATTTCGCCGAGTTCCGCCCGGCTCGGTGGAAGCGATGAACAGGTCCGGCTGGCTGTAGGAGCGCTGCGGCAGTCCGCCTCCGGAATTGATGGAGCCGACAAAGGCGATGTGGCTGCCGTCCGGGCTGAGCGAGATCGCGTGGATGGAACCGTCGATCGCGGCGACTTTGGCGACGTCGCCGCCCGCCGGCTTGACGGCATAGATCTCGTCGTGCGGCGGCTCGTAATAAGGCTCGCGCACGCGGTTCGAGGTGAAGTAGATCCGTGCGCCATCACGCGACCAGGCGAGGTCGGATTCGCTGAAGTCGCCGGTGGTGACTGGCGTGGCCTTTTGCGCGCTGGTGAGCGTTGCGGGGACGGGCACGGTCCAGATGTGAGTGGGGCGGCCGGGTTCGTAATATCCTTCGCCGTTCATGCGGTAGGCGGCTTTGACGATGACGCGGACATCGCTCTCGGCTTCGTCTTTGTCGTCCTTCTTCTTGTCGAGCTTCTTGTCCAGATCCTTGGGCAGCGTGGTGGAGAGAAACGCGATGGAATGGCCGCCGGGCGCCCATGCCAGGCCGCTCGCGCCTTTTGGAATGTCGGTGAGCGGGCGGGCTTCGCCGCCATCCATGGAGAGCAGATAGATTTGCGCGGGTTGGGGTTTGGCGTCTTTCTCCTTCTGCTCGGGCGCGCGGAGGAAGGCGAGGGTGCGGCCGTCCGGCGACCAGCGTGGAGTGGAGTCGTGCGGGCCGGAGGTGAGCTGGCGTGCGGCGCCACTGCCACTCGCGGGGACGATCCAGAGCTGGGTTTCGTAGTTATCGTGTTTGGTGTTTACGGTGACTAGGGTGTAGACGATTCTTGCGCTGTCCGGCGAGATTTGGGGCGCGGCGATCCAGCGGAAGGCGTAGAGATCGGTCTCGGCGATGGGGCGCTTGGGCGCGGCGACGGATACCAGGCAGGAAGCGAGGATTAGGGACACGACTCTTGAGTGCATACGTTGCATTAGAGCACAGGCTAGGAGCGGGGCTACGAGCCCCGCGCAGGCTGCGAGCCTTGGCTGCGAGCCTGCCCCACGCAAAACATATGGCGGTCATTTCGCCATACGCGCGGCCGTTGGCGCGGGGCGCGGCCGGATCTTTTTGCAGGGCCGGATCGATGGTCAAATAGGTTTCACGTCGCCTGTCCGCCGCCGTGGGGCAGGCTCGCAGCCTGCGCGGGTGAGCGCTTACTGCGAGATCGAGCGTCATGTTCAGGGTCGTCTGATCCAGCATTTGCAACGCCGCAGTCAGCGGCCGTATCAGCCTCCCGCAGGGGAGTCCTGGTTGCGGCATCTGGGGCGGCTGGGCCTGATCCATCTGTCGGAACTGGCGCATGCCTGAGGCGAGAGCTTTCTGGAGAGCCGGACGCGGGAAATCTGCACCGCCGGTTCGACGAGGGGAGAGTGGGTCGCGCTGTTAGCGTCGCCCTCTCTCCTACTCTGCCGGCTCAGTAAGCCATGCGCAATCAACGCGAGTGCGCAATCAACGCGAGTATTACCGAGCCGCGACCGTCAGGGAGCGGTTTCCCCAAATCTGTTAAGCGCGCCCTGAGATATACTGTGAACCAATGGCTACCACCCCTAAGCGGCCCTCCAAACCAACCACTAAGTTAACCAAGCTAACCACGACGCCACGTGTGAAGCGGCCCGCGAAAGCCACGTCGTCGTCCACCAAGCCATTCCTGCGCTTCTACCATTCGGAAAGCCTGCGCGAGAAGACCCTGGCCGTCATCACGGATGTCGAAAAAGCGAAAGACACCAAACCGCATCGCAATGCGTTGGCGGATATCGTCGCCGAGCTTACCGACAGCGGCCTGGATTTCTATTTCATGCAACCGCTGAAGCTTGCCAAAGCGGGCTTTTTTGCCGAACAATCGGCCAACCTTGGCATCGGAGCCGCGAAACGGGTGTTCGGTTCCGTGATCCGTAACATCATAGGCGGCATGGATGGCCCGCAACTTCTCTCGGTATGCCGCTCCATCCGGCAGTTTATGAAGTAGACCGGTAGTCTAAGATGTAAGCGGCGATCCCCGCACTTAACGACAATTTTAGGCTCTGTTCGTCCGGTTCCGTTTTTCCCGGCCGAGCGTGTAACAATGTTACCGATACACAAAAGTGTACATAGACGGCTCACACCCGGAACCCGATACCCAGCAGCGCGCGCGGCGTGCGGCCAACGGGAACACCGAGGAAATGGACGCCGGGCGCCCCGCGGCCGCCGCTGGCCCTCTTGACCCGCCTGCGCCGCGGCGATGGCCGGTGCTCGCGGCATTCCTCGGCGCATTGATCCTCACCCAGGTATTCTGGTACAACTTCGCGCCCCTGATCTCTCTTCTTATGGCCAAGTACCGCATCGGCGGGCTGGCCGCCAGTTGGACAATACTCGTCTTCCCCCTGGCGAGCATGCTGTTCTCCGGCTACGCCGGCGCGCTGATCGATCGCCGCGGTTACCGCTTTGCCATCCAGCTCGGGCTGGCCCTCATGGCCTTCTCCGCCGCATTGCGTATATTTGACGGCTTTTACATGCTGCTAGCCGGCCAGATCGGCATCGCCATCTCGGTTCCTTGCATCGTCACCTGCATTTCCACGTTGGTCGCCGACTGGTTCGGCCCCGCCGAAGAAGGCTTCCTCACCGGCATCTGCACCATCGGAATCTTCGTGGGCATGGCCCTCTCGCTGGCCGCGTCCCCGCTGCTGGTCGATTGGCTGGGATTCCGCGGCGCCATGGTGTTCCTGGCCGCCGCCGCCGCCGGATGGGCTCTGTTGTTCCACTTCACGGCGCGCGAGAACCACCCGGTGCGCGCTGTAGCGCCCAATGTCAAACCCGCCGCCACACCGGTGCGCGCCTTGCTGACGAATCGCAATCTGGCCATCGTCTTCGTGACCGCCTTCATCGGTCAGGGCTGCTTTAACGCGCTCACCACCTGGCTGGAAGTGATCTGGCACGAACGTGGTTTTTCGAGCGATGCCGCGGGCATGGCCGGCGGCACGATCATCGCCGGTGGCATTGCGGGCTCGCTATTCATTCCCCGCCTGCTGGACAAATTCGATCACCCCCGCCTGCTGCTGTGGATCTGTCTGGCGCCGAGCCTCCTGGTGGTCCATCCATTTGTATTCGCGGCCAGCCCGCGCCTGGGCTACGCCTGGGGCGCGTTGCTGGGTTTTCTCTGGCTGCCGTCGCTGGCCATCACCCTCACCGTCATCGAGCGCATCGCGCACAAGGAGCACGCCGGCGCGGCTTCCGGAATTTTTTGGACCATCGGCAACGCGGGCGTGCTGGGACTGACGATCTGCTTTGAAGTCCTCCATCAGGCCACCAACTGGCGCGTGTCCATCAACGTCCTGGTGTTGCTATTGGCCGGCATGAACGCGCTGATCGCGCTGCTCCGCATACCCGCGCGGCATGCCCCCGCCGCGCGTAGCATAAGTTATGGGACTTTACCAGAATCGGATACTGCCACGCCTGATTGATCTGGTAATGCGCCATGACCGTCTGGTGCCTTCGGCAGCGCGCCATCGCCCAAGCCGAGGGCAGGGTACTCGAGATCGGCGCCGGATCGGGATTGAATCTTCCTTTCTACGCGGGCGATGTGACCGAGATCCTGGGCCTGGATCCGCATCCGAAACTCCTGGCCCTGGCGCGCGGCAAGCAGTGTGGCATCCCCTTAACCATGGTCGAAGCGCCGGCGGAGGCAGTTCCATTGGACGATGCCAGTGTGGATACCGTGGTGTCCACCTGGACGCTATGTTCGATTTCCGGCGTGGCGCAAGCCCTTCAAGAGACGCGGCGCGTGCTTAAGCCGGGCGGTAAGCTTCTGTTTGTGGAACACGGGCTGGCGCCGGACGCCGGTGTGCGCCGATGGCAGGATCGCTTGACCCGGCATGGAAACGGGTGGCCGGCGGTTGCCATCTGAACCGCCCGATTCCGGAACTCGTGCGCCAGGCTGGATTCGAGATTACCCGGTTGGAGACGGGCTGCATGCACGGGCCCCGGCCGATGACCTTCATCTATGAGGGCTGCGCGCGCCGCTAAGGCGAGACGCTCGGCGCCGAGATCCAAATAGTCACCCCCTGCTGGCTGGGGACGCCATTCTCCACCAGCTCCACCATCGCCTGGCCGGCCGGCTGGGTTCCGAGGGGCGGCACAGTCGCCTGGATTTCAAGCACATCGGCCGGGAAGCCGGGCGCGGGGCCGACGCTGAACTGAACGGACGAAACGTAGTTATACGCGATAAATACGTTAATCGGAAGAGCGGGGCTGGCGGGCGTAGTCCGATGCAGCACTCCGTCCGCTCCCGGCGGCACGGTCTGGCCAGCGCCGGTCGCGTAGAATGTGACAATCGAACCTACGGGCGCTGGGGAATTCTGCGAGTTGGGTGTCCCGTCCTGGTTAAATGCCAACGCCTGGCCCGTTCCCAAGCCATTCCGCGTGAAGATGCCTAGCGCGGCGGGCGCAATGGGAACCAAGACAGAGTTAGAGGACTGGCCTCCGGATTGCACCTGCGCCACGGCGGACGTTTGGCCGGCGAGCGCATAGGGCACAATCGCCGTGGGAGCGCTGGAACCGGGGATCATGGTAGCGGCCACGTTGTTGAAGAAAAGCTGCGCGCCGGCCGCGAAGCCCGCGCCACTGACGGTGACCAGTTCACCCGGCGACGGCGCCACGGGGAACTGGCTGGCCAAATTTTTCAGGGAGTCCAGCCGCAACGCGGGAATGCCGGAGGTGTCGTACTTCGCCACCCAGACGTTCTGGGAGAGGCCGATCTGGGGGTAGATTTGCGCGCCGTCCATCATAATCTGCCCGGCGTAAGTGTTGCCGCACAGAATCGGCTTGCCGGACGGATCGAGCGCCAGGCCGCTAACCTGGAAAAAACTGGTGTCGCCGGCATAGGAGGAGTAAAGCAGATTCGCGGAACTGTCCAGTTCGGCGAGAAAGCCGGTCACCGGGCTGAATTGTTCTTGCACCGGGCCGCGCAGCGGGAAACCTTGCGATATGGTGTTGCCGGCCACGAAGATGTTGCCGGCGGAATCCAGCGCGACGCCTTGCGCGCTGTCGTTCTGCTCGCCGGCCAGCGTGCGTTTGGCGGCGGTGTTGAAGACCGTGTTGCCGCTGACATCGTACTTGTTCACGTAGGCGTGCCCGTATTGCGTTTGCCCGGCGACGTACGCGTTTCCCTGCGCGTCGAGCGCGATCGCTCTCCCGATGTAGCCTGGCGCACCCCAAGGATTGTTCGGCGCGGTATATACGAGTGCGCTTCCCGCGGCATTGAATTTCAGCAGGTTATACATTCCCGTGATATAAGCGTTGCCGGATGCGTCCACGGCGATGGCGTTGGCGACGGACGCGCCGCCGATTGATTCCGCGGGCGTGTTGGCATACGTGGCATAGGATAATGTTCCCGATGCGTTCACCTTCAACACGAAGGCATCGGATCCCTGCAAAGTGAAGAAGAAGTCGTTTTGGCTGGGAGGCGGAGTAGAATAATAGGCGCCCGGAGTGACCGGCAAGTCCCCGCCAGTCGTACCGGTGATGTAGGCGTTGGCGCTCGCATCCAGCGCGATGCCGGCCGGTTGAGTCATTAAGTCGGCCACGATTTCGGAGTAACCCAGGGTGTCTCCTCCGGGATTGAATTTCAGCATGAATGCGCCGGTCGAAGAAGCGTTGTGGACCCCTGCTGAGGTTGGAAAATCGGGAGATGACGTAGAGCCCGTTACGCAGGCATCTCCCTGTTGATCCACGGCGATGCCGGTAGCATTGTCGTAAACAGAGCCGCCGAAGTAGGTGGAATACAGAATGTTTTGTCCGGTGGGATCCAGCTTAGTCACAAACGCCTTGACGGAAAAAATCCCGCCGGCGTACATCCTTTCGTCCGGCGCGATAGCAAACGTGGTCAGACCGGCCGGACTTAACAGACGCCAGGATACACCGCCGTCGCTGGTCTTATAGATGCCAATTGCGTTACCCGCGTAAAACGTGTTCTGCACGACGGGGTCGGCGGCCAACTCATTTACCGGAATCTGAAAAGTGGTCGGCGACCAGGTTTGTCCGCCATCGGCGCTCGTGTAAACTCCGTTGCCCGTGCCGGCCCAAATGGTCCCGGCATGGAAGGGATCGAGTGCCAGCACGGCGACGAAAACAGAGCCGCCGGAAGTGCCGCTCGGCGATGCCAGTGCGTTCCAAACAAGGCCGCCATCGGTGCTCTTATAGATTCCCGCGGCAGCGGTCGCGTTTGCCGCGGTGCATGCGTATACCGTTCCGGCGTGGTTGGGATCGAAGGTCAGGGAAATATAGCCGAAACTGCTGGTGACCCACGATGCGCCGCCATCGATGGAGCGAAACGACACGCTCAGGGTCTGTGCCGCGGCGTTCTCAGCGAACAGATGCGACGGCTGGGTAGGATCGACGTACAATGCGGTGATAAATGCGGGACCCTGCGCGCCGGGAAGCCCGTTGTTGATAGCGGCCCAATCGGCGCCGCCGTCGGTGGTCTTATAGACTCCCAGGCCGTTATAGTACTCGTCGTGGGCGGCCAGATAGACGGTGGAGACGTTGGACGGATCCACCGCGACCGCGTCGATCCCGGACCCAACCGGCAGCCCAACCGCAAGCAATGTGGCATGCGCGCCCGCATCGGTAGTTTTGAACAACCCGGCCGGGGTGACGAAATAGGCAATCGCGGAGTTGGATGGCTCCACGGCAATAGCGGTGACGGAAAGTCCCACGCTCTGCAGGGGATTGAGCGGACCGCCCGCGTCGGATCGGTACAGCGTAGACATACTCGAGCCGGGGAGCGGATTCTTCAACGGGAAGTTCGCCGAGCCGGTCTGGCCCGCGATATAAGTGTTGCCCTGGCTGTCGGTGGCGATGGCGTTGACTTGGTCGCCGCCGCTGCCGGTGCCTACTTCGACGGCATAGACTAATTCCGGGTCGATCACCAGCGGACGGCCGCGGTCGTAGTGCGGGATGTCCACGGCAACTTGGCCGTCGCCCGAGATCCGGTATCGGCCGTCGACGATTTCGCGGCGGCCGTCGCGTTCCTGGTAGATCGACGGCTTCTTTTGGCGCAGTTCGCCGGCGGCTGTTTCAAGGAGCAAGTCGCCGCTATCCGCCACGCGCAGGCTTCGCGCGCCGGTGAATCTAAGTCCGATGCCGGATGCATCCGCGCCGGGCGCCAGCAAAAAGTCGTATTCCAGGCGGCTCTCGGTTCCGTGATAGAGGACATCCACGCCGGGATAGAGATTGTGCGCGCGAATCCGCGCATAGGTCGGGATGCGCCGCAGCCAACGGTTTGGATCGTTGCCCAGCAGGTAGTTGACCACGCCAGGCTGCTGGTCGAGGCCTTCCAGCGCGGCGAGACGGCTATTCACAAACTGAAGCTGAACCTGGGCGTTTCCGGCGCGGATGGCCGTGCCGTCGGCCGAGATCGCCACGCTGTACCCGCGGGCGCGGGCTAGAAATTGGAAACCGGCGTCTGTCTGCCCGGCATTCCGTTCGAAGACCAACCGTGCGGGCAGCATCGGGGTCGGGCTGGCTGCCTGCGCTATGCAGACGATAAAGGCGGCGCACAATAAACGCATAAGCACCTCCTTTATTAGCCTACAACGATATTCACGATGTGTTCACCGTGGGGCGGGCTATACAGCCCGCGGACCCGCTTTCAAGCGGGTCCAGCCGCCTGGAAAGGCGGCTGCGGCCAGAATTGGCCGCCCCACGGTGCGCGGCGACACGAAGTACCATAGCCGTATGCGCGTATTCGTTACAGGCGCCACGGGCCTGTTAGGCAGCAATATCGTCAATGCGTTCCTGACGGCCGGCCACGCGGTGAAAGCCTTGGCGCGCACGCCCGCCAAGACCGCGGGTCTCTACGTGTCAGGCGATGTGACCGTAGTCCAGGGAGATTTGGGCGCAATCGGCGGCTTCGCGGGTCAACTCGCCGGCTGCGACCTGCTGGTGCATGCGGCCGCTTATTTTCGCGAATACTACGCGCCGGGCGATCATTGGGACCGGTTGTACCGCACCAACGTGGACGGCACGCGCGAAATCCTGAGCGCGGCGGCGGACCATGGCGTCGCGAAGGTGGTCTACATCAGCACTTCCGGCCTGATCGGGCCGCCCGCTTCGGGGAACGTCAGCGACGAAACCACTCCGCCCGGCCGGCGCACACACCAAAACCTGTACTTCCGCAGCAAACTGCTGGCAGAAGAGGCCATTACGGAATGGAGCCGCACGCATGCCACGCCGGTGATGCACATTCTGCCCGGCTGGATGTTCGGGCCGGGCGACACGGGGCCGACCGGCAGCGGACGCATGGTCCTCGATTTTCTGGCGCGGAAGCTGCCGGCCATTGCGCCGGGCCATGCTTCGGTAGTGGATGCGCGGGACGTGGCCGCCGCGGTGGTGCGGGCGGCGGAACGCGGCCGGTCCGGTGAGCGCTATATTGTGGCCGGCCGCCCCGCGACCCTGCGGGAGATCGTGGAGACGCTCGCACGCGTGTCGGGCATCCCCGCGCCGCGCCTGCGGCTGCCCTATTTTGCCATGTTGGGATTCGCGTACGTGTCGAAGTTCGTAGGCCGCGTCACGGGTGCGCCAGTCCTGGTGACGCCGGAAGCGATCAGGACCTTGCAGGAAAACTATGACGTGAGTTCCGCGAAAGCCGAACGGGAATTGGGCGCGACTTTCCGGCCGCTGGAGGAGACGCTGCGCGACGAGATCGCCTGGTTCCGCCAGCGGCAAGTGCATTGAAATGGCATCCGTCGAACCGTGAGTCCTAGAAACGCGTTCCGTCTCCGGAGCCGTCCGGCCCCGCCGTAATGTCCGAAATGTTCGCCGATGAGTAGTAAGTATTCACGGCGCCGATCTGCGCGACAGAAAACGTTGACGCACTCGCATGGCTTCCTCCAATCGCGCTACTACTCGAACTGCCGCTTCAGATCCGCGACCTCAGCCTCGATGCGATCCACGGTGGCTTGCAGATGCGCAACAGGGCTTTGCGCCACCGGTGCCGCCCCCGCAGGCGCAGCCACCGCTTGTGGCTCGCCCGAAAGCAAGTGGGCGTAACGCACCTCTTTGTATCCCACCTGGCGCGGCAGCCGGGTGACCAGCGGCTCCGGCTGCCATTCCATCAGACGAATCAGGCAGGCGTCCACGGCTTCCAAATCGTCGAACGGGTACAGCCGCTCCGTGCGCCCGCGCAATTCACCCGCGGTCTGCGGCCCGCGCAGCATCAGGACACACAGCACCGCCGCTTCCCGCCGGCCCAGGTTAATGACCTCCGACAAGCGGTGCGAATGCTTGGGCACCCGCATATCGTGGCCGCTCAG
>JBEKMJ010000032.1:0-77064 GCA_050008575.1 Bryobacteraceae bacterium
CCTCGACAAAAGACTGCCGGAAAAGCGCGACGTACACGGCCGTCAGAATCGTCACGTAACCGCCGCTATAAAAGCCCCCGTAAATTCCGAGCAGGAACGTCAAGGCGTAGCCGGTGAATTCGGCAGCCGCGGACGGCGGCGCCGTGAATTCGGGTGCACCTGACTTACGGTAGACGACGGAGAAGATCGCCACCGCAATCATTGCCCCGGACACAATCAGCGATACGGAATGCTGTGGAACCCGCGGGAGCGACAATGCACCCAGCAGCGAGCCGGCCAATGTCAGCGGAACCAGCAGGGTCAGCCGCCGGCGATCGGCAACGGTGGTCTTTCGCCTGAGAAACGGCAGGCTCCCGCCGACGCTCAGGAAAATCAGAGCAAACATATTGGTGGCTATAGCGGTGCGTGGCTCTATGCCGAACTGGAACATCACCGGCACGGTGATTAGCGATGTGCTACCAGTGATGACACTGACGGAGCTGGTTACGAAGAAAACCAACATCAGCCACAACAGCGGACCCGTCGCCACTCACCCATTCTAGTCTAATCACGCGCCGAGGATGTTGCGCTGGAACCGGGCCACGGCCAGCAAGCGTGCGACTGGCCTGCTGCCAGCTTCCCATAATCCGATCCTATGCAAAATTTTCCGGCGGGCGCGCGTGGCGGTCCCCCCGCGCTCGGTCGTGGTCATCGCGTCGCGCGGCGGGCGGGCTGGAGCGATGCAGGGGAATGCGGCTGCCTTCGATGCGGCTGGCGCCCGGAATTGGCGGCCCGGCATCAGGCTGCGCGACGCGGGCGGCGTTATGGCGCGGCCTACGGCTCACACGCTTCCGGTGCCGGTCGCGGGCGCGGTCTCTTGTCGAGCGGCGGCGCCCTCGCGGCGGATGAAGGCCCCGGTTTCGGCCAACGCCTCGTCGGCGCCGGCCAGCGAGCGCGGAAGTAGTGAAATTAAAGCGGCACGCCCGTTTACAAATACTTACAGAGCCTGCCCTAGGAATCGACGCCCCCGGGTATGTCCCACGGCTTCCTGCGCTTGGCAGGCGCGCTTCTTAAGGCCGATTGTCGGTTTTTCCGCTCACTTCGCGCCATTAGTAGTGAGAGCCGGAAACGGCGTGCCCGGCGGGTCGTCGCTGAGCTTCGCCGGGACGCCTAGGAGTACGCGGGCCAATCGACTAAACCGAGGGCGAAAGAGCATGACGAAAATAAAGCAAGAGATGAAACCAATTGTTGGCGGACTGGGCAAATGCGTCAACGGAGCAGGACTGAAACCTTTACGCGGGCAAAGTCACTATTCCAAGGGTAGCAGAACCCATATGAAGAGCCTAGGACAAAAGTTGGCTTTGGCGCTGCTTGCGATATCCGCCGTCGACGCTCAGCAATATACGATTTCGACCTTTGCCGGGGGCGCGCCACCCCCGACACCCGTGCCCGCCCTCCAGGCCTCCATCGGATCTCCCGCGGGTGTTGCCGCCGACACCGCCGGTAACGTCTACTTTACCGGCCTGAACTGCCTGTTCAAAATCGGCGCGAACGGAGTGCTGTCGCGGGTGGCGGGCAACGCGCGCGCGGGCTACTCCGGCGACGGCGGTCCGGCCGCCAGCGCCCAGCTCAACGCGCCGGCCGGCCTCGCCGTCGACACCAGCGGCAACGTCTATATCGCCGACGTACAGAACGCCCGCGTCCGCGACGTCTCCGCCGCGGGCACTATCAGCACGGTCGCCGGCATTGGACTCTCCGGCTATTCCGGCGACGGCGGTCCGGCCGGCGGCGCGCGGCTCGGTTTGCCTGCCGCTGTGGCAGTCGACTCCGTCGGCGACCTCTATATCGCCGACTGGGGCAACGCCGTCGTCCGCAAAGTGTCCGCTGCGGGAACCATCATCACGATCGCCGGTAACGGTTCCCCCGGCTACTCCGGCGACGGCGGTCCTGCGGTCAATGCGCAACTCAATGAACCAAGAGGCGTCGCCGTAGACAGTAGCGGCAACCTCTACATCGCCGACACGGGCAACCGCGTCATCCGCAGGGTGTCCGCTGGGGGAACCATCACCACGATCGCCGGCAACGGCACGTTCGGCTACTCGGGCGACGGCGGTCCTGCGTCCGACGCCGAGATCACCAGCGCGATCGGAATAGCCGTGGACGCCGGCGGAAACCTCTACATAGCCGATATATACAACCAGCGTATACGCAAGGTCTCCGCGGCGGGGATCATCACCACGATCGCCGGCGACGGCTTGTTCGGCTTCTCAGGCGACGGCGGTCCGGCCGCCAGTGCGCACCTCGGTTCCCCTGCCGGCGTAGCCCTGGACGCCAGCGGCAATCTTTACATCGCCGATTCGTACAATTACCGAATCCGCAAAGTCTCCGCTGCCGGAATCATCACGACTGTGGCCGGCAACGGTTTCAATAACTACTCGGGTGATGGCGGCGCGGCCGCTAACGCCCAGCTTAGCGAACCGGAAGGTGTGGCCGTGGATGGCGCCGGCAATGTCTACATCGCCGACACGGCCAACCAACGCGTCCGAAAAGTATCCGCAGACGGGGTAATCACCCCCGTAGCCGGCGCCGGAAGCGCGGGCTACTCCGGCGACGGCGGACCCGCCGCCAGTGCGCAACTCTACCACCCCATCGGCATCGCCTTGGATGCCAGCGGGAATCTCTACATCGCGGATGCGCTCAATAGCGTGATTCGGGCAGTTTCCGTGGCAGGCGCCATCACCACAGTAGCCGGCAACGGTACCGCGGGCTTCTCCGGCGACGGCGGATCCGCCGCCAGCGCGCAACTCTTCCGTCCCAATGGAGTCGCGGTCGATGCCGCCGGCAATCTCTATATCGCGGATACTAACAACAACCGTATCCGGAAGGTCTCGGCCGAGGGTATCATCACGACCATCGCCGGCGGCAGTGCCTTCGGCTACTCGGGCGACGGCGATCCGGCGTACGATGCGCTGCTCAACGCTCCATCCGGTGTGGCCGTGGACGCCAGGGGCAATCTCTACATTGCGGATACCGGCAACGGCCAGATTCGCAAGATCTCTCCTGCCGGAATCATCTCCACAGTTCCAACCGCTTTGGCGCCCGAGATCGGCAGCGGCTTGCCCGGCCCGCCGCTCACAGAACCTACCAGCGTGGCGGTTGACGCCGCGGGCAACCTCTACATCGCCGAGCAGGAGTTCGACCGCATCCGGAAAGTCTCGGCCTCGGGAGACGTGACCATCGTGGCGGGCAACAACGCCGCCGGTTACTCCGGCGATGGCGGCCCGGCCCGCGAAGCCCAGCTCTATTTTCCCTACGGCGTGGCCGTTAGCGCGGGCGGCGACGTCTACATCGCGGACTCGCTGAACAACGCCGTGCGCTTGCTTACGCCAGTGGCCTCGGCGTGCAGTTACTCACTTTCATTAGCAACGGTTGGACTCCCCGTTTCCGCCGCCGGGGAAGATGCCAGCCTCACCATTACCACGACTGCCGGATGTTCCTGGGCCATCTCCGATCTGCCCGAATGGATTACGGTTACGGGTCCGGTCTCCGGATCGGGGCCCGGTGCCACGACTCTGGCGATTGCCCCTAACTCCGGCGCGCCCCGCTCGGCCACGATCTTTGTCGCCGGTCTTGGCCTGCCCGTGGATCAGGCCTCCAGCGAGTTGCTCATCAATGCCGGCGGTGTGACCGGCGCCGCCGGCGGTTCCGGCGGCACGACCACTACCACTTCCACTACCAGTTCCACTACCACCACTTCCACCACCTTCGCGGGCGGTATGCCTGGAGCGCCGGTCCCCGGCAGCCTGATCTCTATCGAGGGCAACTTCCTGCTGCTGGCTCCAGTCTCGGCTGCCGTTCTTCCCATCCCGGTTGTGCTCGGCGGCCTGTCCTTCCAGTTCGGTGGCACGCCCGTTCCACTCTTCTATGCCAGCGGCACGCGGGTGAGCGCCCAAGTGCCGTGGGAACTGCAGGGTGAGTCGCAAGCCAACCTCACCGCCAGCTACAACGGCCAGACCAGCGCGCCCCAAACGGTATCCTTGGCCGCTTATTCTCCCGGCATCTTCGCCATCAATGGCGAAGGCTCGGGGCAAGGCGCCATCCTGGACACCAACTACCGCCTGGTGGACGCCACCAATCCGGCCACCGCAGGCACTACCGTGGTGCAGATATTCTGTACCGGCCTGGGGCCAGTGAGCAACCAGCCCGCGACGGGCGCGCCCGCCCCGAACAATCCGCCCGCGCAGACTACCACGATGCCCACTGTCACCGTTGGCGGAGTTCCGGCCACTGTGCAGTTCTCCGGACTGGCGCCCGGCACTGTGGGTCTCTATCAAGTGAACGTGCTGGTGCCGCAGAATGTCGCGTATAGCATCGCCGTGCCGGTGGTGATCTCCATCGGCAACGCTCAGTCGAATACCGTGACGATGGCTGTCGAGTAGCGGCGAGGCCCTTCAAGAGCCGCGTGTCGAATTCGCACCAAACGGGGGGTACCGAAAGACAGCTTTCAGCGCCCAGCGGTCGCCCCTCAGCTCGTCTGATGCCCGATTGACAGGCCTGCTGCGCGCTTTTGCATTACGGGCGACCGAACCCGCATGTCGAATTGGGTGAACACGCGGCTCTACCGAACTATTCCCGACCGCCCGATCGGAATCCATCGCGCGTCTCAGGCCAAGACCGCGTGGCCAACGCTCTTGCAGTGACGCCGTCGGAGTCGCCAGGTGCTCTTGCCGTTGGTCGTCGCCTTGGCGGCAAATGAGGGCTTCGCCTTGGACACGTCCCGCCGATTCTGTCGCCCATCGGCACGCTAGCGGTCAGGTGACGGACCACGGGCGGGGGGCGCCGGTACTGGCCGGTGGGCCGCGTCGAGTGGCGGCGAGTAGCTCCTAATGGGTCAGATCATAGACGAAATAGTTCATCGCGATGCGGTAAGCGAGCGACGCCCACGTCTCCGCATATCTCGCATCATCCGACCACTCCCAGGCATCGCCTAAATCCATGTTGTGGCAGATGGCGACCATGATCCTGCCCTTGTCGTCGCGAATGCAACGCCAATGCGGCACTTTCCCAGTGGGGCCTTTTTCATAGGTGATGCCTGACTCAAAGATTTGCGCGCCGGGAACCTGAAAGCGGTCCTGCAAGTCATAGATCGTGTGAAAAATCGGGTCGTCGTCGGGGATGTCCTCGATGGGACGGTCGGGAAAGACCCGCCGGACGCTTTGGACGAAAGTTTCCCACTCGTTCAGGGGCTCCCGCGTCGCGTAATCGGGATACAACTCCGATCCGTGAAAATCGTCGACCATCAGGAAACCGCCGCGCAGCAGATATTCCCTTAATTGGTTGGCCTGCTCCTGGGGAAGCAGCCAATGGCCGACCTCCACCGCGTACATGATCGGCCAGTTGTAAACGTCGCCGGTGCCGTCCAGATCCACAACCTGCTCCACCGAGCGCGTATCGATTCTCGTCAGCCGGCGGACACCTGCGAGCAGGTGTCGGTCGGATCGCGGGTAATCCATGGTCCACTGACCGGGCCACGGGCGGTTGGGTCGCAAGCGCAGGCGCGAATGGTCCGGATAACCAAAGATATCGGGATACCGAAGACGCGCCCGGACCCAGTCGTGCTGCAGATCCTTCCAATCGGGGGGAAGCTGGAAATCCTCGTATTCGATAGCCGGGTATTCTTTAAACGGTCTTTGCGCCTGCAGCAAAGCCAGACAGCCCATGCATCCGAAACATCCCACCGCTAGGGCGGTACAGAAGCGCATTGACCTACACTTTCACCCGTCATAGTAACACCCTAGCGTGAAGCCAAGGTGCGCGGGCAGGATGAATCCCCCGACGCTGGTCCGTTTCAAAAGCCGCCGCCTGTTCCGATACGTGCGGGAAGCAAAACTCGTGGGCGGACTCCAGGCGCATGAAAGCTCGCCGTTGTCTCCGAAGGCCAGTCCGGGATTCGGCGATCCCTCCGTGTAGGCGAAGTTATACAAAACCGCCTCGATCCACTCGCCGCCCGGCGATTTCGGCGGCGTCAGTGTAAAAACTGTGCCATGCCCCCGTCGCTCCTCCGCTGTACGTCGTGCCGCACAAAATGCCGTCGTGCATCACCACGGCTTGTGGCGCTCTACGCGATTGGGCGCAACGACGGCGCGTGGTTCTACAACTACGACGCCTCGTTTTCCGACCTTACGGTCCAGCCGGGAACCACTTCCACCTACGGCATCATCACGCGGGGTTACCACCGTAACGACTCGGGATCCACCTACTTCACCGTAACCACTCCGCCGGCCGGCACGCTCAACCCGCGCCATGTGGGAGTGCGGCCCACCGGCAGCTACTGGGGCGGAGCCGGCGAGCGGATCGACCTGTTAAGCGGCAACGTGAACTTCTCCGTGCCGTTGATCACGGCCATGGGCCGCGCCGGACTGGCGGCCGCGTTCAACCTGAGCTACAACTCCCAAAACTGGGTAACGGGATCTTCGGGCCTGGAGCTTATGGGTGTCGACACCGGCTACGGCTTCGGCTGGCAGCTTATGCTGGGATCGCCGATGCCCGCTTATAGCGCCGCCGCGGACACCGTCCCGGTGCAGTCTACCTTTTTAGGGATTCCACCTGCCAGCGCTAAGGTTTGCGTCACCTTCGTTTGAATCATTATTATCTCGCGCCACTTAAACCACTTGTCCGACTTACAGGTGCGTCCGATCGCTCGGCTGAGTATTAGTGGTATGAGTTCCGATCAAAGCTTGATCTTGAATACTACTCCGCAACCCTTCCCCCCGCATGCACTTAAGTCGCCGCCGCTGGAGGCGGTACCGTACAGGTCACCCGCCTCGTCCGGGAGCAATGTTCCGCGAGGATTAAGCCCGTCCTGCCCGGTAAACGTGTGCAGCACGGTCTCGAGGCCGGTTCTATCCAGTTTGAAGACCACTCCACATCCTCCATACGCGCTACAGAAACCGCTGGTATCTCCACCCTCGTAGGTGGTGCCGAAGAGGTTGCCTGCCGTGTCCAGAACCACCCCCGCATACGGTTTTGCCCCGTCTGCGCCCCCCTTGAAGCTGTAAAGCACCGTCTCATTGCCCGTCGCGTCCACCTTGAACACCGTCCCTTGACCATCACTACCGCCCTCGTACGTGGTGCCGAAGAGGTTGCCCGCCGCGTCTTGCACCAAACCGGCAAAGGGCAGCGAACCGTCCGCACCTGTGAACTTGTGCAGGACAATTTCCTTGCCGGTGCTATCCACGGCGAACACTACTCCGCAGCCACTATGGCCAGAGGTGTGGCAGGATAAGTCGCCGCCGTACTGGGTGGTGCCGAAGAGGTTACCCGCTTCGTCCCGAAGTAAACGCGCGCCGGGGGTTGCCCCATCCACCCCTCCCGTGAAGCCGTAAAGCACGGTCTCCTGGCCCGTCGTATCCACCTCGAACACTGTTCCCTCACCGTGCAAGCCGCCGCCGGTGGTTGCACCGTAAAGATTGCCGACTTCGTCCTGGACCAATCCCGAGTAAGGCTGGGACCCGTCCGTGCCTCCCATGAAGTTGTACAGCACGGTCTCCTGGCCGGTCGTCCGATCCAGCGTGAACACCGTGCCGGCGTTGTAAGTGCCGCCGCAGCAGGTGGTACCGTCGAAGTTACTCGCCGCGTTCGGGAGCAAGCCTGCATAAGAATCTGCCGCGTCGGCTGGCGGGCCCGCAAAGGTGTAAAGCACGGTTTCCGCGCCGGCGGTATCCAATTTGTAGGCTACGCCGCACCCGATCGAGCACACGCTTAAACCACCGCCGCCGTACGTCGTGGTGCCGTAGAGATTGCCCGCAGCGTCCCGGACCAAAAAATCCGCTTGGGGACCCGAACCGCCCGGCCCGCCTATATGTTCGCCTGTAAAAGCAAGGAGTACCTTGAAAGTTTGCGCTTCGCCGATCCGGTGGCCACCACTGCCAGGACAAGCCCGCTCGCCAACACCAGCGGGAGCGAAATCGATTTCCTATACCTGCGATGTTCAATTATCTTTTTCATACGATAGTTCTCCTTCTTCACTGTGAATTTATGCAACCAGGAGAGCGATGCCGAGCTTGTGAAAACGGCCACGGCGCCGTTAAAGGTGACGCTGGTCGCGCCGGTCCAGTCGGTGCCCAGGATTTTGACGGCTGTTCGCACCTTGTCGGACGTAGGCCGCGTTTCTACAAACGGGCCCAGACCCACGGACAGGCTGACGATCGTGCCGAAGTTATGGGTCCCGCCATAGCCGGTGGTCCTGTAGAGCATCCCATTGGTGTGCTCAACCAGTCCCGCATATGGGCTTTCGCCGTCGGCTAGGCCCGGATCGTCCCGGTCCCTGTTTCCGTCGCTTTGAACGCAACTATCCGTAGCCCCGCGCCACGTTATCACCTCGTGTCGGGAGGCAACTCCACCAGGTCGCGCATTCGTGGCGGGCTCCAGCCAAGGTAGGCAACCCGGCCGCGGCCAATGGCGCGCAGTCCGGTCACGCGGCGAACACCGCGCCAGTTCCCACCGTGGTAGCGCTTCGGCGTCTCTTCGCCGAATCGCGACTTTCTAGCAACTTAAGCGCGCCTCGAATTCGACGTCAAACTCGGCGGCCGGGCAGCCGCTGCTACCGCCATCTTCGGCGCGGGCCGGCACGCTCCTCGCGCGCATCGCTGGAAACGAAGTTAGGTCTGCTTTTGTTCCGTCGAGGAGGTTTCTTTCTTGACGGTCTTCTTGGCGTTTTTCTTGATCTTCACCTTCTTCTTTGTGGTGCTGCCAGTGGGATTCTGTTCGGTGCTGGCGGTGGGCTCCTGGGCAAATGCAGCGAAAGAACCCAGCGCGATGGAAAGGCCCAACATCAGCCTCATCGGTTTCTTCATAAGACGGTATCTCCTTGATCGCCTCTCGTGAGCAGATTTAGGGCCATGGCGGAATGTGTATGAACACGCCAGCGGAAGCCTCAAAGTGGTCGTATATGGCTGCAATTCCTGCATCGACCAGGCAAGAGTTCGAACAACCGGCCTGGATGCAACTAGCGCTGCCGGTTGCTGGCCACCACCCCACAATCCCCTGAAAAAAGGTGTTCCGGGGGGGCGAGCGTGATTTGTGGCGCGCAGGCCTGTTGCCCGCGGAGCGAGAATTGCGCGCGGCTGGTGTAGTCCGGATGAGATTGCTCCACCAGACGGAGATAGGCCTCGTGGATCAGGGATGTGGGTTGCAGCGTGTGGGCGGGCATCTCACGCCGGAGGTAACCCTCTGCGATCCGGTGCAATTCATGGTAGACGAGGGGAACCAGCTCGTCCAGGACGCTACGGTCGCCCTTTCCCCAACTGCTTCAGCAGTACGGTCACGGACTCGGACTCCGCCACGGGGCCATCATAGCGCTCAGCGTTCAGCGCAGCGAGGCTGGCGGAGAAGGTGGGCCTGGGAACCAGGAGATCTGCCTGGGGACCTGGGCAATGGGTTCCTTTCGCTGCCTATTCGTACTCTCTGGGATGACGCGTTGAGGCGCGAGTTACAACGGGTCCTCAGATTCGTTCCTGCAAGTGAACGATGACGGTATCGCCTTCCTGCTTGCCGATGCGTTTTCGGAGATCCGACTTGACGGGCAGCTTATGGGTGCCGTCTCCCAGAGCCATGAACGAACTGCGGAATGGATGGCCGTCGATGGTGCCGCGGACCTTGACCAGGCCCCGAGTGCCAAAGAATGCAGCCGAGTCCGGCATCACTACATATGTCCAGCCTCCCTGGGCAGGGGACTTCCGCAGGGGTGCCTGGAAGTGCTTGTTTAAGGGTCCCGAGACTTTTGCCATTTGATTTCTCCCGATTATCTTGTAGTCAGTGAACCAGCGCGGCGAGGATGGTCGCGTCGTCGGTTTGATTGTCGCCTGAAAATTCGTCGAGGGCCGCAAATGCGGTTTCGACAATGCTCTCCGGCTGCCGCGTCCGGCAACGTTTTACGGCGGCAAGCAGACCCTCGGCGCCCCAATCTTCGCCGGCCGCGTTGGTAGCTTCGACGAAGCCATCGGTGTAGGCCACTATGAGATCACCCGGATACAACTGAACCGTCTGCGCCTGGTAGACGGTTTCGGCAAAGAGTCCGACGGGCAGCGCGCAGGCTTCGAGCCAGGCGACGGCTCCGCCGCGGCGGATCACCACGGCGGAATTGTGGCCTGCATTTACGTAGTGCAGTGTCCGCGTATTTTCGTCGAAGACGCCATAGAATAAGGTCGCGTATCGATCGACTGGCGAGCACGCGTGCAACTGGCGGTTCACCCCGCTAACGACTGCCGCCGGGTCTTCGGGGGCGAACAAAGCGGCGGTGCGAAGAGAGGACTGCACGTTCGCTACAATGAGCGCTGCGGGCAGGCCTTTACCGGACGCATCGGCGACGGCGAGCCCGACGCGTCGGCCAGCCAGGGGTACGCAGTGGAAGCAATCGCCACCGAGCGCGCGCATCTGCCGGCAACGGGCACTGGAGGTGAGCCTTTGTGCTTTAGCGCACGGAATTTCCATGAATCGTTCCTGCAGGCCGCATGCCGCAAGCCAGTCCTGGCTGACGTCCACTACTACGGATTCGGTAATCATCTTTTTTGCGCCTCCGTAGATAGGTCGGCGCCGGAGGCTTCAAATCGACGTCGGACCGCCAAACTTTTTCTTGTACAAATTATTGCCGGGGCATGTCGAGAAACGGGAAGGCGGCTCCGACTACCCTATGAACGCGCCAAAAGGCAGCGTGAAAGGAGCAAGAGACATGAAATACATTTTGCTGATGTCGGGAAGCAAGGCAGGAGTGGACGCATACCGGGCGTGGTCCAGGAAAGACATCGATGCCCATATGGCCGTCTTGACGAGCCTCAGCCGGGAGCTTACAGAATCGGGTGAGTTCGTCGCAACACAAGGTTTGGCGGCCCCGCATGAGGCCAAGGTCGTGCGCGGCTTGAAGGAAGAAATGCCAATCACGGACGGCATTTTCCCGGAATCCAAGGAGTTTCTACTCGGCTACTGGATTGTAGACGTAGCGACGCCGGAGCGTGCCTACGAAATTGCCGGCCGCATTTCAACAGCGCCGGGTCCCGGCGGATTGCCGACTAACATGCCGATCGAAGTCCGGCAACTGGCGATCAACGCTCCGCGATCGTAGAGAAGAGCACCGAGTTCAGTGCCGGACGGAGGAGACTTATGAAATACATTCTGATGATGCACGGCCAAAAGGGATCCTGGGATGAATACGCCAGGTGGTCGAAAGAAGATCTGCAGCGCAACGTCGAGTTTATGCAGCGCTTCAACAAGGAGCTTCACGATTTGGGTGTTTTTGTGGACACGAAGGGGCTGGCCTGGCCCCAGGAGGCGAAGGTCGTTCGCGCGGCGAATAACGGCGAGCCAATTACCGACGGCGTGTTCCCGGAATCGAAGGAGTTCCTTGCCGGATACTGGGTTATCGACGTAGACAGTCCCGAGCAGGCGTACAAGATTGCTGCCCGTGCATCGGCTGCGCCCGGGCCCGGCGGGAAACCGGCGAATATGCCGATTGAAGTACGGCAGGTGCTCGGCAGCCATAACGACTTGGGACTCTGAGGCAGGGACGCGCATTGTGGATTGGCGGGAACAATCATCCGATCTTCCGATCGGAGAGCTGTTGCGGGAACTGACGCCACAGGTGCTCGGGCTTGTGGTGCGAAGATTTCGCGATTTCGATGCGGCCGAGGATGCCGTTCAGGAAGCGTCGATTGCGGCAGTGATGCAATGGCCGCGCGAGGGAGTTCCCGGCAATCCGCGCGCCTGGCTGACGCAGGTTGCATTTCGAAAGATGACCGACCTTATCCGCCGCGAATCTGCACGGAGGCGTCGCGAGACGGAAGTCGTGGAGGAGGCGGCGCGCATGTCGGAGACCGGCCTGGATGCTGCGCCGGTCGAAGACGACGCGCTGGTTCTCCTCTTTATGTGCTGCCATCCGGCTCTTACGCCTTCCTCCGCGATTGCTTTGACGCTGCGCGCCATCGGCGGTCTAACCACTGCTGAAATCGCCAATGTTTTCCTGGTTCCGGAAGCAACCATGGCGCAACGAATCTCCCGGGCGAAGCAGACCATCAAGGTATCTGGCATTCCATTCCGAATGCCCGATGCCGAAGAGCGCGGCGGGCGTCTGCGCTCGGTGCTCCACGTTTTGTACCTGATCTTCAACGAGGGATATACGGCTACGTCGGGACCACAACTGCGGCGAGCCGATCTATCGCGGGAGGGGATCCGCCTGGCGCGGATGGCCCTGCGGCTGCGGCCCGAAAATACGGAGATTGCCGGCCTGCTTGCGCTGATGCTGTTGACCGACGCGCGACGGCATGCCCGAACCGGCCCAAACGATGAATTAATTCCTCTGGCGCAACAAAATCGCGCGCTTTGGGACCGGGAACAGATTGCGGACGGCGTCGCACTGCTTTCGGCCGCGCTGCCGAAAGGCTCCGTCGGACCGTATCAATTGCAAGCGGCGATAGCCGCTGTTCACGATGAAGCCGAGCGCCCCGAAGATACGGATTGGCCTCAGATCCTGGCGCTATACGAGTTGCTGAAACGTATGTCGGACAATCCGATGGTGATCTTGAACCACGCAATCGCGGCAGCGATGGTGCATGGCCCGAAAGAGGGTTTGAATCTGCTGGACGCGCTTAAGGAGGACCGGCGAATTGCGGAACACTACCGTATGGATGCCGTTCGCGCACATCTCCTGGAGATGGCTGGCGATTCGCAATCAGCCGCGAAATACTACCGCGCGGCTGCGGGCAAAACAGTGAATCTCCCTGAGCGCAACTACCTCCTGATGCAAGCCGCGCGACTAACCAGGACGATGGCCCGATCTTGGACAAACGTCCCGGATTGAATGTTGGCCGTGCGAACGATTCGCGGTGCCAAGGGTCCTGACCTTTCAGGTCCGCGCAGAGGATTCGTGGCCGCTGCATACGGGCGGCGTTGTACAATAATGCGCATGATATTGCGTTTTCGCCCCGCTCGTTCGCGCTGCCATGAGTGGACTCCAATGGCGGAGCGCTTGCCGAGCGAAGAGTCCGAATATCCCGCACCGATGGTTGGCCGAAAAAACGAGTGTATTCCCGGTAATCGGTAACGATTCCCGATCGCGCTGCTAGCAAGCTCGGCATCGACCGCCGCGGAGCTGTCACACCCACCAAACTCTAATCCAGTTTTGATCTAGTTCTCAGAACATACGCTGGCAGTCATTAGCCGGAAAACACTTGCCAGTGCCCGATTCCTGAGCGATTGCGGATTCCGAGCGCAGGTTTAGGTTAGACACTGCCGGCAAAGAAGCGGTGTACGGCGCGCTTTTTTGGGCAAGTTGAGTGCCGTTAGAGACCTGTGACAACCATATACGTGCTCGGGTTGTTATCCAGCTCCACCCAGCCGGAGCAAACACTCCCATTGCAAGGTGGCCCGACATACTGCCAAATCGAGCGGTCCTGGTGTACTTGATAGACCGTGTTGGTGCCGCCCACGACGTACCACATTTTCGGGTTGTTATCGAGTTGCTCCCAGCCAGAGCAAATATCATTAGCGTTGCAAGGTATGCCGGTGTAAGCCCAGATTGAGCCATTGCTTTGCGCCGTGTACAAGGACCCCCAAACGCCTCCGACGGCAATTTGAACCGTGCTCGCGTTGTTGCCGATCGGTAGCCAGCCGGTGCAACCGCTCGCGTTGCAAGGTACTCCGAGATACTGCCAGATCGCGCCATTCCACCACATCTGGTACGCCGCTCCTACCCCGGTGGCCACGCTGCAGGGCACTAGGGGTCCACATCGTATCCCATTGGTCATCGAGTTATTGTCAATTAGCTGCCAGCCGGAACAGGTGCTCCCTGAGCAAGGCGACCCGGTGTATTGCCAAATCGTGTCGTCCATGTGCTGCTCGAACACACCGGCCCCGCCGACGGAAACATTCATGAGGTTCGGGTTGTTGTCGATTTGCGTCCATCCAGGGCACGAACTGGAATTACAAGTCTGACCGGTGAACTGCCACAGTGAGCCGTCAAAGTGTTCTTGGAGGAGTTGGCTTCCTTCGGCAACAATCCAGTCGGAGTCCATGTTATTGTCGATTTGCACCCAACCGGGACACGTACCGCCGGTACAGGGTTGACCGGTGAACTTCCAGATCGGTCCGCCGATGTCGCCGTGGAGTTGATAGAGTTGGCCTCCCCCTGCGGCGATTTGTACCGTTTGATTGTTGCCATCGAGTTGTTGCCAGCCGGAACAAACATTTCCGCTGCAAGGAACCCCCTTATAATGCCAGATCGACCCGTCGTCATGCATTTGATAGAGGGGTGCATTGTCGGCCCGAGCCACGGAAACCATGCTCACCGAGATGCCGGCTGTGAGTAGAGCGATCTTTTGCCATAGGGATAACTTTGTCGTCATAATGAGATTCTCCTGTTTTGCGCTGCCGCTTTAGTTGCCGGAGGCCGTCCGGCAGCTAGGCCTTCCCACAATCCGCGCGGCACGGCGGACTCAAATCCATCCACCTGTAATGCGGAAAATCGCCCAAAGATTTTCGTTACTCTTAGGGGAAATCGGCCATGCGAAACTGGAGGGCGGGCAATTCCGCCCGCAGCCGGCTTTCAGCCGGTTTGGCCGCCTAAAAGGCGGCTGCGGCCAAAATTGGCCGCCCTCCAAAACCAAATTGGCATCGTGCGATAATCCATTCATTGCAAGAGGGACCCTTCATGGAACGCCGCCAATTTGTACGAAATGCCACGACAGCGGCCGCCTGGACCGCCCTTTCCGCGGGCAGGGTATTCGGCGCGAACGATCGCGTTCTGCTAGGCATCATTGGCTGCGGAGGCCGTGGCCGGACGGTTATGCGCAACATGCTGCTCGCCCCTAACACGGCGCTCGCAGCCGCCTGCGACGTGTACGACGACAATGCCGCCCGTGTGGTCCGAGACCTTTCCGCCAGCCAGGCGAAGCCCGTCAAAGACTTTCGCCGCCTGCTCGAAATGCGGGAGGTCGATGCCGTCCAGATTTCCACGCCCGATCATTGGCACGCAATCCCCACGGTGTTGGCGCTCGAAGCGGGCAAACAGGTCTATGTCGAAAAGCCGTTCGCGCTGACCATCCACGAAGGCCGCGCCATGGTGGAAGCCGCACGGCGCACGGGGCGCATCCTTTATCCCGGCACGCAGCATCGCTCCGCGCCGCACATCGCCGAAGCGGCGCGCATGGTGCAGAGCGGCGAAATCGGCGACGTTTCCCTGGTGCGGGTGTGGAATAGCGGCAACATCGCTCCCGACGTGATGAAGAAGCTGCCCGATTCCGATCCGCCGACCGGGCTGGACTGGGATTTCTATCTCGGCCCCTCGCCCGCCGCGCCCTTCAACCGGAGGCGTTTCCTGACCACTTACCGCCTGTTCTACGACTATGCCGGCGGTTACATCACAGACTTTGGCAATCATCGCATCGATAGCGTTCATCAGATCATGAATGCGTCCAGCGCGCACACCATCTCGGCCGTGGGCCGCCGTTTGTGCCCTGAAAACGCGGGCGACATCTTCGATCTTCACGTGGTCACCTATCAATACCCTAAGTTCATCATGGAATACGTGGCATGCTGGACGAATAGCAACGGCATCGGCGGCCGCTCGCCAGGTATGAATTACTACGGCATGCGCGGCGCATACAATCGCCCGCACGGCTTCGCTTTTTACGGCACCAAAGCAGCCCTTTATGTGGATCGCATCGGGTATGAAACTTTCCCGGAGTTGGAACCCGCGCCGCCCTACGAGACCCCGGCTCCAGGCGAAACCAATCTTAAGTACCGCGCCGAAAGGAAGGCGTTCCAGGGCGCCGATGCCACTGCGCTGCACGCGCGGAACTTTATCCAACAATTGCGCGCCGGACACAAAGGTCCGGTGGACGAGATGGTGGGCCACACCGCCACTATGGCTTGCCACTTAGGTACTATTGCCGCCAAGACCGGCCGCACGCTGCGCTGGGACGCGCAGAAGGAAGACTTCGAAAACGACCCCGAGGCGTCAAAGCTGTTGACGCGAGAACTCCGCAAACCTTACGATCTGATCCGGATCTAATTCAACGCGGGCGATGCTACGAAACCTGTTTGACTAAGTGTTCCAGGTCCACCGGGCTACTGGACTCAGTCGCACGGGCCAAAGAGGGACCAATGGCGAGCGCTTCGTCGTGATTTTCGAACCAGACTAAGAAGGACGACGTCTCCATCCCGGCCAAGCGTTGTTGATTCAGCCACGTGTAATATGAGCCCATGTCGGCATCGATCAGGGAACCCTGCGGGTCCAACTCCGGCTTCCGCTGCGTTTCGGCGAGCAGCTCGTTCATAGGGCGCGCCCGTTGGCGGGGGGCGAACCGCAGCAGCAGCGTTAGCGGTTGGGCCCGGCGGAACGCCTCGCGGGCGGCCCATTGGACAAATGTCGTGCTGAAGATCTGCGTCCCGGAGCCTTCGGTGAGTACGCTGACCTGGAAGCGGCTTAACACGGCGTCGGGCGCGTCTCCCAGCCCCAACTCCGCCGGGCGCATGCGGGCGAGCATCGTGCGGAACGCCTCCGGCCCAATGCCCGACTGAAATGTCTTTTGCATTTTTTCCTGGAGAGTCCCGCGCGCGGCGCTCAGTGAGTCGTAGGAGAAACGGACCAGACCCGCGCTAGAAACAGGCTCTTCACTTCCGCCGTCGATATACCAATGGCGGTACGGGGAGGGATGCGCCTGTGCCCTTGCTGTCACCGCGTCGAGTAATACGCGGAGCCCGTTTTCGGGCCGCACGCGATTGAAGTAGACTCCGTAAGGGCGAAGCTTGCGAAAGAGCTTGTACTTATTCTCTGCCACATCCTTACCGAGCACCACGATACTCAGGCGCGGCATGGCCAGGGGCGCAGGCGGCGCGGCGGCATTGACGGTTCGCACATAATCGATAGCGGCCGTCCGGAAAGCGTCGATTTGCAGGGTAGCCCAGAGGTGCGTGGTCAGCCGCTCGGAGAATTGACCCGGCTCGTTGACCCAGTCGTAGGACTCCAGTTCGGGCGAGAGGCGCAACCGCTCGAAGTTCGCGAGCAACTGCCGGCGTTCGGCGGGAGAACGCGACTCCAGATACGCCAACTGGTGATCGAGATCGCTTCGCTCCGGCGGAAATTTCCAATCGTAGACGATGATTTCGCGCAACAGCAGCGGCAGAAAACCGAGGGGCAACTGTTGCAGCAGCGCAACCCGGCCGGCCGCCAACTCTCTGGCCTGCGCCGGGTAACTGGCAAACTGGCTGGCTTTCAAGTCGCGGGGCTGCATGCCGGTTACAAGACCTCCCGCAGCGGTTTGCCTTGCGACAGACGGGCATCGAAACCCAGAATAGCTCCCAGCGTCGGCACCAGATCGGTGGGTTCGGCGGGCCTCTCCACCACTATGTTTTCCCGCACTCCCGGCCCCATCGCCATCATCCAGGTGGTGCGCGACAGGGGATCGCCGGTGCGATGATGCTGGAATCCATTGCCGCCCGCGTCGTCGTCGGAATCGCGGCCGAAATCGGGCAGGATGAACAGATTTGTTTTGTTGGCGTATTCCGGTTCGCTCTGGATATTGTTCCAGATCTCGCCGCAGAGCCGGTCGGTGCGCTGGATAGCCTCGAGATACAGCGAATATGTCCCCGAATGGGCGATGTCGATGTCGTGCAGCGTGATCCACAGCAGGCTGGGCGCGAGTTGCCGCATGAGATGGCGCGCGATATAGACGGACAACTCGTCGGGGCTCGCCAGCACGCGGGCGTGCGCGGCAAAATCGGCAACCGACAGCCTCAGGACTTCGGCCATCTGGTGCAATTCGACCTGGCTGCCGCCGAGCTCGGGCGCGTAGAGGGGAGTCTCGTAGTTATCCCGCAACAGATGCTCGTAGGCGGCGCCTTCGCTCGACGACAAGGCCGCCGCCAAAAGGCGCTTTGGCAAAATAACGCCGGCCCCCCAGCCGCGGCCGTATGCACGATTGCCGCTCTCGCCGATGCGGTTGAAACCGTTGCTGGGCGCCACGACCCACGCATCGCCGGCGGGGCGCTTCAAATCTTTTCGGAAGTACTCAAAGACCGTAGGACGATCCGGTGGAACCGCGGCAAAGTTATTGAAGGTTTCGTACGCACCGGTGGCAAGACTGGCGGTCGCCACGTAGTGGCCGAGGATTCCCCGATTGACCATCTGACTGAAGAAGGTGGCGCGCGGTATCAGGGCGGTGAGCAGGTTAGGTATATTCTCCTGCCCGTCCGGCATGAAGGTTTCTTCGTCGCGCGCGCCGCCGCCGAACGTGACCACCACCGCCTTACGGCCGCGTGGCGCGGCCCACGCGCGGCGCGGGGCGACGCTCAGCAAAGCACCGGCGGCAGCGGCGCCCGTGGCCTCGCGCAGGAATGTCCTCCGGCTCGACGAAACGGCATTCGCAATTTCGCGCGGGCTGCGAAGACGGGCGCGTGAAATGCCTGACACGGCCTGTATTCTATCACGGGTACGCACGCGGAGATTGCCACAGCGCACTTCCAGCGAGGCTCGATTCGGCATAAATTGGAGGGCGGGCAATTATGCCCGCAGCCGGCTTTCAGCCGGCTCCGGCGAGCGAAGCTCGCCTGTGTTGGCAGGGTGCCAACACGGCACGCCGGGGGCGTGCGCCACGAAGGCTCCCAACTGAAATGGCCAATCTCCAGAACCGGCTCGCTGGCATTTCTACATTCCGGCGCGGGGCTTCAGCCCCGCAGGTAGTACAGGGTTCAGCCTGTGTAGAGTGGCATTGTGGCACTCCGCCAGCCCCGTCAAGACGCAGATCGGCTGTGAACGGGACAAGTCGTTTCGCGGACTACCAGATGCGTCTCCACCTTGTTTTCGGAGCGCCGAGGCTGGCCGTCCAGGTTCGACAAAAGAGCCTGAAAGGCCCGCTCGCCCAACTCCGTCCGCGACAGCCGCACGGTGGTCAAGGGCGGTTCGGTAAATTCGGCCAACCGGATGTCGTCAAAGCCGACGATCGAGATGTCCCGGGGCACTACCAATCCGGCGCGGCGCACGGCGCGCATCATGCCGATAGCGGTCAAATCGTTGGAGGCCAACACCGCCGTAGGGCCGCACCCTGAATGCAGCATGCGGGTCATGGCCGCCAGACCGCCGTCGACGGTGTGATCGCCGGCTTCGACGATGCGCGCATCCCGGTCGATGCCATGTTGGCCCAGCGAACGCAAGAAAGCGCTCCGCCGGATGCGCGCCGACTTCAACCCGGGCGGTCCGCCAATGAAGCCGATCCGGCGATGCCCGAGCGAAAGCAAGTGGTTCACCGCCTCGTTGATTCCCATGGCATAGTCCACGACGATGTTGTGGACGCGGTCGCCCGTCGGCCCAACATCCAGAAAGACCATGGGGACGTTCCGATGGGTCAATTGATCGACGAGGTGTTTATCCATCTCGGAGGTCATAATGGCCACGCCCTCGACCTTACGTTCCAACATGCGGCGCACACAAATCGCCATGCGGCTGGAATCGTAGTTCGTGGAACTGATCATAATCTCGTATTCGTGTTGGATGGCAACGTCCTCGAAGCCCTTGATCAATTCGGGGAAAAACGGATTGGTGATGTCCGATACAATCAGTCCCAGAATGCGGCTGCGGCCGGAAACCAGCGAACGCGCCTGGCTGTTCGGGTAGTACCCCAAGTCTTCGACGGCCTTCCACACGCGCTTTGCGGTCTGGGGATCGACGAGCGAAGGATTGTTGATTGTGCGAGATACGGTGGCTGTCGAAACCCTTGCGCGGCGGGCAACTTCTTGAATCTTCATGCGTCCCTATTGGCTAAGCTTATAGCGCGTCCGGCGCCTGCAATGCAAGCTAAACAAAAATAATTAATCAAAAACTTTAAAAACCGCTTGACTTGCGGCCTGGATCGCAATAAGATCTCAATGAAATCGTTTACATCCGTCGGACCTGCGGACCGTGCGGACGACTGTTTGTGCTCAGGGAACTGTAAAATGAAACACTCCGGACGCGCTAGCGCCTCTGGGAGGAGTGTATCGACAAGGGGGAATATGCGCCAAGTTGCATGTATTCGAGGAATACTGGTCGGACTGTTCTTCGCGGTTGCGGTTTTTGCGCAAAGAGATCTCGGTACGGTTGCGGGTACCGTGAGCGATCCCACCGGCGCTGCCATACCAAACGCCAAAATCACTATTACCGAGGTCGCCACGAATCTCAGTTACACGGTGACATCCAGTTCCGCCGGCGAATACGTGCGTCCGGCGTTGAAACCGGGCACTTACACGGTGGCGGCGGAAGCGCAGGGATTTCGCCGGGTTGCCCAGGAGAACGTGGAGGTCACCGCCGGCGACCGCATCGGCGTGAATCTGACCTTGCCGGTGGGCAACGTCAGCGAACAGATTGAGGTCTCGGCAACCGCGCCTGTGTTGCAGACTGAGAACACCTCGCAGGGCGCGGATTTGAATACGTCGGAAGTGAACCAGTTACCCATGGGCGGCCAGCGCGTGTTTGCCTATCTGGCGCGCCTCTCTCCCGGCGTCCTGGTGGCCGAGCCGGGCGCGCGCGACGCGCAGAACGGCGGCTTTTCCGCCAACGGCGTGCGGTCCACCGGCGAGAACAACTTCCTGCTGAACGGCGTCGATAACAACGTCAACGACATCGACTTCATCAACCAGACGTCCTACGTAATCGGCCCTTCGCTCGATGCCATTGGAGAAATGCGCATCCTGACGAACGGCTATAACGCCGAGTACGGCCGGGCGGCGGGCGGCGTCGTGGACGTGTCGCTGAAATCGGGCACGAATGAATTGCACGGCGATCTGTTCGAATACCTGCAGAACACCGACCTGGATGCCAATCGCTGGGAGAACAACCTGGCCGGCGTGGGGCGCCCGCCTTTACAGCAGAATCAGTTCGGCGCAACGGCCGGCGGACCGATCGCCAAGAACAAGCTGTTCATGTTCGGCGACTATCAGGGCACCAAGATCGCGACGGCGGGCGGCGTGATCCAGAACCTCGGTTATGGCGGCTTCTACACGATCCCCACACCGGCGGAGATTGCGGGCAATTATGCCGGGGTGGCCACGGTTTACGACCCATCCACCACCTCATGCAACGGCGCCGGCGTGTGTACCCGCACACCGTATCCCAATAACGTGATTCCATCCACCCAGTTCGATCCCGCGGCCGTCAAAATCGCGTCGCTCTATCCGGCGCCGAACCAGACCATCGTCCCCGGTAACTATCCGGCAAACGATTATTACGCAGTCACCGCCGGCGGTCTGCGAACGGATCAGGGAGACGGGCGCGTGGACTACAAGATCGACGACAAGAACAGTCTGTTCGGCAGTATCAGTTGGTCGGACAGTTCCAAGCACAACACGCCGCCATTTCCGGGCGCGCTCGATGGCGGCAATTTCTACGGCTCCAGCGAAATCGACCTCGGGCGTAACGCGCAGATAGGCTATACGCGCATTTGGAGTCCGTCGATCATTTCGGAAACGCGCGTCGCTTACAGCCGCCTCGTAACTGCCCGCACGCAGGCCAATTCCGACACCGATGAGTTCAAGGCGTATGGCATCGGCGGTTATGACCCGACGACCACGCTGAATGGCGGCCTCCCGCAGTTTGGCATGGGGCAATACAGCCAGATTGGCGCCAACGACTGGCTGCCCACCAAGGAATACAGCAACGTCTACGACTTTATCCAGAACGTAGCCATCACCAAGGGAACGCATGCGTTCAAGTTTGGCGCCGAGGTGAAGCCCATCGGATTCCCCTTCTTTCAGGTACCCTATCCGCACGGCGAGATGAACTTCTCCCGCACGGAAACCGCCGATTCGGTACCGGGCACGCTCTCTGCCACAACCGGCGACTCCTTTGCCTCGTTCCTGCTGGGCGCGATCGATAATGGACAAATTTCGACGGCTAACTTCATCTCGTCGACGCGGCAGTCTTACGATTTCTACGCCCAGGACGACTGGAAAGTCACACCCAAGCTGACCGTCAACTATGGCCTGCGTTACGAACTGTGGTCGCCGATCGGCGAGCAGTGGGGACGCCAGTCGAATTTCGATGTCAACACGCTAACTTTGCAAATTCCCAATGGGCCAAGTTCCAACGCGCCGCTGCCTCCGAATTTCAACACGCCGTACACGCTGAACGGCGTCACCTACCCGGCCGATTTCCCCGGCGTCTCCGTGTGCCGCGGCTGCGTGTCCCAGTATTTGATCCCGTGGGACAAACACGATTTTGGCCCGCGCCTCGGCTTCGCATATAACATCCGGCAGAAGACCGTAATCCGTGCCGCGTATGGCATCTTCTATGGCGGCGAGGAACAGCAGGGCGGCAACCCCAACCGCGGCGAATCCGCGCCGTTCAACGAGTCGCCGCAACTGAACCGGCCGTCGGGCGTCAGCCAATTTTTGCCCGATCCGGACTTCGCCAACGGAGCGGCAATCGGCGGAATCGCCAACGGATATCCGCTTACCGTGTTCAGCACATATCCGGTTAGTTCTCTCCAATTCCGTGAAGTCTCCCAGGACTTCCGCAACCCCATGGTGCAGAAGTGGAACATCGCGGTTCAGGAGGAATTGGGTCGCCAGATGGCCTTTGAACTGGGCTACCAGGGCAATCACTCGTCGCACCAGCTTTTGCAGCCGGACGACAATCCGTGCCCCAACCTGGCGACCACCGACACTAAGATCAACTGTAATACCCTCCGTCCCTATCCCGTTATCGGGTTCATTTCGGGAACGGCTACGTTCGGCTTCGGCAATTACGACGCTTTAACCGCAAAACTGGAGAAACACTTCTCGGACGGGCTGCAGTTCATCAGCTCTTACACTTGGGGCCATGCATTGGCTACCTCGGGCACCACGCTCAGCGGTTCGAACAATTTCCAAACCATCGAGAACACCAACCTAAGCCTGAGCTATTCCAACGCGGCGTGGGACATCCGCCAGAACTTCACCACCGGCTTTACATACGACATCCCCTTCGGCCGCGGCAAGCGATTCGGTTCCGGCATGAATCGGGCCGCGGACATCGCGCTGGGTGGCTGGCAGGTCAATGGCATTCTCACCCTGCACACCGGCCAGGCGTACACCGTAAGCGCTAACGGTTCCTATTGCGTGGGGGTGTGGGCGGGTTGCTTCCCGGATATCGTGTCGGGCAGCGCGAACGCCGCGCCGGCCGGCGGCCGGACACCGTCGCAGTGGTTCAATACGGCAAACTTCACGGCGCCCGCGGCCCTGACGCAAGGCAATGTCGGAGACAACACGAACTCCGGACCACCCCTCAAGAATCTGGACGCCTCCATATTCAAAGACTTTGCGTTTACGGAACGATACAGACTGCAATTCCGAACGGAATTGTTCAACATCGCCAATACGCCGCAATTCAACTTTCCCGATAGCGGCTATGGCGACGCCAATTTCGGCAAGGTAACCAGTACGTTGCCAGGAACCGAACGGCACATTCAGTTCAGCCTCAAATTCCTGTTCTAGCTGTGGGGCAGGCGTCCACGCCTGCGGCGGGTCTCCAGACCCGCCCGGTTGGGGGCGGTCTTACAATAAGTCTGTGGCAGTCTTTCCAATCGGGCGCCGCGAATTTCTCGCGGCGCTCGCGTCTTTAGGGTCTCTGCGCTCCCGAGCTTCCGCCGCGATCCCCTATGCCATTCACTTCCGCAAGCCGAATCCCTTCGACGCTGCCTTAGCCCACATCGAACCCGGCTCCGACGAGTTTTCATGCGAGAAACAAGCTCAGCAGATAGAGGAGCGGCTGGCGGTCATGCTGCGCGGCGAGGCGCTGCCTCTGGCTGCCGGGTTCCGCTGTACGCCGCCGATCCCCCGGCGGTATGTGCGCGTCGCGGCAGGCGTTTCCGAGGCCGAATTCGGAGACGCGGAAACCTCCGACGCGGCGGTAGCGGAATGGATCCGATCGCTGGGCCGCGTGCGCCGCGCGCGGTTCTTCGCGCTGCCCGGCGACGTGATTCGTTATGAGATTGCGAGCGACGGTGGGTATCGCGTAGGCGCATGGAAGCAAGTTTGGAAGGATGGGAGGCTGGAAATATGGCGCCCACTGAGTGAGACACTGGTCACGGCCGCCGCGCGGCTTTTCGATGACATCACCGGCCATTCGTTCGCCGGCGTGGATTCATTTAACGATCAGTTGCTCAAAGGCAACGCCTGGTGGCGCGCGCGCCTGGACGCCGCCACTGGGATCACGGTGGACGGAACCAACGGCGTGGCGGTGGGCGACATCGACCACGACGGCTGGGATGAAATCTACGTCTGCCAGACCGGCGGATTGCCGAATCGCCTGTACAAGAACCGCGGCGACGCCACTTTCGTGGACATCACCGGGCAGGCCGGTGTTGGCGTGCTGGACAATACGGCCTGCGCGCTGTTTGCCGACTTCCGCAATACCGGCCATCAGGACCTCGTGGTGCTGCGCGACACCGGACCACTCTACTTCGCGAATCGCGGGGATGGCGTCTTCACTCACATGCCGGACGCCTTCCACTTCCGCACCGCTCCTCAGGGCGCATTTACAGGTATGGCGGCCGCGGATTACGATCGGGACGGCCGGCTGGATCTTTACCTTTGCACTTACGTCTATTTCCAGAGCGAGGATCAGTCGCGCTATCCGGTCCCCTATTACGACGCCCGCAACGGGCCGCCGAATTATCTGTTTCGCAACCGGCTTTCCGAATCCGGCGGGTTCTTCGAAGACGTCACCGCCCAGACCGGCATGAATCACAACAACGACCGGTTCAGCTTCGCGCCGGCCTGGTGCGATTACGATGGCGACGGCTGGCCGGATCTGTATGTGGCCAACGATTTTGGCCGGAGCAATCTCTACCGGAATCGCAAGGGCGCGTTTCGGGACGAAGCCGCCGGCGCGGGCGTGGAAAATCTGGCGCCGGGTATGAGCGCCGCGTGGTTCGATTACGATGGCGACGGCCGGCCGGATCTGTACGTCTCAAATATGTGGACGGCGGCGGGGCAGCGCGTGGTCGCCGATCCCGCATTTGTGCCGGCGCGCGACCTGCCGGCGGCCTGGCACAGCCACACCATGGGCAGTTCGCTCTACCGCAACACGGGCGATGGGCGGTTCGGCCAGGCCGCCGCGGCGGAAGGGGTGGCGATGGGCCGGTGGGCTTGGAGCGCCGATGGGCTGGATTTCGACAACGACGGATCGCCCGAGATTTTCATCGCCACCGGCATGATGACCAACACCTCCGAGAAAGATCTGGACAGTTTCTTCTGGCGGCAGGTGGTGGCGAAATCCCCGGTGACGAACACCCCCGCGCCGGATTATGAGAATGGGTGGAACGCCCTCAATCAACTCATCCGCGAGGACTACAGTTGGTCGGGGCGCCAGCCCAACGTATTCTACAAGCGGGTCCAGCCCGCTGGCGGCGCGGCCCGATACGTCGACTTTTCGGGCGTGAGCGGCGTCGATTTCGCCGACGACTCCCGCGCGTTTGCGGCGACCGATATCGACGGGGATGGCAACCTGGATATCGTGCTGAAAAGCCGCCTGGGACCGCAGATCCGCATCCTGCGCAACAACTGCGGAACAGGCAGACGTTCGATTGCGTTGCGGCTGCGCGGCGTCGAATCCAACCGCGATGCGATCGGCGCGCGGATCGAAGTCAACGGGCGCGTGCAATATCTTAACGCCGGCAGCGGGTTCCTGTCGCAGCACTCCAAACGCATTCATTGCGGACTGGGCGACGCGGACTTGGCCCAACTAACCATTACGTGGCCGTCTGGACGGAAGCAGCAGTTCACGAACCTGCGCGCGGGGATGTGCTACGAGATCACGGAAGGATCTGAACAGGTGCAGGCGGCCCCGTTCAGCCCGCGCATTGGAATGCCGAGCGTTCCGGTGCAGGCTGTCAACCAGCCCGAGTTCGGATGCACGTGGCTGTTCGATCCTGTGCCGCTGCCGGACACGCGCAAGGGTCCGGGCTTTCTCCTGTTGACCGCGGGGAGCGTGACGGTTCCACCCGGCCTGCCTTTCGAAGTCGTGGATGTGACGCGTTCCGCGCCGGAACTGGCGGCGCAATACTCCATCTTCCGGCGGTATCTGTTCGAGCTGCGCCAGGACCTGGAATTGCCGCTGCTGTTGCTGGTGGACGATCGCAGCCGCGCCCATAAGTTCTACGCGCGGATGCCATCGGCCGAGGCGCTGCGGGCGGACCTGGAAACGCTGCGTGGCGGGCGGCCTCCGGAGTTGGCGCTGCCCTTCGCGGGACATTACTATTCGCCGCCGCGCCGCAACCATCTGAAGCTGGCGACCGCCCTCTATTGGGCTGGGTATCCGGACCAGGCCATTCCGTATCTGGACGAAGTGTTGCGGCAATCGCCAGACAATTGGAAAGCTCTCTTCGCGCTGGGCCAGATCCATTTCGAAGCGGAACGCTGGAAACCGGCGCTGGAGAGCTATCGCGCCGTGCTGCGGGTTCGTCCCGCGCACTTCGGTGCGTTGTTCGGCGCGGGTGAAGCCAGTGCCCGGTTGAACGATCCGGCGGAGGCCGGGAAGCTGTTGCGGCAGGCAGTGGAAGCCGATCCCCGGAGCGCCGATGCGGCCAATCAGCTTGGGCTGGTGCTGGCCGCGCAGGGTCGCGCGGATGAGGCCAAGGAATGGTTCCAGCGCGCCATTTCCATCGACCGGGAACACGCCGGAGCGATCAACAACCTGGGCGTGCTGTACTTGAAGCTGGGTCAAACCAACGACGCCATTGCCGCATTCCGCTACGGCATCGAGCAGGCGCCGGGCGACGAAACGCTGTATCTGAACCTGGGCCGTTTGTACATATCGATGGGGGAGCGGGACAAAGCGCGGGACGTGATGCAACGATTATTGGAGCGCAAGCCCGGCAATCCGGTGGCCACGCGGGCATTGCAGGAGCTGGACGCGCGGTAATGTGGGGCAGGCTCGCAGCCTGCAGCGGCCTCCCAGGCCGCCATGCCTCGGAGCTTGGCGATGGTCCGTAGTGCCGCACGTTGTCGCACTCCGCGCTGGTGCGCGCGCTATTCTGATCCCAGTGCTGATAACTCTCGATGTCCCCCACGAGTTCGCGTCCCCGCTGCTGCCCGCCGGCCAGGATCCCGCCCGCGCTGCTCTGGAGGCGATCGCCGTGGAAGCCTATCGCCAGCGGCGCATTAGCGGCTACCAGCTTCGCATTCTGCTAGGCATCCCCACGCGCTACGAACTGGACGGCTTTCTCAAGCAGCACGAGGTCTACGACTACACCATCGAGGATTTTGAAAACGACTTGGCGAGTGTTCGGGAGCTAGACAAAAAGCGCAAGGCTGAGCAGCTAGCATGATCGTCGTGGCTGACACCAGCCCGTTGAATTACCTCGTGCTCATCGGATCGGTGGACGTGCTCGATCCGCTCTACAAGCAGGTGGTCGTGCCGAAGAGTGTCGCCGACGAATTGAGAGCGCCTCGGGCTCCAGTCGTCGTCAGATCGTGGATCGCGCAGCCGCCCGCCTGGGTTGAGGTGCGTCCGGATCCCGCTCTTGACCCAACGCTGGGATTCCTCGATCCAGGGGAGCGAGCTGGCCTGGCGCTGGCTGAGCTTCTACGGGCCGACGAAGTTCTCATCGATGAGCGCGATGGCCGCACGGAAGCGACGCGCCGCCACTTGCACGTCACCGGAACCGTGGGCGTTCTGGCGGACGCGCATCTCGCCGGGCTGCTCGATTTTGGATCAGGCGGTGGCGCGACTCCGTGCCACCAACCTTCGGCTATCCGCCGAGGTGGAACGTCGCGCGCTCCGGCGCCTGATAGGCCATGGGACGGAACTGTGACTGTCGTACGCGAACTGATGAGCACCGAGAGTCGTTCCGTCCTTCCATCCGCGCTGATTGAACTGGCAGGGAAACCGCGGCGAGGTTTCGTCATCCGCCGATAATTGGGCATAACCTCTGTTGCACTCATGCCGTCATTTGGCGACGGACTTGTGAGACTCACAGCACCCTGATTTCAGGGCTGCCACCGGAGTCCCAAAACCCACCCTTTGTGAGACGCCTCGGGGTCAAGTAAATCCGGCACCGCCGATGCGCGGAACGCGCATCAGGAGCGGGGTCACTGTTTTTCGCGAATGGTAACGATTCGGTTAACGGCAAGACCCTTCTCCACCTGACTCACTCCCGACGGCCAGCGGATTTCCACCCGATCGATCCGCCGCGCGCTCCCCAGCCCGAAGTGCAGCCGCAGGTCGCTCTGCGAAAGGTAGCTGCCGCCGCTGCGCACCTCGCCGATTTGCGTCAGCCCGCCGGCGGTCAGCCGCACGCGGGCGCCGATCGCGCTGCGGTTCGACTTCACACCCACCAGCTTCAACAGCACCCAGTTTCCCGCCGGTTTGCCGCTTTGCTTCAGCAGCGACGGCGGCTCGTTCTGATTGTTCACCAGCACTTCCACGTTCCCGTCGTTGTCGTAATCGCCAAACGCCGCGCCGCGCGCGGAATGCCTCTCCAAAATACCGGGACCGGCCGACTCCGATATATCCACGAATTTGCCTTTGCCGTTGTTATGGTACAGAATTGCCCTGTCCCTGTAGTGTACGTCCGTACCCAACCGGTCCACCTCGGGAAAGACGTGGCCGTTCACCAACAGCAGGTCCTGCCACCCGTCATTATCGAAATCGAAAAAGCCGCAGCCCCAGCCCACAAAGCGGGTATTCAGAGCCATGCCGGCGCTCAGCGTGGCATCGTCGAAGTCGCCATTGCCGCGATTGTGGTACAGCGTCTCGCGTTCGTCGGAAAAGTTGGAGCGGAAAATGTCGAGCCAGCCATCGCCATCGTAGTCGGCCGCGGCGGCGCCCATGCCGGAGAGCGCGTTGCCGTTGTCGTCGAAAGCCGTCCCGCGCATCGACGCTTCATCCACGAAGGTGCCATCGCCGCGATTGATGTAGAGAATCGACGGAGTCTGGTCGCAGGCCACGTAGATGTCAGTGAGGCCGTCGTGGTTGAAATCGCCAGTCAGCACGCCTAGAGCGTAATGGTACGATGGTTTCGCGATGCCGGAGGCCACGGACACGTCCGTAAAAGTGCCGTCGCCGTTGTTGTGATACAGAATGTTGCGGTCGAACGGCAGGCCGCGCGGGCCGCATGCCACCGGCAGGTCGCGATACCAGCAATAGGCGTTCTGCCCTGGCTTGGGCGTAGTTCCAAAATCGAACTGGAGATAATTGGCGACGAACAGGTCGAGGTGGCCGTCATTGTCGTAATCGAGGAATGCGCAGCCGGTGTTATACCGCACCCGGTCCTGTTTCAGGCCGGCCTTGACGGTCACGTCTTCGAAACCCCGGCCGCCGCGATTGCGGTAGAGAACGTTCTGGCCCCAGTAAGTGACTAACAGGTCTGTGTAGCCGTCGTTATCGAAGTCTCCGGCGCACACGCCCTGTCCCCAGCCGCTGTGCTCCAGGCCCATCTCCTTGGTCACGTCGGCGAACTTGCCGTCTCCGAGGTTGTGGTAAAGGCGGTTGGTGCCGCCCGGGCCGGAAACCAGAAACACGTCGAGCAAGCCATCGTTATCGTAATCCAGAAAGGCCGCGCCGCTGCCGGTTGTTTCGACGATGTATTGCTTCGACCGGTCGCCTCCGTTGGGAAAGGAGTGAGTCAATCCGGCCTGGTGCGCGACATTGTGAAAGTCGGGGTGAAAGTCGGCCGCCGGCGCCACTGCCATCAGCAGAGCGCATAGAACAGTGGCGATGAGTTGTGGGGCAGACCCCCAGGTCTGCGCGGGTCCTCCAGGACCCGCTCCGGGGCGGCGTGCATCTTTATGCAAGATCGGCCGCAGGACTCGCCAGAAACCCACTCGCCAACCTGCGGATTCGCGAGGTGCGGGGCTAAAGCCCCGCGCGGGATAAATCCCGCCCCACAAGGCTTTCCTCACTGGGGGGGCGCCTTGTCCCCCAGGCGCTTCAGAAAATCGGTGAACTCGCCTTCCGGCGCCTGGCGCAATTTGTCGAGCGCGGCTTGCTGGCCGGCTGCGTCGGCCATGCGTCCGGCGTTGCGGTAGGCCATCATCAAGCTGTAGTGCGCGGACTCGTTGGCGGGCTGCAGCCGCACCACCTTTTCAAGCAACGCGATGGCTTCGTCATACTGTTTTGCATCCATCCGCGCCTTGGCCACGGCCTGCAGCGCTTCCGCAAAGCCGGGGTCCAGACTGGCGGCGCGCTCGAAGCGTTTGACAGCCGCGGCGGAGTCCTGCCCGGCGAGCAGAATCTGGCCGATCTCGTATTCCGCCACCGCGTCGCGCGCGTGCAATGCCAACTCGGCTTCGAACTCCCGCCGCGCCAGCGCCAGGTTCTCCGGCGAATGCGATTGCAGCAGCAGCGCGCGGCCCAACCGGAAATGCAGGTCCAGGGCCGCGGGGTTCTTTTCGATAGCCTTGCGATATTCCGCGGCCGCCTCCGGATAGCGGCCCTGAATTTCGAAAATCTCGGCGGAAATCCGGTTCACCTGGTAGGCCGATGGTACCTTTTGAAACATCTCGAAGAGCGTGTCGTTCCAGCCTTTCATATGCCAGCGGGAAGTCTGGTATAGCACGTCGGCGTCGCCCGGATAGAGCGTCTTGAGGCGCGCCAGGACCGGGAAAGCTTCATCGTAATGTCCCTGCGCCAGATCGCATTGCGACAAGGCCAGGCCGGTGAGGCGGCGCAGTTCAGTATCCGTCGTCTCCGCAAACTGCTTGGACAGATCGGGCCGCGCAGTGTCACAGTGGCCGCCGGCCGCGCGCGCCAGCGCCAGGAAGGCCTGCCGCTGCGGGCTATCGGCCGCCCTTTCGAGCGTGGCCTCCGCGCCGGCATACTCGCCGCGATGGAACTCGCCGATACCCTGTTCCAGCGGATCCTGCTGCGCTCGCGCTGCCATAAATGACAACAACAGGATGGCGCTAGTGGCCCGCATCGTCAATCACCAGGTCCAGGCCGCTGAAGCGATGCCGCTCTCTGCCTTCAAAGAAGCGGAAGCCGATCAGCGGCGGCGTCCCCGGCGCGATCTCGTGAACCGGCGAAAGCCGCTCCGACGACGAGGCGCCGATCTGCAGCACGCGCCCCGACAAAGCCACTTGCCGGACGAGCTGTTCGCTACGCGAGCCGGCCAGGAAAAGCAACAAACCAACGGCGATCATTGTCCAATTCTACGCCCATATCTACCGCGGGGGCGCGTGCCACTGGGCCGGCAGGTCGAGCGGCGTGAGCGTGCGCTCCTGGCTGCGGATGGCGCTGGTTTCCTCGGCGCTCAGGCGGGCATGCGCGGCGTGCTCCGCGGCCGCTTCGTCTTTCCTGCCCAGCCGCTCATAGACGCGCGCCAGATGGTAGTGCGGCGTGGGGCTGTTCGGGCTCAGCTCGATGGCGCGCTGGAACTCGCCCGCCGCGCCCGCAAAGTCCCGCGCGCGCTCGAGCAGGATGCCGAGCTCGTAATGCGACTCCCAATAATCGCCTTTCAGTTCGATCGATTTGCGAAACAACGCCTCGATTTGGGCTGCGATCCGCCGGCGGTCGCCCGGCTGCATGGACAAGGCCTTGCCGTATAGGAAATTGGCAAGATAATCGTCCGGTTTGGACTTGACGAGTATGGCATATGCTTCGGTCACCTGCGGCAGTTTGTCCTCCGCCTGATCGAGCATGCGGCCCAGAAAGACGTAGGATTGTTCCACGTCCGGCGCCATCCGGATGGTGCGCAGGAAGCAATCGGCGGCGTCCGAAAACCGGCGCAATCCGTAGTAGGCGACCCCCAGGGCCAGTTCCAGTTGCGGGCTGCGGGCAAAGACCTTCCGCCCGTCCTGCAGAGTCTCGGCGGCGGCCTCGGCATCCTGGTGCCGCAGGTAAAGCCGCGCCAATTCGAAATAGTAGGACTCGTCATAAGCGTTCAGCTTGATGGCGTTGCGCATCTCAGTCGCGGCGTTCTGAGCCTGGCCGTCCATATCGTAGGCTTGGCCCAGCAGTTCGTGTACGTCCGCGCGATCTTCCACGGCTAGAGCCTTGCCGGCCAGTGCGATTGCCGGCTTCGCCTGGCGCGCCTGCAGATAGAGGTCGATGGCTCGCGGGAATGCCTCGTGGTCGGCGGGAGACTTTTCCGCGTAACGGGCCTCCAAAGCGGCGGCCTTGGCCGGCTCGCCTGTTTCCGAGTAAAAGTATGCCAGGCCGTGCAGAACTACTTGGCTATCCGGCGCGGTGGACCCGGCCTTTTCCGCGGCGGATCGGGCCAGATCGGGCAACTGCAGTTTCCAATAAGTCTGCGCCAGCCCCATCCAGACCTGGGGACTCGCGGGCTGCATGCGCGAGGCCTCTTCCAGCCGCGCGCGGGCGACTGGCAGATTATTGCCGCGCAACGCCTCCAGGCCGGCCCGCAGCGTGGTTTCAAACGACGCCGGATTAGCCCACAGAAGCAAAAGAAAGATCCACATTGGTCCCGATGTTCTTATTGCAGCACTACAGCGTAGAATGGAGCAAGTGCTTCGAATCGTCCTCGCGCTCGTGGTGCTTGCGTGCGCTCTTTTGCTGGCCGGCGGCCAATCGGTGGAGGTTCATTTTGTGGACATCGCCAGGTCCGCCGGGCTCGACATTCCCAATACCTTCGGCGGGGTGAAGCAGAAAGACTACATTCTGGAAACTACCGGCACCGGGGTGGCGATCTTCGATTACGACGGCGATGGGCGCAACGATATCTTCATCGTGAATGGCACGACACTCAACGGCGCCGATAGAGCCAGCCGGCCAGCGCCCCGCACTTCGCAGTTGTACCACAACGACGGAAATGGCCGCTTCACCGAAATGGCGCGCCAGGCAGGCATTACCGAAGAAGGCTGGGGACAGGGTGTCTGCGTGGGAGACTACGATAACGACGGGCGGCCCGACATGCTGGTCACCTACTACGGCCACAACATCCTCTATCGCAATCTGGGCAGCGGAAAGTTTGCCGACGTGACCGCCCAGGCCAAACTGCCGGTGACGGGCACGCGCTGGGGCACGGGCTGCGCTTTTCTGGATTACGACCGCGACGGCTACGTCGACCTTTTCGTGGCCAACTACGTCGACCTGGATCTGAAAACCACCCCGCGCGCCGGCGCCGATCCCAACTGCGTGTGGAAAGGGCTGCCGGTGATGTGCGGTCCCAGCGGTCTGCCGAAAGCCCGGAATGCGCTGTTCCACAATAATCGGGACGGCACGTTTACGGATGTTTCCGAGCAGGCGGGTATTCTTAAGCCGGGCGGGCGATACGGGTTGGGCGTGGTGGCCGCCGATTTCGACAACGATGGCTGGCCCGACATTTATGTGGCCTGCGACATGACGCCCAGCCTGCTGTATCGCAATCGCGGCGACGGCACGTTCGAGGAGCGCGGCGTGGAGGCCGGCGTAGCTTACAATTACGACGGCCGCCTGCAAGCCGGCATGGGCGTGGCGGTGGCGGATTACGACGGCAACGGCTTTTTGGATATCGCCAAGTCGAATTTCTCGGGAGATCTGCCGTCGCTTTACGAGAACGATGGCAGCCTGTTCTTTAGCGACGTCTCCCAGCAGGTGGGGCTTGGGAAGAACCAGTTGCTGGGCTGGGGCATCGCTTTTGTAGACGTCGACGAGGATGGCTGGAAGGATATCGTGCTGGCCAATGGGCACGTGTATCCCGAGGTCGACAATTCGCCGGTGGGCGACCGCTACTTGCAAAAGACCTTGCTGTATCGGAACCTGGGCAACGGACGGTTTCAGGACATCACCAGCGAGGCCGGCCCGGCCTTTCAGCAGGCGCGGCCCGCGCGCGGCCTGGCGGTCGGAGACATCGACGGCGATGGGCGGCAGGAAATCGTGATCGTGAACATGAACGAGTCCCCCAGCCTGCTCAAGAATCTCGGACCGCGCCAGCATTTCATCCGCGTGCGCCTGGTGGGGACCACATCCAACCGTATGGCGATCGGGGCGCGCGCCACGATCGAGGCCGGCGGCAGAACACAAATCGACGAGGTATTCAGCGGCGGCAGTTATCTATCCCAGAACGAGCAGACTATGCATTTCGGATTGGGCGCCGCGACCATGGTGGATCGCGTCGAAGTGCGCTGGCCGACGGGCAAGAAACAGGAGTGGAAGCGCGTGCCAGCCGACCAGATCGTGACGCTTACCGAGGGGCAGGCGGAGATTGCGGCGAAGCCATACCCGCGCGCGGCGTCCGGCGTAGCGCCGCACAGGCTCCCTTGATTCCATATACAGCCTCCGCCTGATGAATGCGCTTCATTTACGTTGGACCGTTCACCGGGTTAACAGCTTTCCGTGGCGCATACTTGGCTCCCCGGCATGTCCTTGGGCATCACCCATTCGTTAACAAAGTCGCACGAAAAAAGGGAACCGGTATCTGAGGCGTTTATTGTGTCAGATCGCTTGGGCCGCCGTTCGCACCAAAGACGCGTTCTTTGCCGGGCTATTCGCCCGGCTACTTCCCAAAGTGGAAGGCAAGGGGACCGCGTGCGCCGTGGCCCATCGCGTTGCCAAAGTCATATAGCTGCTGCTAGGCTGCTGCTACACAATGGTGTCGAATATCAGAAGAAGGGACCGGCACCCGCCAATCCGCGGCTTCTCGCTCGAAACATGCGCCGTCTATTGCAAGAGAACACGCGCGCCGGCATCGACGCCAAGTCCCTAATGCCACAGCCTATTCCGGTCGCAGTCTAGGGGGATTTTCTAGGGTGTCAGCGCGGCAGGCAGGCTGCGTGCGCCACGAAAGCATGGCGCTGCCCCACGTATACTGAAGATGTTCATGGAATCCCCCGAACCGCTGCTTTTCCGCATCGCGCGATGGCTCACCTTCGGCTCCGCGGTGGCCATTATCTTCTCCATCGCCGCGTCCCAAATCCTGCTGGGTCTGGCGCTGGCGGCCCTGCTTATTTCCGGGGGACGCATGCGGCTGCCGCGCATCTGGCTGCCGCTCGGCCTATTCCTGTTGGGCACGCTGGTCTCGCTGGCCCTCTCGCCGGACCCTGCCGCGGGCCTGCCGCAGGTCCGCAAAATCTTCGTATTCACGACCTTGCTGGTGGTCTACTCGACGCTGCGCGACATGCGCACGATCCGCCGGCTGTTCCTTTGCTGGGCCGGCGCGGGCACACTGACGGCCCTGCGCGGCCTGGTGCAGTTCGGCCATAAAGTGCAGGAGGCGCACACGCAAGGCCGCGGCTTTTACGACTACTATGTGGCCGAGCGCATCACCGGATTCACCAGCCATTGGATGACCTTCGGCGGCGAGGAGATGTTCGCGCTGCTGATGGTCACGGCGTTTCTGCTCTTCGCCTGCATCGCCCGCAAGCGCGCCTGGCTATGGCTGCTGTGCGCCTTCCTGATGGCGCTGGCGCTGCTGTTGGGCTTCACGCGCAGCATCTGGCTGGCCAGCGCCGGCGCCGGAATCTACCTGCTGTGGTTTTGGAAGCGCATTTTAGCGGCGGCTTTGCCGGTGGTCCTGCTGCTGATCGCATTGCTGGCCCCGGCGTCGATTCGCGAGCGCTTCTCTTCCCTGCTGCGGCCCGGCAAAACGGATTCCAACCAGCATCGCATCGTCACGTGGCGTACGGGCCTGCGGATGATCCGTGCGCATCCCTGGTTCGGAGTGGGCCCGGAAGAAGTAAAGGTGCAGTTCAACAGCTACGTTCCGGCGGACGTCCCGCGCCCGCTGCCGGAGGGCTGGTACGGCCATCTGCACAACATCTATCTGCAATACGCGGCCGAGCGCGGCATTCCCACCATGCTGCTGATGCTCTGGATGCTGGGGCAAATCCTGTGGGACTGCCTGCACCGCGTCTGGCGTCTTCCGGCGGGGCGCGCGGATTTGAAATTCGTGCTGCACGGCGCGGTGGCCGTCCTGATCGCCACCATGATCGCCGGCTGCTTTGAATACAACCTGGGCGATAGCGAGGTGCTTACCATGTTCCTGGTAGTGGTGGGCTGCGCTTATGCGGCCATGGATATAGAGACGGAAATTGCCGTTGCCTGACGCACTCAATATCGAAGACTCCGCGGCGCTGGTGGGTTACTTGCAGCAGACCGGCCGCATCGCCCGCGGCGAGCAGCCGCGCATGGCGATTCTGCAAGGCGGCGTTTCGAACCGCACCGTATGGATCGAGCGGCCTTCGGGCGAGGCGTGGGTGATGAAACAGGCGTTGGCCAAGCTGCGCGTGCCGGTGGATTGGTTCAGCTCGCCGGAGCGCATCCACCGGGAAGCTCTCGGCCTCGAATGGCTGACCCGCCTGGCGCCGCCGGGCGCCATCCCCCCGCTGTTGTTTGAAGATGGTGAGCGCCACTTGCTGGCCATGCAGGCCGTCCCGCAGCCGCACCAAAACTGGAAGACGGTCCTACTAGGCGGAAAGATCTGCCCGGACCATTTCCGGCAGTTCGCCACGCTGCTCGCCGCCATCCACCGGGATGCGTACGGACGCACGGATCTGGCGGACGTATTCGGCGACCGTTCGTTCTTCGAATCGCTGCGCCTGGAGCCCTATTACGGCTACTCCGCGCAGCAGGCGCCGGCCGCCGCGGGCTTTCTGAACACTCTCATCGGCGAAACGCTGGCTCGCCGGGTCACGCTGGTGCATGGCGATTACAGTCCGAAGAACATCCTGATTCACGCAGGCCGGCTGGTGTTGCTGGATCACGAAGTAATCCACTTCGGCGACCCGGCGTTCGACCTGGGTTTCTCACTGACGCATTTTCTGAGCAAGGCGCATCACTTACCTGCGCTGCGGCGCGGCTTTGTTTCGGCGGCGTTGGAATATTGGCGCGCGTATGAGGACGAGCTGGGCGGACCTGGGTGGGCGGCGGACCTGGAAGCGCGCGCGGTGCGCCACACGCTGGCCTGCCTGCTGGCGCGCACGGTGGGAAGGTCGCCGCTTGAGTATCTGGACGCCGCCGAGCGCCACCGCCAGCGGGACGCGGTGTTGCGTATCATGCCGGCCGCGCCCGCCACTATCGCGGATCTGATTTCTCAATTCGAAGAGCAACTATGCCAATCATCGAGCGTTTAACCGCTGCTGAAATTCTGGACAGCCGGGGCCGTCCGACTGTCAGCGCAACCTGCACGTTAGCAGGCGGCGCGGCGGCATCCGCTTCCGTGCCCTCGGGCGCATCCACGGGCACGGCCGAGGCGCTGGAGCTGCGCGACCGCGATCCGCAGCGCTATGGCGGACTGGGCTGCCGCAAAGCTGTGGCGCACGTCACGGGCGAGATCCATGGCGCGTGCGCCGGCCGGAGCTTCGCGGATCAAGCCGAGCTGGACCGGGCGCTCATCGAGCTGGATGGCACGCCGAACAAATCCCGGCTGGGCGCGAACGCCATTCTGGCTGTCTCCGTGGCTTTCGCGCGCGCCTGCGCACAGGAGCGCGGCGTGCCGCTGTACCAGTATTTCGCGGCAATGCCGGGTCTTACGCCGGACACGCTGCCGCGCCTGACCATCAACCTGTTCAGCGGCGGCATGCATGCGGGGCGGCAGGTGGCCATCCAGGATGTGCTGATCGTGCCGGCCCGCGCGACTACCATCGACGAATCGCTGGCCATGGCTTACGACGTCTACCAGGCGGCCGCCGCCCTGATTCTGAAGCGTTACGCGATGCGGTTGCTGACCGCGGACGAGGGCGGCCTGGCGCCGCAGTGCGACAGCAGCGAGGAACTGATTGAGATGGCCATTGTGGCGATCAAGTCGGCGGGTTACCGGCCTGGCTCCGACGTGATGCTGGCAGTAGACGTGGCCGCCAGCCGGTTCTACGCCAACGGTCAATATCATCTGGATGGCGCGGCACTCGATAGCGCCGCCATGATCGCGCGGCTGGTCCGCTGGGTGGAGCGCTATCCCATCGTCAGCTTGGAAGACGGACTGGCGGAAGACGACTGGGAATGGTGGCCGACGCTCCGGCTGGCGCTGGAGAAGCGTGCGCTAGTGGTGGGCGACGATCTACTCTGCACGAATCCGGCGCGGATCCGCCGCGCGGCCGAGGCGCGCGCCTGCAACGCGCTGCTGCTGAAGCCCAACCAGATCGGCACTCTGACGGAGGCGGGCGAAGCCTGGCGCCTGGCCAAGGATGCCGGTTGGCAAGTGACCATCAGCGTGCGCAGCGGCGAAACCGAAGACAACTGGGCCGCCGATTTGGCGGTGGGCTGGCGGGGCGACCAGTTCAAGGCCGGCTCTATCACGCAATCCGAGCGATTGGCGAAATATAACCGTCTGCTGGCGATCGAAGCGGAGACGGGTTGGCCGGTGGTCGGATGGCCGGGCGGAACGCTTCGTTAATCCGAATGTGCCAGTTGATACAGCGATTGCGCGGAAAATTGGCCATCGGTTTGCTGGTGGATTGGCATGTCCAAGATTACTGAATCTAGCCGCGAAGGCATCGCCGACCGCGACTTCGCTTTTCCAAATGAGCGTAAGGAACCCATACACGACGCCGCGCACGTGCGCAACGCCATCGCGCGCTTCAAGCAGGTGCAGGGGGTGAGCGACGCTGAACGCGACGCGGCCTGGAAACGCATCCAAACCGCCGCGAAGAAACACGGAGTTGAGTTGCATGAGCAAGACTGGCGCGAACTTGGCTAACCTTGTGGGGTAGGCGTCTACGCCTGCGGCGGGTCTCCAGACCCGCCTTTCCCAGCGGCTCGTGGGTAAGTCCGGTTAAGAGCGGGTCCTGGAGGACCCGCGCAGGACTGGAGTCCTGCCCCGCTTTCGCTTGCTCAACATAAACTGTTGAGTTATAATGAAGCCATGGAAGTACACCGCAAGCCGCGCACATGGACGGTGATGACCAAAACCGTCGTCTTCCGGCCATCTGCCTTGGCCCTGGCCGATGTGTCGCCGCTGCTGGTCCGGGTGGTGGATGCGCTGGGAACGAATGCCGCCGCGAGGCTGCTGGGGGCGGATCGGGCCCAGGTTTCGCGTTGGAGCTCGGGTAAGGAAGCCATCGGCAGTGAGATGGGACGGCGCATCGTGGACCTGCACGATATATTGACCCGGATCCTGCGCGTCTACAACCGGGAGACGGCGGCCATGTGGCTGGTCGGCTCGGAGCCGCTGCTGGGCGGCGCACGGCCGATTGATGTGCTGGCGATGGAGGGCGCCGCGCCGGTGGTGCGGGCCATCGACGGTATCGCCGCCGGCGCCTACGCCTAGGCGGTGCCCATTCTCTATCGGGTGTTTCCGTATCTCGCGGCTGCCGGCAAACGCGATCTTGGCGGGGCGCTGTACGTGCCGCCGCAAGGCGGCGGGCGAATCGACAATCCGGGGATCTATTCCGTTTTGTACTTGAGTGCCGCCGCGGCCGGCGCTGTGGCGGAAGCTTTCGGCCGCTTTCCGGAATGGACGCCGGCCATTTTGGAAGGCAGTCCCAGCATCCCTGGCAGTGTTCGCGCGATCGCGCGTTACCGGCTGGCGGACGATACGGCGATCTACAATTTGGACGACGCAAACCAATTGCTGGCACTCGGGCTGCGGCCCTCAGACGTTGTCGGTCGCGATTACGAACGCAGCCGGGCCTGGGCGCGGCGCATCTATGAGCAGGGTAAGTGGTCCGGCGTGCGCTGGTGGTCGTATTACAGCCCGGCATGGTCCAGCTTCGGCCTGTGGGACCTTAAAGGCCTGACTCTCGACGAAGTCACTCCACTTACGCTGGACCATCCGGCGCTGGTGGAGGCCAGCCGCACCATCGTTCGCCGGGTGGTCGCGGGGCGCCGCAGTTAGGCTATCCGGCAGCGGAAACCTCGACGGATAGTTCCTAAGTTGACCAACCTTCGCTCGACGCCGCGGACGCGAGTCGTCCAGGCACTTATCCGGCCTCCGCTTCGTCATTATAGAATGGACTCCGTGCGCTTTCTAATGTTCGGGCTATTGGTCTGCGCGGTGGTTTCCGAGGCGCGCGGCTCGCCTGCCGATGCCATAGCGCCCGCGATCTACGCCCGAGACGACGAAGCCGCTGCGGCGATGAAGTCGGCGCCGCTTATTCTGCTGGTGAAGGTCAGAACGGTAAAGCTCACCGGTGAGGTGCGCGTCGTGGATAAACCGCCGGAGATTGGCGGCCCGATGACGCCAACTATTCCGTTGCACCTGGCATGTATCCGGGCCCAGGTACGGCTGGCGGTCCGGGGCCGGATCCGCAGCAGTGTCCGCTTTCATAGCTGGGTGTGGGCGTCCGGCAAGCATGGCGGTCCACGGCTGTTTCATCCCTCGCCAGGGTCGAGTCATGCGATCTTCCTGCGGCGGGATGGCAGGTATCTGCACACAGTTGGAGACTATCCATCGTATGCGCGGAGTTTGAGGGCCTCTCAGCCAGCGAACTGCGCGCGGCATTTAACGACGGCTCGCCAGTCCCGAGGGACTACTACATCGGTGACCTGCCGGATCTGGTGCGGATCGAGGGTCCGTTTTTCGTCGCCACCCAACTGGACGACGTCTGCCGCACTTCCACGAGCCGATTTGGGCGCATTGCGGCGTGCGGCGTAACCGGGCGCGAGTTCCCTGGCCGCTGCCAAGCCTACCGGCTCATGAAGTCCGCGGACTCCGAGGGGATAACAGGCAACTTTGTCACGAGAGCGCTGAGCAGTTGCGACGCTGGTTCGGCGGATCTGAGCCGCCAACTCCGGGCGAACGATTTGCCCCTGCGCGGCTTCTACGGATGGAGCCTGACACCGGAGCGCCGGCGCGTCGCGATGCGCTTATACGCCTCCGCTATGGACCGCGAATTCCACGAGGCCGCCTGCGAGGCCGCGGCTCCGATGCCGGGAGCTCGCGATATTCCCGAGTGTCATTTTGTGTTCCGACCCTCGCGGCCTCCTTCAAGTGGCGGCCCAGCCCTCCCGCGGCTTGCTACCATCCGGCGGCTCGCTTCTTGGCCTCCATCCCATAATCCGTGAATTCCACTATTATCCAGGCTGGCAGGCGAAGGTATCGCCGCGTTTAGAACAGGCCGGGCAGCAGCGCCCATGTATCGCGGCGATAGCTCTCATATTCCGCGCCGAATGCCACTCTCAGGTTTGCCTCTTCCAGCCTGATCTTACGCCAATACGCGAAAGCGGCCATTGCGAAGCCAACGATCGCGAGCCACTCGCCGGTAACGATCGCGATACCGGCGTACATCGTTAGAAGACCGGTGTAGATGGGATGCCGTAGCAGCTTGTACGGACCGGAGCGGATCAGTTGGTGGTCGACCTTAATCGTAATTTCGCCGCTCCAATTCCGGCCGAGATGGCGCCGCGCCCAGATGGTCAGACACAATCCAAGCGCCTCGACCGCAAGTCCGGCCGTCATGATTAGAGAAGCGGCCGGCAGGAAACGGCCCAGTCCGCGGATGGGGACAATTTCCAGCAGCAGGGCCGCGTTCGCCAGAAAAACGTGAACGGCGCGCGATCCTTTGGATTCCGAGGTCTTTGCCGCGGCTGCGTTCTTGGCCGCTATCTCCCAATAGAGACTGAACGCTACCCAACCGAGGATGCCGGCAAGCAGGAACGGGGAATGGGCTAGCAGTGCCTGGTCCCGTGCGGATGGAGGGATGAGAGAGAAGTCGGTACGGGTGCGCGTGGCCAGGACGCCGATGGCGGCGCCGCTTGCGGCTGCAACCAGGGTAACTTTTAGGCGCTGGTTCATTGCGTCGGACTATTCATTAAATTACGGCGCGACGTCGATTAGCAAGCTGGAGAAACCGGAAGCGCTCGCGCGCGTCTGGCGGCCCGCGAGGCGCGATGCGAGTGGCCAGCGCCTCGCCTGATCCTACTGCTTTGCTGGTCATCGACGAAGTGGACCGGCTCAAGATGGCCGGGCTGGAGCAAATGCGGAGTATCTTTGACCAGGGGGTATCGGCTTGGTCTTGATCGGTAATGCCGGGCATCGAAAAGCGTCTCGCGCGCTTGCACTCACGCATTGGATTCGTCCATGTTTCGGCCACTGGGTGCCGGAGAGATTCGTCAACTGCTGGAGCGGGGCTGGGTGCCACTCGGAGTGAATCTACCCAAGCAGCCTTGGGACCCGGAAACGGAGGCGACGATCATCGGGGTGACGGGTGGCAACTTCCGATTGTTGAATCGCCTCCTTACCCAGATGGAGCGAATTCTCGAAATCAACTCGTTTCGGCAAGCGACCAAAGCCGTTGTGGAAGCTGCGCGTGAGAGCTTGGCCATTGGGCGGTCTTGAGGAAAACTCTACGCTGCGCCGTTTCTCGCGGGTAGTCCGCACATCCAGGGCGAAATTAAACCGTGTTTGGCCACTCAGGCAGCGAGTCGAGTTCGATTACTCTACCCGACTGAGTCGTCGCCCACGGCTCCAGAAAGATTTGCAGGTGTGCCGCTTCAACTCCGCTCGGTTGGCCAGGCCATGGCGCGAGCACGCCTCCGCTGGCGGCGCGTGCAAGCACGTCACCCACATGGAGTTGCAACGCCGAACGGTAGCGCGGTTCGTCATAAGGCGAAAATAGAACCTGCACCCCGGGCAGCACCCCGGAGGTTAAGCCCTCCAATAATTCTTGGACCGAGCGCAGTTCAAGAGGAGCAGCCGTCATCCAGGTCAGATCGAGCACGTCGCTGAGTCGCAAGTGGCCTTTTGCATCTCGGAAGGTTTCTCCGAAGATCTGCGCGTCCTGGCTTTCCTGGAGACGTTCGTAGATGCTCTGCATACTTCCGCTCTCGGTTGGCCGCACAATTGCTCGACTCGCCCGCAGAAACGCTCCAGGACGCCCCTCGGCAAACCCGGGCGGCAAGACGTTCGCAGTCGATCGGCTCGGTCGCCCTTGAAGGTCACCAGACGCACGGCCGCCTCGGCGGCATCCATATTCCAATCCTGAAAGTGCGGCAACGCCTTGCGAATTGCAGCCGCGATCGCACCAGTTGGCTGCGTCGGATCGGATGCCCGGCCGGAGGGGTGCAATAATCGCTTTGCCATCTCGGGAAGGAATCCCGCATCCGACAGAGCCCCCTGTTGCCCAAAGAACTTATCGATTACTTCGCTGGGCACCGGGCGAAGCGCCAGGGACCCGCGGAGCGCCTGGTAAATCTCGCCCCTATCCATCATCGCATTGAATCTCTGTACATCGCGCTTTCTTTCCTCGTCCATTCGCTTGCTCCCGTTTAAGAGTTTCTCGACATTGGCACGGAGTCGAACGCGGCCATCGTGGAGTCTGCGCCGCAGCGTACCAGGTGGAATATCGATGAATCGCGCGGCGATCTCCGGCTCGTAGCCTTCAAAGTAGACCAAGGCAATCGCTTCTCGCAGTGTGTCTGGCAAGTCGCGCCTTGCTCGTCGCAACAAGGCCCCAAATTCGAGCCGTGACAATACCTCGTCTGGCGGCTCGCTCCGATCCGGCATATCGTCGGCGAGGGCGCCGATCGGAACGTGCCGGCCATGGAGTCCATGGCGAGCGTTACGAACGACGATGGTCCGCAGCCAGGATCCAAATCGATCCGGATCTTGCAGTGAATCGATTCCGATAAAGGCTTCTTTGAACCCTTCGGCCGCTGCATCCTCGGCAGACGCGAATTCCTTGGTGACTCCAAAGGCTGCAGCTCTTGCCAGGCGCCAATATCGCGAGAATAGCGCGCCAATCGCGGCCCCGTCGCCTCGTTGGGCCTGTTGCACCAGTGTTCGATCGGCACTCTCGCTCATTTCTAAGATTATGTGCGGTGCGCTGTCGCGTTTGTTCGGAAATCTTTAGGGTGATCTGGCCGGAGGGCCACCCGTCCGAATCAATCCGATGGCGCGCCCAAGTTGGCGCCATAGCCGGCAGACCTCCGAAGCGGCAGGCGGCTAACACCGTTAATGTAAGTATTCAACGATGCGTGCGTGGCCTGGGGCAGTGCGCCGCATGCGCGCGCCGGGCCGCTTATGGCTTCTCTTCCCTAACGGCCGCCTCGACAGCCTCTTGTGGGGGCGGGTCCCGCAGCAAGCGCGCCACGCTCCAGCGCCGATGGTCCAACAGGTTGGCGACCAGCAAGTGGAAACGCCAGTAGAGACCGGACTTCTGCCAATCCATTTCCGGTACGCCCGCCAGAAAAGCCCGCCGGGCCTCGTCATAATTAAATGAGGTACCCTTGCCGACATAGTCGGCGTATCCCTCGCGCACCCACTGCGGCAGTCTGAAATAACGCAAAGGGCCTATCGCATGACCGGTGAGCTGATGGGTTATTTCATGAGCGATGAAATAGTCCAGCGTCCGGTCTCCCGAAACGGACGTACCACGGGGGGAGATCAGGCGGTCGTCCTCAATCGGCGCATCGCGAAGAAAGACGTTGGCAGTCAGAGGGTATGGGGCAACGCCACCCACGCCATAGTCCTTGTTGAAGAACAGCATCTGACGCCATCGGGAGTTGCAGATAAAGATGTTGTGGTCCTGCAGGCTCGAATAAAGTGGCGAGCGTGCCAACTTCGCTGCCGTTAGTTCCAGCACGTGTTTGGCGGCGGCTGGGGAAAACGGCCGGTCGGAATGCAGAACCATGCCATCCGCGCGCACCGAATAGGCGAAGAATGGCTGTGGCATACACAACAGCAGCGAGTAGGCCGCAAAAAGTGCAGCGGTCGCCAAGGCAATTCTCGCCAGCACGGTCTTGAGAGCGTTCATCCACTCCCACCTTAAACGGGGACGACGCCGATTCACAAGCGCGCCGCCACAGGTGCTCGGCAGAAGGGGGAGGCGCGGAGTGACGCGTTGCACCCGGCCCGAGATTCGTGCAAACTAATGTCCGTGAGGTTCAAGAGCCGCTCCGATTCACCTTTGAAGAAGAAATCCCGGCGCGGCTTTCGCGGCTACCCGGCGGCGACCATCGCGTTCTACGGTCCGGACGACAAACGCGCGACCAAAGCCGCGGTTGGGATTGTTCTTGAGCGGGATGCCGAGCCGGCCGCATTGGAACGTTGGTTCGCCGAAGAGGGCGACGTTCGGACAGATCGTGCCATTGCAGCCAGCGTCCTCCAGTTCGTACTGGATCATGCAGCCAAAACGGTCGTGATGACGGATCGGATCATAGGCTGCCCGCATGAGGAGGGGATCGACTACCCCGACGGACAGGTCTGCCCCCAGTGCCCATTCTGGGCGCATCGCAACCGCTGGACCGGAGAGATCGTGCAGTAGTCTCCTGTCTGCGCCACAGTTGTGCATGCTCGCGCCCGGCGGGAGCGGCGAGCGGGCCCGCGAGGGTCCGCCTTAAGCACTCCTGCCAGGTGGTGTTGTATGCTGACATCATGCGCCGAGTAGCGTTCACTCTAACGTTTTCATTATTCGCACCGCTGCTGCTAGCCAGCGGAGTTACCGTAAACTGGAATCCTCAGGACCCCACCGTAGGCCCTTACCCTTCCGATGCCCTCACCACGCTCGACAGCACCCAGAAGAACGGCATGCACATCAACCTGCCCATGCCGGATTGCAGCGCGGCGCCCAGCAATTGCCAAGATGTGCAACTGATCAACCAACTGGACGGCTTCCAGACCGCGCCGCGCATTACCGTGAACTTCTCGGGACCCATCGACGTAAACTCGATACACCATGCCATCTATTACGTGGCGCTCGACAACCTGACCCAGGAGGAGAGCGGGATCGACTTTACCGGGCAAATGCTGTATGTAACGCAGATGATTTACGATCCCACCACCAATACGCTCTACGGCAAGCCGGATGGCAACCTGGACCAGCATCGGCGGTACGCCATCGTGGTGACTGACGCGATCCGCGACCCTTCCGGCAACCCGGTCGGGGCGGACCCCGGATACACCGCTTGCGTGCAGACGGGCACGGATGTGGGCCTGAAGACCGTCTATTGCGACGAGCTGACGCAAGTGGTGAGCGGCCTGACCGCGCAATTCGCGCCGGCCAACATCGTAAGCGCCTCCGTCTTCACCACCATGAACGTTACCACCTGGATGGAGGGAGCCTGGGCGCAACTGCCCCACGTGGTGCCGCCGCCGGCGCCAGTGCAGCCGCTGGCGTTGATCCAGTTTCCCAATATTGCATCGCTGGTGCTGCACGAGCAGGTGGCCGTCAGTCCCGCGCAGTTTGTGGACGTGGCGCTGCCCATCACCAATCCGCTGATTCAGGGCATCGGCGCGATCGGATTCGGCTCCTTCGCCTCGCCGAACTTCCTCAACAGCCAGCAGGTGATTCCATGGACGCCCACGGGCCAGGCTGTGGCGCTGCCCGGCTCGATCAACGAGATCTACTTCCACGTGTTTCTACCCTCTGCGCCGGCGCCCCCGGCAGGATATCCGGTGGTAATTTTCGGGCACGGTTTTGGCGACAGCCAGTGGGGCGGGCCTACCGCCGTGGCTCCCACGCTGGCGCAGGCCGGTTTCGCCACCATCGCCATCAACGCCGTGGGGCATGGATTTGGTCCGCAGAGCCAGGTCGTCATTACGGACAACTCGGGCAACGTGACCACATTCACCGCGGGCGGGCGCAGCGTGGACCTGAATGGCGACGGGCAGATCGGTCCGTATGAAGGCTGCCTGGCGGCCAACCCGGCGCAGGTGGCATTGCGCGACTGCCTGCGCCAAACGGCGTTGGACCTCGGGGAGTTGGTGCGCACGATCAAGGCAGGCATAGACTTCGATGGCGATGGGCAGGCGGATCTGGATGCCAGCAAGATCTACTACGTGGGGGAATCGCTGGGTTCCATGTACGGCACGATTTTCTCCGCCATGGCGCCGGAAGTGCGGGCGTCGGTATTGAATGTCGGCGGCGGCACCGTGGAGGATATCGTGCGCTGGAGCGAATCGTACCATTCGCTTGCGGCCGCCATACTGGCCGCGAGTATGCCACCGCTGCTCAACGAAGGCACGGATTTCAACGACAACTACGTGTTTCCCTATCAACCGGTTTTGGTCAACGAGGTGCCGGGCGCCATCCAGATTCAGAATGCATTCGAGATCTACGAATGGTTCGAGGCGGCGGGCGATCCCGTGTATTATGCGCCGCATTTGGCGGATTCGATGCTGCCCGGCGTGCCGTTCAAGAGAATCCTGTTCCAGTTTGCGCGCAACGACCTGACGATGCCGAATATGGCCACGACCCGGCTAATCAAGGCCGCCAACCATCCCCTTACATGGGAGTATCGGCACGATATCGCGCTGGCCGATGGGCTGCCGTTGCCGCAGGACCCGCATCCGTTCCTGGCGTTGTTCATCGGCATTTCGGGCAGCACGGTGGAGTTTCCGAGCCTGGACGGGATACTGATCGGCCTGGCGGCGCAGCAACAGGTGGCGGGTTTCTTCGCCTCCGACGGGCAGACCGCGCCGGACCCCAATACGTTTCTGCCATCGGCCATTCCGCAAGGCCTGTTCCAAGTACCGGCGAGTTTGCCGGAGGACAACGGCTACTAAGCGGCGATTCACGCGCCCGGCGCGACCGCGGCCAAGATCGCTTGCGGGATTCCGGGCAGCGCCACCACGCGGCCGGCGGCGCCCGCGCGGATTGCCTCTCTTGGCATGCCGAAGACCACGCAAGTGGACTCATCCTGCGCAATCGTGCGCGCGCCGGCCTGACGCATTCTAAGCAGCCCCTGCGCGCCATCTGAACCCATACCCGTAAGCAGTACTCCGACCGCGTGCGCGCCCGCCGCGTCCGCCACGGAGCTGAACATTACGTCCACCGATGGGCGCTGGTAACAAACCCGCGGACCGTGCTTGATGGTGACGCGATAGCCATTCGGGCTCTTGCGCAGCAACATGTGCAAATCTCCCGGGGCCACTAGCGCGCGGCCTGGGCCCAGCGTATCTCCATCTTCCGCTTCTTTCACTTCGAAGGCGCACATGTGGTTGAGCCGGCTGGCAAACGCTTTTGAAAATCCCGCCGGGATGTGCTGCGTAATCACGATTCCGGGAATGCCCTGCGGTAACCGCGGCAGGACCTCGGCGATGGCTTCGGTGCCTCCGGTGGAAGCGCCGATGGCAATCACCGTGGACGGCGTCCACTGGCCGGCCGCCAGGCGAGCTGCCAGTGGGGCGGGCACGGCATGCTTAGCCTGCCCGGCGGCCGCGGGACGGATATGGGCGGCAGCCGCGGCGCGGATCTTGGAGGCCAGCTCCAGCCGCAACTCGCCCACGGAATACGGGCCGCCGGGCTTGGCCAGCACTTCGACCGCGCCCAGGCTCAAGGCCTGCATGGCCGTCTGGCAGGATGCCTGCACCAGGGAACTGATCACGATGACCGGCATGGGGCGGAAGTGCATGAGCTTCTTCAGAAACGTCAGGCCGTCCATCCGCGGCATCTCGATATCCAGGGTCAGCACGTCCGGCTGCAGCGCCAGGATCTTGTCGCGGGCGATGTATGGATCCGGGGCCGTCCCAACAACCTCCAGGTCGGGTTGCCCGGAGAGCGCCTCGGTCAGAATCTTGCGCACGATGGCGGAATCGTCCACTACCAATACGCGGATTCTTCCGTCAGTTGGCATGGTGTTCCAGATCCAGCCAGAAATCGATGGTGCCGTCTTCCGGGCCATCGCCTAAAGACAGCGATTGGTTGGGTGGTGGCGCACAGGCGGCCCTTTCGAGCAACAGTTCGGGGCTGCACAGCCGGAACTGTTCTTCGGCTTTCACGTGGCTGAGCAGCGTGCCGCAGATCATGTTAGCCAGTTCGCAGACCACGCCCCCGAGTTGCGCGGCCGGGAGTGGACCGTCGTCCTCCGGGGCTAGAAAGTTGGCCGCCAGCGTGCCTGCGGCAGTCTCGGAAACACTGAGCGTCAGAGTGCCGCTGGGCGTCCCCTCAAAGCCCACGCGCGCCGACACATACGGCTCGGCGGGGTACGCGCCTGCCTGCGCAGGGCCGTAGACTCCGGTGAAGAACATGGTCTCCAGAACTTCCGCGGCCGCCGCCGCGAGCATCTCATCCCATTCGTTATCGGGCATAGGCTCCTCCGAGCACGCGCTCCAGTTCCTGGCGCAAGGTCTCGGGCATGAAGGGCTTCTTGACGTAGCCACGAGCCCCCAAGGAAAGCATCTGATGCATGCGGCTTTCGGTGCCGTCGGTGGACACCACCACCACCGGCACGGACTTCAGCACGTCGTCCGCTTCCAGGCATCGCACCAACTGCTCTCCATCCATCAGCGGCATATTGATGTCGGTTAGCACCACATCCACCCATTGGCTGCGCAGTAGGTTCAGAGCTTCGCGGCCATCGGCGGCTTCCAGAAACTCGGCCCCCTCGATACCGGAAAGCACGATGATGCGGCGAATAAAAGCCCGCATGACCGGCGAATCGTCAACGATCAGGACGCGGAAGGCCACGAAGCTGCTCCTTTCGACGCGGAACGCGCCGGCGCCAGTTCCTGTTCCGGCGATCCCGGCCCGCGCATCCAGAATCTCCCGCTGCCCACTTCCAAGCGCACGGTGCGCGAGGCGTTGCCGCCGACATCCTCGGCCTGCACCAGCACACCCGCCTTCCAAAGAATCTTGCGTAGGGCTAAGTAGTTTCTTTTGCCGATGTTAAACACGCCTTCCCGATCCATCACTTGAGCTCCTCCCGCCACCCGTACCACCAGCCGGCGTTTCTCAGCTCCATATTCGTAAGCGCGGCGAAACAGCAGCGGGACGCCGGTATCGGCGAACATATACGGATTCTCGCCGGCTTTGGCAGGCGAAATCGCGGACTCCGGCAGCATGTAATGCAACATCCCGCCCACCCCCGCCACCGGATCGTGTATAGCCACTGCGATGCATGAACCAAGCGCGTAAGTCACCAGCACTTGATCCGGCGATTTGCTGACCTGGCAATCCGCCATCCCCACAACTAGGTTGGCCATCGTACCCCCCGTCCGGATGCCGATCCCGGCTTCCGATAAATCGCCGGCCGCACGTATGTCAAGTCGTGCCGGACCCCGGTCAGGCTTTCGGCGTGGCCGATGAACAGGTATCCGCCGGGCTCCAGGCAGGCGGCCAGACGGTTGACCACGGCTTCCTGCGTGACCTTGTCGAAATAGATCATCACATTCCGGCAGAAAATCACTGGAAAGAGACCGCGTTGCGGGAAAGATTCCACCAGATTCAGGCGGGCGAACTCGACCTGGCCGCGCACTTCCGGCTTGACCCGGTAGAACCCTTTCCAACGGCCTTCGCCGCGCAAGAGAAACTGCCGCAGCCAGCCGGGTGGAACGGCGCTGAATCGCTCGGCGGGATAGACGGCGCTCTGGGCCGCCGCCAGCGCCTTCGTGGAAATGTCGGTGGCCAGGATGCGCACCTTGCGGAACGCGTCGGCGCCTAATTGATCGCAGAGCGAGAAGGCCAGCGTATAGGGTTCCTCGCCGGTAGAGCAGGCGGCGCTCCATAATTCGATGCGTGGGCGTCCCCGCAAACCGGGTATCACGTTTGCCCGCAGAAACTCGAAATGCGCCGCTTCCCGCAGAAAACTGGTGTGATTGGTGGCGAGTGCGTCGATCATGCCGATCAGCGCCTCTCCGCTGGAGTCGGCGACGACGTGCTGGTAGTATGCCTGGAAAGAGGCGAAGCCGCCTTCGCGCATGCGTTTGCCCAGCCGCGCGGCTACCAGATCCTCTTTACCCTTGCGCAGATCCAGGCCGAACTTCTCGTAGGCCAAGCGCCGGATGGCCTCGAATTCCCGCCGCCGGAGGCACTGCCCTTCGACAGGCGCAGCCTTTTCATTTGCCGCGAAATCGATCGCAGCCTTACTCATGCGGCCGTTCCTTGATCAGTCCGGCCAGGTCCAAAATCAATGCCACGCGGCCATCGCCCAGAATGGCGCCCCCCGCGATCCCCGCGATATTCTTGAACGTTTCGCCCAGGCTCTTGATGACCGCTTCCTGCTTGCCGATCAGCTCGTCCACCATCAGGCAGAAGCACTGGCCCTCTCCTTCGGCTACGATCAGCAGGCCCTGGCAAGGATCCTCGGAGCGCGGTTTGACCCCGAACTTACGGTAGAGGCGGAGCACCGGGAGCAAGTTTCCGCGCACCATCACCATTTCCGCCCGGTTTTGGACCGTAAAGATTATGTCCGCGGCGGGACGGAACATTTCGCGCACCGCGAATAATGGCACGATATAGCGCTCGGCCCCCACGCCCACCACCAGGCCATCGATGATAGCCAGGGTCAAAGGGACCTTCAGAGTAAATGTGGCGCCTTGGCCCGCGCGGGATTGAATCTCCACGTGGCCCCGCAGCTTCTGGATCTGCTTGCGCACCACGTCCATACCCACGCCGCGGCCGGACACGTCGGTAACCTGCGCCGCGGTGGAGAAACCGGGTTCAAAGATCAGATGAAAAACGTCGTTCTCCGAAAGATGCTCCGGGTTGCCGACCAGCCCCTGCTCCATGGCCTTGGCCAGGATACGCTCGGCGTCCAACCCCCGTCCGTCGTCGGAGATCTCAATGACAATGTGGCCTGCCTGGTGGCAGGCGCGCAAGCCAATGCGGGCCACCGGGTTTTTGCCTGAGGCCGCGCGCGCATCCGGATCTTCGATGCCATGGTCTAGCGAATTGCGCACCATGTGCATCAGGGGATCCGCCAGTTCTTCGACGATGGTGCGGTCGATTTCGGTCTCCTCGCCGCTGATTTCCAGCTCCGCGGGCTTTCCCATTTTGCGGGCCAGATCGCGGACTTGCCGCGCCACACGCTGAAACAACTGGCCGATCGGCACCAGGCGCATGGACATGGAAGTCTTCTGCAGCTCGGCGGTGATACGCGCCAGTTGCGCCAAGTTACGTTGCAGGCGGGGACTCTTCAAAGCGGCCAGGTCGGGGTCGTGGCGCACCATGGACTGCGCGATCACCAACTCTCCCGCCATGTCTACCAGGTAGTCCAGCTTGCCGGTGTCCACTTTTACGGCTTTGGCCTCGCCGGAGTGGGTTGGCGCGTGGGTGGCGGTGGCAGCGGCAGGGGCCGCCTCGGGGCGAGGAGCGGGGTCTGGAGACCCCGCGCAGACCTGGAGGTCCGCCCCACCGGTCTGGAGGTCTGCCCCAGCCTGCGGCTGTGGGCTGGTCATGAGATTTCGGACGCGTTCCAAGAGGCCGGAATAATCCGGTGCGGGTTGTGCCTCGTGTCCGTGCAGCCTGGACTCTATGGCGCTCACGCAGATCTTCAGGTAGTCCGCGCTTTCCAGCACCACGTCGATCACGTGTGAGGTGACGCTCATCTTACCGTTACGCGCCAGGTCCAGCACGGTCTCCACGTTGTGGGAAACCTCCCGCACGGCATTCAGTTCCAAGAAACCGGCCAGTCCTTTCATGGTGTGAAAAGCGCGGAAGATGGAATTGATCGCTTCGGCATTGTGCGGGTCCTGTTCGAGGGCCAGGGAAAGGCTCTCGATAGCCGCCAGATGCTCTCGCGATTCCAGCACAAAATCCGACAGCAGCTCGGGATCCTGCGCCAGAGAATAGGCCGGCTCTGCCGCGGCCGCGGCGAAGGAGCAGGTTTCGAGGGCCTGCTGCATGGCAGCTACGCCGGTTTCGAGCGCTTGCGAAAGGGCGTCGCGAGCCATGCTATCCGGCGTGCTCAGCGCCGTGCATAGTTCCGTAGCGATGCGCGCCACCGACTCACAGCCGCCCGCTTCGGCACGGTCGCGGACGCCGCGTACGGCGCCAGCCAAGGCGAGCAAAGACTGGTCAAAGCCGGCTTCCGACGACAGGTCTTCTACGACCACTTTAGTGGCCAAGGCTTCGATTTCCTGGCGCAGTTCCATTTGTTCGGGCATACGGACTTTCGTCCCCCTTCTAAAATTCCTTGAAGTCGTCGTCCAAGGGCAGCGCGGAGCGGTCCATTTTGCCGGCCGCCACGGGCACGGTTTCCGCCACCCGGCTTGTTTTCTTGCCGGACACGGCCGACTGGAGCGCTTTCAGACCGCGGCTGTAATCCGAGCGTTTCGGCGCCGCGGCGGCAGGCGCAGCCGGTTTCGGCCGCGCGCGGTATCCGCCGGGAGCCGCGCGGATGACTTCTTGCCGCCCCCCGCCCACCAGGGACTGCAACTCACCGACTACGCCCTTCATGGTCTCGGCCTGCCCGGACAGTTCTTCGCTGGCCGAGGCGCTTTCTTCGGCGTTGGCGGCGTTTTTCTGGGTCACCTGCTCCATTTGCACGATGGCTTTGGCGATCTGCTCGATGCCGCGCGCCTGTTCCTGGCTTCCCAGGTTCACTTCGTCCACCAGGGTCTTCACCTTGACCGCGCTTTCAGTGATGGAACGAATGGCGTCGGCCACTTGGTCCAACTTGGCCATGCCGTCGCGCGATTTGGCCATGGATTCTTCGATCAGCGACGCGGTGTCTTTGGCGGCTTGCGCGCATCGTTGCGCCAGATTGCGGACTTCGTCGGCCACCACCGCGAACCCCATGCCTGCCTCGCCGGCGCGGGCCGCCTCGACAGCCGCGTTCAAGGCCAGGATATTAGTCTGGAAGGCGATCTCGTCAATGACTTTAATGATCTTGGACACCTTGTCGCTGGATGTATTGATTTCGGTCATCGACGCCACCATTTGCCCGAGTGTCAGGTTGGCGGCTGTCACCCGCTGATCGACTTGGCCGGTGAATTCGGCGGCCACTTTGGAGTTCTCGGCATTCTTGCGGGTCATGGAGTTGATCTCCTCGCTGGAGGACGATGTTTCCTCCAGGGAAGCAGCTTGTTCGGAAGATCCTTGCGCTAGGGACTGGCTGGCGGCAGAGACCTGCGTCGCGGCGCTGGCGACCTGATCGGCGCCTTCCGCCATGTTGACGGCGATGCGATGCAGAACCAGACTGGTATGCCGGACAACGAACAGCACGCCGCCACCCACCGCCAGGCATAAGCCGAGGAGCACAAACGTAATCCAGCGGGCACTGGATGTGTTGTCCGCAGCCGCCGTGACGGCCGCATGATTCAGTTCAACCTGAGCCTGCGCGATCCTCTCCAAGGCTTCCTGGGCGGCCGTTTGGACTGGCAGAATCTTAACCTGCAGGACGGTCCCGATGGCTTTCACATCCTTGCCGGTCCGGCCCGCCCTCATTAACTCTTGATGCGCGCCCTGCCATGCGGCGAGGCTAACTTGGAGCGCATCCGCCGCTTGCCGCGCGGCGTCGGTTACCAGCAGGGGCCGAAGCTCGTTCAGACCTCTCTCCGCTTTCGCAGCTTTTGCGGCGAACGCCTGCTGGTACTGTTCGACCAATTCCGGATCCTGCGTTGCCACGCGGAGGCCCATGCCTCTCTCCAGCGATTCCATTTCGGACAAGGTCTTGCCCAAGTCGCCGCAAATGTTCATCTTCTGGGCCGTTTTCTCTACCGCCGTATCGAGCAGGCCGCTCAATTTTCCGATTGACGACCACGACGTGTATCCCAATCCGAGAGCGGCCATGAGCATAGCCGCGAAACAGATGATCAGCTTCTTCCCAATCGTCATTTGTGAACGCATCGTATGTCTTCCTTCTACACACAACTACTGCAACATGGACTTCAGTCCATCAATCTCCTGAGCCAGCAATACCCGGTCGATATCCAACAGGATCTTCACCTTCCCCTTGCTTTTCGCCATGCCGAGGATGTAGGGCGTGGCCACGCCGTCCCCGAAGTCGGGCGTATCCTCGATCTCTCCCGCGGCGATGTTCAAGGCCTCGGAAACTTCATCCACCACGATTCCAGTCAAACTCACGCCGCCGTCCGGAGCCTGGATTTGCACCACAATGATGCACGTGCGCGCGGTGTATTCGACCTCCTGCAGACCAAACTTCAGCCGCAGATCTACCACCGGAATCACCTTGCCGCGCAGGTTGATGACCCCTTTGACGAACACCGGCGTCTGGGGAACAGCCGTAATATCTTGAATGCCCATAATTTCCCTGACCTTCAGGACTTGAATCGCGAATTCCTCGCGACCCAGGTGGAAAGCCAGGTATTTGCCTGTACGGTTATCGGTTTTGGCAGGGCCGCTGTCCGGCGGCGCCATTGTGCTCACTTGCATTTGGTCTCCTGATAGGCTTCGGGGGAACGCTCGACCGAGCGACCCTAAGGATTCATCGGTCGCTCGCTGGGGAAGGTTTAGGGTGATTCAGCCGACTCGGCCGTCGCGCTCTCGCGATGCGCTGTCGCGCTCTCACACGACCACTGCAAATGGCGGAGTTCCGGGCCGACACTCCACATATCGCAGCGTCGCGATTTTGCGTCGTACGAAGGACTCGTCCACCCGGCCTCGGGAACAAGAAGATTGTCCGGGAACTTCGATTGGACGCACTGACGCCGATCGACCCGGCATACCTCGATAAAGCGGCCCTTGCCCTCTTCTGCAGTGACGGCGGCCAATTGCCGGCCGTCCGGGCTGATCGAATGCTGCCGATCGGCCGCGGAAGCTCGATCCGCGAGGATTTGGTTTTGGAGGGCGGCCAATCTTGGCCGCAGCCGCCTTTCAGGCGGCCAGAGCCGGCTGAAAGCCGGCTGCGGGCAGAATTGCCCGCCCTCCATTTTGAGGTGCGCGACGCATCACTCGCTGTCCCCCAACGCGCGCATGAGCTCCTCGCGGGTGGTAATCTCCACCGTGGTACTCACGCGCCCGCCCTCGGGTAGATCAATGGCCGTACTGTGGCTGGCGAGCGCCTGCAGCCATTCGGGCCTCTGCAGGATAGGCCAAGGATCCGGGCCGTCAATGGCGAAGACCCGATAGCGGCCGGGAGGCATCGCTCCAAACTCGATGCGGCCGGTGCCCATCGCGGAGCCGCCGCGCTCCAGACCGGCCCCCAGGCAGCCGGCGTCCTCCGGAAAAATGACCGCCGAAATCTGCCGGTCCGCGGGCGCGCCGGCGACCTCCACATGCACATCCGCCAGCTTGCTTCCCATCACGATGCGCAAGGGCCCCGCCGCGCCCGCCGCAATCTCAAAACCATCGGGAGACACGGGCTGACCGGCCACAGAGATCGACTTCGCGTAGCCGGGCGCGCTGACGATCGGACGCCAGCGGCCGGGCAGCACGCCGGTCAAGATAAACGCGCCGTCTTTCTCCACCTGGGCGTGCGGTTGGGGCATAAAGAAAGGACCGTCCATGGGCGCCAGCAAGATCTGGCCATTTTCGAGCGGCGGGTGATCGTCGGAATCGAATTCCACCGTGCCCTTCAGGTCCGCGCCGCTTTGCAGCGAAATCTCCAGCGGTTCGGGCGGCGCGGCGCCCACCTCCACGCTCCGCTCGGCGGCGAACACGCGCCCATCATGCGTGGCGAAAGCGACTAGAACATAGGATCCGGCCACAACGGGTTGGATTTGAAACTCGTGGCTCTGGGGATTCGCACCGACGCTCGACAGCGTCAATCTTCGCATCTCGCGGTTGGCGGGGAACAGCATCACGTTCGCCCCATTGGCGAGCGCTTCGGCATCTCCTCCGGTGACGCTGCCACGCAAAGAAAATGCCGGCACGCGGGTCACCTGAAAATCGACGTTCTCCAGGCTGGCGCCCGCAACCACCGTCAGCCGGGAGGCGGTAGCGGGATCCGGCGCGCCGCCGTAGAATTGCGGCAGATAAGTTTCGTGCGGCGTGCGCGGATCGCCGCGCGGGAGCAACGGATGCGCGGCCGGCAGCTCGGTGTGGCAATTGGCAAATAGATGATACCGGCCCGGCGCAACAGCGGCGAGACGGTACTCGCCCCGGTCGTTGGTGGCGGTTCCTCCGTCGACGCCCCGCAGGCTGCGCCGGTTTTGCCCGTATGCGTGTTCCGAACCCGGCTGCAGGGCGGTCACCCGGCAGCCGCGAACGGGGACGCCCTCCTCATTCACCACGCGCCCGTCAATTGCGCCGCCGGGCGGCAGCCCAATCTCCACGCCCTTCTTTTGTTCCGCATCGCCCAACTCGACGCCGATGTTTGCCTCGGGACCGAAGAGTGCCTGCGGTGGGTTGTAGCCTGGTTTCGACGCGTTCAGCCAATAGCTGCCCGCCGCCAGATCGCGGAAGGCAAAGCGGCCACCGGCGTCGGTGACCGCGGTCAGAGGGAGGGGCGCCGACCCGGTGAGCATCACCTGAGCCTTGCCGAGCGGCGCATGGCTGGCGGTGTCGAAGACGGTTCCTTCGATTGCGCCGGCGCCGGTGGGACCGGAAGACTCCTGGGGCGCCCGCTGGATTCGCTGGGCCATCGCGGTGCAAGCCAACAGGCAGATGCAGAGTGCGCGCGGCATTGTTTTTTCAGTTCCTAGTTTTCTATTTCCGGCAAACTGCGATGCCCCGTGGGGCAGGACTCCAGTCCTGCGCGGGTCCTCCAGGACCCGTTCTTCCCGTAACGAAATCAGCCCTAACTGGATTCACATATGCCGGCGTGGACGCCGGCGCGCGGGACTCTCCGTTTACGAGGTGCGGGGCTAAAGCCCCGCGCGGGATAAATCCCGCCCCCCAAGGCTTTGGGTTTCTGCCATTGATGACGGCCCCCGGCCGTCCGCGTTGAAAACTACCTGGCATTGGGCTGCCAGCTTGCCCCACGACGATAAGCTGCGCTTGCCGGTCCACCTGCTGGCCTTCCGCTACTGCGAAGGCTTCGCCGCGCATTTCAAAGGGCTTCAGGAAGCCCGGGTCCTCATACGCCGACGGATCCAGTTCTTCGAACGCGTACAGTTTGTAGCGGCCGGGCGTGACGCCCTTGAACTCGAAGTGTCCCGCATCGTCCGCGTTGGCCAGCGCGTAGAAACTCAAAACGTGGGCATATTTGCCATCGGGCGCGAGCAGCACCGAAGCGCGCGCGGATCGCGCCACGCCCCGCGGCACGGTAACCGTACCGGCGACCACCGCGCCGCGCGCGCTCACCACGATGTGCAGTCGTTCACGCGTTGCGGGGTCGATGGTCATGTCCTCGGTGAGGACGTCCCGATCGCCTAGCCGTATGGCCTTGATATAACCGCCCGGCGGTACCGGTTCGACGTTGATATCCCAAATCCCCGGAACCACGTTGGGCGCCAGGAACGTGCCGTCCGGCTGCGTGTCGACCTGGACCTGGCCCCTGCCGGGGGGAAAGCCGCCCGGTACCAGCGAAACCCGCCACGGGCCGGTGGGCGGCGGACCGCCACCTTCGAAATCCACGCGGCCGGCCAGATCGATGGCGCGATCCGGATGCAGGGTGAGCTCCTGGCCGCCGGGTGGCAGTTCGATGCGCTCCACGGCGCGATAGTCGCGGCCCGCCACCGGCAGGGACGCCGCGATCACGTAAGATCCGGCGATCAGGTTGGAAATCTCAAACTCGTAATCGGGGGGAAACGCGGCCGCGCCAACACTCTGATCGCCGCTATTCGGGACGTCTTGCGGGTAGACGCCGATTTGCACGTTCGCGTTCGCCACCAGATCGCCGGAGAGGCCGGCAGGGACAATCACCTTGCCGCGCAGCGGCGCAGCCGCGCGCGTGGCGAGCTGGAAATCGATGCCTTCGAGATCTTGGCCACCTGTGAGTTGCACGGGCGCCGCCGCGGATAGGCGGCCGGCATCGGGATAGAACTGCGCCGCATACATCTTCTGCTGCACGGGCTGGCCGGTTGCGGCTTCCGGCTGAATCGACAACGCCGGCGCGTATTGTTGGACCGCCATAACCAGGTATTGGCCCGGTAGAACATCCTGAAAACGGTAGCGGCCGCGATCGTCCGTGCTGGCCCACCGCTCGTTGTTGTAGGTTGGCTTCAGACGCTCCCAAACGCTCTTGAGCAGACGGAGTTGCGCGTTGCGGATCGGATCGCCGTCGGGATCGAGCACTACGCCGGAGATGGACCCGAGCGGCCGCAGCCGGAAGGTGATTCCGTAACGGATGTCGCCGGCCGCCAGTTTCAAGGTTGCGGGCGGGCGGGTGGACGTGCTGGCGCCGAACCACGCCTGTTGGAAGCCGTCCAGATCCACGCGCAACTGGTATTTGCCCGGCGGAATGGTGTTGAAACCGAATGCCCCATTCGATTCGCTGAAGGTAAGCGCTTCGAGAGGCGTGTCGTCGAGCGTGGACAACGTGATCGCGGCGCGGCGGATGGGCGCGCCCGTGGCATCGTTCAGCACCACGCCGCCGATCGCGGCGAAAGGCGAGCGCGGTGCCGGCGCGGCAGCCGGAGCCTGAGCCGCACCTTGAGCTAATGCCGCGCCCGCCGCTGCCAGCCAGGCGGGAACCATATATGTCCAGCCGATACGCATGTGCCCGATTGTATTGGACCTTCCAAAAGGGCCGTAGGTTCCGAATTATCCGCATCCGTGGGGCGGCGCCGTGCGCCGCGCTGCAGACTGGGCATTGTAGTTGGTGGGGCGTATAGTGGCTGCCCCTCGACCCGCCGCTTGTGCGAAGCTCGCCCAGAGCGGGTCTGGAGACCCGCCGCAGGCGTAGACGCCTGCCCCACCCGGCAGGCATCAGGGTTGCATGCCCAGCTCGCGGGGATCGTAACGCAGCTCGCGATCCAGCACCATTTCCAAAGTGGTGCCTTTCGGCAAGATCAGATCCGGGCCGCGCGTCACCAGGACCACTGCCAGCCCGGCCACCGCGCCGCCGATGGCGCCGATTCCGGTTCCCATCCCGCCATGACCCGCGATACTGCCGGCGATGGACCCCACCGAAGCGCCCACGGTGGCTGTTTCTCCCACCGTACGGGCGTCGCCGCCCTTGTCGCTATCGCCGACGATCTTGCCTTCCTCACGGTCCACTTCGTTGCCGCCGGCGCTGTCCAGCCGGGAACGAAAATCGCGCGTGACACCATTCGGCAGCGTGAGCGAATCGAACCGCAAGTATAGTTCGGCTTTGCCTTTCATCTTACCGGCGCGCCTAACCTCTGTAACGGTGCCGGCCACGTAGCTGCCCTTGGGAATTACGATCTTGCCATTCAGCGCGATAGGGAAAGCAGTCTCCAGATACACCCGGTCGCCTTGCGCGCTGCGTCTGGTGTTGAGGCTGCTCACCAGCGACAGGGGCACCTTAGTGCCGGCCTTGACGACCACCTGCGCGGCCGCGGAGGGCTGGGTTGGAGGGGCCGGCGCCGATCCAACCTGCGTAACATCGGATTCCGCGCCGCGACGGGTTTCGCTTTTGCCAGTTATGGTATCCGCTGCCGCCAGCCATCCAAGCGGAAGCAGTGCGAGCACGACGTGACTAAGATGGGCGCGCATGATACTCCGCTGATTATAGCGGGATTCACAGTGGGGGGCGGTTTGGCGCGGCCAATTGCGAGCTTCGAGGCAGGCGGCCTGCGAGGCCGCCGCAGGCCACGAGCCTGCCCCACGTTATTACACAGGGCCCGGTCAACGGGCGACCCCGAAACAGTATATGCTGTCGTGAGTCCGCACATAGATCCGCCCGCCGCTGAGGGCCGGCGTGGCGTGGATTTCGTCGCCCAGCTCGTTCACCGTCAGCACCTCCCAGTCCGCCGCGGCCTTCAGCACGGTAATCTTGCCTTCGGCACTCGCCAGAAACAGCTTGTTATCGGCGGCCACTGGGCGACGCGTAGTATTGGCCGATCGCGTCGCGGCTGCGCCCTTCCTTCAAGAGCCGGCCCGTCGCCGGATCGAGCGATGTGACGATGCCTCCGGTGCGGACCATGTAGTAAACGTCCTGGTAGATCAGCGGGGCTGGAATGTACGGCAGATTCTTCTTGAAGCGCCAGCGGACCGCGTCGGCTTCCAGTTTCCCTTGCGCCGCGCCCGGCTGGATGGCGATCGCGCCGTATTCGCCAATGCCCGAGTTGCGGGCCACGTTCCATTCCGCGGCGGTGATGAAGCCGTCCCCGTCCGTATCGATCCAACCGAAGTGTTCTCCCAAGTCTTTATCGCCCTTGAACTCCTCGTGCGACAGACGGCCGTCGCGATCCTTATCGTACATCGCCAGGACGGACTCAAAGGCCGGCATGTCCGGCTCCGTGCTACCCAGCGTGGAGACAAACAGTGTGCCGTTCGCCGTAATGGGCGTGCCCATCGATCCCCCCGACCCGATCGGCATCCACCAACGCGGTTCCCCCGTGGCGAGGTAGTAGGAGTCCAGCCTGGTGGTTCCCAGCACGATCAGTTGCGCGGGCCCCTCGACAGGCCGGAAGACCATGGGGGTCGCCCATCCGATACCCGCCGCGGGGCGGTCTGTTTTCCAGCGCCGCTGTCCGGTCTGGCGATCCAGGGCCAGCAGAAAGGAGGCGTTCTGTTGATCGCAAACCAGCACTAGCAAGTCGCCCGTTATGATCGGCGAGGCGGCCATGCCGTAGAAGTTCTTGAACGGTCCCAGCGGGAGAGTCCACCGCTCTTTTCCATCCGGCGTGTAGGCAGCCAGGCCGAAATCCGGAAAGAACACCACCACACCGCTCTCATCGGCGGCCGGAGTGGGCGACGCCGGATCGTTGGCGCGGAAGATCGGCTGCGGCTTCTTGCGGATTTCCCGCTGCCACAATTGGCCTCCGGTTTTTGCGTCCAGGCAAATCGTCAGCAGCCGGTCGCCTTCGCTGGCCGTCAAGTAGACGCGCCCTCCCGCCACCACTGGAGACGATTGTGCGTAGGGAACCGCCTTTTTCCAAACGATATTCTTGGATGGCGAGAACTCCACCGGGTATCCTCCCGCCGAATCCACGCCGGATCCGTTCGGTCCGCGGAATTGCGTCCATTGGTTCTCCGCGCCGGTCGCCATCAAGCCTAGAAACGGCAACACGCAGAGTCGTAGGGGCCAGTTCGTCATCGTTTGTTTTCTCTCCACCCTCAGCTTGGGTACTTGATTGTACCTTCACGCGGGTCGATCCGCCCGGTGATACGATGCCCTGGTGATGGCCTTGGCGATGCGCATTCTGGCCCTGGCGGCGCTCACGGTCTCCGCGCATGGCGCCACCTACTATGTGAGCGGGACGGGCAGCGATTCCAACAGCGGCCTGAGCGAAAGCGCCCCATTCCTTACGATGCAGGCGGCCGCGAACCTGACCCTGCCCGGCGATGTAGTCTACGTGATGAACGGCGTCTACACCACCTGCGCGGGATGCACCGTTCTCGACATCACCCGCACGGGCATGGCGGACGCCTGGATCGCCTATCGGGCCTATCCCGGCCACCAGCCGCAAATCTACGCCGGCGCCGCTTGGAACGCCGTGGAGATTCATGGCGGCGCTTCCTATATCGAGATATCCGGTCTGCAGGTCCAAGGCAACCTGTTGAACGTAACGCTGGCCCAGTGTACCGCCCAGGCCCTCGAGAGCACTCCGGACCCGGCCTGCAACGGCAACGGCATCGACATCGACGGGCGCCAGGACGGCACGAACAAGCCGCATCACATCCTGATCGCCGGCAACCAGATTTACGATTGCCCGGGCGGCGGGATTGGCGTGGAAGAAGCCGATTACGTGACCATCCAGGACAACTTCGTGCACGAAAATGCCTGGTATTCGCGCTACGGCAACAGCGGCATCTCGGTCTTCGAATCCTGGAACTACGATCTGGGGCCGGCCCCGCATACCATTGTGCAACGCAACCGCGTGTTCGACAACCGGTCGCTGGTGCCTTATGGAGACACCGGCAAGCCTACCGACGGCGACGGCATCATTATCGACACTTCGCGCAACAACCAGCCCGGCTCGGACGATATTGGCGCGTATTTGGGCGGTTTCCTGGTCCAAAACAATCTCTCCGTGAACAACGGCGGCGGCGGACTGCTGGCTTACCAGAGCGATAACATCGCGTTCGTGAACAATACAGTGTATGGGAACGGGCTGGTGGTCGCGTATGCGGACGTCTTCATCAACCAGTCGGGCACCGTGAACGTTTGGAACAACGTGGTCGAATCGGCCGCCACGGGAACCGCGGTGAACGTCTATGGAAGCACCGCCGTGCAGTTCGATTACAACATCTACTGGAACGGGCCGGTGAACGCCACGCCGGGACCGCACGATATCACCGCGGATCCGGAGTTCAACGTTTTGGGCACGGACCCAGCCACCTCCGATTTCCACACGCTCGCCGGCAGTCCCGCGGTGCACTCGGGGAACCTGGCGGTAGCGCCGCCCGACGATCTGGAAGGTCTCGCGCGCCCGCAGCAACCGGGAGCCGTGAACCGGGGCGCTTACGAATCGGAGATCGGCCTCGCGATCGGGTTTCCGGCGGCGGGAGTGGTGAACGCGGCCAGCTACGTGGGCGGCGGCGTGGCGCCCGGCGAACTGCTGACCATCTTCGGCAGCGGCTTCGGAGCGAACCCCATCGCCGTGGCCGGCTACGGCAGCGACGGGTATCTGCCGGTGGAAGTGGGCGACACGCGGGTGTACTTCGATAACGTCGCGGCGCCCATGATTTACTCGTACTCCCGGCAAGTGAGCGCGGTGGCTCCGTATGGGATATCGGGAACCACCCAGGTGCAGGTGGAATACGCCGGCCTGCGCAGCCAGCCCGTGGCGATTCCCGTGAAAGCGGCCGCGCCGGCCGTCTACTGCTATGCGGGCGGAACCGGGCAGGCGGTGGCGGTCAGCACCTACGCCGATGGAACCGCCGCTTTTAACATAGACCGGCCCGCGCCGGCCGGGGCGTATCTCACTGTCTTTATGACGGGCGAAGGAGAGCCGGGGGCGCCCTGGGCCGACGGACTTCTGCCCGTTGCGCCGTTGTTTCCCACGCCCGCGGCCGCAGTGAGCGTGCGGATCGGCGGAGTCGCCAGCGTCTGTTCCGGGAACTGGGTGGGAATGATCTTCGCCGGCGTGACGCAGGTGAACGCCTGTGTGCCGGCCGGCGTGCCCACGGGCGATGCGGTTCCGCTGCAGGTGAGCGTGGGCGGCGTCCCCACGCAGGCCGGGGTGACGGTCCGCATCGGAAACTGAGGAGTGGGTCGATTGGACATTTTCAGCAAGAGGGTAATCTCCAGGTTGCGCACGCTTGCGCGTGCGCCCTTCCAACCTTGCAGAGTCCCCATCGACCGTAATGGAGTGGTCCGGGACTTAATTAACCGAGCGGCAACCCGGCGGCGCGGAGACAGAGTCGCTCCAGTCTGAGCGCCAGCCGGCTTCGGTTGACGCGCTTCCGCTTTGAATATGCATCGTCCACCACGCCGTGCAGGCCGCTAAACAGGAAGACAGCGGTGAAACGCGGGTCGTCGATCCGCCACGCTCCCGCGCGAACGCCGGCCCGCAGCAGGCCGGAAAGATGATCGATCACGATATTATCAACCAGACCTTCCCGCGTAGGAGGGCGGAAATCGTAAAAGAGAACGTCGTGCAGCCGGATGGACTCAAGGTAGCCGGCGACGGCGGCGGCCTGCGTGATCCGTTCAATGCTCGCCGGTCCACGCCATGTTCCAGAAACAGACGCTGGGCGGCGTTCATCAGCTCGTCGCGCCGCGGTTCGGGCGGCCTGGTCCTGGGACGGGACTTGGTTGCCCGCGAGTGAACGTTGGTCACTGACCGTATTAACCGGCCAATGATTTCGCCGCTTTGGGCGTAATCGTCTGTTAGGTGTCTCAGAAAACAGCGCGCATGGATCGGGCGCATTCTCTTGGGGAAACCGCTCCCTGAGGGTCGCGGCTCGGTAATACTCGCGTCGATTGCGCACGGTTTACTGAGCCGCGGCCGTCAAGGACGTGAAGCCGGGCAGCCGCCGGCGCCATAAATTTGGCATAATCTGGCTATGGAAATCACCTGGCTTGGACACGGCACGTTTCAATTCCGCCTACCTTCCGGCGAAACGATCCTGATGGATCCGTGGACCGAGGGCAACCCGGCCTACCCACCGGGCCACAAGATGGCGCGCGTGGACACCATCGCCATCACCCACGGTCATTTCGATCACATCCACGATGCCGTGCCTTTGGCGAAGGAGTTCTCGCCGACGGTGGTGGGGATTTTCGAGACTTGTCACTGGCTCGAATCCAAAGGCGTGGAGAACACCCGCCCCATGAACAAGGGCGGTTCGCAAAAGGCCGGCGCGGCGACCTTTACCATGACCCACGCCGTGCATAGTTGCGGTATCCTGGACGACGGCAAAATCGTCTACGGCGGCGAGGCCGCGGGCTACGTGCTGCATTTCGACGATGGCCGCGCGGCGTATTTCGCCGGCGACACCAACGTCTTCACGGACATGCAATTGATCGAGCGGTTATACCATCCGGAATTGGCCTTTCTGCCGATCGGAGATCTCTATACGATGAGCCCGCGGGAAGCCGCAGTGGCTTGCCGGCTGCTGAAGCCCAGGAAAGTAGTGCCCATGCACTTCGGGACCTTCCCGGCGCTGACGGGGCGGCCGGAGGATCTGGCGGCGCGCATCGGCGATCTGCCGGACACGCGAGTCTGGGCGCTCGAGCCCGGCAAACCGGTGGAATGGTAGCCAGGGCCGTCGCACCCAAACGCAAACGCAGCCTATGGCGGCGCATCCTGTTCTGGGTTGCCGCGCCGGCGGCGGGTTTCTACGCTTTATGCCTAACCGCGTTGCTGGGATTGAAGTGGATCGATCCGCCCACCACGATGGTCCAGATCCAACGCCGCGTAGAGGCCGCCATGCGCCGCCGCCCCTATCGCAAGCGCTATGTCTGCGTGCCGCTCGGCCGCATCTCGAAAGACTTGCAACACGCCGCGATCGCCTCGGAAGACGAGCGATTCTACCAGCACCACGGCATCGACTGGACGGAACTACACAAAGCCGTGGATCGGGATCTCGACCGGGGCAAACTCGGGCGCGGCGCTTCCACCATCACGCAACAATTGGTGAAGAACCTGTTTCTGACCACCAGCCGCTCCGTGGTGCGCAAGGCAGTCGAGTTCACGCTCGCTCCGCCCGCGGACTTGATTCTGGGCAAGCGGCGCGTGCTGGAGCTTTACCTGAACGTGATTGAGTGGGGGCCCGGCATCTATGGCGCCGAGGCGGCCGCGAGCGAATACTACGGCATCCCGGCGGCGCGTCTGGGCCGCGAAGAATCCGCGCGGCTGGCGGCCGTCATCCCGTCGCCGCTGAGGCGCAAGCCCGCGCGTATGGAGCAAATGAGCGGCGACATTCTGGAGAAGATGCGCAACATGGGCTGGTGACACCCTTGCGCGCGCCACTTACTGCGGATACGGATCCCCCGCGTGCACTACCCGTATATTATGATCGGTAAATATCGCGGGGCTTAACGGCGCCTGCACTTTGGGCATGTGGCAACTCACACAGTTCTTGTCCGACACAGGACAGGTTTTCCGCGTTACGGCGGCGGCGGCCGCACCCGGCTTTACGCCGTGACACGACAGACAATCCCCGTCGTAACTGGCGTCGTCGCGAACCAATTCCACGTGCGGATCGTGGCAAGCCGTGCAGCGTATGCGCTTGTCGTCTCCCAGGAAGCACTTGCTATTGGCCAACCGGTACGGCTGAAACCGGACATTCTTCTCGCCGAACAGACGCTGCCCGACCACGGATTCCCACGTGCGATGACACTCACCGCAAAAGTCCGACATCTCTTCGGCCGCCATCTCTCCCAACTTGCGCGGGACGGGCGCGGTCTTACCCGCCGCGAGAGCTTGCATGTGCGCATCGGCGCCCGCATGACAATGCTCGCAGCTTACGCCCGGCTGCAGCGAAGCGAGCGTCAACTTACCCTGACTCACCGCGCCCGAGCCGTGACAGCCGAAACAGGATGTGATTTCCTGGTCCGACGTCTGCCGCCCCATGGCTTCCACCAGGTTGTGAGGTTGTATCCTTTCGTCTCCCATGGTGACGCCCAGCCCTTCGATCTTCTGGTAGTAGCTCACCAGGCTCTCGTAGAAGCGGCCTTGGTATTCCAGCACGAATGTCAGGTTGTAATCGCCGAACGCGTATCGAATAGGCAGAGTGAGCGCGCCGGAGCCGTCGCTGACCGTATAGGCGCTTGCCCCGTTCTTGCGCTCGATGTCGTAGCGGTATCCGTTCTTCTCCAGGGTCAGTTTGGGGTGCTGTTGCAGGGGTTGTTGGTTTGGAGCCAGCTCGATGCCGATGCCCATGCCGGTCCGCGGCTGCGATTGCGCTTCCGCGCGATGGCAAGTGGCGCATGTCGCTTTCCGGGGGGCCGGTGGCGCGCTCGGCGCGGATCCCGCCAGCGCCACGCACATCGCGGCGGCACGCCATAACCGCCCGGATTGTCGATATCCGGCGGTCATCGATTTTCAGGAGGCCGGGTATCGCCGGGCTTGGCGCGCGCGCGGACCTCGGCTCCGCCATCGGCAATCCGAGGGGGTTCGCCGCCTTGGACTCCAGCCGCCATATCCAGCGATATGCGCCGCTGCCGGCGCGCTTCCACCGCGCGGCCGGCCCTGGAATATACGCGCGCCAAGGCCATGTGATACTGCAGGGCCGCGGGGTCCAGCCGCTCCGCGGCCTCCAGCCTGGCGATAGCCGGCCGCAACTCGCCGGTGCGCATCAGCACCTCGCCATACGCGTACTCCGCCAGCGCATCGGAGGGGCGTTCGGCAGCCGCCTTCTTGGCATACGGCAACGCGCCGGACAGGTCGTTGGCGTTCACCAGCAGCAACGCAAGCATGGCTTCGGCATCCGCGTTGGGGGGGTTCAGCTCCAACTCGCGCCGGAATTCGGCCATGGCGTCTTCCGGACGGGTGTAACTCAAATAAGTGCCGTATAGGTAGTGAACGCCGGCGAGGGTTGGGAACTCCCGGACTAACTCCTGAAACCCGGCTTCGGCCTTATCGATTTCGCCCAGAATCCAAAAGCGCGCCGCCGTGCCCGCCTTCGTCACCGCATCCAGCCGCTCCGCGGGCACCTCCTTGGGCAGGCATGGCTGGCGTAGCGCGTTCAGTCCCAGAGCCTGGATCAGCGCCGGTTCGTGCGCGCCGCCGCGCGCATACCCCTCCAACTCCCGTTTCCCCTGGTCGAAGAGTCCCGCTTTCGTCAACAACAGCCCATAGTGAAACCGGACGCCGGCTTCAACTTCGGGAGCCAGGCCGTTGTCCGGCGCCAGCCCCTGCCGCAGGTGGTCGAGCGCCGGATCGTACTTGCCGGTCTCGAATTCGCACAGACCCAGCAACGACCACGCCAGCGCCCGTTTGTCGTCCAGCTTGACGAACCGGTCGAAGGCGGATTCGCAGTCGGCGTAGCGGTACGCCGCATAAGAGAGAGTCCCGAGAAACCACCAGCCCTCCACCCACGACTCCCGCACTTGCACCGCTTGCCGGTAGAGTTCGATGGCTTGTGGGATATGATTGCCGCGGCGCGCCGTGGCGGCCTGGGACGTCAGTTCCTCGAAAGTGATCGCCTGCCCGCTTAGCGGCGCCACCGTCCATAACGCAGCCGTCACCGCGAAGAATCGTGCGCCGCTCCTCACAACCGACAGGGACCCCTCCCCATACAACGCTTTTGGCGGCGGGCAACCCATGCCGGTTACTTTCCGCCCTTGGTTACATCTTACTCCAATGGCAGGCGAGAGCGGTGGGCCGCGAACGAGACACCGGTCAGGCTTTAGCCGGCGCGGGGGTACAACCCCACTGGGAGGCGGCGCGGGTTCATTCCGTTGCTGTTTTCACCCGGTCGGCGCTCGCGTTAGGGGCGAGCGTGGGACGTTTTTTCGGACGGATGGCGGTCCGGCCGGGAGGTCTGCCCCGGCGCCGAGGACGACCACTGGCCAAGCGTTCCAGGCTGAGAATGGCCTGGTCGATATCATCCCGCTGTTCCCGTAACTCGGCGAGGGCTTTGGCTAAGTCCATGGCACGCACCCCTTTCGCCGGATCCCGCCGGTGCGGAGTTATCCGGCCTGGACGACCCGGCGCACAATCAACATGATTATGTGATTGTAAACGATTTCACGTTTCAATAAAATCATTTCAATCGAGGTTCTGTGAGCTATAGTACCACGATTAAAGAGAAGGGTACGAGTACTGAGTGCCAAGGATCACTATTGACTCCCTGGCGTGGGTGGCGCAGAATGACACAAGCTGAGGTTGTCCCGCGCACGAATTCGTGTTTCATTCTATATGAAGCGGGCCGCCCAACGATAGGAAAAGACGATGCGAAACTTAATTTCAACCGATATCAGACGGGCAGCGCTGGCGGCGGCGCCGGTCCTAGCGCTAGCCCTGATTGCGATGCAACCGGTTCCAGCGCAGACATTCACCCTGCTTCATACGTTCACAGGCGGCGCCGATGGTGGAACCCCCATGGCCACGCCAACGCTATATAATGGCAGCGTTTACGGCACCACTAGCGGCGGCGGCACCGCACTCAGCGGGACTGTCTACCAACTGAATATCAAAACCCACCAGGAATCCGCGCTGCACACGTTTACGGGCCCCGACGGCGTTGGTCCCGTGGGCGGTCTGGTGCAGGACGCCAGCGGCAACTTCTACGGCGTGGCATACAGAGGCGGTGCGAACAACGATGGCACGCTGTTCGAGTTGACCCCGGCAGGCGAGTTCACGCTGTTGCACAGCTTCGCGGGCAAGTCGATAACGCCCGCGGAAGGGATAGGTCCCGCCGGCACACCCGTCTTCGACCCTTCCGGAGACTTGTTTGGCACAACTTACGTTGGCGGCGGAACCAAAGGCTGGGGAACCGTCTACGAGTATTCCGCTGCCGGAGCCTTTGAGACCGGGCAGAACTTCTCGCCGGATGGCGCGTTGCCGCGCGCGGGGTTGTTCTACCAGGGCGGCAAGCTCTTCGGTACGACTTGCGGGTGCGGCGGTTTGCCCTATGGTGGAACGATTTACGCAGTGGGCATCCAGAAGGCTCTGTACACCTTCACCGGGGGGGCCGACGGCTCCCAGCCACTGGGCAGTTTGGTCGGAGACGGCAAGGGTAACGTTTACGGCACGGCATCGTCCGGCGGATCCGGCACTTTTGGCGCCGGCTACGGGGTGGTGTTCAAGTTCGACCTGACCACCAGCCAGTTGACGGTTCTGCACACCTTCACGGGACCGGATGGGGGTATTCCGGCGTCGGCGCTGACCTGGGATGCGGAAGGCAACCTGTATGGCACCACCACGATCGGCGGAGCGCATGGTTACGGCACGGTATTCAAACTCGACTCGGCGGGCAGCCTGACCACGATTTACGGCTTCAAGGGCGGTCCGGACGGAGCGACCCCATACGCCGGCGTGCTGGTAGACGCTATGGGCAACATCTGGGGCGCGACTTCCGCGGGGGGCTCGGCTGCCGCTCCCGGCGGTTTCGGCACGCTCTTCGTCATCTCTCCCCCGGCCACCTAAGGCGGGCGCAAGCGCGGTCCTTTGGGGCAGGACTCCACGGCGGCAGGCCGGCGAGGGCGTCGACCGCGGTCCAGGGGGACCGCCCCACAATTCTTTACTCCCACTCAATGGTGGCGGGAGGTTTGTGAGTTAAGTCGTAGAACACGCCGCTAATACCCGGGACCGAGAGTAGCTCAGTCGAAATAGAAGCGAGTAAGTCATCTGGCATGGCGACCGACTGGGCGGTCATGCCGTCCACGGAATCGATGGGACGGAGCACCACGGAGTCCGGGGCAGCGGCCGTGCCGAGCGGAATCAGCACCACCGGGAATTGCCAGATGGTGCGGTCGAAACCGCTGGCGTGCGAGAGGCGGCGCACGATGGCATCGGCATGCCGGAGACGCGCCAGGCGCTCGGGCGTGAGGGCGCTGACGCGCACGCGCATGCCGGCGAGGGGCGCGGTAGTGCGCACGCGCGCGATGACGCGGTTGACGCCGGAGATGCGATTGATCAACTCGGTGGCGCGGGCATGCTCAAGCGTGTCCAGGGCATCGATGCATAATACAGGTGCGTAGCTGCGGCTATCGCCTTGCACGCCCACGGAATGGACCGGCAGGATGCAACCTTCGGCGGTGGCCTGAACGCCGGCTTCGATTTCCGAGCAGAGACAGCGGATGGCCAGGCCCGGTCCGGGAAACGGATGGCGGTCGAGAATTTCGGCGGGAAGCCCGAGCTCCCGGCCAATCTCGCGCACCTCGTCCTTATAGTAAGAACGCAGAGGCTCGACGATGCGGCCGGCGTCGATCAGCCTTTGGATGCCGGGCACGCGGTTGTGATGGGTCTTGATGACGGCGGCCCTTTCGGTGCCGCCGGATTCTATAGTGTCCGGATAGATGGTACCCTGGCCGAGAATCCAGCGGCCATCCAGCAGGTGGCGGGCTTGCAGGATGCGCTCCTGAACGCGCACGAATTCTTCGCCGATGATATGGCGCTTTTGCTCCGGGTCGCGCACCCCGGCGAGCGCGTCCAGGAACTGCGCCTCGGCGTTCTCGATGGAAAGTCCGGGCATGCGGCGCATGGAATCGGTTTCGCCTTCACGCATCAGGCCGGTATCGACATAAACTCCCTGCACGCGTGCGGCGCCGAGAGCGCGTTGGCAAAGCGCGCAAGCGACCGTGGAATCCACGCCTCCGCTGACGAAGAAGAAAACATTGCGATCGCCCACGCACTGGCGGATTTCGTCCTCGATCTGGGGCACGCGATGGCGCGGATCCCAATCGCGGCGGCATTCGCAAATCCGGAATAAGAAATTGGACAGGACCTCGCGGCCGCGCGTGGTATGCGCGACTTCGGGATGGAATTGCACCGCGTAGAGTCCGCGGGCCGGCGCTTCGATAGCGGCAATGGCGCAAGTGGCCGTCGCGCCCAGCACGGAGAATCCGGGTGGCGGGGCGGTGACCAGATCGCGATGGCTCATCCAGATTTGCTGCGGGCCGGAGATGCCATCGAACAGCGCGCTCGCGCATCCGCCGTTCGAGAGCAAGTCGAAGGTGGCCAGGCCATACTCGCCTTTGACGCCTAACTGGACCGTACCGCCCAACAAGTGCGCCATGAGCTGATGCCCGTAGCAGATTCCCAGCACGCGCGATCCGGACTGGAAAATGGCGGGATCGACGGTGGGGCTGGAAGGATCGTAAACGCTATTAGGGCCGCCGGAGATGATCAGGCCTTTGGCTCCCGCGAGATCGGCCGCGGGAGTTTCGCTGGGGCGGACCTCGGAGTAGACTCCCAGGTCGCGGACTTTACGCGCTATGAGGTGACAATATTGGCCCCCGGCATCCAGGACGATGATCTGGGCGGCGGTTTTCACCGGGCGAGTATCGGATCCGCCGGCTGCACGCGCTGAACCAGGACCTTGTGGGCCGAATCCAGCAAGGCCTTGGCCTTGGGCATGGCGTCGACGGCGCGTTCCACTTCCGGATCGGTTTCCACGGCGACGCGCTCGCTTTCATCCAGGTTGAAGGCGGTGATATACATTTCGCGCTTGAGAAGACGCTTGATGTAGTCGGTATCCTGTGTGAATTCAGCTTCCGTGAAATCGTAATTCTGCTTCAGCAGGTAGTCGTGGAATTCGTTGACCGTGGTGGCGTCGGGCGCCCAGCCTTTGGGCAGCTTGGCATCGTGCTGGCCGAAGTAGGAGCGCGTGAAGTTGAAGAAGGCCGATTTTACGGAAAGCTCGATCTGCAGATGGTCGAACTTGGGCTGGACGTATTTCTCGTCGGGGGTGATCCCGCCGCCGCCGTAAACGGTGCGGCCGCTGTCGGTCATCTTTACGTCTTGCATGTCCTTGGGTTCGTCCTTGTGATAGTAATAATCGAAGAACGACTTGTTGCTGTAATCGCGTTGGATCAGACGGCCGCTGGGCGTATAGAAATGCGCCGTGGTGAGCGCCAGGCCCGTGTTTTCCGACAGCGGATAGACGGTTTGCACCAGGCCCTTGCCGAAAGTGGTTTCGCCCAGAATCCAACCGCGGTCGTGATCCTGCAAGGCGCCGGCGACAATCTCGGCGGCGGAGGCCGACGATCGGTTCACCAGCACTACGATGGGATAGTCATGCCCGTGGTTGCCGTTCCGGGCGGTGTAAGTCTTTTCCGGCGACGAACGGCCGCGGTGGGAAACGATGGTCTGTCCTTTTTGCAGGAACTTGTCGGCCACCGCGACGCCTTCGTTGAGCAGGCCGCCGGGGTTGTACCGCAGATCCAGAACCAGCCCGTGGATGTTGTTCTCGCCCAGCTTTTTCAGGGAGTCTTCGAGTTCCTTGCTGGTGGTTTCGCTGAACTGCTCCACGAAGACGTAAGCGATGCCGGGCTTCAGCCAGATGGCGTTTTTCACGCTGCTGCGCGAGATTTCGTCGCGGATGACTGAAAACACGATGGGCTGCTCGTTGCCTTCGCGGGAAACCACGATGGTGACCTGCGTGCCGCGGGGACCTTTCAACAGGTCGGCCACTTCGGTGGTGGTGAGATTGTCGGTGGGCTTATCGTTCACCTTCATGATCACGTCGCCCGGCCGGATTCCCGCGCGGTAGGCGGGCGAGCCGGCGAACGGCGCCACCACCACGGTTTTGCCGTTGAAAGGCCGTACCTGCATACCGACGCCGAAGTAATGGCCCTTCTGGTCTTCACGCAGGAGCTGGTAGTCGCGGGGATCGAAGAAATTCGTGTGCGGGTCGAGGGTGCGCGTGGCGCCCGGGATGGCGCCCTTATAGATGGCCTTGTCGGGATCGACTTTATCGGCGAAGTTTTGTTCCACCAGGCCGTAAACGCTGGTGAACGTTTTCAGGCTGGCGCCGATGTCGTCGCCGTCGGCGACCGTGGCCGCCGCCTGGACTTGGGGCCCCAAGATGCCGCCGATAAGCGCACAGGCACAAACAACGCCGAGGAACAGCAGGAACGAACGCGGCTTTTGGGGCATCCGGGAAACCATCCTTAATCTGAGTATACCTGATGATTGGACGCGGTGGAGGGGCGTTTGGTGACGGGAAGGAGATGCGAAAATGGCGGGGCAATTCCGCCGCCGTGGGGCAGGCTCGCAGCCTGCGCGGGCCTCGCAGGCCCGCTCTTCGGCGAGCGAGGCTCGCCAGAGGCGCGCTCCGCGCGCCTCTGGCGACCGCAGGAGTGCGGTCGCGGCAGCCATGAGTGCCTGCGCCACGAAGCGCAACACCCGTTGCCCGCGGAAGATGTAGAGCGAAGCTCGCCACGCCGGCTAAAGCCCGCCCTCCATTTCTCGCTTCGGCAAAATGTAGAACTCCGAACACAGGCTGAAGCCTGTGCTACCAGAAGCGAACATTTTACTTCGGGCGGTCTAGCAGCACCGACACCGTTTCGGAATTATAGTTGGCCACCATCAGGTCCGGCCTTCCGTCCCCATTGAGATCCCCGACGGCCATGCTAATCGGATTGCTCTCCAGCGCGTAACTCGCTAAGACTTCAAACGTGCCTCCCCCGGCATTCTGCAGGACCGTCAGCCCGTTGTAACTTTTGTTGACCACCGCTACGTCCGGCAGCCCATCCCCATTGAAATCGCCTGTCACCACATATTGCAGCGTCCCTAATAGAGAGTATGTCTGCGCGGGGGCGAAGGTGCCATTGCCATGGCCCAACAGAATCGAAACCTGATCCGAATCGTAGCTGACCACGGCGAGGTCGGCTTTTCCGTCTCCATTGAAGTCCGTCACAGCCAGGCAAATCGGATCTCCGCCCACCGAGACACTCTCCGCCGGTCCGAAAGTGCCGTCGCCTTTGCCGTGCAGAATGGAAATGGTGTTGGAAGAGTTGGCTGTCAGAACGTCCAGTTGGCCGTCGCCAAAGATGTCGCCCAGCGTCACGAATTGAGGCGTGGGGCCAACCGCATAGGCCACCGGCGCCTGGAAAGTGCCGTCGCCATTGCCCAGCAGGATGGAGACGGTGTTGACGCTGGAATCGTCATTGGCGACCGCCAGGTCAAGTTTGCCGTCGTGGTTAAAGTCTCCCACCGCCACGCTGTGCGGATAATATCCCGCCTGGTAGGTAATCGCCGACTGAAAGCTCCCATTTCCGTTGCCCAGCAGGACCGAGACGGTGCTGACCTGATATCCATTGGTGTTGCAGACCACTAAATCCAGATTGCCGTCGCCATCGAAGTCACCCACCGCCACGGCGCCGGCTCCGTTTGGAACCTGATAGTTGATCGGCGGCCGGAACGCGCCTTTGCCGGTACCCAGCAAGATGGCTGCGGCGCTCGCATTGGTGGTCACCACCACGTCCAGGTTGCCGTCGTGATTGAAGTCGCCCGTGGCCAGGGAGTTTGTTTGGCTCTCCAGGCCATAGACCCCCTCTTGCACGAATGCGCCGCTGAAGTTGAGCATCACCGAGACTGTGTTGGAACTGGAGTCCGCTACCACCACATCCGGCGTGGTATCCGCGTTCAGGTTACCCACGGCCACGGATACCGGCGCCAATCCGGCAAAGTAACTGGTGGGGTGGCCGAATGTGCCCTTGCCATTGCCCTGCAGAATCGAGACTTGGTTGGAACCATTGTCCGCCACCGCCAGGTCCAGATTGCCGTCGCCGTTGAAATCGGCCACTGCAACGGAGTAAGGCGCGGTTCCAGCCGGATAGAAGGCTGCCAGCCGGAATTTGCCATTGGCATTGCCCAGCAGAATGGCGACGTCATTGGAACCTTTGTTGGCCACGGCCAGATCCATGTTGCCGTCGCCATTGAAGTCTCCCAAGGCCAAAGCGAGCGGTTCAATACCGACTCCGTAGTTCGTGGCCGGTTGGAAGGATCCGGTGCCATTGCCCAGCAGGATGGAGACCGTATTGGAGAAGTAATTGGTGACCGCCAGATCCAGTTTCCCGTCGCCATTAAAGTCTGCGGTCACCACGGCTGTGGGATTAACACCCGCCGCGTAGGTGAGGGGAGACTTGAAAGTCCCATTGCCTTTCCCCAGCAGGATCGAAACGCTGCCGGAGCCGTAGTTCGCCACCGCCAGGTCCGGAATTCCATCCCCGTTGAAGTCACCCACAGCGACACCGTACGGCTGCGATCCGACCGTATAGTTCAGCGCCGGCTCAAAGGCGCCCGTGCCCGCGCCCAGCATAACCGAGACGGTGTTAGAGGAATAGTTGGCCACCACCAGATCCAGGTTTCCATCGTTGTTCAGGTCGCCGGTGGTGATAAATTGCGGATTAGAGCCTACCGTGTAGGTCAGCGACGGCCGGTAAAGGCCATTACCAACGCCTTTTAGCAATGTAACCGTGCTGCCGTTATTGCCGTTGGTCATGGCCAGGTCCGGGATACCATCGTTGTCGAAGTCCCCAACCGTCACCGACGTGGGCGAGTTACCGGCGGGAAAGGTGCCGGGCGCGTTCAACGACACAGGCGGCGTCGTCGCCCCGATGGGCAATGTCACAATCGTCAATGCGCAAATGGCGCTAAGCAGCTTTGGAAAATGTACGCGTTGCATCCCTGTCTCCTTACTTTCATTAGTTACCTTTACCGTTTCCATATTCGCGCCGCGCGGGCCTAACCTTGGCCTAACCTGGGAAGCTTGGCTCAATTAAAGATTGAATTACCAAAGAATTCAACTCTGAGGCCGGTAGCGTTATCCACGTTTCGAACCACAAAATACAGATAAGCGGCGGCGCCGGGCGCGATGTCAAACGGGTTAGTGAAGCTGAAGGGCCACCACTGCCGGTAATCGCCGGAACCCGCTCCGGGAGGGTTCACCGGGAAGGTCTGTCCCGCAACCAGCGAGCATCTGGCGCTGCCCGCGGGACTCTCCAGATAGATCGTATACGTGCTATTGTCCGATGCCAGCCGGCCACTGACGCTTACCCCCGTGACCGCGGCGCCGCCCGGCAGGACCGGCGGCACCTCGAAAGCGGTTCGGTAAACGTACCATCCCGGCGGCTGGGGGTTTTCTCCATCGTAGGGAGCAATCCATTCCGACACGCTGCTGGCGTTGTCGGGCAACCAACCGGAGAAAGGAGTATCCACCCAGGCTGGTTCGAATTGGGTCAGCCCGCAAGGGCCGCCGAAACCTTCGAAAGGTAATGGATAAGGATAGGCTATGTCCCAGTTGCCATCCACGTTCGGGCCTCCTCCCAGCGGGTTCTGCGTCACCAGAACTTCAGTGCATCCCAGCGCATTAGCGGCGGTCTGGCCCGTATTGCAAAGACCTCTGATCTGCGCGTTAACGGTAGCCGTGAGCGAGCCGAGGTTGTTGGAATAGCAACTCGGGACCGAATTGCTGCATGAATCGACATAACCCAAATAGAGATGCGTCGCGGTGGGCGGAACCGCGAACATTTGAGCCGCGCCGGTGCCCGTCCCGGTCAAGCCATCGCCGATGAAGAATATCTGGCCGATTTGGGGACTTAGCGACCTGAAGTTTGTTTGAATGCCGCCGGCCGCGCCGTCGCTGACATAGAATCGCAATGGCGCAGGCGCGGAGTGAGGAAGGCTGTCTTCCAGGAAGACGCCTGCCAGTCCGCCGGTGAAGTCCGTAGTATCGTAGCCGGAGAAGGTCCCGATCGGATTGGCCATGTTGTGCGGCTGACAGACGGTAGTGGTCGAT